>JAHDVS010000001.1 GCA_023382435.1 Thermoleophilia bacterium
GATCCACGCACTGATCGATCTTGCCGCGGCCATCGCCCGAGCCGGGACGCCCGCTGCGCCGGTGAACATCGGGGTGATCTCGGGTGGCCGCTCCGTCAACTCGATCGCCGACGAGGCCGAGCTGGTGGTCGAGCGCCGCGCGCTCGAGGAGGCCGACCTCGAGGCGTTCTCGGCGTCGCTCGCGGGGCTGACCGTGAAGCCGCCGCTCGAGCTGGCCGTCGAGACGGTCGGCCGCCGCCCTGCCGGCCGCCTCGATCGGGGCTCCGGCCTGCTCGAGGCCGTGCTCGCCGTGCGCCGCGAGCTCGGACTCACGGAGACGCTGACCGCGGGCTCGACCGATGCGAACGCGGCGCTGGCGCTCGGCATCCCGGCGCTCACGATCGGCGTCTCGAACGGCGGCGGCATGCACTCGCCCGGGGAGTGGATCGAGCCGGACAGCCTCGCGCTGGGAGCGCGCCAGCTCGAGCTCGTGCTGAAGCGGCTGCTGCGACCGTAGAGCCCCCGCCCCTACACCCGGACGACGCCGTCGACGTCGCGGTAGCGGCCCTTACGCCAGGTTCCGTCGAGCATGTCGCCCATGCACCGGTTGACGAGCGCGGCGAACGCCTCGTCGAGGATGTGCATGTCGCACGCGAGAAGATCGAGGTTCTCGTTGTCGGGGTCGAACCGCTCGCGCAGGACGGCGAGCATCCGGGTGGCCCGGTGCGACCAGGTCGGGCAATCGGGGTCGGGCAGCCACACCGGCCCGTCACCGTTTCCCTTCGCCCAGCCCCGCTCGGTGCTCGCGAGCTCCTCGCTCTGGTCGTAGGCCGACCAGCCGCGCATCGGCACGATCAGGGGCCGCCTGGCGTCCGCCTCGCGGCGGAGCCGCGCGACCACGTCCCCGCTGTGTGGCGCTTCGCCATCGCGAAGGATCTCTACCGGCGGGTGCGTCCGCGCAAGGCCCGACCAGACCAGCCCGCCGCGGCCCGTGCGGCCCCCGGCGCGGCCGGGCGGGGCGAATACGGCCCGGAGCGCTACTTCACGGTCAACGTCCCCTCCATGCCGCCTTCCCGGTGGCCCGGCACGCTGCAGTAGAACGTGTACGTTCCCGGCTCGAGCGTCGCGACCGTCGTCCGCGTGCCGCCCGTGAACGTCTCGCCGGCCACGGCGACGCCGTTGCCCTCGATCGAGACGTCGTGGGGAAGCGGCGAGTCGTTCACGAGCACGAGCGCTACCTCCCCGGCGGGCGCCTCGAGCTCGGCGGCGTCGAACGCGAGCGCGCCGCCCGGGTCGGCAGCGAGCTCGAGCGTCGTGGCTTCCGCCGCGGCGGCGGTCGTGGCCGGCGCGGCCTCCTCGCCGCCGTCGCCGCCGCAGCCGGCCGCGAAGCCGAGCGCGGCAAGAGCGGACGCCGCGAGCACGGGCAGATGCTTCGAAGACACGGTTCCTCCCTCCTCGTAGTCCCTGGCTAGTGCCTACGGTAGCGAACTCCGCGCCGGCAGGCCACCGTGCCATCGTCCCGCTCGCCGACCGAGCTACCCCGCGGCGCGAAGAGCGTCGATCGTCCGCTGCCAGCGCTCGACGACCGCGGCCGAGTCGCCCAGCCGAAAGCGGATCCCGCTCGTTAGCTCCGCATAGCCGACCGTGTCGACCTCGACCGACTCGACCCGGCACGTGGAGAAAGAGAGCGAGTCGTCCGGGGAGGGCAGAGGCTCGATGCCCGTGAGGCGAACGGTGTAGGAGGCGGGCGGCAGCACGCAGGCGAGCGTCGCACGACCGTTTCGCTCGAGGCTCCGGGCCGTACGCGTCCCGCGCCAGAGGGCGACACGGATCTCGGTCCCCGAGACGGCCAGCACCTCGCCCACGCTCAGGAGCGCCACGTTGGGCCACCCCTCGTCGGAGATCGTGATCAGCTCGAAAGTCTCGCCGACCCGGCGGGCAAGCTCACGCCCGTCGAGCAGGTCGACGAGCTCCGCGGGTGCCGCCGCGAGCGCCCGCTTCGACATCGCGCCTAGAGAAACGGCTTGGCGGCCATCACGAAGACGGTGCCGACCAGGATAGTCACGTCGACGCGCGAGGCGACGAGGATGCGCCGGGCTCTCCTCAGCGCCTCGGGATCGTCTGGCGGCCGCTCGGCGAGCAGCTTGGCGAGCCTCCCGGACTCGGGGCCGAGGAAGCCGCCGCCGATCACGCTCGAGAGCGCGAACGCGACGAGCCCCCAGACGACGACGAAGTCGCCGTACGACCAGGCGCTGCCGCTCTCGACGAGCGCGATCCCGAACCCGAGCGCGACGAGCGACGAGGTTCCGAACACCTTGCTCCCGATCGCTCCGACCCGCGCGACCGCCGTCGTGAGACCGGCCGGATCGTTCGCCCGCTCCGCCGCGAGCAGGTAGATGACGAGCATCAGGCCGCCGCCGACCCACAGGACAGCAGCGAGCGTGTGGAAGCCGGCGAACCACTGGTACGAGGACATTGCGAGCATCGGAGTGCTTTGGTATCAGGCGGCGGCCGTCGAAGTCAAACGGGAACCGCGCCGTCGCGGCTACCGCGCGGGTCGCCGCGAAGCGCTCGCCGGGCGAGCGTCGCCCCTGCCGCGCTGCCGGAGGGCACGCCGCGGCCGGCGCCTGGTCGTCGACGGGCGCACGTGGACCGGGTTCGCGAACAGCGCGGAGGAGTACGCCGGCAGCTTCGTCGGAGCCCACGACCGGGCGGTGGATCCGGTCAGCGGCGGCGCTTCGGCTGCTTCGGTGGCAGCGAGCGCGCGTGCGCGATCGCCTGCTCGAGCCAGCGACGGAGAGCAGCTCCGCGCAGCCCCTCAGGGGCCGCATACACCATTCCACGCATCGGCCTGCCCGTGAAGTCCATCGGGCGGACGTGCGGGCGCCCGAGCGCTTCGTCCGCGCGCTCGGCGCCGAGCCGCAGCATCAGGTCGCCGGCGACGATCCCGCAGCACATGTGGCCGTCGAGCATGAACGCGAGGCCACCGAACATCTTCCGCTCGCTCAGCCCGGTCTCAGCGGCCACCACCTCGCGAACGCGCTCGGCGAGCCCCTCGTCGTACGCCATGCGGTCAGGCTAGACCGGGGCGCTCGGGAGGGCCAGGCCCCGGGATGGCCAGCGCCCCGTAGAGCTCCGGGCGGCGGTGGGAAAACAGGTGCATCTCGTACTCCCCGGGCCGGGGGACGAGGCTCTTCTCCCGCGCCTCCGCCGGGTCGATCTCGGCGACGAGGAGGCTCTCCCCGATCGCGTCCGCCTCCGCGATCCGCCTGCCGCGAACGTCGCAGATCTGGCTCCAGCCGCAGAACTCGGCGTTCCCCTCCCGACCGACGCGGTTCGCGGTCAGGAGGAAGATCCGGTTCTCGTTCGCCCGCGCCCGGGTCAGGAGCTCCGCGTTCGAGCGCGCCTCGACCGGCCAGTTCGTCGGGTGAGCGACGAGCTCCGCGCCCCCGAGCGCCAGGGCCCGTGTCAGCTCCGGGAAGCGCAGGTCGTAGCAGATCTCGAGCCCGATCCGACCGATCGGCGTCTCGAACAGCGCCAGCTCGTCCCCCGGCCTCACGAAGCGATCGACACCGAGGAACGGCAGATGCGACTTGCGATAGCGGCCGACGACGCCGGCCGGTCCGACGAGCAGGGCGGTGTTCCTGAGCGTGTCGCCGTCGCGCTCGAGCAGGCCCGCGACGCAGTGGAGCCCGAGCCGCCCGCAGGCCCCGACGAGGGCGTCGCTGAACGGCCCCGGGATCTCCTCGGCATGCGGCAGCGCGTCCTCGGCGCTCTCGAACATGTAGCCGGCGCTCGCGCACTCGGGCAAGACGACGAGCGAGCAGCCCGCCCGCGCGGCCTCCTCGAGGCTCACGAGGCAGCGCTCGCGGTTGCGCTCGAGCTCTTTCAGCCGCGGCTCGATCTGGGCGACGCCGACGAGCATCCCGCAGCCGAGTCTATCCCGCGCCGAACGGACGCAGTACAGTCGCAAGGCGAGTGCCCGGGACGGCGGGAACATGAATCCGGTGCTGATCGAGGTGTGCCGAGGCGGCGCCGTCGAGTCGGTGCATCGGGGTGCTCTGGCGGTCGTCTCCGCCGGTGGCGAGCACGTGCTTGCGCTCGGCGACGTCAGCCGGCCGGTGCTGCCGCGATCGGCGGTGAAGCTGCTCCAGGCGCTGCCGCTCGTGGAGAGCGGCGCCGCGGCAGCGCTCGGCCTGGGCGACGAGGAGCTGGCGCTGGCCTGTTCCTCCCACAGCGGCGAGCCGGCTCACGTGGCCACGGCAGCCGCCATGCTCGCCCGAGCGGGGGTGGGAGCGGAGGTGCTCGAGTGCGGCGCACACTGGCCCCTGGACGAGGCCGCCGGGCGCGAGCTCGCCGCGCGGGGCGAAGCGCCGGGCGCGCTCCACAACAACTGCTCGGGCAAGCACGCCGGCTTCGTCTGCCTGGCCCACCACCTGGCCGGCGGGCGGGAGTTGCCTGCGTACGCGCGGGGTTACGTGGAGGCAGGGCACCCGGTGATGCGCGAGGTCACGGCGGCGCTCGAGGCCGCCACCGGCCGGGAGCTCTCGACCGCGGTGCTCGGTATCGACGGCTGCTCGATCCCGACGTTTGCGATCCCGCTCGAGCACCTGGCCCTCGCCTTCGCGCGCGTCGCCACCGGCACCGGGCTGCGCGACGGCCAGGCCGAGGCGGCGAGGCGGCTGCTCTCGGCGGCCGCCCGCGCGCCGTTCATGACCGCCGGCTCCGGCCGCTTCGACACGCGGGTGCTCGACCTGCTCGGCGAGCGGGCCTACTGCAAGGTCGGCGCCGAGGGCATGTACTGCGCCGCCTTCCCGGAGAGCGGGCTCGGCGTGGCGCTCAAGATCGACGACGGTGCCACTCGGGCGGCCGAGGTGGTACTGGCCGCGCTGATCGAGGCGTTCGTCCCGCTCGACGAGCGCGAGGCGCAGGTCGTGCGCGGCCTCGCGGACGTGCCGCTGCGGAACTGGAACGGCCGCGAGGTCGGCGCGCTGCGTCCGGCCGCGGGCTTCAGAGAGGCCGCGGCGGCGCTCTCCCGCGAGGGAGCCCTGGGAGCGCCGCCGTGCGAAGGACGGGGACGGTAGATCGTCGCGAGTCGGATGCAAACGTCAGCGGCGCCCAGGGCTTCGTTCGATTCGTCGTCCAAGAACACCCTGCCCAAACTTCATCTGCTAACGTTGGGTAAAAACGATGGCAGCCAACCTCAGAGAACGGTCGCGTCGAGGCCGTCTGGTCGACCGCCACTGGGACGCGCGGCCCGCAGCCCTTGGCGGCCGCAGTGCGAGGCGCGGCTTCACCTACCGCGCCTACGTGCCCGAGAAGATCGCCGACGACGACTTCCTGCTCAGCTCACACATCGCTGGTACCGAGGAGCGTGCGCGCCAAGCCGTCCTCCGCCTCGAGCGGGCAGGAGTCCTTCGGCAGACAGCCATCAGGCGGCGAAACCGCGCCTGGGAGTGCGTCGGCCTCTTCGATCTGCTCGATCGCTTCGAGCGGGAGCTCGGGCCGGCGACGCGCACCCCACAGCCGACATGCTGAGACGTAGCACGCGGTACGCTCGGAAGGACTTCCTGGACGAGCCGCCAGCTGAGCCGGGTCAATAGAAGAAGCCCTGTTTCCAGGGCTTCTTCCGTAGCAGGCCTGTAAGCCGGATTCTGTCGGGGGTGACCATCCATCTAGGCCGCCGGTCTCCCGGCGGCTCGAGCGGCGTACCCGGCTCCTCGGCGGGCCACCTGGTAGCGGAGCCTGTTTGCCTTGCACCGGACGGGGTTTGGCGAGCCGCCGCGTCGCCGCGGCGCTGGTGGGCTCTTACCCCACCTTTTCACCCTTACCCCCTGGGGGGCGGTGTCCTTTCTGTTCCACTTTCCGTCGGCTTTCGCCGCCTGGGGTTTCCCCAGCGTCCTGCCCTGCGGTGTCCGGACTTTCCTCGGACCGCCGGAGCGGCCCGCGGCCACCCGGCCTGCGCCCCGGAGTGTAGCTCGGAGGCGCGCGGACCTACGCGCGGCCGAGGACGACGTCGACCCCGGAGAGAACGAGGGCGAGGTCTGCCGGGCCAACCCGGCCGACGCGCTCTGCCAGTGTCCCGCGATCGAGCGTCACGATCTGAGAGACGTTCGCGACGGAGTCCTTCGGCAACCCAATGCGAGCCGCGGGCAGCAGAACGTTTCCCGGCGCCGCCGCCCAGCGGAGATTGCTCGTCAGCGGGACAACGACGACTGTGGCGAGCCTGCTCGCGTTGAACGAATCACCCTGGACGACCACGACCGGCCGGTGAAGCCCGGGCCCGGATCCGGTCGGCTCCGGGAGCGACGCCCAGAAGACATCGCCCTGACTGACTACCACTCGACGCGCTCGAGAGCTCCGCGAGCGCCGGCGTCGACCCACGGATCAGGCTGCCCACCGAGCTCGGTAGCCAGCTCGTCCAGGATGCGAGTCACCGAGCGCGGCTCGCGCCGCAGAACGTACTCGGCAAGGGCCTCGCGATACACCTGGCTGCGCGACATGCCGAGACGCGAGGCGAGTTCTTCCGCCTGCCGGAACAGGTCATCGGGGATCGAGACAGCCGTTTTCATACCCGGAGTATAACCAGACGCAACGGGCCGTCACACGAGGACGAGCTGTGGCTCGGCCCCCGTCGACGACGCCGACTCGAGCATGGACCCGCAGCCCGCGCACTCGACCCGGCCGCGCTCTGCCTCGACCTCCTCGCCGCACACCGGACAGTCCCCCGCCTCGCCGGCGAGCAGCGCCTCGAGCGCCTCGTCGAGGGTGCGCGTGAGCACGGCGACGGCGGTCATAGCCTGCGAAACAGCCCGACCACCCGCCCGAGGATCTGCACGTGCTCGGGGTAGAGAGGCTCGAGCGCCGCGTTCTCGGGCTGGAGGCGGACGCGGCCGCCGTCGCGGTAGAACGTCTTCACGGTCGCCTCGCCCGCTCCCTCGTCCTCGCCGACGAGCGCCGCGACGACGTCACCGTTCTCGGCCGTCGCCTGACGATGCACCACGACCACGTCCCCGGGCAGGATCCCGGCCTCGATCATGCTGTCGCCGCGGACGCGGAGCAGGAACTCCTCGCCGCCGCGCGACAGGGTCTCGGGCACGGCCAGGTGATCCTCGACGTTCTCCTCGGCCAGCAGCGGCGAGCCCGCTGCGATCTCGCCGACGAGCGGCAGCACCCGGACGCGACCCTCGTCTCGCTCCGGCTCCCGGTTGCGGCCGACGAGCTCGAGGGCGCGCGGCTTCGCCGGGTCGCGGCGCACGTAGCCCGCCTGCTCGAGCTTCGCCAGGTGGACGTGGACGGTGGAAGGCGAGGCAAGGCCGACCTCGGCCCCGATCTCCCGCACCGTGGGCGGGTAGCCGTGCCGGCGCGCGTATTCGACGATGAAGTCGTAGATCTCCCGCTGGCGTCCGCTCAGCATCTCACCCTCCCGATCGAACATTCGTTCGTGTCAGAGTAGCGCGCCGAACGGACGCCGTCAACGCTAGACTTCGTCCGCGCGCGCTGGTGGCGGAATTGGTAGACGCGCAAGGTTGAGGGCCTTGTGAGCTTAGGCTCGTGGAGGTTCAAGTCCTCTCCAGCGCATGTGTCCGAGCGCCCCCACCCGGGGCGCTCGTTTCTTGCGGGCCTGCCGCCAGCTACCGTGTCCGGATGAGGCTGCTCGCGCTCGCGCTCGCGCTCGCCTCCCTCGCCCTCGCGGCGTGCGGTTCCTCGAGCCCGGAGACCGGCGACCCGGCCGGGGCGGAGCCGGCCGCAATACACGAGGCTACGCCCACCGAGCAGGCCGCGACAACCGCGTCGACCGCAGCTGCGGATGACGCGCCGACCGGGGAGGCACCGACCGAGACGGCCGCGCCGACGAAGCTCCGGCTCGTCGAGATCGTCTCGGGCCTCGACTCGCCCGTCCAGCTCGCGGCGGCGCCGGGCGAGCCGGAACGGCTCTACGTCGTCGAGCAGGCGGGCAGGATCCTGGTGCTCGAAGGCGGCGAGTTGCTCCCCACCGCCTTCCTCGATATCGAGGACCGCGTCGCGAGCGGCGGCGAGCAGGGGCTTCTGTCCGTCGCCTTCCACCCCGGCTACGCGACGAACCGGCTGTTCTACGTCAACTACACGGACGAGCGGGGCGACACCCGCGTCGCCGAGTACGAAGCGGCGCCGGGGGCCGAGCCGGTCGAGCGCCGGCAGCTGCTCCTCGTCGAGCAGCCGTACGAGAACCACAACGGCGGCCAGCTCGCCTTCGGCCCCGACGGCCTCCTCTACGTTGGCACGGGGGACGGGGGCGCCGGCGGCGACCCCGAGAACCGCGCGCAGGATCTCGCCTCCCCGCTCGGGAAGCTCCTCACCCTGGACGTCGATCGCGCGGGCGCGGAATGGGCGCTCGCGGGCTACGGGCTCCGCAACCCGTGGCGATTCTCGTTCGATCGGGAGACGGGAGATCTCTGGATCGCCGACGTGGGCCAGGACGCCTGGGAGGAGATCAACGTGACGCCGCGCTCGAGCCCCGGTCTCGAGAACTACGGCTGGGACGCGTACGAGGGGCTCGCGCCGTTCGAGGACAAGGCGCCTGACGCCAGCGGGAAGCTGGTCTGGCCGATCCACGTCTACGGCCGCGAGGACGGCTGCTCGATCACGGGCGGCTTCGTCTACCGCGGCGCGGCGATCCCGACCGCGAGCGGCCGCTACTTCTTCGGCGACTACTGCAGCGGCCGGATCTGGAGCCTTCGCCTCGAGAGCGGCGAAGCGAAGGACGTGAGAGGCCACTCGATCGAGCTGAAGGATCTGACCTCGTTCGGAGAGGGCCTCGACGGGGAGCTCTACCTCGCCTCGCAAGACGGGTCTGTCTACCGCCTCGCGAGCGAGTAGGGCTTGGTCTCGCAAGCGCCCGACCTGATCGAGCCGCGGATCGGCTGGCGGGCCTGGGACGTCGTCGACCTCGACGGAGCGCTGCGGCTCTGCTCGCTCGCGTTCTGGACCGTGTGGTTGCCCCGCAGCGAGACTGCGGCGACGTGCCGGCGCACGCACGTCGAAGCGCCGCTCGCAGGGCTCCCCTGGCACGAGGCGCCGCGGGAGTCGTGCTCCTGCGGGATCCATGCGACACGGACGGCGGCCCGGACGCTCGAGTTCTCGCGCGGTGTCCCCCGGAAGCCCGACGCGGTGCATCGCATCGTCGGTCAGGTCTCCCTCTGGGGCCGGGTCGTCGAATGCGAGGACGGCTGGCGCGCCTCGCGCGCCTATCCCGCCCGGCTCCACGTCCCCGCCGCCGGCACCGGCCGGCGGCTCGCGCCGGGCGCGCTCGCCGCGGCACGGCTCCCGATCGAGACGGTCGCACGCGGCCTCGCCGACTACGGCGTTCCCGTCGACATCGTCGAGGCCGCCACGACGGGCGAGCTCGGACGGCGCCTGCGGGCCGGCCCCGCCCGACCGGCCGGCTACAGCAGGTAGAAGAGGCCGATCGTGTTCGCGGCGAACACGACGCTCACGACCACGGTCAGCCGGGTCAGGTTGCGCTCGACGATGTGCTGGCCGCCGTGGGACATCGGCGTGAAGCCGAGCCCGCCGAAGCCCGCGTCGCGGCCCGAGTGCATGAGCACGAGCACGACGAGCGCGATCGACGTGAGGACGTGCCAGACCGACAGAGCACCGAGCATGCGGCCAGGATACCGGCTCGGGACAGCGGCCCGCTAGCGGAGCCTGCTCACCTCGAGCCCGCTCCGGGCCCCCGCGTGGTCGACCTGGATCGTCGTGTGGCCGAGCCCGAAGTCCTCCCTGAGCAGGCGCTCGAGCTCGAGCCGGATCCGGTGGCAGTCCGCTCCCGGCTCGACGAGCACGTGCGCGCTGAGCGCGGGGAACCCGGAGGTGATCGTCCAGATGTGGAGATCGTGCACGTCCACGACACCGCCCACCTGCGCGAGCCGCCGGCCCACGTCGCCGGGATCGACGCCCTCGGGAGCAGCCTCGAGCAGGATCCGGGTTGCATCCCGGAGAATCGTCCATGCGCTCGCGAGCACGAGCAGGCCGATCACGAGGCCGGCAATCGGATCGGCCCGCGTCCAGCCGGTCGCAAGGACTGCCGCCGCGGCCGCGATCACCCCGAACGAGCCGAGCGCGTCGGCGACGACGTGGCGAAACGCGGCGTCCACGTTGAGGCTCTCGCGCCGCGAGCGGAGGAGCACGCCGCCGGCCGCCAGGTTGACCGCGAGGCCGACGATCGCGATCGCGAGCATCCAGCCGCCGAGAACGTCGGGAGGGTCGGATAGCCGGCGCCCGGCCTCGACGAACACCCAGATCGAGATCGCCACGAGGGTGACGCCGTTTGCGAGCGCCGCGAGGATCTCGGCCCTGCGGTAGCCGAACGTCTTCTGTGCGGTCGGCGGGCGGGCCGCGAGCCACGCCGCGAACAGCGCGAGCGCAAGCGAGACGTTGTCGGAAAGCATGTGTCCCGCGTCGGCGAGCAGGGCGAGGCTGCCCGTCAGGATGCCGCCGACCGCCTCGACGGCCGTGTAGGCGGCGGTCAGGACGAGCGCGGCGGCGAGCGCGCGCCCGCCGCGGATCGCGCCGGCTCCGTGCCCGTGCGGGTGCGCGTGGTCGTGCATCACCGCCGCCGCCCGGCGGCCCGCTCGAGCACGTCCGCGATCCGGGCGGCCTGGCGGACGACGTCGTGCTCCGCGGCGGCGACCCGGGCCGCGAGGTTCGGCGTGGGTAGCTCGGCCGCCTCGCGGAGCCCGGCCTCGATCGACTCGACGCTGAGCGGATCGACGAGGACACCGGCGCCGGGCGGCACGAACTCGGGCGGTCCGCCGATCCGGGTCGCCACCACGGATCGCTCGCTCGCCATCGCCTCGAGCAACGTCTGGCCGAACGGCTCGATCGTGCTCGGCAGGGCGAGCACGTCGCAGGCGGCGATCCACTCCGCAACCCGGGGGTGCGGCACCCTGCCGGCCAGGCGGACGCCCGGACGCCCGGCCGCGAGCGAGCGCAGCGGCCCGTCGCCGACCAGGGCAAGCTGGCCGCCGCCGAGCCGCTCGTGGGCCTCGAGCAGCCTGCGCACGTTCTTGCGCTCGTCGAGCGTGCCCACGAACACGAAGAACGGGCCGTCGCCGTTCCAGCCGAGCAGCGCGCGCGCCTCGGTCGCGTTGCGCCCGCGGAAGCGCCGCAGATCGACGCCGCAGTCGATCACCTCCACCCGATCCCGCAGCTCCGGCAGCGCGAGCACGAGCTCCCGGCGCAGGTAGTCGGAGACCGCGACGACCGCAGCGGCCCGGCGGACAGCCAACCGCGTCGCCGCCCGCACGCCCGGGATCGCGCCGATGTTGCGCACGTCGCGCCCGTGAGCCGTCAGCACGAGCGCGGCGCGGGAGGCGAGCGCGGCCACCGCGGCGAGCGCCCCGGCGGGAACGAGGAAGTGCGCGTAGACGACGTGCGGGCGGAAGCTGCGGGCCTTGCCGAAAGCGTCCCGGCCGAGCTCGACGTACTTCGTCCGGGAGCCGCCGCGGTGGTCGATCACCGCGCGCTCGACCTCGTGACCCTGCGCGAGCAGTTCCCGCTCCACCTGCGCGACGAACACACCGAGATCAGGATCGGACCGGCCGGGGTACATCTGGGAGACGAGCAGGATCCGCACGGCCTCATTCTGCTCCGGCTGCCGGCTCCGCGCGAGCGGAGGCGGGCCCGGGTGCATGAGGAGGCCGAGATCGAGATCGAGCCGCTCGAGGAGCATGACCTCGACGCCGCCGACCGTGTCTTCCGCCTCGCGTCCCGGCCACAGCCGTCCCGGGACCCACGTTCTCGACAAGTGGCGGTAGCGCGCCGCCTCCGTTTCCCCTAAGATCCCGCCTGATGTTCCGTCGCCGCCTCGTCCTCCTCGCGCTGCCGCTGAGCCTCGGCCTGGCCGCGTGCGGCGGCAGCCTCACGATCGGCGAGATCGAGGACAAGCTGAACGAGCAGGTTCCGGAGAAGGTCGCCGAGACGGGCGTCGCGGTCTCCGCCGTCGACTGCCCGGATGACGCCTCCGTCGACGTCGGCAGCACGTTCGAGTGCGACGTCACGGCCGTCGAGGCGGGGCAGGACGTGATCTACACCGCCACGGTCACGGTCGCCAGCGAGAGCTCCGTCGAGTGGGAGCTCACCGCCGTGCGGCCCGCCGACGGGTAGCGCCGCGGCCCCTCGCCGCGCGCCCGGCCCCGGTGGGCTGGTCGAGCTCGACCAGGGGGATTCGCGCAAGGCGGCTTCGAGCCGACCCCGATGTATCGCCAGGGGATCCGGGCTCGGCTACCGTGACGGGCACGCCGGTGTAGCTCAACAGGTAGAGCAGCGCCCTTGTAAGGCGAAGGTTGGAGGTTCGAGTCCTCTCACCGGCTCCTGGGCCCGCGCGTAGGGGCGGGTCCTGACCCGCCCGGGTCCTGACCCGCCCGTTACAGGAGCACCTGGCGCTCGGCCTGGTGGGCGAGCACCTTGCGCTTCACGCGCTGGAGCGCGTTGTCGACCGTCTTCGTGTCGCACCCCAGCTCCTCGGCCATCTGCTCGTAGGAGAGGCCCTCGAGGTAGAGGCGCAGCGCCTCGGACTCGAGCCTCGAGAGACCGGTGCCGAGGGCGAAGACGAGGCTCTGGAGCTCCTCGGTCGAGATCACGCAGATGGCCGGGTCGTCGACCCCGGGGCCGGCGAGCGCGTCGCCGACGGTGACGTCCGAGTCGTCCTGGCCGGCCGGCGTCTGGCTGAACGACACGTACGTGTTCAGCGGCGCGTGCTTGAAGCGGGTCGCGGTCTTGATCGCGGTGATGATCTGGCGGGTGATGCACAGTTCGGCGAAGCTGCGAAACGTCGTCTCCTTGTCGGAGCGGAAGTCGCGCACCGCCTTGTAAAGACCGATCAGCCCCTCCTGGATCAGATCCTCGGAGTCGCCGCCGGCGATGAAGTACGAGCTCGCCTTCAGCCGGACGAAGCCTGTGTAGCGGCGGATCAACGCGTCCAGCGCATGGTCGTCGCCGTTGCGCGCCTTGATCACGAGATGGAGATCCTCAACCTCGCGTTGAGCTTTAGTAGCGAGCTGCGTTGCCGTGAGCTGGCGTTGAGGCACCGGATCCTCCCTCTTCGCGGACGATCGAGCGTCGGGACCGCCCGTCCCATCGAGTTATCTCACCCTCTACTTGAGGTCATGACCATAGCAGGCTCTGCAGGAAACTTCAAGGTTGTTGGCGTTGGTTCAACATGATCGGAATGAAATGCCTCGGGGCTGAGTCGCGCGGCTGTCTTGACTGCGATCGGCGCGGCCGTATAGCTTCCGAACGTGATGCGGCGACGCCCCGTGGCCGCCGTCCCGCTCGGGCTCGCCCTCGTCGTGGCGGGCGGCGCCAGCGGCGCGGGAAGCGGGGCCGGTCGCGGCCGGACAAGTCCTGTCCCTACACGTCGCGACCGATCCCGGCCAGCGGTTTCCGATCGAACGCGGCCGAATCGCCCGGAATCGCGGCCTCCAACATCACGCCCTCAGAGCGGCGGGCGGCGGTGGGCCCACGGGCGCACGCGCTCGAGCGCGGCGCCGATCCGCAGCGCCTCGTCGTCGCGGTAGCGGCGGGCGACGATCTGCAGCCCGATCGGGAGGCCGTCGGAGCTCCAGCCGGCCGGGACGCTCAGCACCGGGCACTGGCTGACGAAGTTGAACTGCGAGGTGATGTCGAGGCCGTGGTAGAGCCCGTCGCCGCGGTCTCTGTAGTAGACGAAGTCGTCCTGGTCGACGGGCGGCGCGGGACGGGACATCGTCGGCACGAGCAGAGCGTCGAAGCGCTCGAGGATCGGCCGCAGGCTCTCCCACTGGCGGGTGCGCAGGAACTCGATCCGTTTGAACTCGACGGCGCCGAGCGCGAGCCCGTCGTCCATCAGCGCGACGACACGCGGGTCGATCCGGTCTCTGAACTCCTCGAGCTTGTCCCCGAAGATCGCGGCCAGGTAGACGCCCCAGTGGGCGACCCACGCGTCCGGGATCTCGCGCGTCCAGCCGAGATCCACCTCCTCGACGACCGCGCCCGCGCCCGCGAGCGCCTCGGCCGCCTCGCGCACGGCCGCCTCCGTCTCGGGATCGATCGCGTAGCAGCCGAGGTCGACGTCGAGCGCGAGCCGCAACCCCGAGGGGTCCGGGTCGAGCGGCGCGGCCAGGTCGAGCGGCGGCGCGAGCGACATGATGTCCCGCTCGTCCGGCCCCTGGGCGACCGAGAGGAACAGCCGCGCGTCGTCGACCGTGCGCGCGAGCGGCCCGAAGTGCTGGATCGTGTCGAACTGGGTCGGCAGGAAATCGAGCGGGATCCGCCCGAAGCTCGGCTTCAGCCCGACCAGGCCCGACCACGAGGCGGGGATCCGCACCGACCCGCCCATGTCCGTCCCCTCGGCGAGCGGCACGCAGCCGGACGCGACCGCCGCGCCCGACCCCCCGGACGAGCCGCCGGGCGTGCGCTCGGGATTCCAGGGGTTGCGGGTGACGCCCCAGAGCGGGCTCTCCGTGAAGCTCGAGTACGCGAACTCGGGAGTCGTCGTCTTGCCGACCATGATCGCCCCGGCGCCGAGCAGCGTGTCCACGATCGCCGCGCTGCGCTCGGGCACCCAGTGCTCGAATGCGAACGAGCCCATCGTCGTACGTTTGCCCCTGGTCGGCGTCAGGTCCTTGATCGCGAGCGGCACGCCGTGCAGCGGCCCGAGCGCCGAGCCGTCCCGCACCGCCCGCTCCGCCGCGCGCGCCCGCTCGAGCGCCTCCTCCGGGTAGACGAAGCAGAAGCAGTTGAGGACCGGGTTGACCTGCTCGATCCGCGCGAGGCTGTTTTCGACGACCTCGACCGGGGAGAGCTCGCCCGCCCGGATCAGCCGGGCGAGCTCGGCCGCGGGCGTGTAGCAGAGGTCGAGGTCGGGCACCGGCCGGATTCTAGTGCTGCGTCTTGCAACGTCGGGCTGGAAACGCAGGGAAGGTGTAAGGGGCGGGACTCGTCCCGCCCCTACGAATGCGAGCACCGGAAAACGAGACGGGTTGAGGGTGGGCGGTGACACCCCCACGTCGGTCGTCACGACCGAACCCGGCCGGCGGTTCCCGATCGAACGTCTCGAGAGACAGCACGAGGCGGTCCGGCCTGCCGGCGAGCTAGCCCCGCCCGAGCAGGCCGAGCGACAGGCGCCGCAGCCGCCCGCGGCGGCACGCCTCGCGCTCGAGGAACTCGCGCTGCTCCGCTTCGCGCAGGGCGATGCGCTCCCGGAGCAGACGCTTGACCTCGGCCCACTCCGCTCGCTCTTCAGGAGTCGGTTCCTTCTTCCTCGTCATCGTCTTCCCGGATCAGACGCTCGATCTCTTCCAGCTTAGCGTCGATGCCCATGAGAAACCGCATGATCAGGGACAGATCAGCCCTGATCGGCGCGAACTCACGCGGCCGCGCGAACATCCGCACATCGTGCCGCTCCCCACCCGGCCTGACAAGATGGCCGGGCCGGACCGGGCCGGGCCGGCTACCCCGGCCGTCCCCGCCGCCAGCGCTCGAGCTTGGCGCGGGTCTCCGGGTCGAGCGCGTCCTCGATCTTCGAGCGGCCCGCCGGTCCCGGCTGCGGCGGTCGCTCCGCCGCGAGCTCGCGCATGAACTGGCGGGAGGAGACGCGCTCCACCCACGGGCCGGCGGTCTGGCGGATCGCCGCGTCCGAGGAGACGACCGCGACCCGCTCCGCCGTGCGCCGCTCGGCGGCGATCCGCTCGATCAGCTCGTCCGCGTGCTCGGCGAAGCGAACCTCGAGCGGCCCGACCCGCCGCTCCTCCCCCGCCCCGTCGAAGACGACGACGCCGCGCGCGCCCCTGAGCGCGACGAAGCCGGCGAGCCGGTCGACGAGCTCCTCTCGCGAGGCGACCGGCCCCGCGTGGAGGAGGTTGTAGCCGTCGAACACGTACAGGGTCGGCTCAGGCACGTTGGCGGGCGGCCTCGAACAGCATGACGCCAGCGGCGACGCTCACGTTCAGCGAGGCGACGCGGCCGGTCAGCGGGATCGAGATCGCTCCGTCGCACGCGCGCAGCACGCCCGGCCGCACGCCCGCGCCCTCGGCACCGAGGACGAGCGCGGTGCCGCCGGTCAGGTCGGTCTGCCACAGCGACGCGTCCGCGTCCTCGGCGGCCGCCCAGACCCAGAGGTCGGCCCGCTTGATCTCGCCCAGGTAGCGGGCGAGGTTGACCACGACCGCGACCGGCAGATGCTCGACGGCGCCGGCGGAGGCCCTGCAGACGGCGGCCGTGACACGCGCCGCGCCCCGCTCCGGGAGCACGACGCCGCTCGCCCCCGCCCCCTCCGCGCTGCGGCAGACGGCGCCGAGGTTGTGCGGGTCGGTGACGCCGTCGAGGCAGACGACGAGCGGACGCTCCCCCGCGGCCAGCTCGTGCGCCTCGGCGTAGCGGTACGGCTCGCAGAACGCGACCACGCCCTGGTGGTCGCGCGTCCCCGCCGCGGCCGTGAGCGCAGCCTCGGGCCGCACCTGCACCCGCGGGCCCGGCGCCTCGCGCAACCACATCTCGGCCGCGAGCGCCCGCTCGCTCGCGAGCAGCTCGGCCACCTCCCGCCGCCCGGCCCGCAGCACCTCCCGGACGGGGTGGCGCCCGTAGACGAGCTCCCGGGGGGCGGTCACTGCCGGCGCACGAGCTGGAAGCCGGGCTCCTCGGCGACGTCGCGCACGTCCCAGCCGGCCCCGGCGATCTGCTCGCGCAGCCGGTCGGCTTCTGCGAAGTCGCGGGCCGCCCGCGCCTCGAGTCGCCGGGCAGCCAGCTCGGCGACCCCGGCCGGGGCGGCGTCGAGCGCGGCGAGCATCTCGAGCCCGAACACCTCGAGCCCGCGGCGCAGCTCACCGGTGGCGCCGCGCGCGCGCCACTCGTGGAGGACGGCGAGCGCCTCGGGGGTGTTGAAGTCGTCGTCGAGCGCGGCGGCGAACGGCTCCCAGTCGCCCGCGGCGGCCGGCTCGGGGTGGAGTCGGAACGCGTTGCGGAACGCCTCCGCCTGCGCCGCCGCGGCCGCCATCGTCTCGTCGGAGAAGTCGACCGGCTTGCGCCAGTGCGCGGTCAGGAAGAACACGAGCAGCGCCTCGCGGCCCCAGCGCTCGAGCACGTCGCGCAGCGAGGCCACGTTGCCGAGCGACTTCGACATCTTCTCGCCGGTGAAGCGCAGCATCCCGTTGTGCATCCAGACGCGGGCGAACTCGCGCCCGGCACCGCGGGACTGGGCGAGCTCGTTCTCGTGGTGGGGGAAGACGAGGTCGAGACCGCCGCCGTGGATCTCGAAGGCCGGGCCGAGGTATTTCTCGGCCATCGCGGAGCACTCGATGTGCCAGCCGGGCCGCCCGCCGCCCCAGTAGGGCCAGGACGTGTCCTCGCCAGGCTTCGTCCGCTTCCAGAGCGCGAAGTCGCGGGGATCCTCCTTGAGCGGGTTGGGCTCCTGCTCCTCCACCTGGTCGGGCCGCTGCCCCGAGAGCCGTCCGTACTCGGCAAGCCGGGCGACGCGGAAGTAGACGTCGCCGTCGACCTCGTAGGCGAGGCCCCGCTCGAGCAGCTCCTCGATCAGGCTGACGATCTCGGGAACCGTCTCCGACGCCTTCGGCTCGACGTCCGGGCGCCCCAGCCCGAGCGCATCCGTGTCCTCGACGTACCAGCGTGAGGCCCGCTCGGCCAGCTCGGCACTCGCCCCCGGAGCGGCGTCGTAGATCTTGTCGTTGATGTCGGTGATGTTCTCGACGAGGGTGACCTCGTAGCCGCGGCGCTCGAGCCAGCGCTTCACCCACATCGAGATCACGAACGGGCGGGCGTTGCCGACGTGGATGCGCTGGTAGACGGTCGGCCCGCAGACGTACATGCCGATCGGCCCCGGCGGGGGCGGCAGCTCCTCCTTGCGCCGGCTGAGCGTGCTGTAGAGCCGCATCCCGGCTAGAACACCGGCGTCTCGCGCCAGACGCCCCAGACCTCTCGCAGCGCGTCGCACATCTCGCCCATCGTGACGTCGGCGCGAGCGGCGTCGATGATCGCGCCCATCAGGTTCACGTCCCCGGCCGCGTCCGCCGCGAGCCGCTCGAGCGCGCGCCGCGCAGCCTCCGCGTCCCTCGAGGCCCTGAGCGCGCGCACCCGCTCGGCCTGCTCGCGCTCGAGCGCCGGGTCGACGTGGAAGAGCGGCACCTCCGGCTCGCCGCCCTCCACGTACGCGTTCACGCTCACGATCCGCCGTTCCTCCCGCTCCAGCTCGGCCTGGAAGCGGAACGCCGCCTCCGCGATCTCCGACTGGAAGAAGTTCTGCTCGATCGCCGCGATCACCCCGCCGAGGCGCTCGATCCGCTCGAAGTACTCGTACGCCTCCCGCTCGAGACGATCGGTCAGGGCCTCGAGAAACCAGGAGCCGCCCAGCGGATCCGGCGTCGACGCCACCCCCGTCTCCTCCGCGATCACCTGCTGCGTGCGCAACGCGATCTTGACCGCGGCCTCCGTCGGCAGCGCGAGCGCCTCGTCGAACGAGTTCGTGTGCAGCGACTGCGTCCCGCCCAGCACCGCGGCCAGCGCCTCGATCGCCGTGCGCACGATGTTCAGCTCCGGCTGCTGCGCCGTCAGTGACACCCCGGCGGTCTGCGAATGGAAGCGCATCAGCATGCTCCGCTCGTCCTTTGCCCCGTAGCGGTCGCGCAGCTCGCGCGCCCAGATTCGCCTCGCCGCCCGGTACTTCGCGATCTCCTCGAAGAAATCGATGTGCGCGTTGAAGAAGAACGACAGCCTCGGCGCGAACTCGTCCACCGACAGGCCCCGCTCGAGCCCCCATTCCACGTACGTGAACCCGTCCGCGAGCGTGAACGCGAGCTCCTGCGCCGCGGTCGAGCCCGCCTCCCGGATGTGGTAGCCGGAGACGGAGATCGGATGCCAGAGCGGCATCTCCCGCGCGCAGAACTCGACCATGTCCGTGACCAGGCGCATCGACGGCCCCGGCGGGAAGATCCACTCCTTCTGCGCGATGTACTCCTTCAGGATGTCCGTCTGCGCTGTCCCCCGCAGCGCCGCCCTCGGCACCCCCTGCTCCTCCGCCACGCACACGTAGAAGCCGAGCAGGATCGCCGCCGGCGAGTTGATCGTCATCGACGTCGACACCTCGCCCAGCGGGATCCCCGCGAACAGCTCCCGCATGTCGGCGAGCGAGTCGACCGCGACGCCCTCCCGCCCCACCTCGCCCAGCGAGCGCGGATGGTCCGAGTCGTAGCCCATCAGCGTCGGCATGTCGAACGCCGTCGACAATCCCGTCTGCCCGTGCTCGAGCAGGTAGCGGAACCGCTCGTTCGTGTCCCGCGCCGTCCCGAACCCCGCGAACTGGCGCATCGTCCACAGCCGACCCCGGTACATCGACGGGTACACGCCCCGCGTGAACGGAAACACCCCCGGATCCCCCAGGTCGCGGCCGTAATCCACGGCCACGCTCGCCGGCGAGTACAGCGGCTCTACCTCGATCCCCGACATGGTCGAGAAAGAAGCGGGGCGCTCGCTCGTCGCGCGGCGGTTCTCGGTCGTCGCCATCCACGTCACCTCCTGACTGGAGTATCGGCGCTCAGCGCCGCTCGCGCGCGGCGAAGCGCCTC
The DNA here is from genome assembly GCA_023382435.1 of Thermoleophilia bacterium. Classification (GTDB taxonomy): domain Bacteria; phylum Actinomycetota; class Thermoleophilia; order Gaiellales; family Gaiellaceae; genus JAHDVS01. The sequence continues at coordinate 19,575 of JAHDVS010000001.1, forward strand.
GTCGCGGGGCAGCGCGTGGAGGACCGCCCACAGCTCGGGGCCGCGCTCCGCGCCGGTGAGCACGAGCCGCAGCGCGCGCAGGTCGCCACCCGCGGCCTTCAGCTCCCGCACGAGCGCGCGCGCGGCGTCCGCGTCGAGCTCGTCCCCCGCCGCCGCTCGCAGCGCCGCGAAGCGATCGAGCGTCGCGGGCGAAGACGTGGCGGCGGGCAGCGGCGCCTCGAGCAGCGAGCGCGCGAGCTCGCGCGCCTCGACGAGCGTGCGCGCCCCGCGCAACGCCGGGGCCAGCCGGGAAGGCGCGTCAGCTCGCGCACACAGCGCCGCATCGGAGAGCGCGGCGATCGCGTCGATCGCGAGCCTGCCGATACGGGCCCGGTCGAGCTGCACGTCCGCGCGGGGCAGATCGAGCTCGTCGAGGTAGGCGACGAGCGCCTCGGCCGGGATCCCCTGCTCGCGCAACTCGGCGATCGAGACGGCGCCGTCGCGCTTGGAGAGCTTCGCGCCGCCGGGCCCGACGAGCAGCCCGTGGTGGATGTACTCGGGCGGGTCGGCCCCGAGCGCCCGCGCGAGCGCCTGGTGCAGCGACGTGTTCGGGAGGTGGTCGCGCCCGCGGATCACGTGCGTGATCCGAAGCTCGGCGTCGTCGACGACGGAGGCGAGGTGGAAGGTGGCGGAGCCGTCCGGGCGCAGCAGCGTCGCGCGGCGCTCCCCGCGGAAGCGGACGGCACCCGCCTCCTCGTGCGCCGCCCCGGTAGCGAGCAGCCGTGCGGCCGCATCGCGGTAAAGCGGGCCGCGCTCGCTCTGCCGCAGCGGCCCCTCGTCCCAGCGGATCCCGAGCCACTCGAGGTCGGAGAGGATCGCCGCCTCGGCAGCCGGGTCGGCCCGGGCCGCGTCGGTGTCGTCAATGCGCAGGACGAGCGTGCCGCCGCGCTCGTCGGCGAAGCGGCGGTTGGCACGCGCGGTCAGGGCGCTGCCGAGATGGAGCGAGCCGGTCGGGCTCGGCGCGAAGCGGACGCGCGTCGTCACCGGGTCAGCGTAGCGCCCGCGCCGCCCGGCGTCCGGCCCGCGATCCAGCTGCTATCGCCGGGCGGCCCCGTGCAGGAACTGCTCGACGGCGGCCGCGGCCACCTCCTCGACCCCGACCCCGTGCCGCCAGGCGTGCTCGACACCGGCGAGGAGGAGGCTCGCGTAGCTCGCGACCTGCCACTCGATCTCGACGTCGTCGCGGACGAGCTCCTCGCGGCGGGCCCGGTCGAGCACCGCGTGCATGCGGCCGACCACGAGCTCCTCGGCCGCCTCGTGCTCGGGCAGCCGGGGCTCGCGCAGCATGACGATGTAGCGGGTACCGACGGTAAGAACTGCCCTGGCCATGCGCGCGAGCGCCTCCTCGGGCGGCACCTCGTCGAGTTGCGCCTCCTCGAGTCGCTGCGCCGCCTCGGCGATCGCGGCCAGGCAGACGGCGTGCACGAGGCTCTCACGGCTCGGGAAGTAGCGATAGAGCGTCGCACGGCCGACGCCGGCGGCCTCGGCGACCGCGGCCATGCTGACGTCGATTCCCTCGGTGGCGAGGAGCCCGGCTGCGGCGCGGATGACCCCCTCGCGGACGTGCTCGCCGGCGGTCACTCCGGCTCGGCCTCCCCGACCGCAGCCGCTCCGCCCGCAGCGCTACCGGCAGCCGCCTCGGCGACGGGCGGCTCGATCGTCAGGTTCGGCAGCAGGCGGTCGAGCCAGCGCGGCATGTACCAGGCGCGCTCGCCGAGCAGCCACATCAGCGCGGGGACGAGCACGAGGCGCACGACAAACGCGTCGATCACGATCGCGGCGCCGAGGGCGACCCCGAACTCCTTGATGACGCGGTCGGAGCCGAGGACGAACGAGAAGAAGACCACGGCCATGATCAGGGCCGCGGCGACGACGACCCGCCCGATCGCGCCGACGCCGTCGATGATCGCCCGGCGGGGCTCGTCACCGTGGACGTACTCCTCCCTGATCCGGCTGACCAGGAACACCTCGTAGTCGGTCGAGAGCCCGAACAGGATCGCGAGCACGATCACCGGCAGGAACGACTCGATCGGCCCGGTCGTGTCGAGCCCGACCAGGCTGGAGCCCCAGCCGAACTGGAACACCGCCACCAGCACGCCGAACGCGGCGAGGGCCGATGCCGCCGTCGTCAGCGACGCCTTGATCGCCACGACGATGGAGCGGAACGCCATCGACAGGATCAGGAAGGTGATGCCCATCGCGACGAGCAGGAAGATGGGTAGGCGGCTGAAGATCTGCGCGGCGATGTCCTCGAACGCCGCGGTCTGGCCGCCGACGAAGGCGCTGCCCCCGGTGCCGGCGAGCGTGTCGGGCACCGTCGCGGCGCGGAGGCTCTCGACGAGATCGGCGGTCTCCTCCGAGTCGGGCGGCGTGGTCGGGTAGGCGACGATCAGGGCCGTGTCCCCGGCGTCGTTGACGCTCGGCTTGCGCACCGAGGCGATCCCGTCGGTCTCGCGGAGCCGCTCGACGAGCCGCTCGGCCGCCCCGGGCGCGCCGCGCTGGTCGACGGCGATCAGGAGCGGGCCGTTGAAGCCCGCGCCGAAGCCCTCCGCGAGCAGGTCGTAGGCGCGACGAGTCGTCGTGCTCGTCGGGCTCGAGCCCGCGTCGCTCGAGCCGAGACGTGCCCAGCCGCCGGGGGTCGCGAGCAGGCCGAGGAGCAGGAGGGCGACGGTCAGGGAGAGCCCCGGCCGCCGGGTCACGAGACGCGCCCAGCGGGCTGGCAGCGACCGCTGCCGCGCCGCGTAGGAGTCGTCCTGAACCTTGATGAACGGAACCCGGCCCCGGTCGATCCGGTGCCCGAGCAGGCTGAGCACGGCCGGGAGCAGCGTGATCGCGGCGAGCACGGCGACGATGACCGTGATCGCGGCGCCGAGCCCGAGCTTGGTCACGAAGTCGAGCCCGATCACGGCGAGCGCCGAGATCGAGATCGCGACCGTGGCGCCGGCGAAGATCACGGCCCGGCCGGCCGTGGCGGTGGCGGCCGCGGCGGCGTCCACGGGGGAGAGGCCGTCGTGGAGAGCCTGGCGGAAGCGGGTGACGATGAAGAGGGCGTAGTCGATCCCGACGCCGAGCCCGATCATCGTCGCGAGCGTAGGCGTGACCGTGTTGAACGTGGTCACGGCGGCGGCGAGCATGAGCAGCGAGAGCCCCGTGCCGAGAGCGACGAGGGCGAGCAGGATCGGCAGGCCCATGGCGACGACGCTGCCGAACACGATCACGAGGATCACGACGGCGGCGATCAGCCCGAGCAACTCGCTCTTGCCGGTCTCGGGCTCCTCGGAGGCGGCGAGTACGGCGCCCGTGAACTCGGCCTGAACCGGCGAGCCCTCGACGGCGGCGAGCACGTCCTCCTGGAGCCGCTCGACGTCCTCCTTGGGCACCTCGAAACCGGGCCGGTCGAACTGGACGTCGGCGTAGGCGATCCGCCCGTCGTCCGAGAGCTCGCCCGCCTCGGGCTCGAAGGGGTCGCCGGCGCTCTCCACTCCCGGTATCTCCGCCGCCGCGGCCAGGGCCCGCTCGACCGCCTCCCTGCTCGCGGCGTCGTCGAGGCGGCCCTCGTCGACGGCGAAGACGAGGGTGGCAGAGTCTCCGGAGCGGTCGGGGAACCGCTCGTCGAGCAGGTCGAATGCCCGCTGCGCGTCCGAGTTCGGAATGCTGAAGTCGTCGACGAGCGTGCCGCCGGCCACCCTGCTGACCCCGACCACCGCGACCACGGCAGCGAGCCAGATCGCGATCGTCCGCCAGCGGTGCCGCGCGCACGCGCGACCGAGCCGCGCGAGCGCGCCCTCGTGGTCCGTGTGGTGTCCGGCGCCGCCCGCGCCCCCGTTCGTACCGCTCACGAAGCCCTCCTCGACGTCTTGAGACAACCGTGTCTCAGGACGTTACCGGATTGTCTCAAAGCCTGGCCGGGGGAACCGCGCCGCCGTCGCCGGTGGCCTCGTCCGCTTGCCCGGCTCGTAGTGAGGCGTCTCGCAACGTTGCACGGGAAACGGGGCGGGTTGCGGGCCGGACAGGTCCGGCCCCTACGTCGTTGCGACCGATCCCGGCCGGCGGGGTTGCGGTCGAACAGCCTCAGTCCGGGCCGAGCCGCCAGCGGGTCTCGACGGGGACCGCGAGGCGCATGGCGCCGAGACCGGGGCAGCGCTCCTCGGCGAGCCGGACGAGCTCTCGCGCCGCCGCCTCGCCGGCGTCGGTCTCGAGCTCGATCTCGCAGGTGAGCCGCGCGAATCCTCTCGGCCCGTCCGCGATCCCGTAGAAGGCGGCGAGGTCGGCGTCGGCGCTGACGTCGACACGCAGGCTGCGAATGCCGATCCCGAGCAGGGCCGCGTTGACGGCGACGGTGATCGCGAGGCAGCTGCCGACGCCCGCGAGCATCGCCTCGAGCGGGTTCGGACCGAGGCCGGCGCCGGCGAAGCTCTCCGGCTCGTCGACGACGATCGTGTGGCCGCCGGCCCGCGTCTCCACGGTCAGGTTGCGGACGAGCTCGGCGCTCGCCCGGAAGCGGACCGTCGTGCCCGCGCCGCTGCGCGCCCCGGCCGCGCTGTCCGCGAGCACGCGGCGGATCTCCCCGGGGTTGTCGATCAGGCTGTCGGTGGCCATCGGCGGAGCGTAGCGCCGCCCGAACGGAGGCGCGCGCCGCTAGCCGACGAGGCGCGCCTGGTAGCGGAACGGCATGCCGTCGTCGAGCGGAACGCCGTAGCAGGCGAAGAACGGCGGGCTCGTGTCGCTGCCGCAGCTCTCGGTGCGCGTGCTCCCGTTCGTGAGCACGAGCGCCACGTAGCTCAGCTTCCGGAATCTCTTGATGGTGGCGATGCCGACGCCGCTCCTGAGGCGAATCGGAACGGTCTTCAGCCGGCCCGACCGCGTCTCGGTGATCACCGACGCGCGCGCGCCGACGCCGGCGTCCGAGAGGTCGACGGCGACCACAAGCCGCGAGCGAGCCTTCGTCCCGCGCCCCGGGACGAACCTGGCGTAGCCGGCGGTCAGGTGATCGAGGTACATGGCCTTGGTCGGCGTCTTGCGCTTCTTCGAGCTGAGAACGAGCCCGCGCGGCATGGGGGCCGCGAGCTGAACGGGCTGTCCGAGCTCGTTCTCGGTCATCCACATCCAGCCCTCATCGTAGAAGGCGGGGGGCCACCAGTTCGCGACCGCGTAATGGTTGTAGAACGAGGCGAAGTCGATGCCGCTGTCGGCCAGAGCTCTCGGCAGGGCGATCAGCGAGTGCTCGCCGAGCTTCCCGGGCACCGCGTCGCTCGCCTCGAGGATCCTGCGCACGAGCACCCGGTCGTACGTGTCAGTCAGGAGCTGGAAGAACGTGTAGGCGCCATAGACCACGTGCTCCAGAGCACCGCTGACGGTTGACAGATCGAGCGGAACATCCGGCCAGACGACCTGGCTCTCACCCACGAACCAGTGATTGTCGTTGACATCGTCGAAGACCTCGTCCTCCACCCAGGTCGCGGTAGCCTCCGCGAGCCAGTCGTCGAGGGCGTAGTTGTAGGCGAACTGGATGGCGTGGAAGAACTCGTGCGCGGCCGTGGCCCTCAGCACGTCGAGCCAGCCGGAGCCCTGGAACGCGTAGTCGTTGTCGAGGACGCAGTACGAAGACGCGTCCTTGCCCTGGTAGAGCGACTCCTGGCGCAGAATGTTGGGGTCATCCGTCGTGCAATAGCCGAGCGTACCTCCGGATCTGCCCTCAACATCCATGATGTAGATGTCGAGCCGAGGCCCGAGACCGATCGAGTCGGGCGAGTTCGCATCGCTCTTCGGCGGCCGGTACCCGAGCACGCCGACCTCCGTGCTCCAGACGACATCCATGACCTCGAACACCCTGTCGATGTAGTCGGAGCGACCGTTGCCGTCGGTATCGACAGCCGGCGGTGCGTCTCGGGTCGTCGTCACCCAGCTGACGCAGTAGTTGGTGCACCAGCCGACGTAAGCACTCCCGATCGCAGCCGTCTCGTAGAAGAACCAATCGCTCGCGTCCGGGCTGCCGGCATCGTCGGGCCGAAGCGCCGTTGGACGCTGGAAGAGACGCTCCGCCCGCTCGCGCTCGGCCGCGCTCAGCCCGTCGAGGCGTAGCGCGAGATCGCGCAAGACGAGCGTCGCGTCGTGCGGGCCGGGCCTCGCGACGTCGCCGAAGCGCCGCACGACCGCGTCGCGGTCGAAGATCGCGAGCGCGCGCTGGAGCGCGTACTGCGACTCGCTCAGCTCGCCCGCTCGCAGGGCGCGGGTGACCGCGTCCTCGGGAAGCGCCGAGAGGGCGGGGAGAGGCCCGGCCGTAGCGACACCGCCGACACCCACGAGAAGAGCGGAGGCGGCAACGGCGAGCGCGATCAGGGGACGCCAGCGGATGGCCAGCATCCTAGACAGGTGTCAACAACGCGTCAACGCGTGGGCCGGAGCGCTCACTCGATCCCGTGCAGTCGCCTCGCGTTGCCAGCGAGCACGCCCTCGCCGATCGCGAGCGCCTCGCTCGCGCTGAGCCACGCCCGCTCGACCGCGGTCGCGAGCACCCGGCCGAGCGCCTCCCGGGCGAGCTGGGCCGCCAGCCAGATCACCTCGGGCTCGGAGGCCTCGTCGGAGCCGTGCAGCACTTTCGCGGGCGGGGCGACCCCGAGCACCACCTCGAGCTTCTGGTCGATCGCGAGGCTTGCCCAGGGCACCATGATCGACACGTCCAGGTAGACCTGGGGCAGCACGGAGGCGACGTAGGCGCCCTCCTCGAGCCATGGCCAGCCCGAGTGGACGAGCACGACCGGCTGATCCGGGTGGCGGGCGAGCAGCGGGAACAGGTCCTGCGGCCGGGCGCGGCCGAGCACGATCGCGGGATCGCCGCCGCCGCAGTGGATGTGCAGCGGCCGGTCGTGACGGGCCGCCGCCTCGAGCGTGCGGTAGAGCAGCCGGTCGCGCACCGTCTTCGCGTGCTCGCGCGACTCGACGAAGCCGCTCGCACGCCATAGCTCGAACTCGCGCTCGCAGTAGGCGCTGGGCGCCTCGGGCTGCACGTCGAGCCCGGTCCGGTAGGCGATCACGCTCTTGAACGCAACGAGCCCCGGGTCCGCCGCCTCCCCGTCGAGCCGCGCCACGAACCCCTCCTCGAGCTCCCGGAACGAGCGGGCTCGCTGTGCGAGCTCCGCGATCCACGGCTCGATCCGCCCGACCCGATGGACGGTCGCGGCGCTGTCGGCCGCGAAACGCTCGGGCGAGATCGTCGGCTGCGGATAGCCCTCGTCGTAGACGAGCCCGACGACGTTCGCGCTCTCCCAGAGGCGCGCGTTGTACGCGACCGGGTCGGCGGCGAGGGCACGCCGGCGAGCGCGCGCGACCTCCTCGCGGCTCGGCTCGCAGCCGAGGTGCTCGGCGAGCCGCCGGCGCATTGCCAGCGCGAGCGGCGTCGACCCGGTGAGGAGCGCCAGCGCCCTGGCCGAGCGCTCGTCGGCGAGACCCGAGGAGACGAGGCACATCCCGGTCATCGTGACCCTGTCCTCGAAACCCGCTGGATCCACCGCAAGCAGGTCGTCGTTTCGCCACGGGTGGCAGTGGACGTCGACGACCGGGGCGGAGGCGAGGTCGATCATCCGGGGCCAGTGATGGTAGACGAGGCCGCGCGTGCGCGCCCTCCCCCGGGCCGGGGAGGCCGGCCGGGGATTCTCACGCAATCCTCAAATTTCCCTCACACCGGTTCGCCACGGTTCGGGTGATCACCTTCGACCGAGGAGACATGCGTATGCGAATCCGTTACGTGCTCACCACCATGGCGGTCGCGGCCGGGCTCGCCGGCGGCACGGCCGGCGCGGCGCTCGCCGACGAGCAGACCGAGCCGACCCCGGAGCAGATCGCGGCTCGCTGCGAGCGCGGCCAGAACATGCTGGAGCGCCTCCAGGGTCTGAACGGCCGCCTCACCGACCGGATCGCGGCGCTGGAGACCAAGCTCGCGAGCGGGGAGCTGGACGAGCGGCAGACCGCGATGGTCGAGCGGCGGCTCGGGAAGCTCGGGAAGCACCTTGACCGGCTCGAGCAGCGCATCGCGAAGCTCGAGGCGAAGCTCGCCGAGAAATGCTCCGGCGAGGAGGAGCCGGCCTAGCCGACCGCACCGAAGCGCGGGCCCCGGCGGGCGGCGCCGGGGCCCGTATGATCCGGGCGTGCTCGCCGCGCTCCGCGCCGCCCGTGCGCCTGCTTCGGGCCGATCGCCGGGAACATCCACGGGACCGACGAGTTGGTCGACCTCGACACGGTCCGGGACACGGCGCTGATCGTCGCGCTCGCGATCGCCGGCTGGTGCGGGACGTGACCGGAAGCGCCCTGCCCCTGCTGGCCGTGGAGGAGGCGCGGCGCGTCGCCGCAGGGGTCGGGGCCGACCTCGCCGTCTTGCTCGGCGACCTCGAGACCTGGGTGAACGCGGACACCCCGGGCGGCGATATCGAGCGCCTCGACCGCCTCGCGGCGGTGATGGCCCACACGCTCGACGGCTACGGGCTCCACCCCGAGCTCGTGCCGGTGGCGGGGAAGGGCCTCTACCTCCACGCCGTGCTCGAGGGGAGCGGGCGGGCGCGGGTCGCACTGCTCTGCCACCACGACACCGTCTTCCCGGCCGGCACCGCCGCCGCGTGGCCGTTCCGGGCGGGCGTCGAGCGCTGCCACGGGCCCGGCGTCGCCGACATGAAGGGCGGGATCGCGGTCGCCGCCCACGCGGCGCGCCTGCTCGCCCTCGGCCCGCGCCCGTTCGCCCGCGTCGAGCTCGTCTCGGTCTCCGACGAGGAGACGCGGTCGGGTGCGCCGCTGACGCTGGATCGCCTCGAGGGCTTCGACGCGGTGCTGTGCCTCGAGTGCGGGCGAGTTGACGGCTCGGTCGTCTCCGCCCGCAAGGGCGGGCGCTGGTTTCGAATCCACGCGCTCGGCCGCCCGGCCCACGCCGGCGTCGATCCGGACGGGGGCCGAAACGCGGTTCTGCCGCTCTGCCACGAGGCGCTTCGTCTCACCGAACTCCATCACGCGCGCGAAGGACTGACGTTCCAGGTGACCGAGCTGATCACGCCGGCGGGCGTCAATACCGTCCCCGGCGAGGCGTTCCTGACCGGCGACCTGCGAGGCCCCACCGCCGCGGATCTCGACTGGGCGATGGAGCAGGTGCGCGCGCTCGGCCACCACCCGGACGTGGAGCTGCGCGAGGAGGATCTCGGCGGGCCGCCCCCGCTCGAGCGCACGCCCGCCGTGGCCGCCCTCGCCGGCGCCGCGATCGAGCTCGGCGCCGCGATCGGTCACCACTTCGGGGAGTCCCTCACGGGCGGGGTCTCCGACGGCTCGTGGGCCGCCGCGGCCGGGATCCCGACCCTCGACGGCCTCGGCCCGGTCGGCGGCGACGACCACACCCCCGACGAGTACGTGGAGACGCCGACGTTCGCGACCCGCGCCGGCGTCGTCGCAGGCCTGGTCGCCGCGATCGACGCGGGGCTGCTGGCCGACGCCGCGTAGGGGCGGCCGATCCGCCCCGGCGCCTACCCGCCCGGGCAGAGCGCAGCCCGGTAGCTCTCCGCCACCGTCGCCTCCGTGCCCGCCGCGATCGGGTCGCCCGTCGCCATCGCGTCGGCGTACTCCCAGACCACCTCGGGGTACAGGCCGTCCCCGTCCAGCTCGAGCAGGATCGGCCAACGATGGGATGCGGCCATGGCGTCGACCGCGGCTCGCGCGGCCGCCTCGTCGCCCGACTCGGTCGCAGCGACCCACCGCTCGATCCAGGCGCACGCGACCGCGCCGGCGACCTGGGCGCCGAGCTGGTAGCGATCGCGGACGGGATCGCGAACGGCGTCCCCGCTCTCGAGCGCCGACCGGTCGAAGCCGGGTGGCAACGTGATCCCGACCAGCATCGCGTCGACGACCTCGGCGCGATCGACGGGCTTGACGACGCTCTTGGGCATGGCCGAGAGCCACTCTTCCACTCCCACCTCGCGCAGCGACGCGACCAGGGCCTCGAACGCGCGGGGACCAGACGCGAGCCCGCGCGCCTCGATCGTGTGGTCCTCGACCAGCCAGATCGCGATGAAGTCGCTGGTTCCCCGGTAGCGGAGCACGTCGGCCTCGGCGCCCTCCACCCGGACGGTCGTCTCGAGGTCGGCGCTGCGGCGCCGGTCCTCGACGAGCGCCTCGTACTGGCTCGCCGGCTGCCAGCGCAGCTCGAGCAGGCGCCCACCGTTCGCGAACGTCATCTCGCCTTGGTCGGCGGCGAACTCATCGGCGCGGACGACCTGCCAGCCGGGCTCCCCCACGAGCAGGCGCGGCGCCGCCTCTGCCACCCGCAGCGCCTCCGCCGCCCACGCGACCTCGCCGCTTCGCCCGAGCACGAGCACGCCCGCGACGACCGCCGCGACGACCGCCGCGACCGCCGGCACCGCTACTCGCACCCTGCGCAGCCTGGCCCACCGAGCCCCCGTCGTGTCCGCGATCTCCGCCATCAGCTCACCCCTCACCTGTCGGGCGAGCCCGGGGCCCGGGCCGGCAGCCGTCGGCCGCGCTTCCCGCAGGAGGTCGATCTCATCCCTGCTCATCGCTTCCTCCTTCCCCCGGCTCGCACTGAACCGTCACCGATTCATTCCCGATCTCCGCCAGGAGTTCGCGCAGCGTGCCGCGCGCCCGGCTCAGCCGCGAGCGGACCGTCCCGGTCGGAATCTCGAGCGCCGCCGCGACCTCCTGGTAGGACAGCTCTTCCCAGGCGACGAGAATGACGACGTCGCGATCGCCCTTCGGCAGCGCAGCCAGCGCCGCGAGCAGGCGGGCCCGCTCGGCCCGCGCCGCCACCCGATCATCGGCGCCATCGCTTTCGAGGTAGCCGTCGCTCCGCTCGGCCTCGAGCCGGGCCAGCGCTCGCAGATGCCGCGTCTGCGTGCGCCAGCGCTTGAGCAGGACGTTCGTGGCCAGACCGTAGAGCCAGGGCAGCGCGCTCTCGTGGAGCGGCCGGAAGCGGGCGCGCTGCTCGAACGCGATCCGGAACACGTCGCCGGCGAGCTCGTCCGCCTCGTCGCGCCCGATCCGCCGCTCGAGGTAGCGGTGGATCGTCGCGAAATGGCGGTCGAACACGATGCCGAACAGCTCGGGGTGCCTAGACGCCCGCGCGAGGATCTCGGCGTCGCTGCGAGCGTCCCCCATCCCAGGATCATTCCCGCTCAGCCCACAACGGTTCGCGCGAAGACGTCGATCGAAGCTATGGAAGCCGGAACAGGTCGAGGTAGGCGGGGAAGGCGCTGGACGCGAGCTCGAGCCGCAGGCGATGGCCGGGGCGCAGGCGATAGGCGAGCTGGCCGACGGCGAGCTGCCGGGGGATCGTCGGGTCGGGCGCGTCGATGTGGACGGCCCGGTCGGCGCTCCCGGAAGATCCGGGCAACGAGCGGCACGACCGCGTACTCGCCGCACTTGTCGTACGGGAGACGGATCAGGATCAGCGGATGGCGGCGCCCGCACGCCGGTAGGTAGACGTCGGTCGCGATCCGCACGCCGTCGTGCATCTCGACCATGTGCGGGCACGCGTCGTCGGGGACGTCGGCGGGGCCGATCCAGCTTCACCGGTGGTGCACCAGCCCCAGCGATCGGGGTGTCGCAACGCACGACCTCACTCACGTAACTATGTAAACTACAGAAATGGAGATCAGGATCTCCGCCACTGAGCTCGCCCGGCGCCTCGGGGACGTGCTCGGCCGGGTGCGCTACCGCGAGGACTCGTTCCTCGTCGAGCGCAACGGGGAACCGGTCGCGCGCCTTGTCCCCGTCGCCGGCCAATCCGCCACCTCGCTGCACGAGGCGCTGGCCGCGTGGCGGTCGGCGGCGCCCCCCGACCCGGCGTTCGCCGACGAGCTCGAGCGGATCGGGCTCGCAGACGAGCCGGCGGAGCCCGCATGGGGCTCGTGATCGACACGAGCGCGCTCGTGGCTCTGGAGCGCTCGGGGCTCGACTGGGAGCGCGCCGTGCCGCCGGAGCTGGCCGGCGAGGAGGCCGTCATCCCGGCGATCGTGTACGCGGAGCTGCTTGCCGGCGCGCGGCTGGCGGACACGCCGCAGCGGGCGGCCGCCCGTCAGAGCATGATCGACGCGCTCGCGACCCGCGTGCCGATCGTCGACTTCGGCCGCGAGATCGCCGTCCGCTGGGCCGACCTCTTCGCGGTGCTCCGCCGGCACGGGAGCACGGTGCCGGCGAACGATCTCGCGGTCGCCGCGACGGCCCTGCACCTCGGCTACGGGTTGCTCGCGGGGCCGGGTGACGAGCTGCACTTCCGCCGCGTCCCCGGGCTCGCGGTGCACCTGCTCGGCGCCGCCGCATAGACCCCGTTCTACGCGCGCCGGACGAGCGCGACCGCCTGCGCGGCCAGGCCCTCGCCGCGGCCGGTGAAGCCGAGGCCGTCCGTCGTCGTCGCGCGCACGGCGATCAGCCCGGCGTCCACGCCCAGAGCGGCGGCGAGCCGCGAACGCATCTCGTCGCGATGCGACGCGAGGCGCGGGCGCTCCCCGACGAGGACGCAGTCGGCGTTGACGAGCTCGTAGCCCGCCGCCCGCGCCTCCGCGTACGCCCGCGCGAGCAGGTCGAGCGACGAGGCGCCCTTCCAGGCCGGGTCGCCGGACGGAAACAGCGAGCCGATATCGCCGAGGCCGGCCGCGCCGAGGATCGCGTCGACGAGCGCGTGCGCGATCACGTCCCCGTCCGAGTGGCCGGCCAGACCGGCCGGCTCGTCAGGGAACTCGACGCCGCCGAGCACGAGCGGCACGCCCTCCTCGAGCGCGTGGGCGTCGACGCCGATCCCGACCCGCACGTCCATCAGCCGAGCGGCTCCTGCCGCCGCCGGCGGCCGTGGAATACCGACACCGTCTCGTAGCCGACCCGGCGAGCGAGCGCGAGCGCCCGGTCGAAGCTCTCCCCCACCAACTCCGACCCGTGCGCATCGGAGGCGATCGTGATCGCCACGCCGCGCTCGCGCAGCCCCCGCAGGAGCGGCTCGTCCGGGTAGACCTCCCCGACCGGCTTGCGCAGCCCCGCCGTCGAGATCTCGACCGCGACCCCGGCGGCCGCGATCGCGGCGGCCACCCGCTCGTGCAGCTCGGCGACGACGGCTGCTCCGGGCCGCCGCCCGGAGATCTTCGCGAGATCGGGGTGGGCGATCACGTCCACGTGCCCGCTCCCCGCCAGCTCGCAGAGCGCCGCGAAGTACTCGCGCCAGACCGCCTCGACGGGCAGCTCGCCCCACACCCCCGGCTCCAGGTCGATCGGGAGTTCCCCCACCTCGTGCACGGAGCCGAGCAGGAGATCCCACGGATAGGGGGCGAGCAGCTCCGCGAGGCGCTCCCGGCGCTCACCGACCCAGTCGACCTCGAGCCCGAGCCGGACCGGGAAGCCGCGCCGGCGCGCCTCGACCACGACGTCCACGTAGCGGTCGAGATCGTGGACGCAGCGTTCCAGGTGATAAGGGATGTGCCAGACATCGCGCGTCTGCCGGAAGTAGTACACATGCTCGGTGAAAGCGATCTCGTCGACCCCGCGGGCGGCGGCCGCCTCCACGTAACGCTCGACCGCGTCCAAGGTGTGCACGAGCGGCTCCGCCCCGTCCGGGCCGGCCGGACCGCGCAGATGCATGTGGTAGTCGACGATCACCCGGCGAGCAGCCTCTCCACCGCCTCGAGATCCACCGCCGTCGTCACCTTGAGCAGGCCGGGATCGCCCTCGACGACGCAGACCCGCCCCCCGTGACGCTCGACGATCGCCGCGTCGTCGGTGGCGTCGTCTCCGATCGCCGCGAGCGCCTCGCGCAGCACCACCGCCCGGAACGCCTGCGGCGTCTGCACAGCCACGAGCCCCGAGCGATCGAGCGTCTCCACGACCGCGCGGTCGCGGACGCGCTTGATCGTGTCGGGGATCGGCAGCCCCGGGACCGCCCCGTCCCAGCCCTCGCGCAGAGCCGCGAGCAGCCGCTCGACGACCGCGTCAGTCACGAGCGGGCGGGCAGCGTCGTGCACCATGATCGTGTCCGCGCCGTCGGGCACCTCGGCCACGCAGATCCGGACCGATTCGGCCCGGCTGCGCGTCCCGCCGGTCACGCAGGCCGAGACCTTGCCGGCCCCGAGCTCCTCGGCGACCAGGATCGCGGGCTCCTCCCAGCCCGGCGGCGCCGCGACCACGATCCCGTCCACCCACGGGCAACCGTCGAGCCGCTCGAGCGCCTCGGCGAGCAGCGAGCGGCCCGCGAGCTCGACGAACGCCTTCGGACGCTCGCCGCCGAGCCGCTCACCTCGCCCGGCCGCGACGAGCACCGCCCAGACGCCGCTCACGGCTGCACGCCCGCGGCGCCGGAATCCCTGTGGTCCGACCCGGGTACGGTGGGCGTGGTGCCTACGCGCTCAGGGCAGCGCTGACGCCGACGCCGTCCAGAACCTCGTCGAGCCACTCGGCGGTTCCCTCCTCGTCCATGTCCTTCGCGTACATGAGCTCGGAGGCGAGGATCTTCTTCGCCTTGACGAACATCTGCTTCTCGCCCGTCGAGAGACCCTTCTCGCGCTCGCGGAGCGAGAGGTTCCGGACGACCTCCGCGAGCTCGAAGATGTCCCCGGTCTTCATCTTGTCCCGGTTGTGCTTGAAGCGCCGGTTCCAGTTCTTCGGCATGGTCGTGCCGTTGCCGTTCAGGACCTCGATCACGCGCTCGACCATCTCCTCGTCGATCACCCTGCGCAGGCCGACGCGCTCGGCGTTCTCCGTGGGGACGTTGACGACCATGTCGTTGTGCAGGATCTGGATCGTCAGGTACTCCCGTTCCTGACCGAGCGCCGACCTCAGCTCCTTCCGCACCACCGTGCCTGCACCGTGGTGGGGATACACGACCTTGTCGCCGATTTGAAACACCCTCGCCCTCCTACCCTTAGGCCGAAAAAAAATCCGCACATGACGCATCCCGCGGAGCGATCCATTCTACCGCATCGGTGACAAAAGACGCAAGTTTCCAGGAGTTTTTCCACAGCTCGATTCCGGCCGCGCCCGCGCAGCTCTAGAGCTGGAGGTAGCGATCGACCAGATTCTGCTCCTGGAGGCGCCTGAGCCCCTCGCGAATCTCCCGTGCCCGGACCGCACCGACGCCCTCGACAGCCTCGAGCTCGCGGTGGCTCGCCCGGATGGTCGCGTCGAGGCTCCCGAAGTGCTTGACCACGTGGCGGACCACCGGCTCGGGGAGGCGCGGCAGCTGGGACAGCACGCGGTAGCCACGCGGGACGACGCTCACGTCGAGCGGATTCGCATCGCGCTGGTACCCGAGCAGCCCGATCACCTCCTCGAGCTCGAGCAGCCGCTGGTAGGGGAGCGCCGCCAACTCCTCGAGCGCACGGGTCGCGCGCTTCGCCTCCGCCGTGGCTTCGTAGTCGAAGACGACGGCGGCTTTGTCGCGCGGGACGCTCTCGAGGAGCTCGTCGAGCTGCATGCGGATCAACCGGCTCTCCTCGCCGAGCTCGGTGCAGTTGCGCTCGACCTCGGCGGCCACCCGCGTCGTCAGCTCGGCCCGCTGGAGCACGACGACCACGTCGTCGAGCGTGACTGCGCCCTGGAACTCGAGCGTCGTCAGCCGGGTAAGCCCCTGCTCGAGCCGCTGACGGTACGTCTCGAGCGTCCCGAGCGCCTGGTTCGTCCGGGCGAGCACGTCGGAGATCTCGCCCAGCTGGTAGCGCAGGTCCCCGATGAACACGGTCACCGTCTCGCGCTGCTGGGAGATCGAGACGACGAGCGCGTCGGTCTGCTTCGCGACGCGCTCCGCCGTACGGTGCCGTGTCCCGGTCTCCGACGACGGGATGTTCGGGTCCGGCATCAGCTGGACGTTCGCGTACACGAGCCGGGTTCCCGCGGTGTTTACGATGATCGCCCCGTCCATCTTCGCGAGCTCGTAGAGATGCTGGGCGGTGAACGGCACGTCGAGGCGCATGCCGCCGGAGAAGAGGAACGAGAGCGTCGACGGCTCGCCGATCACGATCAGCGCGCCGAGACGGGCCCTGATGATGTCGTCGACCCCGGCGCGCAGGGGCGTTCCCGGCGCGACCTGCCTCAGCGCCTGGAGGAGCTGGCTATCCGTCCTCGGGTCGACTCGCATCGAGAGCCACGGCCACCGCCTGCCTCAGCGTTGCCGCCGCGGTAACGCGAATCTTGCCATGAACGGCGGCCCCGTCAGGGGCGACGACCTCGACGAGGCCGAGCTTCGCGCACTCGGCGAGTCTCCGCTCGGCCTGGGAAGTCGGTCGCAGCCGGCCGGTGAGGCCGATCTCGCCGAAACAGGCAACACCGGCCCGGACGCGCGCGCGGCGGGACGCGGACGCGATCGCCAGCGCGATCCCGAGGTCGGCACCGGGCTCGTCGATCCGCACCCCTCCCGCCACGTTCACGAACACGTCGGCCTGCCCGAGGCCGATCCCCGCGTGACGGCCGAGTACGGCGACGATCATCGCGAGCCGCTTCGGATCGACGCCGGTGCCGACCCGTCTCGGCATCGCGAGATCGGTCGGGGCAACGAGCGCCTGGATCTCGAGCAGGAGCGGCCGCGTTCCCTCGATCGCGCACACCACGACCGAGCCGGGCTGGTCGACGTCGCCGCGGCCGAACAGCTCGGACGGATCGGCGACGCCGACGAGCCCCGCCCCGGTCATCTCGAACACGCCGAGCTCGTTCGTCGAGCCGAACCGGTTCTTGACCGCCCGCAAGACCCGGTGAGCCCGATAGCGGTCGCCCTCGAACGCGAGGACGCAGTCGACGAGGTGCTCGAGCACGCGGGGCCCCGCAACCGACCCGTCCTTCGTCACGTGGCCGACGAGGAACGTCGCGATCCCCGACTCCTTGGCGAGTCGAAGCAGCCGCCCGGCCGCCTCGCGCACCTGGGCGACCGAGCCGGGCGCCGAGCCGAGCTCGGGCGCGTAGAGCGTCTGCACCGAGTCGATCACGCAGACCTCCGGCCGCTCCCGCTCGAGCGTGGCGCAGACGACGTCGAGATTGGTCTCGGCCAGGATGCCCACGTCGCCGGCGCCACCGAGCCGGTCCGCACGCAGCTTGACCTGGGCCGCCGACTCCTCACCGGTCACGAGCACGACCGGGCGGCTAGCGCTGAGCTCGCGCAGCGCCATCAGGAGCAGCGTCGACTTGCCGATGCCCGGGTCGCCCGAAACGAGCACGAGCGAGGAGGGGACGAGCCCGCCGCCGAGGACCCGGTCGAGCTCGGGGACGCCGCTCGGAATCCGCTCGGCAGCTGCCGCGTCGATCTCGGCAAGCCGGAGCAGCGGCTGCGCGGCGGCAAGCGGCGTTGCGCCGTTACGCGCGGGCAGGGCCTCCTCCACGAGCGTTCCCCAGCCGCCGCACGCGGGGCAGCGTCCGAGCCAGCGCCCGGTCGTGTACCCGCACTCGGCGCACGCATGCTGGACAGCCGCCCTCGCCACCTTCGCATGGTACGAGACGGGTCAGACGCGGCCGGTCACGTGACCGGGCCGGGAATGTGACGAAAGCCGGGCGCGGGAGGGCGGGCTGCTAGCCGTCCGCACCGTCGTCGTGCTCGCCCGGCTCCTCCGGCGGGACGGTGACTTTCTCGCGCTCGGGCTCGGCTGGCGCCTCGATCAGGTCGAGCGCGATCCCGTCGTCGTCGTCGTCGCTGCGGTCGACGCGGATCACGGACCCGGGCGCGATCGAGCGGCCGAGCACGAAGTCGGCAAGCGGGTCCTCGATGAAGCGCTGGATCGCACGGCGCAGGGGGCGGGCGCCCATGGTCGGGTCGTAGCCCTTCTCGACGAGCAGCTCCCTGGCGGCATCGGTCAGCTCGATCGTCGCCTCGTGGAGGGCCATCTGCTCGCGCAGGCGCTTCAGCATCAACTCGACGACGATCTTGATCTCGTCCCTCGAGAGCTTGTGGAAGACGATCACCTCGTCGATCCGGTTGAGGAGCTCCGGGCGGAAGACCTTCTTCAGCTCACCCATGATCCGGTTCTTCATGTCGTCGTAGGAGAGGCCGCTCTCGTCCTCGACGGTGAACCCGAGCGTCTGGTTCTTCGAGATGGTGGCCGCGCCGATGTTCGACGTCATGATCACGATCGTGTTGCGGAAGTCGACCTTGCGCCCCTGCGAGTCGGTCAGCTTCCCGTCCTCGAGGATCTGGAGCAGGATGTTGAAGACGTCCGGGTGGGCCTTCTCGATCTCGTCGAGCAGCACGACCGAGTAGGGCTTGCGGCGGACGGCCTCGGTCAGCTGACCACCCTCGTCGTAGCCGATGTAGCCGGGCGGCGAGCCGACGAGCCGCGACACGGAGTGCTTCTCCATGTACTCGGACATGTCGACCTGGATCATCGAGTCCTCGTCGCCGAACAGGAACTCGGCGAGCGTGCGGGCCAGCTCGGTCTTGCCGACGCCAGAAGGGCCGAGGAAGATGAACGAGCCGGTCGGGCGCTTCGGATCCTTGATCCCGGCGCGGGCCCGGCGAATTGCCTTCGAGACCGCCTTGATCGCGAGGTTCTGCCCGATCACGCGCTTGTGCAGCTCGTCCTCCATGCGCATCAGCTTCTGCGACTCGGCCTCGGTGAGCTTGAACACGGGGATGCCCGTCCACATCGAGACGATGTCCGCGATCTCCTCCTCGCCGATCTGCGGCTGCACGCCACCCTCCTCGGCGCGCCAGCGCTCCTCGAGCTCGCGCTTCTTCTGGGTCAGCTTGCGCTCCTTGTCGCGGAGGTTCGCTGCCTTCTCGAACTCCTGGGCCTCGATCGCGTTCTCCTTGTCGACGCGGACGCGCTCGATCTCCTCCTCGAGCTCGCGATACTGCGGCGGGGCGCTCATCGTCTTGATCCGCATCCGCGACGCCGCCTCGTCGATCAGGTCGATGCCCTTGTCCGGCAGGTGGCGATCCTGGATGTAGCGGTCGGAGAGCACGGCGGCGGCGCGGAGCGCGTCGTCGGTGATCGTGCAGCGGTGGTGGGCCTCGTAGCGGTCGCGCAGGCCGCGCAGGATCTCCACCGTCTCGTCCACGGACGGCTCCTCGATCCGCACCTGCTGGAAGCGCCGCTCGAGCGCAGCGTCCCGCTCGAGGTACTTCCGGTACTCGTCGAGCGTGGTGGCCCCGATCGTCTGGAGCTCGCCGCGGGCGAGCGCCGGCTTCAGGATCGAGGCGGCGTCGATCGCGCCCTCCGCGGCGCCGGCGCCGACGAGGTTGTGGAGCTCGTCGATGAAGAGCACGATGTCGCCGCGCTGGGTGATCTCCTTCATCACCTTCTTCAGGCGCTCCTCGAACTCGCCGCGGTACTTGGAGCCGGCGACGAGCGCGGCCAGGTCGAGCGTGTAGATCTGCTTGCCCTTGAGAAGCTCCGGCACCTGGTTCGTGGCGATGCGCGCGGCGAGCCCCTCGACGACGGCGGTCTTGCCGACGCCGGGCTCGCCGATCAGGACGGGGTTGTTCTTCGTGCGCCGCGACAGGATCTGCATCACGCGCTCGATCTCGGTCTGGCGGCCGACCACGGGGTCGAGCTTGCCCTCGGACGCGAGCTTCGTCAGGTTGCGCCCGAACTGGTCGAGCAGCTTCGAGCTCTTGGCCTTCTCCCCCGACGCGCCGGAGGAGGCGGCGCCGGCCTGGCCGCGCCGACCGGGGCCGGAGAGCATGCGGATGATCTCGTTGCGGATCTTCTCCGCGTCGGCGTCGAAGTCGAGCAGGATCCGCGCGGCGACACCCTCGTTCTCGCGCACGAGCCCGAGCAGGATGTGCTCCGTGCCGATGTAGTTGTGGCCGAGCGAGAGCGCCTCGCGCAGCGCGAGCTCGAGCACCTTCTTCGCGCGCGGGGTGAACGGGATCTGACCGCTCGTGACCTCGTCGCCCTGCCCGACGATCCGGGCCACCTGGGCGCGCACCTCCTCGACCGTGATGTCGAGGCTCTCGAGCACGCGCGCGGCAAGCCCCTCCTCCTCGCGCAAGAGCCCGAGCAGGATGTGCTCCGTGCCGATGTAGTTGTGCTTGAGCGCGCGGGCCTCGTCCTGGGCCAGAACGACGACCTGTCGTGCTCTCTCCGTGAAGCGTTCGAACACGCTTCCTGCCTTTCCTCGGTCGCCCACCTATCGTAGCGGACGTGTTCGCTGGTCCGGATCAGCGGAGCGGCTCCTTCACGAAGTCCAAACGACGGGGTGCCGGCCGTTAGTCCGGTGGCGGCGCTACCGTGCCCTGGTGACGCTCGAGACGGCCATCCACCCCCGCGGCCCCTACTCGCTCGAGCTGTCGGCGCGCCGAGCCGGCGACCGTACGCGCGTCTTTCGCGACGGCCTCCTCACCTGCGTCCTCGAGGCCGAAGGCGTCCCCGCGCTCGCACGCGTGTGGCAGATCCGGGACGGGACGCTCAGGGTGAGGCTCGACAGCGCCGAGCCGGAGGCGACCCTCGAGCGCCTGCGCTTCGTGCTCGCCGCCGACGCCGACCACACGGAGTTCCTGCGGCGGTTCGGCTCGGATCCGCTGATCGGCCACGCGACGTTTCGCCTGCGCGGCCTGCGCCCGCTCCGCACGGCGACGGTCACGCACGCGCTCCTGCGCGCACTCTGCGGGCAGCTGATCGCGGCCCGCGAGGCCCGCCGGATCGAGGCGCGGCTTCTGCGCGCGTGCTCGGGCGAGCACGCCGGGCTGCTGCTTCCGCCGCAGCGCTCCGCATTCGCGCCCCGCAGCCCCGCGGAGCTGGCCGCGCACGGGCTCGTCGCGCGCAAAGCATCCGCGCTCGTCCGGCTCTGCCGCGAGCTCGACCTCGAGCGGCTGCACGGGGTCACGACCGCGGTCGCGGTCACCCGGCTCTGCCGCGAGCGGTCGCTCGGTCCCTGGTCGGCCGGGGTCGTCTGCCTCGAGGGGCTCGGTCGCTACGAGCACGGGCTCGTCGGCGACCTCGGTCTCGTCAAGCTCTGCTCGCGCCTGCTGGGCCGTGACGCGACCGCCGCGGACACCGCCGAGCTGCTCGCCGGCTACGGGGAGTGGGCGGGGCTGGCGAGCGTCTATCTGCTCGCGGGCGCGGCTCCTGCGGCGGGGCCGCTGCCGCGCCCGTGGCGCGACGCGGCCTAGCCCTGACCCTCGAGCTGCTTCATGAAGTCGGCAACGTCGAAGTAGGCGTTCCAGGAGACGAACTGCGACCCGTCGTGCCGGCCGATGATTGCCTCGTTCCACACGACCGGGTTGCCCGACTCCCTGTGCGTGCCGCGCCCGGTCAGCTCGGCGGCGATCAGGCCGTCGGCCTCGACGAGCGTCTTCACCTCGAGCTCGAGCGGCCCGAACCCGTCCATGAAGCCGGTGATGAAGCCCGCGAACGCGTCGGCGCCCGAGAGGGCGCCCATCGGGTTCCACACGGCGAGATCCTCAGCGAACGTCTCGCGCATCAACGCGCGCAGCGCGTCCTGATCGTCCGCTGCGATCCCGGCCCAGAAAGCAGCCGCCTTGTCCTTCATCGCCATCGTCCCTCCTGTCGCTCGTGGAGCCCGGATCGTCGCATACCCGAGGCCACGTCGCCGGCGCAGCCGCGCCCTCGCGTCAGCCGGCCTTCGCGGTCCTCCGCGCGAGACAGGTGGCGGTCAGCTCGACCGCCGGGAGCTGCGACGATGCCTCGAGCTCGAGCGCGTACCCTCCCTCGTCCACGACCTCCGAGACGATCTCGAAGAAGCCCTGCGGGATCGACCAGCCGCCGGAGACCGCCCGGTAGCCTGCCGGGCACGTGACCTCGAGCGTGTGGCGCGAAGTACCGCCGGCTGCACTCGCCGCTCTCGGCGGCGCGTCCACCGAGCCGAGGATCTTCTGCGCGATCGTTCGCAGCAGGTGGGCGTGCTTGCGCGCCCTGCGGGTGCGCTCGCCCTGGCAGAGGACTTCCAGGGTCACGTCGCGCTCGTCCGTCTGGCTCGTGTTGAAGAGCTGGAAGCGCCAGGCACGGGTGTCGAGAACCGGGTACGACCCCTGGAGCTCGACCACGTGGTCGCGCTCCGCTGCCCCGAAAGTCGGGAAGCTCCCGGCGGGACAGGCGACGGAAAGCTCCCCGCCGGTGAAGGGGTCGAGGTGCACGATCTGCTCGACGAGCTCGGGGGAGCCGAGCCCGTGCGCGTGCCGCTTGCCCTTGCGGTCCTT
Source organism: Thermoleophilia bacterium (assembly GCA_023382435.1). Lineage (GTDB taxonomy): Bacteria > Actinomycetota > Thermoleophilia > Gaiellales > Gaiellaceae > JAHDVS01. The sequence goes on from JAHDVS010000001.1 coordinate 41,719, forward strand.
CGCATACCCCGTTCGCGGCTTGAGGCAGGAGCCGGTCAGCTCGACCTCGATCGGGATCGAGGCATCGCTCGAGAGCGTCACCACGGCACCCTGCCCGGACTCGGTCGGCTCGATCCCGTCGAGGAAGATCCCCGGCTGCCCCTGCCACCCCGCCAGCCAGATCAGCACGTACCCGGTCGGGCAGTCGAACGTGAACGTCGCCCCGCCCGGCGGCACCGTGACCGTCTTCGAGTGGTACTCGACCCCGGCGGCGTGCCCATGCTGCCCGGGCCCGTGGGCGGCGCCGGCGGTGACGACGAGCAGGCCGGCGGCGGCGAGCGCTACGGCGAGGAGGCGAGCGGGGCGGCGCATCCGAGCGGGGAGCCTACCGCGGGCCCGGAACGGAGGCAAGGCACGGGTAGCGACCGGGCTAGAACCTGTACGACCTCGCGCGGCTCAGGAACCAGCCGTGCCCCTTCGCGTTCGTGCAGGTGAGGCCCGAGCGGCGCGACTCGCAGCGGAAGCCGTTGCGCTGCCAGTACCAGCCGTACTTCAACACCTTCGCCCCGGGGTCGAGGGCGGTGTCGCCGGCGCAGACCACCTTCGCCTTGCCCGTCTTGCCCATCCAGAAGCCGTATCCCCACTCGACGTAGTCGGGGCAGCTCCCCGGTCGTGGCGGCAGCGGCTTCAGCCTCGTGAGGATGTCGCAGCGCATGTAGGCCGGCTCACCCGAGAACTTCGAGTAGATGCAGCCGATGTTCCCGGACGGCGTACGGAACGCCTGGTAGACCGCGCTCGAGGAGGGGGCGAACGCGAGCGCCGCGCCGATCACCGCGGCCAGCAGGAGCAGCCGTCGCATCGACCAGATTCTACGACGTCCTGGCCGGAAATGCACGCGCGAGCTCGGCGACGACGCGCTCGCTGTTGCGCCCGTCCCCTACGGGGTCGGCCGTAGCGCCGGGAACAGCACGACGTCGCGGATCGTCTCGCGACCGGTGAAGAGCATCGCCAGGCGGTCGATGCCGAGGCCGAGGCCGCCCGTCGGGGGCATGCCGAAGGAGAGGGCCTCGACGTAGTCGGGGTCGCCCTGCGGAGCGTCCTCCGCCTGCTCCGCCTCGCCGCCCGCGAAGCGGGCCGCCTGCTCCTCGGCGTCGTTGATCTCCGTGTAGGCGTTGCCCAGCTCCATGCCGCAGACGAAGTACTCGAACCGCTCGACCGTGCGCGGGTCGTCGTCGAGCGTCCGCGCCCACGGGGAGAGCTCGACCGGGTAGTCGTGGAGGATCGTCGGCGCGACGAGCTCCGGCTCGACGAAGTGCGAGAGCGCGTGGTCGACGAGCTGCGCCCACGTCCTGTCGGCACCCGTGTCGACGCCGCGGGCCTCCAGGCGAGCGCGCAGGTCGGCCTCGTCGCGCGCCCACAGGCCCCGCTCGGCGAGCGCGTCCTCGAGACGGAGCCGCCGCCAGGGCGCCTTCACGTCGACCTCGTGGTGGCGGAACGTCATCCTGGTCGTCCCGAGCACGTCGAGGGCCACCACCTCGACGAGCTCCTCGATGCGAGCCATCGTGTCGCGATAGTCGGCGTAAGCCTCGTACCACTCGAGCATCGTGAACTCCGGCTGGTGCTTGTAGGAGATGCCCTCGTTGCGGAAATCCTTGCCGATCTCGTACACGCGCTCGAGGCCGCCGACGATCAGGCGCTTCAGGTAGAGCTCGGTCGCGATCCGCAGGTAGAGGTCGGTGCCGAGCTCGTTGTGGTGCGTCACGAACGGTCGCGCGAACGCGCCCCCGTAGCGGGGCTGGAGCACGGGTGTCTCCACTTCGACGAAGCCGTGCCCGTCCAGGTAGCGGCGGATCGCCGAAACCATGCGGCTACGGATCAGGAAGTCCCGGCGCGTCTCCTCGTTGACGAGCAGGTCGAGGTAGCGGCGCCGGTAGCGCGTCTCAGTGTCGACGAGCCCGTGGTAGTGATCGGGCAGCGGCTGGCGGGTGCGGGCCAGCACCTCGAGCTCGTCCACGGCCAGAGACGGCTCCCCTCGCCGGGTGCGCGCGAGCACCCCGGTCGCGCCCACGATGTCGCCCAGGTTGACGTCGACCGGCCCCGAGCGGTCGGCCGCACAGAGGAGTTGGAGCTGTCCGGAGCGGTCGACGAGGTCGAGGAAGACGAGCTTGCCGTGCCCCCGCCGGCCGAGCACGCGCCCGGCCACGCGCCGCCGCTCCGTGCCTTCCTCGCCCGCGGCGAGACGCTCCGCCCCGGCACGGACGGCCGCAATCTCGTCGCGGTCGGGGAAGCGCTTCGGCGCGGGCATCAGGCAGCGATCTTACGCGCGGCCGGGCACGATCTGCGGGGGCCGCCCGGCCGGACCTACGCGGCCTTGATGTCCATGATCTTGTACTTGAGCGTGCCGCGTGGCGCGGCGACCTCGACGGTCTCGCCCTTCTTCTTGCCGATGATCGCCCGGCCGACCGGCGACTCGTTCGAGAGCCGGTGCTGAACCGGGTTCGCCTCGGCGGAGCCGACGATCGTGTACTCGATCGTCTCGTTGGCGTCGAGGTCCTTGAGTCGGACGCGCGTGCCGATCCCGACGACGCCGGACGGCACCTCGCCGGCCTCGATCACGCGGGCGTGCACGAGCCGCTCCTCGAGCAGCGCGATGCGATGCTCGAGCATCGCCTGCTCGTTCTTCGCATCGTCGTACTCGGAGTTCTCCGAGATGTCGCCGAACTCACGAGCGTGCTTGATCCGCTCGGCGACCTCGCGCCGCTTCGCGGTGGAGAGGTACGCGATCTCCTCCTTGAGCTTCGTGTACCCCTCTTCTGTGAGGATGACTTCCTTCACCGTTCCCCCCCAAAGACAGAAAAAGCGTGGTGCCCCGGGCACCTCGCGAGCGACGATTGTAGCAGCGCCGGTCGCGCCGTCAACCGGGGGAAACGCGGGTGCCGCGGGTATCATTCCCGGCCCTTGAGCCCGGAGCTGCGCACGCCCTGGCGGATCGGTCCGGTCGAGGTTCCGACCCGCGTCGTCCTCGCCCCGATGGCGGGTGTCAGCGTCCAGGCGTTCCGGCGCCAGGGACGGCGCTTCGGTGCCGGCCTCGTCTGCTCGGAGATGGTGAGCTGCGCGGGCCTCGCGCACCGCAACGAGCGCACGCAGAGCTACCTCCTGATCGCCGCCGACGAGCATCCGCTGTCCGTGCAGATCTTCGGCGCCGACCCGGACGCGATGGCCGAGGCGGCCCGAATAGTCGAGGCTGCGGGGGCCGACATCGTCGACCTGAACCTGGGCTGCCCGGTCAGAAAGGTCACGAAGACCGGCGCCGGGGCAACCCTGCTCGAGGATCCGGACCTGGCGAGCCGGATCGTCGACGCGGTAGCCCGAGCGGTGTCCGTTCCCGTCACCGTGAAGATGCGCAGAGGCCTCGAGGCCGGCTCCCGGGCCGCCCTCGCAGCGGGCCCCCGGCTCGTCGAGGCGGGCGCGCAGGCGCTGGCCCTCCATCCGCGCTCCGCGACGCAGATGTACTCGGGGGCGGCCGACCATGCCCTAACGGCAGAGCTCGTGCAGATCGTCGGCGTGCCCGTGATCGCCTCCGGCGACATCGGCTCCCGCGAGCGCGCCCGCGAGGTGCTCGAGCAGACCGGCTGCGCGGCCGTCATGGTCGCCCGGGCTGCCCAGGGAAACCCGTGGGTGATCTCCGAGATCGTCGACGGCGCATCCGAGGCCCCGAGCAGGGCGGAGGTGGCCGGGGAGCTTCTCGCCTTCATGAGCGAGACGGCCCGTGAGCTCGGCGAGCGACGCGCGACCGGCTTCCTGAAGAAGTTCTACGGGTGGTACCTCGGTCACGGGCGCTTCCCCAAGCCCTTCAAGCAGGAGCTGCTCGGACTCGCGACCGTGGCCGAGGTCGAGCGTCGCATCCTCGCCGCGGAGCCCGCGGCAGCGGACGTGCGCGACCGGCTCCTGGCCGGGGCCGCGAGGGGTGACGAGACCCTGCTGGCCTTGCCGGTCTCCGCCCACGGGGGCGGCTAGCGCACGCCGTACAATCCGCGACATGGCGGTCGTGACAGGCGAGCGCCGCATCGTCACCGTCCTCTTCGCGGACATCGTCGGCTCGACCGCGATCGCGGAGACGCTCGGTGCCGAGCGGTCGAAGCTCCTCGTCGACGAGGTGATGCACGTCATGGGCTCGGAGGTCGAGCGCTACGAGGGCACGGTCGCCCAGTACAGCGGCGACGAGCTCTACGCCGTCTTCGGCGCGCCGGTGGCGCACGAGGACGACTCCGAGCGAGCCGTCCGGGCCGCCGTTGCGATCCAGCGGTCGCTCGGCCGCTACGCGGCCGAGGTGCGGGACGCCTACGGGATCGAGCTCTCGGCGCGGATCGCCATCAACACCGGCCCGGTCGTGATCCGCCCGGACAGCGATGACCCGTACAACGCCCTCGGCGACACGGTCAACGTGGCCGCGCGGATCCAGAAGCTCGTCGGCGGGGGCGAGATCGTGGTCGGGCGCGAGACGAAGGCCCAGGTCGAGAGCTGCTTCGAGCTCGAGTCGATGGGCCCCCAGACGCTCCGTGGTCTCAGCGGCACGGTCGAGGCGTTCCGTGTCCTCGGCACCGCGGATGGCGGCCCCACGCCCCCGCCCTGCGCCCTCGTCGGGCGCGACTTCGAGCTGGCCGTACTCGAGCGCGTCCTCGACGGGCTCCTCGACGGTCGCGGCGCGATCGTCACCGTCCTCGGCGAGCCGGGCATCGGTAAGACCCGGCTCGTGCTCGAGGTGCGCTCACGCTACAGCGACCGTGTCCGCTTCCTCGAGGGGAGAGGCGTCTCCTACGCCCAGGCGCTGCCGTACTGGCCGATCCGCGACCTGCTGCGGGAGCTCGTCGGCGTGGATGCCTCGGCGCCCGAGACGCGCGTTCGCCTCGAGCTGAAGGCCGAGCTCGCGCGCGTTCTCGGCGAGGAGGCGGACGCGGCCTACCCGTTCCTCGCCGCCCTGCTCGGGCTCGCGCTCGAGCCCGAGGCGGGCGCCGCGCTCGCCGAGCTGAGCCGCGAGAGCGTGCAGCGCCAGACGTTCGACCGTTTCGGCGAGCTCGTCTGTCGCCTCGCGCGAGAGCGACCCGTCTGCCTCGTCCTCGAGGACCTCCACTGGGGGGACGACTCGACGCTCGAACTGGTCGAGGCGATCCTCCCGGCCACCGAGCAGGAGGCCGTCGCGATCGTGCTCTGCTACCGCGGCGAGCCGGAGCATGGCTCGTGGCGGCTCGGGGAGCGAGCGCGCCAGCGGCATCCGCACCGCTACCGGGAGCTCGAGCTCCGGCCCCTGCCCGAGGACGCCAGCCTGTCCCTTGTCCACGTCCTCGCCGACGCGGAGCTCCCGGACCCGGTCGCACGCCTGCTCGTCGACCGGGCTGGCGGCAACCCGTTCTTCCTCGAAGAGGCGCTCAGAGATCTCGTCGAGCGAGGGACGCTCCGCCGTGCCGGCGACCGCCTCGAGCTCGCCGTCGACGAGACGGAGCTCTCGGTGCCGCTGCTCGTCCAGGGCGCCCTCCAGGCCCGCCTCGACAGGATCGACCCGGGAACGCGGGAGGTGCTGGGCGTGGCCGCGGTTATCGGTCGCACGTTCGCGATGCCCCTGCTCGAGCGCGTGGTCGGAGCGGAGCGGCTGCTGCCGGCGCTGACCGAGCTCCAGCGGCTCGACCTCGTCGTCGAGACGAGGCGGCGGCCCGCGCCGGAATACCGCTTCCGTCACGGCCTCGTTCAGGAGGTCGCCTATTCGAGCCTGCTCGAGACGAGAAGGCGCAAGCTCCACCGGCGCGTGGGCGAGGCGCTCGAGCAGCTCGTCGCCACGGCACCGGAGTCCGCGTACGGTCTGCTCGCCCGTCACTTCAGCGAGGCCGACCTGCCGGAGCGCGCGGTCGACTACCTGCTGCACGCCGGGGATGCCGCCCGGGCGCTGGGCGCCGAGCAGGCGGCGCTCGAGGACTACGGTCGCGCCCGCGACTTCCTCGTGCGGCTCGGCGACGAGCGGCGAGCCCGCGAGACGCTGTTCAAGATCGCCCTCGCCCACCACCTCGCCTTCGACTTCGAGCGGGCCGAGCAGGCGTACGACGAGGCGTTCTGCTGCCGGGTCGAGGAGCGCGTGCAGCTCGCGCCCACGAGGACGCTCGAGCTCGGAGTGCGCCGCCCCGGCGACCTGATCCCCGGCAGCGTCTACTCGGCGGACTCGCTGTTTCTGACCGAGCTCCTGTTCCGCGGGTTGCTGATGGTGGACGCCGATCTCGGGGTCGTCCCGTCGCTCGCCGACAACCTCCGCGTCTCCGGGGACGGCCTCGAGTACCTGTTTCGCCTGCACGAGGGGTTGCGCTGGAGCGACGGGCAAGCGCTCACCGCGGAGGACTTCGCCTTCACCTGGCGGTCGATGCGTGAGGAGGAAGCGCTGACGTCGTTCCACCTGGAGAACCTCGAGTCGGCCCGCGCCCTCGACGACCGCACGCTCGAGATCAGGCTGCGCGCCCCGTGCAACTTCTTCCCGTACCTGCTCGCGTCGGCGTGGACCTACCCGTGGCCACGGCATCGCTGCGAGGAGCTCGGTCCCGACTGGCGCCTGCCCGGGAACCTGGTCGGCAACGGTCCGTTCGTGCTCGCCGAGCTCGGCCCCGATCAGGCCCTCCTGACCGCCAACTCGCACTGGCTCGGGCCGCGCGGGAACGTGCGCGAGATCCGCCTGTCGTTCCAGGACAGCGACGCCGACATTGCCGGAGCGTGGCGTGAGGGACGCTTCGACGTCTGCACCATCCACGAGCCGACGCTCGAGAGCGACCCCGATACGCTCGGGCGGGTGATCCCGGAGCTCTCGACCCGCTACATCGGCTTCCGGGCCGACCGGCCGCCTTTCTCGAGCGAGCTCGTCCGCAAGGCGTTCGCCCACGCCGTCGACCGCGAGCGCCTGCTCGCGAGCTTCTCGAGCTGGCAGCGGCCGTCCGTCCGGGGCGGCCTCGTACCGCCGGCGATGCCGGGGCACTCGCACCGGATCGCCCCCGAGCACGACCTCGAGCTGTCCCGGCGCCTGCTCGCCGAGGCGGGACACGAGGGAGGGAGCGGCCTACCCGAGCTCGTTCTCTCCGTCCCGAGCTGGCTCGCGCCGGCCGCCGGATTCGTCGAGCAGTGGGCCGAGCTCGGGACGAGCGTGCGCGTCGTCCCGATCGACAGCCACTGGGATGTCCCCGACGCGGCCGACCTCTGGGTCTCGAGCTGGTCGGCAGACTACCCCGACCCGGACGGGTGCTTCCGCGGTCTGTTTCGCCTCGACCTGCCGCTGGCCCGCGACGAGGAGCTCATGGAGGCGCTCGACGAGGCGCGCGGGCTCACCGATCGCGCCGAGCGCATGCGCCGCTACCAGGAGCTCGATCGGCTCATCGTCGGCGAGCGCACGCTGCTGCTCCCGATCTCCTACGGGCGCTCGATGCTCGTGCACCGCACCTGGGTCGACGGGGTCTGGGCCAATGCGCTGTCGAAGGCGCACCTCGACGGCGCGATCGTCAACCGGCCGGGTGGCTGACGTGGGCTCCGAGACGCGCGTCGCGCTCGTGACCGGGGCGAACCGCGGTATCGGGCTCGAGATCGCCCGCCGGCTCGCCGCCGCCGGTCTGACCACGTACGCGACCGCGCGGGACCCCGCCGCGGCCGAGCGAGCAGCCACCGGGCTGGCCGGGGAAGGATTGCCCGTTTTCGGGCGCCAGCTCGACGTGACCGACCAGGCAAGCGTGGAGCGGCTCGCCGAGGAGCTTGGACGCGATCCGGGCCGGATCGACGCGCTCGTCAACAACGCCGGCGTCCTCATCGACCACGACTGGACCGCCGCCGAGCCGGATCTCGAGCTCGTACGTCGGACGCTCGAGACGAACCTGCTCGGCACCTGGCGGGTGACCGCCGCGTTCCTGCCGCTGATGCGCCGTCGCGGCCACGGGCGGATCGTCAACGTGTCCACGAGCATGGCGCAGCTCTCCTCGATGGGGGGCGGCTCCCCCGGCTATCGCACCTCGAAGACGGCGCTGAACGCACTCACCCGCGCGCTGGCGGCGGAGCTCGCGGGCACCGACGTGCTCGTCAACTCGATGGATCCGGGCTGGGTGCGTACCGACATGGGCGGGGAAGCCGCGCCGCGCTCGATCGGGGAGGGCGCGGACACCGCGGTCTGGCTCGCCACGCTGCCCGGGGGCGGCCCGTCCGGCGGCTTCTTCCGCGACCGCGAGCCGATCCCCTGGTGAACGAGCGCGGCGAGCGCGCTACGCGTTGCGTTCCCAGATCAGACGCAGGCCTTCGAGCGTCAGGTCCGGGTCGACGAGCTCGATCGTCTCCGAGTGCGGGGAGATCAGGGAGGCGAGGCCTCCGGTGGCGATCACGCGGGCGTCCTCGCCGAGCTCGGAGCGCATGCGGCGGACGATGCCGTCGACCTGACCCGCGAACCCGTAGACGAGGCCGGACTGGAGCCCGCCGACGGTCGTCTTCCCGATCACCTCGGGCGGCTCGACGAAGTCGACCTTGACGAGGCGTGCCGCGCGCGCGAACAGGGCGTCCATCGAGATCTCGATTCCGGGAGCGAGAACGCCGCCGACGTACTCGCCGCCGCGCGAGACAGCGTCGAAGTTGGTGGACGTGCCGAAGTCGACGACGATCGACGGGGCTCCGTAGCGCTCGCGGGCGGCAACCGCGTTGACGATCCGATCGGGACCGACCTCGTGAGGGTTGTCGTACAGCACCGGAATCCCCGTCTTCGTGCCCGGCCCGACGACGAGCAGCCGCGCCCCCGCGTAGCGCTCGGCGAACGACCCGTACTCGCGCACGAGCGGAGGCACCGTCGAGGAGAGGCAGACGCCGCCGAGATCGTCGAAGTCGAGCTCGCGCAGCTCGAGCAGGCGATCGACGAGAGCGCCGATCTCGTCAGCGGTCCGCTCGGCCTCCGTGGCAACGCGCCAGCGCTCGGCCAGGCGATCCCCGGCGAAGACGCCGAAGACCGTCTGGGTGTTGCCGACGTCGACCGCGAGCAGCACGCCTCAGGGCTTCGAAGCGCCGGCCCGCGGGCTCATTCGTCCTCGGGCGCGAGCGGCTCGCCGAGCTTCTCGGCCAGCGCCTCCGGCGTCAGGGTCGGCAGCTCCCCCTCGCCACGCAACTCCTCGATCGTCACGTCGCTCGAGGTGTACACCTCGGCGCGCGGGATCATCCGGGTGGGCCGGTTCTTGTCCCACACCCAGACGTCCTCCATGACGACGTGGAAGAACGGGTAGCTCGCCTGGGGCAGGACCCTGAGGTCGAGCTTGTTGCACAGGTACGTGGAGTCCTGCGTGACCACGCAGTAGCGAAACAGCCCGAAGACCGCCGTGTACTCCTTCTTCAGGCGAAGCTCGAGCTCGGCCTCGTACTCGTCGAGCTCGTCGAGGTTCGACATGCCGCCCATGATAGCTCCGCCAGGACGTCCGCCACCCGTCGCCCGTCGGGGAGCGCGAGCTCCGGGGCGATCTCGAACAGCGGCTCCAGCGCGAAGCGCCGCTCCACGAGCCGCGGGTGGGGAACGACCAGGTCCGGCTCGTCCGCCGTCTCGTCTCCGTGGAGCAGCAGGTCGAGATCGGCCGTGCGCGGGCCGAAGCGACGTGTCGCGTCACGCACCCGCCCGAGGGCGAGCTCGATCTCGAGCAGCCTGGCGAGCAGCTCTCGCGGCGCGAGCTCGGTCTCGACGGCACAGACCGCGTTCAGGAAGCGAGGCTGGTTCTCGTCGCCGACGGGGGCGGTGTCGCGGAAGCTCGAGGCGGCGACGACACGCAGGCCCGGCGTGGCGTCGAGCAGCTCGAGCGCGCGGCGCAGCGCCGCCTCGCGGTCACCGAGGTTCGACCCCAGGCCGACGTAGGCGATCACGGGCCCGGCGCTGGCTGCTTCCGGCCTCAGTGGCGTGACCGCTCCACGACCGCCGCGGTGAACTCGACCGGCGTTTCGAGCTTGACTTCGGGCTTGCGCACGCGCACCCGCACGCGCGAGACGTCGAACTGCGCGAGTAGCGTGTCGGCGATCCGCGCAGCCAACGTCTCGATCAGGTTGCAGCGGGTACCGGTTGCGACCGCTTCGACGCAGGCGGCGACCTTCCCGTAGTCGACGGTGTCGGAGAGGCGGTCGCTGCGAACGCCCGCGTCGTGCGCGACCAGGGTCACGTCGAACAGGAACGGCTGCCCCCGCTCGCGCTCCTCGGGCAGCGCGCCGTGGTACCCGTACACCTCGAGGCCGTAGATCTCGAGCGCGACCTCCACGGCGTCAGTGCGCCCCCACGAGCGCGTGCGCGGCGGTGAGCGCCTCGACGTGCTCGCGCACGTCGTGAACCCGAAAGATCGAGGCACCCCGCTCGTACGCGAAGACCGCCGCGCCCACGGACGCCGCGAGCGACCCGGCGATCGCGACCTCGTCGCCGAGGATCCTCGCGAGGAAGCGCTTGCGCGAGATGCCGACGAGCACCGGACGACCCAGTGCGACGAGCTCGTCCAGGCGGGCGAGCAGCTCGAGGTTGTGCTCGACGGTCTTGCCGAACCCGATGCCCGGGTCGAGGCAGATCCGCTCCTCGGGCACGCCCTCCGAGACCGCGAGCTCGAGCCGCTCCTCCAGGAAGGCGCACACCTCGGAGACGACGTCCTCGTAGCGGGGCCCGAGCTGCATCGTCCGGGGCGTGCCGAGCATGTGCATGAGGCACAGGTAGGCCCCGCTCCCGGCAACGACGCCGGCGAGCTCGGGATCGGCGCGCAGCGCGGTGACGTCGTTCACCAGCACGGCACCGAGCTCGAGGGCGCGGCGCGCGACCTCCGCCTTCGACGTGTCGATCGAGAGAGGCACCGCGCCGCCGAGCAACTCGAGCACGGGGACGACGCGGGCGAGCTCCTCATCGAGGCCGACGGCGGCGGCTCCCGGCCGCGTCGACTCCCCGCCGACGTCGACGAGCACGGCGCCCTCGGCGCGAAGCTGGCACGCCCGCGCGGCGGCGGCGGCGGGGGCCAGGAAGCGGCCACCATCCGAGAACGAGTCGGGCGTCGCGTTGACGACGCCGATCACGCTCGGGCGCGGAAGCAGCTCCTCGATCGGCAGGACTGTCACGACCGGATTGTACGAGGGAGCGAAGCCGTCAGGAGCCCGCCGCTTCGGGCGGCGGCGGCTGCATGGTGGCGCCGGGGAGCGGAAACGGCCTGGCCTGCGGCGCGGGCTTGCGCTCGGGCTCCTTCTTCGGCTCGGCGGGCGGCGGGGCCGGCTCCGCGAACACGGAGTCCTCAGGCTCGCCGGCGAGCAGGCGCTCGAACTGATCCTTGTCGATCGTCTCGCGCTCGATCAGGGTCTGCGAGATCGCGTGCAGCTCGTCCATATGGTCGGTCAGGAGCTTCTTCGCCCGCTCCTGGGCCTCCTCGACGATACGGCGGATCTCGTCGTCGATCTCGCGCGCGATCTCATCGGAGTAGTCAGGCTCCGCGCCCATGTCGCGCCCGAGGAACGGCATGTCATGGTTGCGCCCGAGCGTGCGCGGGCCGAGCTTCTCGCTCATGCCGTAGCGCATGATCATCTGCTTGGCGGTCGCGGTCACTTTCTCGAGGTCGTTGGCAGCGCCCGTCGTGATCTCGTGGAAGACGAGCTCCTCGGCCGCCCGTCCGCCAAGCGTCATCGCGAGGTTGTCCATCAGCGCCGACTTCGTCTGCAGAAAGCGGTCCTCGCGCGGCAGGGAGATCGTGTAGCCGAGCGCCTGCCCGCGGCTGATCACCGAGATCTTGTGAACCGGGTCGCAGTTCGGCAGGTAGTGGCCGACGAGCGCGTGACCCATCTCGTGGTAGGCGGTCACCTTGCGCTCGTGCTCGGAGAGCAGGCGTGTGCGCTTCTCCGGCCCGGCGATCACCCGCATCACCCCTTCCTCGAGATCGACCATCTCGACGAGCTTCTTGCCGCGGCGCGCGGCGAGCAGGGCGGCCTCGTTGACGAGGTTGGCGAGATCGGCGCCGGTGAACCCGGGCGTCCCGGCCGCGAGGGTGTCGAGGTCGATCTCGGGCGCGAGCGGCTTGCCCTTCGTGTGCACCTCGAGGATTCTCCGCCGCCCGTTTCGGTCAGGTCGGTCGACAACGATCTGGCGATCGAAGCGCCCCGGGCGCAGGAGAGCCGGGTCGAGGATGTCCGGGCGGTTGGTGGCGGCGATCAGGATGATGTTGTCCTTCAGCTCGAACCCGTCCATCTCGACGAGGAGCTGGTTCAGCGTCTGCTCGCGCTCGTCGTGGCCACCCCCGAGCCCGGCGCCGCGGTGGCGGCCGACCGCGTCGATCTCGTCCATGAAGACGATGCAGGGCGCGGCCTGCTTGGCCTGCTCGAACAGATCGCGCACGCGGCTCGCGCCGACGCCGACGAACATCTCGACGAAGTCGGAGCCCGAGATCGAGAAGAACGGGACGCCCGCCTCGCCGGCGACGGCGCGCGCGAGCAGCGTCTTGCCGGTGCCGGGCGGGCCGTACAGGAGGACGCCCTTCGGGATCCTCGCGCCGAGCGCCTGGAATTTCTTCGGGTTCTCGAGGAATTCCTTGATCTCGTGCAGTTCCTCGACCGCCTCGTCCGCGCCTGCGACGTCCTTGAACGTGACCTTGGGCGAGTCGGGGCTCATCCGCTTCGCGCGGCTCTTGCCGAAGCTCATCACCTTCGAGCCGCCGCCCTGCATCTGGTTCATCAGGAAGATCCAGAACCCGAAGAAGAGGAGGAACGGCAGCACGTAGGTCAGGATCGACCAGATGCTCGAGCCGCCGATCCCCTTCGAGTCGAACTGGATCCCGTTCTCGTCGAGCAGGTTCTGGAACTCGATCTGCGCCTGGTCGCTCGCGTAGTTGACCTTGAGCATGCGCTCCGAGTCGCGGAAGGCCACCTCGATCTCGCGCCCCTTCGGCTTGAACATCACCGACTCGATCGACGCGGGGTCGCTGCGTACGATCCCGATCACCTCGCTGTACGTCGCTTCCTCGGCCTCGTCGTTCCTGGGCAGCAGCGTCTGCGACGCCAGGTAGACGAGCAGGACGATGACGACGAGCGGGAAGAGCGCGCTACGGAAGAATCGGCTCAAGGGGGATCACACGGCCCTCATGCGTGTCCACGAAGGGTAGCAGGGCACCCCCTTCCGGCCGCCCCCGCCGGGCCGGCTCAGGGCAGCTCCTCGGCCTGGGCGGCGAGCTCGTCCCGCAGGATTCCCACGTACGGCAGGTTGCGGTAGAGCTCCGCGAAGTCGAGACCGTAGCCGATCACGAACCGCTGCGGGATCTCGAAGCCGACGTAGCGGCACTCGACGTCGGTCGTGCGGCGGGCGGGCTTCGTCAGGAGCGCGCACACCTCGAGGGAGGCCGGCAGGCGCGCCCTCAGCATACGGACGAGGTACGCGAGCGTGAGCCCGGAGTCGACGATGTCCTCGACGATGAGGACGTTCCGACCCTCGACGGACAGATCGAGATCCTTGAGAATCCGCACGACACCCGAGGAGTCGGTCGCCGACCCGTAGCTCGAGATGGCCATGAAGTCGACCTCGCACGGGGTATCGATCGACCGCATCAGGTCGGAGACGAAGAACACGGCGCCCTTGAGGACGCCGACGAGCAGGAGATCGCGGCCACGGTAGTCGGCAGAGATCTCGGCCCCGAGCTCGGCGATCCGCCGCCCGAGCGTATCCTCGTCGATCAGCACCGCCTCGACCGCGGCGCTCAGCTCGCCCTGCCTCGTCATTCCCCACTCCTCGTCGCGACGACGGCGTCCTCGTAGCCCGGTACGGTGGCTACCCCCGGGACGACGACGACCGCGTCTCCCCGGACGACGAGCGGCCACGCTTCCCGCTCCGACCGGGGAATCTTCGCACCGACGAACAGATCCTGCACTTTCGTACGCGAGGGCTCGGCAAGGCGGTCGCCCGCGCGCCAGCCGCGGACGACGAGCCCGGGCGCACACGGCTCGATCGTCCACTCGCCCCAGCGCACGGGACCGGCCAGCCGCACCGGCGCCCGCTCGAGCCACACCCGCTCGTATTCGCGCACGGCAACGAGCCCCCGCCCGAGGTCGACGCGCCTCGAGCCGGCAGGTGTCGCCAACAGCTCGGCGAGCGCCCGCTGGACGGGTCGGGGGAAGTCCGCGGGACGATCGAGCGCCGCGAGCACGTTGCGCTCGGCGGCCGGGTGCAACTCCCGCAGGTGCGGCAGGATCCGCTCGCGGATCAGACCACGCTTCGTGCCCGGGTTCGTCGAGTCGACCCGGTAGGGCAGGCCCTCGTCACGGCAGTAGGCGGCGGCCTCGTCGCGCCACACGCGAAGCAGCGGCCGGACGACCCCGTCGTCGCGCCGCACGCGAATCCCGGTCGTCGTCCCGCTCGAGGCGAGCCGGTAGAGGATCGTCTCGACCTGGTCGCTCGCCGTGTGGCCCGTGGCGCGCAGGCCGCCGGCGGGGATCGCGTAGCGCTGCTCGCGCAGCCCCGCCTCGGAGAGCCCCCCGCCGGGCGCGTCCACGACCCGGGCGCCGAGCGTCTCGGCACAGAAGCGGGCGTCTCGGTCGGACTCGGCGCCCCGGAGGCGATGGTTGACGTGGAGCGCCGAGACGCGGTAACCGAGCGCGCCGAGCACGTGCCAGAGGCAGGTCGAGTCGGGCCCGCCCGAGACGAGGCAGACGATCTCGCCGCCCGGAGCAATCAGGTCGTGCTCGCGGACGTGCTCCTCGACCCGTGCACGGAGCGCGGCGGGGCTCATCGCTCGATCGTAGCGCCTGGCTCGAGTTGCCCTCCGGTGACCAGGCCGGGTATACCCCGCCACGATGACCGGGCTCACCGAGACGGAGGCTCGTCGCAGGCTGGCCGAGCGGGGGCCGCGACGGCCGCCGCAGACGAGCCGCTCGTACGCGAGCATCGTCCGTGCGAATCTCTTCAACCTGCCGAACGCGGTGCTCGTGTTCTTCGGCGTGGCAACGGTGGCGCTCGGCGAGCTGGCCGACGCTCTCTTCCTCGGCGTCGTCGTCGCGAACACGGTGATCGGCTCGGCCCAGGAGATCCGCGCGAAGCGCGCACTCGACCGGCTCGCGGCGCTCGTCCGACCCCACGCCCTCGTGATCCGCGACGGCAGCCCGCGCGCCCTGCATGTGGACGAGGTCGTCGCGGGCGACCTCGTGGCACTCCAGCCCGGCGACCAGGTCGTCGCGGACGGGACGGTGCTCGAGAGCGACGGGCTGCGACTCGACGAGTCGATCCTGACCGGTGAGTCGAGGCCGGCCACGCGCGCACCGGGCGAGCCCGTGCTCTCGGGCGCGTTCGTCGCCGAGGGAGCCGGGCGCTACGAGGTCACGGCCGTGGGCCCCGAGAGCTACGCGGAGCGTCTCGCCGGGGAAGCGCGCGCCTTCCGCCATCCGCCCTCGCCGTTCCAGGTGGGCCTCGGCCGGCTCGTGGTCGCGCTCGTCCTGCTCGGCGTCCCCCTCGGCATCGCGCTCTCGCTCACGCTGTGGCTGCGCTCGGCGCCGTTCGACGACGCGCTGCCGACCGTCGTCGCGGCCGCGATCAACCTCGTCCCCGAGGGGCTGATCCTGCTCTCGAGCATCGCCTACGTGGCCGGGGCGGCGCGGCTCTCGCGCCACGGGGCGCTCGTTCAGCAGGTCAGCGCGATCGAGTCGCTCGCCGCCGCCGACATCGTCCTGACCGACAAGACGGGCACGCTGACCGAGTCGCGCCTGCGCCTCGTCGGGCTGCTGCCGGCCGCTGGGGTCGCCGAGAGCGAGCTCGGCCAGGCGCTCGGGCGCTACGCCACCTCCTCTCCGATCGAGAACGCGACGCGGGACGCGCTCGCGCGGGCGCTCCCGCAGCCGGCCGAGACACCGCTCGAGACGGTGCCGTTCTCGTCGAGGCGCAAGTGGGGCGCCGTGCGCCTGCGAGACACGACCGTCGTCCTCGGAGCCCCGGAGCTGTTCCAGCTCGGACAGCTGGCGACTGCCGCGGCCCGGGAGTCGCAGCTCGGTCGCCGCGTCGTCGCCATCGGCGTGACCGACAGGCCGCTCGGGCAGGACAGCGACGGGCTTCCGGCCGGTACGAGAGCCCTCGGGCTCGCGACGATCGCCGAGGAGCTGCGACCGGGCATCCGTGAGACGATCGCTTTCCTCGGGCGCGAGCACGTCGAGCTGAAGGTCGTCTCGGGCGACGCCCCGGCCACCGTCGCGGCCATCGCGGCGGACGCGGGAATCCCGCCGGGCGGCCCTCCGGTCGACGGGGCGCGCCTGCCCGAGGACGACGACGAGCTGCGCGCGCTGCTGCGGCGGGCCGCGGTCGTGGGCCGGATCTCGCCGGAGGGCAAGCGACGGATCGTGGAGGCGCTGCGCGACGACGGGAGGCACGTCGCGATGATCGGCGACGGGGTCAACGACGTCCCGGCGCTGAAGGCCTCCAGGGTCGCGATCGCGCAGGGCTCGGGAGCGCAGATGGCGAAGGCCGTCGCGGACCTCGTGCTCGTCGAGGGCGACTTCGCGGCGGTGCCGCGGATGGTCGCGGAGGGGCGGCAGATCCTGCGCAACCTGCAGCGCGTCTCGAAGATCTACGCGACGAAGGCGCTGTTCGGCGCGTTCATCGTGCTCTGCCTCGGCCTGGCGCCGATCCCGTACCCGTTCCTCCCGCGGCAGCTCTCGCTCGCCTCCTTCTTCGTCACGGGCGTGCCGCCGTTCTTCCTCGCGCTCGCTCCCAGCTCCGGCGAGTGGCGCATGACCTCCTACCTGCGGGAGGTGGGGGAGTTCGCCGTCCGGGCCGGCGCGGCGATCGCCCTGGGCGTGATCGCGAGCTACGTGCTCGCCCACGAGGCGCTCGGGCTCGGAGTCGGGCCCGCGCGCACCGTCTCGCTCTCGGTCTACGTGATCTCGTCGCTGTGGATGATCTTCGCGCTCGAGGCGACGAACCCCCGGCGCGCGCGCTGGGTCGGCGGGCTCTGCGCCACGCTCCTCCTCGCCTACGTGCTCGTGTTCGCGGTCGGGCCGCTACGCGACCTCTTCAGGCTGTGCACGCCCGACAGCGAGGCGCTCGGGATGCTCGCCGTCGGCGTGGGCCTGGCGATCGCGGCCCTGACGGCGCTCGGAATCCGCCCGGCCCCCGGCGGCGGTCAGGCGAAGATCAACGAGCGGTAGCTGAGCGTCCGGCGCATGCCGATGGACGCGTACAGGGCGAGGGCAGGGGCGTTCTCGGAGCGAGCGAACAGGCATACCGCGGGGACGCGTGAGAGCAGGACGACGCAGAGGTCGGCGAGCGCTCGCTTCGCGTAGCCGCGGCCCCGATCCTCCGGGTCGACCCAGACCTGCTGGAGCTGAATGGCGAGCGGTGTCCACGCCGACGCCTCGGCCTTGAAGCGGATGCGGCCCGCCTCGACCCAGAGCCAGCTGCGCCCGAGCTCGATCTGGCTGCGCGTCCTCCACCGGAACAGGTCGGGATCGCGAGCACAGGCGTCGATGCCGACCTCCTCGAGGTAGGCGGCGGCGCAGGCCGGAACGAGCAGGTCGAGGTCGTCGAGGGTGGCCGCCCGCAGGCCGGTGCCCGCGGGCGGCGGCGGCGCCTCGAGCTCGAACACCGGCTGACCCGGCCGGTCTTCGAGCGGCACCGGGAGCGTGCGCCGGATCGCACCCCACAGCTCGCCCACGGCCCGCTCCTCGCCGACGATCATCCGCGGCCGGGAGCGCCCGACCGCCTTCGCGAGCACTGCCACTCCCGTCCCGGAAGGCACGAGGTTCGCGCCGGCATGGCAGAGGGCGGTCAGCCGCCCGTGCTCCTCGACGGCAACGAAGCGCCCGAGGCCGCGTCGTGCGATGTCCTCGAGAAAGACGCGCTCGATCGGCTCGGCGGCGCAGAAGTCGAGGATCGCCTCGAGCGTCGGGGGGTCGACGACCGTCGCCACCCCCGCATCCTAGGCGTGAGGCCCGTTCGCTATCGTCCCCGCGTGGCCATCCACCTGCGCGCCAAGCCGGGCGACTACGCGCCCGCCTGCCTGCTCCCCGGCGACCCGCTGCGCGCCCGTCGGGTCGCGGAGCGCTTCCTCGACGACGTACGTCAGGTCAACGGGGAGCGCGGGCTGCTCGGCTTCACGGGCTCGTTCGAGGGCACCCCGGTGTCGGTGCAGGCGACCGGGATGGGCTGCCCGTCGGCGGCGATCGTCGTCGAGGAGCTCGCCGGGTTCGGCGTCGAGCGGCTCTTGCGGATCGGTACCTGCGGCGCGCTGGCGCCCGCACTCGCCCTCGGCGACCTCGTCCTCGCCCTCGCCGCCGTGCCCGCGGACGGCACGTCGCGCCACTACACGGCGGGCGAGCCGCACGCGCCCACCGCGGACTGGGAGCTCCTGCACGGGGCTGTCCACGCCGCGAAGACGCTCGGGCTGAAGCTCAGCGTGGGCCCGGTCGCCACGTCGGACACGTTCTACGACCCGGATCCCGACCGCCACCGCCGCTGGGCGGCGCGCGGCGTGCTCGCGGTCGAGATGGAGGCGGCAGCGATCTTCACGGTTGCGGCGCTACGCGGCCTCCGCGCGGCCTGCCTGCTCACCGTCTCGGACCTCGTCGACGGCAGGCACACGGAACGCATCTTGGACGATGCGCTCGAGACGGCCGTGACGGCGATGGCCGAGCTGGCGCTGCGCGCGGCGACCTCGGCGAAGCACTGAGGGCCGTGACGGACGTCGCGTTCCTCGTCAACCCGGGCTCCGACAACGGCAGGACGGGGCGCGCCTGGCCCGAGCTCGCCCACCGCGCCGCCGCGGCCGGGCTGGCTGGCGAGGCCCTGATCTCGACCCGGCCGGGCGAGCTCCCGGGGCTCGTCGAGCGCGCCGCAGCGGACGGGGCGCGCCTCGTCGTGGCCGTCGGCGGCGACGGCACGGTCAACGAGGTCGCGAGCGGGCTGCTCGCGCTGCGGGAGCGCGACGCGGAGGCGCCCGAGCTCGCCGTGCTGCCACGCGGCACCGGCACTGATTTCGTCCGCACGTTCCGGATCCCCACGGCGCTCGATCGGGCGATCGCGGCGATCCGGGACGGGCGAACGCGCACGATCGACGCCGGCCGCGTCGAGTACCGCTCCTGGGCGGGCGCGGACGACGTCGGCTGGTTCGTGAACGTCGCCAGCGCCGGCATGAGCGGCGCGGTCGCCCGACGCGCGAACTCGACCACGAAAGCGCTTGGCGGCAAGGCCTCGTTCCTCGCGGCCACGCTGGCCGTGTTCGCACGCTGGCAGCCGAGCGAGGTCGAGGTCGCCGTCGACGGGGAGAGCCGCCGCGGGCTCTGCTACGACGTGCTGGTCGCGAACTGCCGCTTCCTCGGTGGCGGCATGCAGATGACGCCGGAGGCGGACCCCGACGACGGGCTCTTCGACGTGCTCGTGCTCGGCAAGATCACCCGCACGGATCTCGCGCTGACGCTGCCCAGGGTCTACCGCGGCACGCACCTTCCCCATCCGAAGGCCGAGCTCCTGCGCGGTGCCGTCGTCCACGTGGACGCGGCAACGCCGTTGCCGATTCAGCTCGACGGCGAGCAGCCGGGCACGACGCCCGCGCGCTTCGAGATCGTTCCCGGCGCCCTGCGCCTGCGGGTGCCGCCCGCGTAGCCCGGCAGCGCCTCAGCCCGCGGGCCCCTCCGCGTCGTGCGACCGCGCCTTCGCCGGTGGCCTGGCGACGAGCTTCTCGAGCTTCGCGAGCCGCTTCTCCATGCGGTCGAGCTCCGCTCGCAGCGCCTCGACCTCGTCGAGCGGCGCGACGTTGAGCTGGTGCAGAACGCCGCGCTGCACCTTCCCCGCCCGACCGCGCGCCTCCGTCAGTCGCTCGAGTGCCTCCGCGGCGTGGGCCTCCTCGCGCAGCCGGCGGATCGCCTCGTCACCTTTGACCGCCAGGCGCTCCAGCACTCCCTGGTCAACCGCCTCCTTCTTCGCCTCGGGCATTCCCGCCTCCTCAGCGCCGCGGTTGGGGCGGCACGTGCGCCACCCCGGGACACGGTCAGCTTAGCGCCGTAGACTTGCCCCGTGGACGTCCTCGTCCTCCAGCACATCGCCTGCGAGCCACCCGGCGAGTACGAGGACGTGCTGCGTGAGCGTGGCGCCACGCTCCACCGGGTCGAGCTCGACGAGGGCGAGCCGCTCCCCGACTGGCGGGAGTTCGACGCGATCGTGGCGATGGGCGGCCCGATGAGCGTGGGCGACGAGGACGATCACCCGTGGCTCGTCGACGAGAAGAGAGCGATCGGCGAGGCGGTGCGCGCCGGCGTGCCCTACTGGGGCGTCTGCCTGGGTGTGCAGCTGCTCGCCGCGAGCCTCGGGGCGCGCGTGTTCGCCGGCCCGAAGCCCGAGGTGGGCGTGCTGCCCGTCACGCTGACCGACGCGGCGCTCGCCGACCCCGTCTTCGCGAGCCTGCCCGCCGAGCTCGTGACGTTCCAGTGGCACGGCGACACGTTCGAGCTCCCGGACGGCGCCGTGCTCCTCGCGTCTTCGCCCGCGTACCCTGCGCAGGCGTTCCGCTTCGGCAAGCGTGCCTACGGCATCCAGTTCCACCTCGAGCTGACGAGCGACCTCGCGGACGAGTGGGCTGCCGTGCCCGCCTACGGCGAGGCGCTCGACCGGGTGCTCGGGCCCGGCTCGCTGCCGCGCCTCGTCGCCGAGCTCGACGCCGCCTCGGGCTCGATGCGCTCGCACGCCCGCGGCCTGCTCGAGCGCTGGCTCGACCTGTAGGGGCCGGACAGGTCCGGCCCCTACAGCGCCTCGAGCACGCTCTCGAGCACGTCGCCCGCGGGCGCGTCGAGGACGAGCGCGGCGGCCCGGTCGTAGCGGGTCGCGCCGAGGTTGACGATCGCGAGCTGCCCTCCGGCCGCGAGCGTCTCGTCTGGCAGGCCGGCGACCGGGTAGACCTCGAGCGACGAGCCGACCACGAGCAGCAGCGGCGCCTCGCGCGCCAGCTCGAAGGCTCGCTCGATCGCCGCCGCCGGAAGCTGCTCCTCGAAGAAGACGACGTCCGGCTTCAGCACCGTGTCGCAGGCATCGCAGCGCGGCGCCCCCGTCGAGCGGGCGAGCCGCTCGAGCACGTCCTCGAGCCGATAGGAACGGGCGCAGCGGCGGCAGCTCGAGGTACGGATCGAGCCGTGCACCTCGACGACGTCCCGGCTGCCCGCCCGCCCGTGCAGGAGGTCGATGTTCTGCGTGACGACGGCGCGCACGAGGCCGCGGCGCTCCAGCTTCTCGAGAGCCAGGTGCGCACGGTTCGGGCGGGCCGCGGCCAGCAACTCGACACGGAGGCGGTAGAAGCTCCAGACCCGCTCCGGATCGCGGCGAAACGCCGACAGCGACGCGTACTCCATCGGGTCGACCGTCGCCCAGATCCCGGTCGGCGAGCGGAAGTCGGGGAGACCGCTCTCGGTCGAGATCCCCGCGCCCGTGAGCACGACCGCGCCGCCCGCGTCGCGGAGCATCCCGGCGAGTCGCGCTGCGCCCTGCATCCCGGGAATCGTACGATGCCGCCCGTGGACGGCTTTCGCTTCTCGACCGATCTGCGCGTGCGCTTCAACGAGACCGACGCGCAGGGGGTCGTGCACAACTCCGCGTACCTGATCTGGCTCGAGATCGCCCGGATCGACTACCTCGACCGCTTCCCGGGCGGCTACCGGGGCATGGTCTCTGAACACGGGATCGACGTGACGACCGTCGAGGCGCACGTCCGCTACCTCGCGGGGTGCCGCTTCGACGACCGCCTGCGGATCTGGGCACGCACCGCCGACCTGCGCGGCGCCCGCTTTCGCTTCGAGTACGCACTCGAGCGGGTGAGCGACCCCCCGGGCCTCGTCGCCGACGGCTGGACGCAGCACGCGTGCGTCTCCGCGGACACGCTGCGCCCGACCCGGATGCCGGGCTGGCTCGCCGAGACGCTGGGCTCGCTCGAGGGCTAGGCCGGTGGAGAGGGCGGATCGCCGCCGGTCGTCGCCGGGGGCGGCTGCGTCTCCGCCGGCGGCTGCGTCTCCGGCGGCTGCGTCGAGCCGCCGCTCTGCGAGCCACCGCCCTGCGAACCGCCGCCCTGCGAGCCGCCGCCCTGCGAGCCGCCGCCCTCGGTCGGCTTCGGCTCCTGCGGCTTGGGCTTCGTCCCGACGTGGACGATCTTCGGCTCGGCGCGGTAGCCCGAGTACCAGACGGTGTCGTAGAGGACGTTGCCGTTCGCGGCATAGACGATCCGGCGCACCGAGACCGACCGCGCCGGCTCGCCGGGATCCTCGACCCACTTCTCGCCGACGTAGCGGTCGGGCTCGCCCACCTTGTCGACGGGCGGCTTGCCCGTGACCTCGAGCGGGGAGGTCTCGACGACGACCTCCCGGTCGACCGGCGTCCCGTACAGGTTGATCGTGAGCGACGAGGAGTCGACGAACGCACGCAGCCAGAGCCAGTGACCGGTGTCGTTCTTGAACACGAGGTCGGTGTCGGGATAGTTGACGGTGGCGTCCCGCCCGAGCGGGTAGTGGCTGATGTAGAGCGCGTGGTTCGTGCGCGCCTCGATCGAGAGCCCCGCCTCGAACGCTGCGTTGAACACGGTCGTGGAGACCTGGCAGACGCCGCCGCCGAGCCCGGTCTGGAGCTCGCCGTTGATGATCACCGGCGCCTCCAGGAACCCCTTGTCGGCGTTGCGCTCGCCGGTCGTCTCGTTGAACGAGAACAGCGCGCCGGGCGGGATCAGGTGGTCGTCGATCAGCTTCGAGACGAGCTGGACGTTGTGGATCCGGTTCGGATCTCCCCCGTACGTCGTCGTGTACGAGCCGACGACGCCGACGATTCCCATCGCTTTCGCCTCCTCGGTCGTCCGTTTCGGCTGGGCGGTCTCGACGGCGAGCGGCGCGGTGCGGCCCCCTGGCGCCGCGACGAGCGCGGCGGCGAGCAGCTCTGTCCTGGTGGCGTCGATGTCGAGCGTGCGCCCCTCGCGGGCCGCCACGACCCTGGGCCGACCGCTCGCCGTGAGCGTGAAGCCGGCGTCGAGAGGAGGCCGGTCGATCGCCTTCGCGAGGCCTGAGAGGTAGCGCTCCGCCGCCTCGCCGCCGATCCCGAGCTCCTTCGAGCCGCCGCTGGGCAGGAGCAGCAGTTTCGCCAGCTTGGCGGGGCCGATCGAGAGCCGGGTCTTGCCGTGGGTGAGCGAGACCGGCGCCGACAGCACCGTCCGCACCTGCGCCGCCACGGGCTGGAGGGCGGCCGCGGTGACCTCGGGCTCCGCGACCGCGACCGGAAGCGGAACGGAGCCGGTGCGCTCGAGAGCGGCCAGCGCGGCCACGATCACGACGGCGGCCCGGTCGCGGTCGAGCAGGCGGCCTGTCCGGGCCGGGCTCACGACAGGCTCGAGCCCGTCGAGCGTGATCGCCGCCTCGGCCGCCTCCAGGTCGATCGCCCTCGCCAGCCGGCGCACCCGTTGCTCGACCGTCGCCGCGTCGGCTACTCCGGACGGCTGGACGTCCGCCCCGCTGACGCGCAGGCCGAGCCGCTTGAAGCCCCGGAACAGGATGAAGCCGTCGCCCCGCTCGAGCGCCTGCTCGACGGCAGCGTCCCAGTCCGCGGTCACGCCAAGCTGGGCGGCCGTCAGGAGGAAGCGCTGCTCGCCGCCCGTGAACGCGACCGGCTGCGCCGCGAGAGCGGCGGCCCTGCGCTCGAGCGTGCGCGTCGCCTCCTCGACGGTCATGCCGCCGACGTCGACGCCCGCGACGGACACGCCGGCCGCGATCCGGTCGGATGACCCCGCGAAGCCGACACCGGTGCCGAGCGCGGCGACCGCCACGGCCGCGGCGGCTCCGATCAGCGCGCGCCGGCGCAGGCGCGCGCGGCGCGTCCGCTTGTGCCGGCGCTCCTCGTAGAAGGCCCGGTCACGGCGGGCCGGCGTGACCCCGACGTCTGCCCGCATCCTGATCTGAGTCTAGCAACGGCGTCTCGGCCCGCCTTCTCGACCGCGGCGTACACTTCGGACGCCGTGGCCTTCTCCCTCGCCGGGCGCTTCGGGTGCCGGCTCCTTCGCGGCCGGCTCGCGCTCGTGGCGCTACTGGCGCTCGCTCTCTCGAGCCCCGCAGCCGCGTCGGCGGCGCTGCCCGACCCGGGGCGGCTCGTTGCCGGGCAGAGCCTCGGCGGCGTGCGGCTGGGCATGACGAAGGCCGGAGTCAGGAAGGCGTGGGGCAAGGTGTTCGGCCGCTGCCGCAGCTGCCAGCGCGAGACGTGGTATTTCACGTATCGGCCGTTCGAGCCCCAGGGCGCGGGTGTCGTCTTCTCCGGGCGCGTTGTCGCACAGGCGTTCACGCTGTGGCAGCCGGACGGGTGGCGCGACGACGCGGGGCTGTCGCTCGGGGTAGCGGAGAGCGAGTTGACGCGCCTGCGCGGCTCCCTGCCGCGGCGCGAGTGCTCCGGCTACACGGCGCTCGTCCTGCGCGGGCAGCGGGCGGACAGCGTCTTCTACCTCGACGGCGGGAAGCTGTGGGGCTTCGGGCTCACACGGCCGGGCTCGTCTCCGTGCGCGTAGCGCTCTTCGCCTCCGCCTCGATGAGCAGCACCACGATCGGGACGACGAGGAGCACGGGGATCCCGACGGCGGGCCACATGGCCGCGTAGCCGTCGGTGGAGCGCAGGAGCGGGTGGAAGATATCGATCACCGCTCCGACGGCGAGCGGGCCCAGCAGGAGGCCGATGCCCTTGGTCATGATCGCGAGGCCCGAAATGGCCCCGCGCTCCCGCGCCGGCATCAGCTTGAACAGGAGCCCCCACGAGAGAGTCATGACCATGCCCCCGGCGACCGCGACGGGCGCGATCAGCGGGTAGTACCACCAGTGCCACTGCCGTGCGAGCACCGACAGGGTGAGCCCGAGCCCGTAGACGATCGACGCGCCGAGGATCACGCGGGCGATCCCGAACTTGTCACCGAGGCGCCCGGAGGCGAACGCGGCGAAGACGTAGCCGATCGCGACGACGGAGAGCACCGCGGACGACACGTACAGCGGCTGGCCGAGGCCGTCGACGATGTAGAGGACGACGAATGTCCGCATGCCCGCGAACGTGGCCTCCCAGGCCGTGTTGCAGATGAGGAACAGCCGCACCTCGCGCTCCTTGCGCACGATCCGCCACGGCGAGGCGAGGTACGAGCGAAAGCGTTTGTGGTCGCGATCGCCCGGGGTGTCCTCCCGCGTGAGCGCGATCACGAGCGAGCACGCGACCGCGGTCACGCCCGCGGCGAGGACGAACGGGAACGGCTCCCAGACCCCGAGCAGGACGCCGCCGCCGACGAGCGCGGCGCCGAGGGCGACTCCGCGCATCACGTGTTGGGCCCCCTGCGCCCGCCCGAACACCGACGCCGGCAGCAGATCCGGGTAGAGCCCGCGGTAGGGCGGCTCGTAGATGTAGTAGGCGAAGAAGAACGCGAACAGCGCGAACGCGGTCGAGGCGAGGTTGGGCATGAACGCGACCATCGCGAGCGCGAGCGTCATCGGGGCGATCGCGAACGCGAGGTAGGGCCGGCGACGGCCGAACGGCGTCCGGGTCGCGTCGGACAGGGGCCCGACGACCAGCGGCAGGAAGATCGCGAACACGCCCTCCGCCGCAAGCACCATCCCGATCAGGGTGGCCGAGGATGTGAACTGCCCCAGAACCGGCGGCAGGTAGGCCGCCACCGTCGTGATCGACCAGGCCAGGCCGAGCGCGCCGATCCCGAGCACCCAGATCAGGCGCGTCACCTCGGCCCCGCCGGGAGTGCCCGCGGGTGCGCCCGCGGCGGCGACCGCTCGCTTCAGCGTCCCCTTCGCGAGCACCGAGCGAGTGTAGTCAGAGCCCCGGCCGGGCCGCTCAGGGAAGTCCGAGCGCGGCCGGAAGCGCGTAGAGGTCGCGCAGGATCCCCGGCCCGTCCGGGTGGCGGCCCTCCCGATCGAGCAGGAAGGCACGCATCCCGATCGAGCGGGCTCCGGCGACGTCGTCGGTGAGCGAGTCCCCCACCATCACGGCCTCCTGCTCCCCGACCCCGAGCAGGAACAACGCCGCCCGGAAGATGCTCGGATCGGGCTTGACCTTGCCGTGCGCGCCGGAGCTGACGACCGCGTCGACGTCGAGCGAGAACGTGTCGACGAAGCGGTCGAGATCGCGGCTCGTGTTCGAGACCAGGCCGAGCCAGAGCCCCCGACGCCGCAGCTCGCGCAGCACGGGCGGGGCGTCCTCGTACAGCTCGAAGTTGGTCGACTGCTCCCAGGCGCGGACGATCTCGATCGCGAGCCCGCTGACGGTGTCGCCCCGGCCGCCCATCCCCCGGATGATGTCCTCGGTGAAGCGGATCCAGATCGCCTCGTCGTGCTCGAGCTCGGGGTGGTGCGCGAGATCGTCGATCGCCGCGGCCCGCGCCGGCTCGTAGAGGGCCGGGTCGAGGTCGAGCCCGCGGCGCGCGCCCGCCCGCCGGTAGCCCCCCGGACCGAGGAGCGGGCCGGGCTTCGCGAGCGTGAAATCGACGTCGAAGAGAACGGCGCGCAGGCGGCTCACGCCGGGGGCTGCGCGACCGCCGGCCAGCGGTAGGCGGAGGGGCGGCGGTTCGCGAGCGACGGAACCTCCTCCCGCACCCGCCGCAGGCGCTCGCGGTCGAGCTCCGCCGTGATCACCGTATCCTCGTCCGGCGCAACCGCGAGCACGACCCCCCACGGGTCGGCGATCAGCGAGCGCCCGTAGCTCGCACGCCCCGGCTCGTGCGTCCCCCACTGGTTCGCGGCCACGACGTAGAGCTGGTTCTCGACCGCGCGGGCGCGCACGAGCAGCTCCCAGTGATCCTTCCCGGTGAAGAGCGTGAACGCGGCCGGAACGGTGATCAGCTCCGCACCGTCGAGCGCGAGGATCCGGTACAGCTCCGGGAAGCGCAGGTCGTAGCAGATCGTCAGCCCGATCCGCCAGCCCTCGACGTCACGGGCGACGACCTCGTCGCCGGGCTCCTGGATCTCCGACTCGCGGTACTCGAGGCCGGCGACGTCGACGTCGAACATGTGGATCTTGCGATAGACGGCGGCCAGCTCCCCGTCGGGGTCGTAGACGGCGCACGTGTTCGAGCAGCGGTCACGCCCGTCGCGAAGCTCCGTCACGGAGCCCCCGATCAGCGTGATCCCGTGGCGCCTGGCCCACGCGCTCATGGCCGCGAAGCTCTCTCCGCCCTCGAGCGGCTCGGCGGCGGCGCGGACCACGTCGGCGGAGCCCCAGGCGTTCCAGACCTCCGGCAGCAGAACGACGTCCGCGCCCGTGGAGGCGGCGCGGGCGACGAGACGCTCCGCGAGCGCGAGGTTGTCGGCCTTGACGCCCCGCGCGTTGAGCTGTACGCACGCCACGCGGAGACGGTCGGCCATCCCGTGAGAATACCCGCCGCACGCGGGCAGGGCGGGCGGCGGGACGGCACGCGCCGGTCCCGTCCCCCGTGCCCAGTCGGGGTGCCCGGATTCGAACCGGGGACCTCGCCGACCCGAACGGCGCGCGCTACCAGGCTGCGCTACACCCCGAACGGGAGAAGGGTACCGGAACGCGGTATCGTCGGGACGTGGCATCCCGCGAGGAGCTGATCGCGTTCGCGAACGGGTACCTCGATCTCGAGGCGTACCCGGACTACGGCCCGATGGGCCTCCAGGTCGTTGGCGCCGAGCGGGTGTCGAAGCTCGCCTGCGGCGTGTCCGCCTCGCTCGAGCTGTTCACCCGTGCGGCCGCGTGCGGAGCGCAGCTCCTCCTGGTGCATCACGGCCTGTTCTGGGATCGGGATCCGCGCATCGTCGACCGCGCGCTGAGAGCCCGCCTCGAGGCCCTGTTCGCGGCCGACATGTCGCTCGCCGCCTACCACCTCGCCCTCGACGCGCACCCCGGGATCGGTAACAACGCGCTGCTTGCCCGCGAGCTCGGGATCGCGCCCGAGCGGAGGTTCGCGGGCGTCGGCTTCGGCGGGCCGCTCGAATCTCCGTGCACGATCGAGGAGCTCGCGGCGCGCATCGAGCGTCGCCTCGACCGGCCGCCGCTCGTCTTCGCGTCGGGGCCCGAGACGATCCGGCGGGTCGCGGTCTGCTCGGGCTCCGCCGCCCGCTATCTGGCAGACGCCGCCGGCGAGGGCTACGACTGCTACGTGACCGGGGAGCCGGGGGAGCCTTCGCTGATGACGGCGCGGGAGGCGAGAACTCACTTCGTGGCCGCCGGCCACTACGCGACGGAGACGCTCGGCGTACGGGCACTCGCGCGGCTCCTGGCGGAGCGGTTCGAGCTCGAGTGGGAGTTCGTTGACCTGCCGAACCCCGTCTGACCGGATCGGCGTTGCCCCTGGCGCGACGAGACCGTATCCTTACGTCATGACTCGCAGGACGGAGCGGCCCGCGGGATGAGCGCGGCCGCCGTACGGATTCGGGGGAATCGGCCCGCCGGTTGCAGTGACGGCGGGCTTCGTCGTCTCAGGGGACCGAAAGGAGCACGAGATGGCCAACCACCTCACGCCTGAGGAGCTCTCCAAGGAGTTCGGCATCGACCGGCAGGAGGTGATCCAGCTCTGCATCGAGGAGTCGATCCCGATCTACCACGGCAAGATCGACAAGACGCTGTTCCAGGCGCACCTCGCGGCGACCCGCGCCGGCGAGGCCGCGGCGTGAGCCGGGCAGCCTAGCGCGAGGTCCGCGACGAGCGGCGCGAGCGAGCGGGCTCTCCGGCCGGCTTCGCCACCGCGAGCGACTGGCGCAGCGCCTCCATCAGGTCGAGAACCGGGGCTTCTGGCTCGGGCTCGGGCCAGGCGATCTCCTGCCCGGCCGCCTTCGCCTCGAGCAGGGCCCGCAGCTGCGCCCGGTGCTCGTTGCGGTAGTCCGCCGGATCGAACGCCCCGGCGAGGCTCTGCACGAGCTGCCGGGCCATGTCGAGCTCCGCGTCGGTCACCTCGACTCCTGCGACGGCCTCGCCGATCTCGGCGCGGGAGCGGATGTCCTCGGCGTAGAAGAGGGTCTCGAGCACGAGCGCGTCGTCGAGCGCCCGTACGAGGCAGAGGTGTTCCTTGCCCCAGAGCACGAACGTGCCGACGGCCGCCATCCCCGCCTCGCACAGGGCGCGGACGAGGAGGGCGTACGGGCGCCGCGCGACCGGGTCGGCGGTTGGCGCGAGATAGTAGGCGCGGTCGAAGTAGAGCGGGTCGACGTCGTCGAGCGGGACGAAGCGCAGAAGCCGGACCGCCCGCGAGCGGGCGAGCTCGACCGCCTCGAGGTCGGACTCCTCGACCGGGACGAACGTGCCCTTCACGACCTCCCAGCCCTTGACGAGCTCGTCGGCCTCGACGTCGCGCTCGTGCAGGGGGCAGTAGCGCTTCTGCTTGATCGGGGTGCCACACTCGCGGTGGAGCGTGCGAAAGCTGACGTCCTGGCGTTGCTGGGCGACGGCGAGGCCGACCGGAATGGTCACGAGGCCGAAGCTGAGCGATCCGTTCCAGATTGTGCGCATGTCCCCGGGGGCCGGGTGCGACCGGCCCGTTCAGAGTACCGGCCGGGACAGGCTCCGCGGCGGGCGCCGCTTCCCTCCGTGCAGCAGCCGCGATAGCGTCTCGCCGTGGGAACGATCGCGGGGCTCTGGCGCGAGGCGGTGGCGGCGGAACATGCCGGGCCCGCCTACCTCGTGCAGACCGGGGAAGGCTGGCAGCCGGTCTCGTGGGCCGGCGCGGGGCGCGCGGTCGAGGAGGTGGCGGCCGGGCTGCTGGCGCTCGGCGTCGAGCCCGGCGACCGGGTGGCGCTGCTCTCGCGCACCCGGCTCGAGTGGCTGCTCTCGGATCTCGCGCTCGCCTCGATCGGCGCCGTCAGCGTGCCGATCTACCCGACCAGCTCGGCGGTCGAGTGCGCCTACGTGCTCGGGAACGCGGGCGCGACCGCCGTGGTCTGCGAGAACCCGGAGCAGTACGCGAAGATCGCCCCGCTGCGCGCCGAGCTCGAGGCGCTCGAGCGCGTCGTCGTGTTCGACGGGGCTCCCGGCAGCGCCGTCA
Source organism: Thermoleophilia bacterium (assembly GCA_023382435.1). Taxonomy (GTDB): domain Bacteria; phylum Actinomycetota; class Thermoleophilia; order Gaiellales; family Gaiellaceae; genus JAHDVS01. The sequence goes on from JAHDVS010000001.1 coordinate 71,688, forward strand.
CGCTCGCCGAGCTGCGCGAGCGCGGACGCGCGGCGCTCGAGCGCGACGCGGATGCGGTGCTCGGAGCGTCGGCCCGGGTCGCGGACGGCGATCTGCTGACGATCATCTACACCTCGGGCACGACCGGCCCCCCGAAGGGCTGCGTGCTCACTCACCGCCACTACCGGACGATGACCGACGTGGTCACGGCCGTTCCCGGGCTCTTCGAGAGCGGCGACCGGGTACTCCTCTACCTGCCGCTCGCGCACAACTTCGCGCGGCTCGTCGGCTACCTCGGAGCCGGCGCGGGGTTCACGCTGGCGTTCTGCCCGGAGGTGAGCGACGTGCCGAAGGCGCTCCTCGACGTCCGCCCCACCATCCTCCCGACGGTGCCGCGCCTGCTCGAGAAGGCATACGCGACGATCCAGTCATCCGTCGGGGAGATGGCGGGTGCGAAGGGGCGACTCGCTCGCTGGGCGCTCGACACGGGCCGGCAGGCCAGCCGGGCCCGGCAGCGGGGCTCGCGGCTCCCGCCGGCGCTGGCAGCGAGGCTGGCGGTCGCCGACCGGCTCGTGCTGCGGAAGGTGCGCGCCCGCTTCGGCGGCGAGCTGCGGCTCGCGGTCTCCGGGGGAGCGCCGCTTGCCGCCGAGGTGGCCGAGCTCTTCCACGCGGTCGGGATCCCCGTGCTCGAGGGATACGGCCTGACCGAGTGCACGACCGCCTCGCACATGAACGTCCCGGGGAGCTACCGGTTCGGCACGGTCGGGCTGCCGCTCGGCGGGATCGAGGCCCGGCTCGCGGGCGACGGCGAGGTGCTGCTCCGCGGCGAGACCGTGTTCGCCGGCTACTGGCAGGACGAGAAGGCGACCCGGGAGGCCGTGACCGCGGACGGCTGGCTCCTGACCGGCGACGTCGGCTCGCTCGACGAGGACGGGTTCCTGACGATCGTCGATCGCAAGAAGGACATCATCATCACCGCCGGCGGCAAGAACGTCTCGCCGCAGAACATCGAGAACGCGCTGAAGGCCGCCCCGCTCGTGTCGCAGGCGCTCGTGATCGGCGACCGGCGGCCGTACCTGGCAGCGCTGCTCACGATCGACCCGGACGAGGCCGCGCGGGTCGCCGCCACGGGCACCGAGGCACGTGTCGTCGTCGAGCAGGCCGTCGCGGAGGTCAACCGCCACCTCGGCAGGGTCGAGCAGGTAAAGCGCTTCGCGATCCTCGACCGCGACTTCCTACGCGAGCTAGGGGAGCTGACGCCGACCTTGAAGCTGCGCCGGCGGGTTTGCGAGGAGCACTTCCGCGACGTGATCGAGACGCTCTACGCCGCCGAGGACACGGTCTAGGTCGGCGGCTCTGCTACCGTCGGAGGCCCGTGCCAGTGCCCGGGAAGATCGCTTTGCGCCTGGCGGCGCTCCTGCTCGCGGCCGCGTTGGCGTCCGAGGGCACCGCTGCCGCGGCGCTCCCGGCCGAGGCGTCGCTCTCGACCCGGCTCGCCCGGGCGCTCGACCGCCAGCACCTGCCGGCGTCGGGCACCGCGGCGCTCGCGCTCGACCTCGACGACGGCACGGTCGCGTTCCAGCGCAACGCCACGGTGCCGCTCAGGCCGGCCTCGAACGAGAAGCTTCCGCTCGCTCTGGCGGCGCTCGACGAGCTCGGGCCCGGCTTCCGGATCGCGACGGTCGTGCTCGGCGACGGCACACGCGACGGGAGCGCCTGGCGCGGCGATCTCGTGCTCAAGGGCTTCGGCGATCCGAGCCTGCACGCGGACGATCTGGCCGTGCTCGCCGCGCGGATCCGAGCACTCGGGATCCGCCGCGTCACGGGCCGGGTGCTCGGCGACGAGTCGTTCTTCGACACGCGGCGGACCGCACCGGGCTGGAAGTCCTCCTACTACAAGCACGAGTGCCCCCCGCTGTCGGCGCTCGTGGTCGACCGGGCCTGGCTCGACGGCCGCATGAGGGGCGAGCCGGCGCATGCCGCCGCGATCGCCTTTCGCCGGGCGCTTGCCCGGAAGGGCGTGAAAGTGGTCGGCAAGGCCGGGAAGGGCGTCGCGCTCCCGGGTGCGAGCGAGCTGGCGCGGGTCCTCTCGCCGCGGCTGTCGAGACTCGTCGACTGGATGAACACGGAGAGCGACAACCTCGTCGCCGAGCTGCTGCTCAAGCAGCTCGGCGCGCACGAGCTCGGCCGTGGTACGACCGCCGCGGGCGCACGGGTCGTCCGCCGCGAGCTGGCCGAGCGGGACGTGCCGCTCGCGGGCGTGCGGATCGTCGACGGCTCCGGGCTCTCCCGACTCGACCGACTCACGGCCAGGGCGCTCGGAGCGCTGCTCCTCTCCGCCCGGGCCGACCCCCGCATCGGCAAGCCGTTCGTCGCCTCGCTGGCCGTCGCGGGCGTCAACGGCACCCTCGAGGACCGCATGGAATCCGGCCCGGCCAAGGGCACGGTCAGAGCGAAGACCGGCACGACCAGCGCGGCCTCGGCCCTGTCGGGCTACGCGGGCTCCGCCTGGGCGTTCGTCTTGCTCGTGAACGGCGACCCGGTCCCCGTCGACGCCGCCCGCCGTGCGCAGGACCGGTTCGCGCAGATCCTGGCGGCGGCGGGCTAGCTCCCCCCGACGAGCCGCTCGAACGCGGCCTCGTCGAGGATCTCGACGCCGAGCTCGACGGCCTTCGCGAGCTTCGAGCCCGGGCTCTCGCCGACGATCACGCCGGTGGTCTTGCGCGACACCGCCTCGGCGACCTTCGCCCCGAGCGCCTCGAGCGCCGCCTTCGCCTGCTCGCGCGACCGGCGCTCGAGCGTCCCCGTGATCACGTAGGTCGATCCGCTCAGAGGGCCCCCGGACGGGCGCTCCCCCTCGCCGGCCTCGAAGCGCAGCCCGAGCTCCTCGAGCTCGGAGACGAGGCAGCGGTTCTCCTCGTCCGCGAACCAGTCGACGATCGCCTCCGCCCGGTCGGGCCCGACGCCCTCCACTTCCTGCAGCTCCTCCTGGGAGGCCGCGAGCAGCCGGTCGATCGAGCCGAGGTGACGGGCGAGGGCGCGGGCGGTGACCCAGCCGACGAGCGGGATGTTGAGGCCGAAGAGGACGCGCGAGAACGGCTGGGCCTTCGAGCGCTCGATCGACTCGATCGCCTTCGCGGCGGAAACCTCGCCGTAGCCCTCGAGCGCGGCGAGCTGCTCGGGCCGCAGGCGGTAGAGATCGGGCATCGAGCGCAGCAGGCCCTCGTCCCAGAGCCGGCGGACGAACTGCTCGCCGACACCCTCGATGTCGAGCGCCGCCCCGACCCAGTGGATCAGCGTCTCGAGGCCCCGCGACGGGCACGCGCGGTTCGGGCAGCGGTGCATCACCTCGCCCTCGGGCTTCACGATCGGGATGTCGCAGAGCGGGCAGCGCTCGGGCATCCGAAACGGCACCGTCCCCACCGGGTGGGGCAGCACGGGGCCGACGACCTGCGGGATCACGTCCCCCGCCCGCTGGACGATCACCGTGTCGCCCTCGCGGATGTCCTTGCGGTTCAGGTCCTCCTCGTTGTGGAGCGTCGCCTGCGACACGGTCACGCCCCCGACCGAGACCGGCTCGAGCTGCGCCCACGGGTTGAGCGCGCCGGTCCGGCCGACCCGCACGTGGATCTTGACCAGTCTCGTCTGCGCCCGGTCGGGCGCCCACTTGTACGCCCGCGCCCAGCGCGGCCGCTCGTGCAGCGCGCCCAGGCGCTCCTGCTGGTCGAACGCGTCGACCTTGACGACGACGCCGTCGATCTCGTACCCGAGCTCCGGCCGGCGGCGCTCCCACCCGGCCACGGCGGCGGCGACCTCCCCGATCGAGCAGTGGCGCGCCGCCTCCGGGTTCGTGCGAAAGCCGTGCTCGCGCAGCCAGCGCAGCGCCTCGGCGTGGGTGGCGACGGGCACGCCCTCCCGGAAGCCGAGCCCGTAGACCCAGATCGACAGCTCCCGCTCGGCCGTCACGCCGGGGTCGAGCTGGCGGAGCGAGCCGGCGGCGGCGTTGCGCGGGTTCGGAGCGGGGCTCTTACCCTCGGCGAGCTGGCGCTCGTTGAAGCGCCGGAACGCCGGTAGCGGGAAATAGACCTCCCCGCGCACCTCGACGAGCGGGGGCGGTGCCTCGCCGTCGGCGAGGCGAAGCGCGAGCGGGATCGCGCGGATCGTGCGCAGGTTCTGCGTCACGTCCTCGCCGCGCAGGCCGTCGCCACGCGTCGCGCCCCGCACGAGCAGCCCGCCCTCGTAGACGAGCGAGACCGCGGAGCCGTCGATCTTCGGCTCGGTCACGTACGCGACCGGCTCGCCGGTGCCGAGGCGCTTGCGCACGTCCTCGGCCCACTTCTCGAGCGCCTCGGCGCTCGTCACCTTGTCGAGCGACCCCATCGGCGTCAGGTGCTCGACCTTGCGGAAGCCCTCGGCCGGAGGCGCGCCGACCCGGGCCGTGGGCGAGGCGGGCGTCCAGAGCTCCGGGTGCTCCTGCTCGAGCCGCTTCAGCTGGTCGTAGAGCTCGTCGTACTCGGCGTCCGAGAGCTGCGGCGTGTCGAGGACGTAGTAGAGGTGGTTGTGGCGCTCGAGCTCCCCGCGCAGCCAGGCCGCGCGGGCGGCGGGCTCGTCAGAGGACATCGACGAGCTGCGCCGGCTCGTCCACGACCAGGTCGGGCCGCTCGGCCTCGAGGCGGGCGAGCGGATGGATACCGCCCCAGCCGACCGCGACCGAGGCCATCCCGGCCGCCTTGGCCGCCCGGATGTCGAACGGCGAGTCGCCAACGTAGACCGCGGAGCCGGCGTCGGCGCCGAGCCGGTCGAGCGCGAGCCGGAGCGGCTCGGGGTCGGGTTTGTGGCGGACCGTGTCCTCGGCCGCGACGACGGTCTCGAAGTAGCCGCCAAGCGGAAGCACCTGGAACGTCACGTCCACCGTCGGGCGGCTCTTGACGGTCACGACGCCCATCGTGCGCCCTTGCGCGTGCAGCCGCTCGAGCACGGCGGGGATGCCGTCGAACGCGCGCACCTCGTGGTAGACGCGCTGGTTGTGCTCCCGGTAGACGCGGACGAGCTCGTCGACCCGGTCCTCGTCGAAGACCCGCATCTGCGCCTCGATCCCGTGGCCGCCGACGCCCGCCATCAGCTCCTCGGCGGGGATCGTCCGGTCGAGCACCGACCGAGTCGCGTGACGGAAGGAGGCCAGGATCAGCGGCCCGGAGTCGATCAGGGTGCCGTCGAGATCGAAGAGCACGGTCTGGTAGCGCACGGGGTTGATCCTAGCTACCAGGGTCGCGCGCGCTACGCCCGCAGCTCGACGAACCCGGCCGCCGCGAAGTCGCCGTCGAACGCGAGCACCTCGCGAAGCCGCAGCCGGCGCATCAGAGCGAAACTCGTCGCGTCGACGAACGAGTAGACACGCTCGTCGTGGACGCCGAGCCAGGCCCACGCCTCGTCTTCGAGCTCGGGCGCGATTCGCTCCAGCTTCATGCTCGGAGCCGACCGCACACGGTTGAGCCAGTCGATTGCGTGCCCGTGGCCGTCCCGGCGGCGCAGAAGCGTCCAGGTCTCCCCGACGACGAGGTTCGAGGTAACGAGCCGCGCGCTCCTGAAGGCCCCCGCCAGGTCGAGCGCTCGCTCGTGGTTCGTGTCGCGCCGCTGCTGCAGTGCGACCCAGAACGATGTGTCGACGAAGACCGGGTCACTCATAGCCCCACTCGTAGATGACTTCGTCATGGCGAACCGAGTCCATCGGCTCGCCCTCCCCAAGCCCGGCGAGCGCGAGCGCGAGCAGACCGTTGTCGAACGGCTCGCTCTCGAGCCCGTCCCGGACGCAGGCGCGGACGAGGGCGCTCTTCGAGACGCCTCGCGCCGCCGCTTCCCGCTCGAGGCGGTCGTCGAGCTCGGGCTCGAGCAGGATCTGGATTCTACGCATGCGGGCCATAGTTACACATCCAATGTAGAGGATGTGTAACGACTTCGGCTCAGTATTCGACGCGAATCAGGTAGAGGCCCCAGGGCGGGGCGGTCGTGCCCGCCTCGGCGCGCGGGCGCCCCTCGAGCAGGCGGGCGAGCTCGACCGGGTCGCGCTCGAGCATCGTGCCGACGAGCGTCCGCACCATGTGGCGCAGGAAGCCGTCGGCGCTGATCGTGAGCGCGAGCACGTCCCCCTCGCGCTCCCACGAGCACGCCGAGACCGTGCGGACGAATACGTCGTGCTGCGTGTCGGTCGGCGTGAACGCGCGGAAGTCGTGCTCGCCGGCGAGGAGGGCCGCCGCCTCCGCGAGCCGCTCCTCGTCGAGCGGGCGCGGCCAGAAGAGCGAGCGGCGCCGCTCGAACGGGCACGGTGTCTGCCGCCGCCAGATCCGGTAGCGGTACGTGCGCGAGCGGGCGGAGAAGCGGGCGTGGAAGCCCGGGGGAGCCGCCCCGGCACCGATGACGGACACGTCCTCGGGAAGCTGGCCGTTGAGCGCCCCGACCGCGCGCTCTAGCGGCGGTCCGCCCGCGACCTCGACACTCGCGACCTGCCCGAGCGCGTGCACGCCCGCGTCGGTCCGACCCGCTACCGTCAGCCCGCCCCAACGCGGGAAGACGCCGTCCAGGGCCGAGCGAAGCGTCCCCTCGACGGTGCGCAACGCCGGCTGGGCTGCCCAGCCGGCGAAACCGGTGCCGTCGTACTCGAGCTCGAGCCGAAGCAGCGTCCGCTCGCCGTACACGTCCGGTGCCGGCTCCCCGTCCCGGCGCACTGGAAGCGACGCTAGGAGGCGGTGGCCTGAGCGACGCGCTCGGTCGTGGCGACCGCCACCGGAGCCTTCGCCTGCGGCTGGTAGTCGACGAGCTCGAGGTACGCCATCGGTGCGGCGTCGCCCTGGCGGGGGCCGATCTTGACGATCCGCGTGTAGCCGCCCGGTCGGTCCGCGAACCGCGGCGCGACCTCGGAGAAGAGGATGTGGGCGATCGACTTCGAGCGCAGAAACGCCACCGCCTGGCGGTGGGCGTGGACGTCGCCGCGCTTGCCGAGCGTGATCATCTGCTCGACGATCGGGCGCACCTCCTTCGCCTTCGCCTCCGTCGTCCTGATCCGGCCATGCTCGATCAGGGAGGACGCCAGGTTCGCGTACAACGCCTTGCGGTGCGCCGAGTCGCGGCCGAGCTTCCTACCGGTCTTGTGGTGCCTCATTCGTCTCTCAGCGTGAGTCCGTGGGCGGCCAGGGTCTCCTTGACCTCCTCGATCGACTTCTTGCCGAAGTTCGGGATCGCGGCCAGCTCCGTCTCCGACTTCGACACGAGGTCGCCGATCGTCTCGATGCCGACGCGCTTCAGGCAGTTGTAGCTGCGCACCCCGAGCTCGAGCTCCTCGATCGGGAAGTTCTCCATCCCGCGCGCGTGCGGGATCTCCGTCTCGTCCTCCGTCGCCTCGCCGAGCCCCTCGATCGTCTCGACGCTCGTGAAGATCATGAGCTGCATGATCAGGATCTCGGCGGCGTGCGCGAGCGCGTCGCGCGGGTCGACCGAGCCGTCGGTCGTGACGTCGATGATCAGCTTGTCGTAATCGGTGCGCTGGCCGACGCGCGCGGCCTCCACCTCGTAGGAGACGCGCCTGACCGGGGAGAAGATCGAGTCGACCGGAATCACGCCGATCGTGTGCTCCGGCCCGCGGTTCAGCTCCGCCGGAACGTACCCGCGGCCGCGGCCGATCGTGAGCGTCAGCTCGAGTCGCCCCTTGTCCGAGAGGTGCGCGATCTCGAGCTCCGGGTTGAGGACCTCGAGGTCGGCGGGCGCCTCGATGTCGGCCGCCGTCACCGGACCGGGGCCCCGCTTCTCGAGCCGCACCTCGATCTCGGGGGACTCACCGTGAAGCCGGCACGTCAGATTCTTGAGCGCCAGGATGATGTCGATCACGTCCTCGCGGACACCCGGCAGCGTCGTGAACTCGTGGGCGATCCCCTCGATCTTGACCGAGGTGACGGCGGCGCCCTCCAGCGAGGACAGCAGCACGCGCCGCAGCGAGTTCCCGAACGTGTACCCGAAGCCCCGGTCGAGGGGCTCGATCACGAACCGCCCGCGGCTCTCGTCCACCTCTTCGCGCGCGATCCGCGGCACCTGGAACTCCATGAGGCTCGTTCTCGTGGCCAATTCGTTCCCTTCCCTTAACCGGGCGAAATGTCTCCGCCCGGGCGGTCGTGCCGCCCGCCCTACCTCGGGCGGGTCATGACCCGCCCCTACTTGGAATAGAGCTCGACGATCAGTTGCTCCTGGACGGGCGCGTCGATCTCGCCGCGCTCCGGCACCTTGAGGATCTTTCCGGACAGGTTGTCGTGGTCGGCCTGGAGCCATGCCGGCACGGATGCGGTCAGGTCGGTCGCGTCGCGCGCGACCTGCTCGACGGGGCTCGCGGTCTTCAGCTGCACGACGTCGCCCACACGCACCTGGAAGCTCGGGATATTGACGCGCCTGCCGTTCACGAGGAAGTGACCGTGGCGGATCGTCTGCCGCGCCTGCGCGCGCGAGGCGGCGAAGCCGAGCCGGTAGACGACGTTGTCGAGGCGCAGCTCGAGCATCCGCAAGAGCTCCTCGCCGGTGATGCCCGACCGCCGCGACGCCTTCGCGTAGTAGATCCTGAACTGCTTCTCGAGGATCCCGTAGAAGCGGCGCGCACGCTGCTTCTCGCGCAGCTGGAGCAGGTATTCCGACTGCTTGATCCGGCCGCGGCCGTGCTCGCCCGGCGGGTAGCTGCGGCGCTCGATCGCGCACCGCTCCGTCAGGCAGCGCTCGCCCTTCAGGAAGAGCTTCATCCCCTCCCGGCGGCATTGCTTGCACTTGGGGCTGCGATCGCGGGCCATTAGACGCGCCTCCGCTTCTTCTGGCGCACGCCGTTGTGGGCCTGGGGCGTGACGTCCTTGACCCCGAGGATCTCGAGCCCGGCCGCCTGGAGCGACCGGATCGCGGTCTCGCGACCGGAGCCCGGGCCCTTGACGAACACCTCGACTTTCTGGAGCCCGTTCTCCATGCCCTTGCGCGCGCAGGAGTCGGCCGTCACCTGGGCGGCGAACGGCGTCGACTTGCGGGAGCCCTTGAACCCGGCCGAGCCCGCGCTCTCCCAGCAGATCACGGCGCCGTCCTTGTCGGTGAGCGTGACGATCGTGTTGTTGAACGACGTCTTGATGTGCGCCTGCCCGATCGCGATGTTCTTCTTGACGCGGCGGCGCGCCCGGGTCTTGCCGGCGGTTCGGCGAGGAGGGGCCATTACTTCTTCTTCCCGCGGCCGACGGTCTTCTTGGGGCCCTTGCGCGTGCGCGCGTTCGTCTTCGTCCGCTGACCCTGGACGGGAAGCCCGCGCCTGTGGCGCACGCCGCGGTAGCAGCCGATCTCCATCAGCCGCTTGATCGCCTGCGAGCGGTCACGACGCAGATCGCCCTCGACCTCGAGGTTCGCGTCGATGTAGCCCCGGAGCTTCGTGATCTCCTCGTCCGTGAGATCGCGCACCTTCTCGTCGGGGGACAGGCCCAGCTCAGCGCAGACCGTCCGCGCGGTCGAGCCGCCGATCCCGAAGATGTACGTGAGCGCGACCTCGAGCCGCTTCTCGCGCGGGAGGTTGACGCCGGCGATACGTGCCATCAGCGGCTCACCCCTGCCGCTGCTTGTGCCGCGGGTTGCTGCAGATGACCATGGTCGTGCCGTGCCGCTTGATGATGCGACAACGCTCGCACATGGGCTTCACGGATGCTCTCACCTTCACTTGACTCTCCTCTTGCAGCGGGCCCTCACTGAAACCGCGCCCTGGCGAGCGCGGTTCCCGAGACACGGCTCGGCACGGCCGAAACCGCGGCTCGTCATGGTAGCAAAGAACCGACCCGCGAGCCTGCCGCGAGCCGGGTAGAAGCCGTCAGGACACGCGGGTCGCCGTCGGTGACGGCGACCGTGTGCTCGAAATGGGCAGAGAGCGAGCCGTCGGCGGTCGAGATCGACCAGCCATCGTCGGCGAGCGCGACCGCCGCGCTTCCGGCGGTGATCATCGGCTCGATCGCGAGCGTGAGGCCCGGCGCGAGCTCCGGCCCCCGGCCGGGCTCCCCGAAGTTCGGGATCTGCGGCTCCTCGTGCATCGACCGGCCGACACCGTGCCCGACGAGCGAGCGCACGACCGAGAAGCCCGCCTCCTCGGTCACCCGCTGGACCGCCGCGGAGATGTCACCGACCCGGTTACCGGGCCGGGCATTCGCGATTCCGGCCTCGAGGGCAGCCTGGCACACGTCGAGCAGGCGCTGCGCCTCCGGCCCGATCTCGCCGACCGCGAACGTGTAGGCGCTGTCACCGACGAGTCCGCCGAGCGTGACCCCGACGTCGACCGAGAGCACCTCGCCCTCCTCGAGCCGGTATGGCCCCGGGATGCCGTGGACGACCATCGGGCCGGGCGAGGCGCAGATCGACGCCGGGAAGCCGCGGTAGCCCTTGAACGTCGGGACACCGCCGCGAGCGCGGATGTGCTCCTCCGCGATCCTGTCCAGCTCAGCGGTCGTAATCCCCGGCCGGATGTTCTCCCCCACCAGCTCGAGCGTCTCCGCTACCACCTGGCCGGCCCGTGCCATCGCCTCGACCTCCCGCGGCGACTTGCGGACGATCATGATCCGCCCTCGCGAGCGCGCACGCGCTCCAGCACGTCCTCGATCGCGGCGTGGACCTCGCCGATCTGGCCGCCGGCGTCGACGCCGACGAGGATGCTTCGCGCCAGGTAGTACGCGCTCAGCGGCTCCGTCTGCTCGCGGTAGACCTCCATCCGGCGGCGGATCGTCTCGGGGGTGTCGTCGGTACGCCCCTCCTGCTCCGCCCTGCCGAGCAGTCGGCGGACGGCCTCCTCCTCGGTGAGCTGGAGCTCGACGACGACCGCGAGACGCCGGTCGATCCCTGCCAGCATCTCGTCGAGCGCCTCGGCCTGCGCGATCGTGCGCGGGAAGCCGTCGAGGATGCAGCCGGAGGCCGTGTCGCGCTCGCCGAGCCGCTCGCGGATCAGCGCCACGATCAGGGCGTCGGGGACGAGCTCGCCGGCGGCGAGGATCGGCTCGACCCGCAGGCCGAGCTCCGTCCGGGCCGCGATCGCGGCCCGGAGCATGTCGCCCGTCGAGATCTGCGGGATGCCGTACTCACCGGCGATCCGCTTCGCCTGCGTGCCCTTGCCGGCCCCGGGCGGGCCCAGGAGTAGGAGGTCGAGCGGCACGACCTGCTAGCGGAGGAAGCCCTCGTAGTGGCGCATCATCATCTGCGACTCCATCTGCCGCATCGTGTCGAGCGCCACGCCGACCACGATCAGGATCGAAGTGCCGCCGAAGGCGGCCGCGGTCGCCTGCGAGAAACCTCCGTAGCGGATCGCGATCGTCGGGATCGTCGCGACGAGTGCGAGCCAGAGCGCCCCGGGCAGGGTCAGGCGGCTGAGCACGCGATCCAGGTACTGGGCGGTCGGAGGTCCGGGCCTGATGCCCGGGATGTAGCCGCCGTGCTTGCGCAGGTTGTCGGCCTGATCGACGGGATTGAACTGCACCGCCGTGTAGAAGTAGGTGAAGACGACGATCAGGAAGCCCTGCATGAAGATGTAGAGCAGGCTGCTCGGCAGGAAGTGCTCGTTGATGAACCCCTGCGTCGCCGGGAAGAACTGGCCGACCGTGGGCGGGAACGCCATGATCGCCGCCGCGAAGATGATCGGGATCACCCCCGCCATGTTCACGCGCAACGGCATGTAGGTCGACCCGCCGCTCGTCATCCGCCGGCCGACGACCCGCTTCGCGTACTGGATCGGGATCCGCCGCTGTCCCTCCTGCACGAAGACGACCGCGACGATGATCGCGAGCGAGATGATCGGCAGGAACAGCCGCTCCGTCGGGCCGCCGGACCACCAGGCGCGGATACCGCCGGGGAGCGCGGCGAGGATGGAGGCGAAGATGAGCAGCGAGATGCCGTTGCCGATCCCCCGCTTGGTGATCAACTCGCCCATCCACATGAGCAGCGTCGTGCCCGCGGTCAGGGAGACGACGATCAGGACGACGCGGCCGGCGTCGAGCGGGAGCGCGCCCTGGCGGTTGAAGAGGTAGGAGTAGCCGAGCGCCTGGAGCGCGGCGAGGACGACGGTGAAGTACCGCGTGTACTGGTTGATCTTCGTGTACCCGGCCTCACCCTCCTTCTGGAGCTGCTCGAGGCGGGGAATCACCACGGTCAGAAGCTGCATGATGATCGACGCGGTGACGTAGGGCATGATCCCGAGCGCGAACAGGGCGAACTGCGAGAGCGCCCCGCCCGAGAAGATGTTCAGGAGCGACAGGATCGTGCCGCTCTGCTGCGACAGGTACTCCTTGATCTGGTCGGGGTCGACGCCGGGAGCGGGGATCCAGCTCCCCAGCCGGTAGAGCGCGAGGATCATGGCCGTGAAGAGCACGCGCCGCCGGAGCTCCGGGACGCGCCAGGCGTTCGTCAGCCAGGACAGCACCTAGCTCGCGGCTCCCTCTTCCTCGCCGCTCGCGGTCTCGACGTCCGGGCCTTCCGGCTCGCTCGCCGCAACCGGCGCCTGCCCGGTGGCGGCCCTGCGCGCGGCGGCCTTGCGGGCCTTGCGCGACGGCCGCGAGGACGGCTCGCGCAGCGCGGTCGCACTGCCGCCAGCCGCCTCGATCTTATCGCGCGCGGGCCCGGAGAACAGGTGCGCGGTCACGTTCAGGCGCTTCGTCAGCTCGCCTTCGCCGAGGATCTTGACGTCGACGCGGAGGTTCTTGACGAGGCCCTTCTCGACGAGAGACTCGGGGGTCACGTCGGCGCCGGCGTCGAACACCCGCTCGAGATCGCGCACGTTCACGGGCTGCGTCGAGGTGCGGTGCGGCCCCACCGGCATGGCGTCTGCGGAGGTGTTGCCGCGCAGCTTGGGCAGCCGCATCGCGATCGGCATCTGGCCTCCCTCGAAGCCGGGACGCATCCGGTGCGACCCGGCCCGCGACTTCTGGCCCTTGATCCCGCGGCCGGAGTAGCGGCCCTTGCCGGAGCCGAGACCGCGGCCGATCCGCTTGCGCGCCCTGCGCTTCTGGGCCGGTCCGAGCGTCGAGAGGTTGAGCTCATCGGTCACGACTGAACCTCCTCGATCCGCACGAGGTGGCGGACCTTGCGCAGCATCCCGGCCAGCTCCGGCGACTCGGGCCGCTCGACCGACCGACCGATCCGCCCGAGCCCGAGTGCTCGCAGCGTGCCGCGATGCTTCTCGGTCTGGCCGATCTGGCTACGCGTCTGCGTGATCTTCAGCATCGTGTGCATCGTCCCGCCTCTTCGTGATCAGGACCTCGTGGATTGCCTTGCCGCGCGCCCGCGCGACCTCCTCCGGGCGCTTCAGCGACTTCAGCGCCTCCACCGTGGCCTTGAGCATGTTGATCGGAGTCGTTGTGCCGAGGCTCTTCGCGAGGATGTCGCGGATCCCGGCCAGCTCGAGCACGGCGCGCACCCCGCCACCCGCGATCACGCCCGTGCCCGGGCTCGCGGGACGCAGCAGCACGCGAGCCGCGTCGAAGCGGCCGAGCACCTCGTGGGTGATCGTCTGCCCGTGCTTCGGCACGGAGAAGAGGTTCTTCTTTGCGTCGTCGACGGCCTTCGAGATCGCGAGCGGCACCTCTCGAGCCTTGCCGTAGCCGACGCCGACGCGGTCGACCTCGTCCCCGATCACCACGAGTGCGGTGAACGAGAAGCGCCGCCCGCCCTTCACGACCTTGGCGACACGGTTGATCTCGACCACGCGTTCCTTCAGCTCACGTTCGCCCGCAAAGTCCATGGCGGCCATCAGAACTCGAGCCCTCCTTCCCGGGCAGCGTCGGCGAGCGCCTTGACGCGCCCGTGGTAGAGGAAGCCTCCCCGGTCGAACACGACCCGCTGGACGCCGGCCGCGCGGGCCCGCTCCGCGAGCAGCGCGCCGACCGCAGCCGCCTGCTTCGTCTTCGTTCCCTCGAAGCTCGCGCGCACGCCGATCCAGTCGGCGGACGCGAGCGTGCGCCCGGCGTCGTCATCCACGAGCTGGGCGAAAATACCGCGGTTCGAGCGGAACACGACCAGGCGCGGCCGCTCCGCGGTACCGGCAACCTTCCTGCGCACCCGCCGGTGGCGGCGCCTGCGCAGATCGTTCCCCGTCATCGTCGCCATCGCCTAGGCCCTCTTTCCGATCTTGCGGCGCACGTGCTCGCCCGAGTAGCGGATCCCCTTGCCCTTGTAGGGCTCGGGCGGTCGGAGCGAGCGGATCTCGGCCGCGACCTGACCGACCTGCTGCTTGTCGATCCCCTTCACGACGACGACCGTCGGCTGAGGCACCTCGAAGTCGATCCCCTGCGGAGCCTTGACGGCCACCGGGTGGGAGAAGCCGAGCGCGAGCTCGAGGTCGCTGCCTTTGAGCTGGGCACGGTATCCGACCCCCTGGATCTCGAGGCGGCGCTCGAAGCCCTTCGTGACGCCCTCGACCATGTTCGCGACAAGCGTCCTGGTGAGCCCGTGCAGCGCCCGATCGCCGCCGCGGTCGGTCGGCCGCGTGACGACGATCTCGCCGTCGGCCTGCTCGACGCTGATGCGGTGCGGGACGGCCTGCTCGAGCGCGCCGAGCGGGCCGCTCACGGCGACACGGCCCGGGGCGATCGAGACGTCGACGCCCGACGGGACCGGGATCGGTTTCCTGCCGATTCTGCTCATGCGCTCACGTGGGTTGCGTTGGTGATTCGACTCATGGGATTACCAGACGAAGCAGATGACCTCGCCGCCGATGCCGAGCTCCTGGGCCTGGCGGCTCGTGACGATTCCCCGCGACGTGGAGAGGATCGCGGTGCCCATCCCCCCGAGGACGCGCGGAAGGCGCTCCTTACGGGCGTAGATGCGGCGCCCGGGCTTGGAGATCCGCTTGAGGTCGGTGATCACCCGCTCGCGGTTCCGCCCGAACTTGAGCTCGACCACCAGCGTATCGAAGCTCTCGCCCTTCTTGACGTGGTAGTCCTTGATGTAGCCCTCCTCCTGGAGCAGGCGGGCGATCTCGACCTTCAGCCTCGAGCTCGGCATCTCGGTCGCGTCGTGCAGCGCGCGGTTCGCGTTGCGAATCCGCGTCAGCATGTCGGCAATCGGGTCGGTCAGCACGTCTGCGCCCCCTCGACTACCACGACGACTTCGTCATGCCGGGGATCATGCCCCTGTGCGCGAGCTGCCTCAGGCAGATCCGGCACAGGCCGAACTTCCGGTACACGGCACGCGGCCGCCCGCAGCGGTTGCAGCGCGTGTACTGACGCGTCTTGAACTTCTGCGGTCTCGCGGCCTTCACGACCAGGCTCGTCTTCGCCATACTCCTCGTCTCCTATTCGGACCGGAACGGGAGGCCCAGCTCGCGCAAGAGCGCGAGCGCCTGCTCGTCCGTCTTCGCTGTCGTGGTGATGGTCACGTCGAGGCCGCGGATCGCGTCCACGGAGTCGTAGTCGATCTCCGGGAAGATGATCTGCTCGCGGATGCCGAGCGAATAGTTCCCCCGCCCGTCGAACGAGCGCGGCGACAGGCCGCGGAAGTCGCGGATACGCGGCAGCGCGATCGAGACGAGCCGGTCGAGGAACTCGTACATACGGGCCCCGCGAAGCGTCACCTTGGTGCCGATCGGCATGCCCTCGCGCAGCTTGAAGGCGGCGATCGACTTCCGTGCCCGCCTGATCTGCGCCCTCTGGCCGGCGATCAGGGTGAGCTGCTCGGCGGCGCTCTCGAGCGCCTTGGCATTGGTCTTCGCCTCGCCGACACCCATGTTCAGCGTGATCTTCGCGACGCGCGGGACCTCCATGATCGAGCCGAGGCCGAGCGTCTCCTTGAGGCCCGAACGCAGCTCGGAGTCGTAGCGCTCCTTGAGGCGTGGAACGTACCCGTTTCCGTTCTCGGCAGCCATCAGCGATCCACCACCTCGCCGCAGTCGGCGCGCTTGCAGATGCGCACCTTCGTGGTCGCGCCTTCCTTCGTCTCGCGCACCGAGTAGCCGACCCGCGTCGCCCGTTGGCAGACGGGGCACACGAGCATCACGTTCGAGACGGGCACCGCTGCCGCCAGGTCGAAGATCCCGCCCGGCTGCACCTGCGCCTGCCCCATCCTGCTCGGGTTCTTCATCGGCCGCGGGCGCCGGTGGTCCTTGACGATGTTCAGGTTCTCGACGATCACGCGGCGCTCGCCCGGCCTCGCCTCGAGGACGCTGCCGCGCTTCCCCCGGTCCTTGCCCGAGGCCATCTGGACGGTGTCGCCCTTGCGGATCTTCATAGGACCTCCGGAGCAAGAGAGACGATCTTCATGAAGTTCTTCTCCCGCAGCTCGCGGGCAACGGGCCCGAAGATGCGCGTGCCTCGCGGGTTGCGCTGGTTGTCGATCAGCACGGCGGCGTTCTCGTCGAAGGCGATCGAGGTTCCGTCGTCGCGGGAGAACGGCTTCTTCGTCCGGACGACCACCGCCTTGACAACCTCGCCCTTCTTGACCGCGCCGTGCGGCGTCGCAACCTTGACCGTGCCGACGATCACGTCGCCGACGCGGGCGTAGCGTCGCCGCGAGCCGCCGAGGACGCGGATGCAGAGCAGCTCGCGGGCGCCGGTGTTGTCGGCGACGCGCAGGCGAGACTCCTGCTGGATCACTTCGCCACCTCGAGGATCTCGGCAAGCCGCCAGGACTTCGTCTTGGAGAGCGGTCGGCTCTCGACGATCCGCACGACGTCGCCGATGTTCGCGTCGTTGCGCTCGTCGTGCGCGTGGTACCTCCGCGAGCGGCGAACGACTTTCTTGTACTTGCGATCCGGACGCGCCGTGTCGACGCGCACGACGATCGTCTTCTCCATCGCGCTCGAGACGACGACGCCGCGCCGCTCCCGCACCTGGCCGCGAGCGTGCTCGGGCTTCGCGAGCCTGACGATCGGCGCGCGCTCGCGCTTCGCGCTCGAGCGGGCCTTCGGCTTCGCCGGCTTCTTCTCCGCCTTCTTCGCCTTCGGCGCGGGCTTCTTCGCCTTCGGCGCGGGTGCGGGCTCGGGCGTGGCGGGCTCGTCCGCCGCCGGCTCCTCCGTGGCGGGCTCCTCGACCGCCTCCACGCTCGCCGCCACGTCGTCTGCGGCAGCCGTGGGCTCGGCGCCTCCGGGCGCCTGCTCGGACGCGTCCACGGCCTCGGCCTCGCCGACCGCCTGCTCCTCGGGCTCTTTCCTCGCTCGTGCCATCAGATTCTCCCCAGACTGCTTGCCCGCTCATGCTGAAGGGTCAGGATGCGGGCGATCCGTCTCTTGGTCTGCGCCAGTCGCGCCGTGTTGTCGAGCGCGCCGGTCGCGGCCTGAAAGCGCAGGTTGAACAACTCCTCGCGCACTTCAGTCAGCTTCTTCGCGAGATCGTCGTCGGACAGGCTGCGCAGCTCCCTCGCCCTCACAGCTCGACCTCCCGCGTGACGAACTTCGTCTTGATCGGCAGCTTGCGCCCGGCCAGCCGCATCGCGTCGCGCGCGAGCTCCTCCGATACGCCCGAGAGCTCGAACATGACGCGGCCGGGCTTGACCACGGCCACCCAGTGCTCGGGCGACCCCTTCCCGGAGCCCATCCGCGTCTCGGCCGGCTTCTGGCTGACAGGCTTGTCCGGGAACACGTTGATCCAGACCTTCCCGCCACGCTTGATGTGCCGTGTCATCGCGATCCGCGCCGCCTCGATCTGACGGTTCGTGATCCAGCCGCACTCGAGCGCCTTCAGCCCGTAGTCGCCGAAGTGGACGCGCTGCTGTCCCTTGGCGAAGCCGCGCCTGCGGCCGCGCTGCTGCTTGCGGAACTTGGTTCTCCTCGGAAGCAGCATCAGGCCTCACCCTCCTTGGCGGCCTCGGGCGCAGGCGTCTCCGGCGGCGTCGCGTCGGAGACCGGCGTCTCCGGCGGCGTCGCGTCGGAGACCGGCGGTGCCGTATCCTCCCGCGGCCTCGGCTGCGGTGCTCCGCCGCCGGGCCGGCCACCCGCGCGGGCTCCGGGCCGCCCGCCACCCCGACGCCGCTGGCGCACGGGGCCGAGACCCTCGCGGTCCGCCGCGCCTCGCCGGCTGCTCTCGCGGGCGGCGCCGAGCCCCTCGCGGTCGCGGCCGAGCCGGCGCGCCTGGTCCTGCTCGCCGAGCCGGCCCGCGGCGCCCTCGCGCTCCGGCGCGCCCTCGTAGCCGGCCGGCATGATCTCGCCCTTGTTGATCCAGACCTTCACGCCGATTCGCCCGAATGTCGTCTTCGCCTCGGCAAACCCGTAGTCGATGTCGGCCCTGAGCGTGTGGAGCGGCACGCGGCCCTCCGAATACGTCTCCGAGCGCGACATCTCGCCGCCGCCGAGGCGCCCACCGCAGGTGATCTTGACCCCGTGAGCCCCCGACCGCATCGCCGAGGCCAGCGATCGCTTCATCGCCCGGCGGAAGCTGACCCGGTTCTGGAGCTGCTCCCCAACCGACTGGGCAACCAGCTTGGCGTCGAGCTCGGGGCGCTTGATCTCGTTGATGTTGATCTGGACGCTCTTCTTGGTGAGCGCATGCACCTCGCGGCGCAGCGCGTCGACCTCAGACCCCGACTTCCCGATCACGATTCCCGGCCTCGCCGTGTAGATGTCGATCTTGATCCGCTGTTTGTCCTTCTCGATCAGGATGTCCGAGAGGCCGGCATGGGAGAGCTTCCGCTCGATGTGATCGCGGATCTGCACGTCCTCCATCAGGTAGCGCGGGAACTCCTTCGCGCTCGTGTACCAGTTCGACTTCCAGTCGTGGATGATCCCGACGCGAAGACCGCCCGGGTGAACTTTCTGTCCCACTAGCTCTCCTCCTCGGGCTTCGACTCGGCCTTCTTGCGGGGTGCCCGCTTCGGCTTCTCCGCCGCCGGCGCTGCCTCGGCAGCCGGCTTGGTGCGGGGGCGGGCGGGCTTCGGCGTCGTCTCGGCCTCCGCCCCGGGGCCCGCTGCCGGCCCAGCAGGCTTCTTGCGAGGAGCCCGCTTCGGCTTCTCCTCGGGCGCCGGCTCATCGGCCGCGGGCGGTGGAGCCTCCGGCGTCGTGACCGTGGCCTCGGCCTTCGGCCGGCGCGCGCGGCTCTGGGCCCTGGGCTTCTCCTCGACCGCCGGGGCGCGTGGCGCCGGGGCGGCCTCCTCGACCGGCGCGAGGCGGATCGTGATGTGGCAGGTGCGCTTCTTGATCCGCCCGACACGTCCGCGCGCGCGGGCGCGCCAGCGCTTCAGTGTGGGACCGGAGCCGATCTCCGCGGCGGACACGTAGAGCTCGTCTCCCGAGAGACCGTGGTTGGCCTCGGCGTTCGCGATCGCGGACGCGAGCACCTTGTCGACGTCGCGCGCGGCGTCCCGCGTCATGAAGGCGAGGATCTGCCGCGCCTCGACGGCCCGGCGGCCACGGATCTCCGCTGCGACGAGCTGGGCCTTCCGCGGCGCCGTGCGCACGTACTTCGCGGTCGCACGCACCTCGGTGGGTGTCTCGACGTCGGCCATCAGCGCTTCTTCACCTGCGTCTTGCGATCGCCCGCGTGCCCGCGGAACGTGCGCGTGGGGGCGAACTCGCCGAGCTTGTGGCCGACCATCGATTCGCTGACGAACACCGGCACGTGCTTGCGGCCGTCGTGCACGGCGATCGTGTGGCCGACCATCTCCGGAAAGACGGTGGAGGTGCGCGACCAGGTACGGATGATCCGCTTCTCGCCGGTCGCGTTCATCGACTCGACACGCGCCAGCAGGCGCGGCTCGATGAAAGGCCCTTTCTTGCTGGATCTGGACACGATTACCTGCGCTCCTTGCCGCGGCGGCGGCCGCGGACGATCAGCCGGTCGGATTCCTTGTGCTTGCGACGCGTGCGCTTCCCGAGCGTGGGGACTCCCCACGGCGTCACGGGATGACGGCCGCCCTTCGACTTGCCCTCGCCGCCGCCGTGCGGATGGTCGACCGGGTTCATGGCCGACCCGCGCACGGAGGGACGTTTCCCGAGCCAGCGGCTGCGGCCGGCCTTGCCGCTCGAGATGTTCTCGTGGTCGACGTTGCCGACCTGCCCAACGGTCGCCCGGCAGACGAGCGGCACCCGGCGCATCTCGCCCGAAGGGAGACGCAAGATCGCGTAGTCGTCGTCCTTGCCGACGAGCTGGACGCCGGAGCCGGCGCTCCGCGCGATCTGGCCGCCACGCCCCGGCTTCAGCTCGACGTTGTGGACGAGCGTGCCGGTGGGGATGTTCGCGAGCGGCAGCGCGTTCCCGGGGCGGATGTCCGCCGCGGGCCCGGACTCGACGACCTGCCCGACCTGGAGGCGGGCCGGCGCCAGGATGTACGCCTTGGCACCGTCCACGTAGTGCAGCAGAGCGATCCGTGCCGAGCGGTTCGGGTCGTACTCGATCGCGGCCACCTTCGCAGGGACGCCGTCCTTCTGCCGCTTGAAGTCGATCACGCGATAGCGTCGCTTGTGCCCGCCGCCCTGGTGGCGGGTCGTGATGCGGCCGTGCACGTTCCGGCCCCCGGTTCGCGTCAGCGGCTCGACGAGGCTCCGCTCGGGCTTCGCCTTCGTGACCTCCTCGAACGTCGAGACGGAGCGGAAGCGCCGGCCCGGGCTCGTCGGCTTGTACTTGCGAAGAGCCACGGCCTAGACCACCCCCGCTCCCTCGAAGATCTCGATCCGGTCGCCCTCGCGCAGCTGCACGATCGCCTTCTTCCAGCCCGGCTTCGTCCCGCGGGAGATCCCGCGCCGCTTCGGCTTCGGCTGCACCTTGATCACGTTCACGCTCAGCACCTTGACGTCGAAAAGCTCCTCGACCGCCTGGCGGATCTGCGTCTTGTGCGCCCGCGGGTGCACCTTGAACGAGTACTTGCTCGCCTCGATCAGGCTGTAGCTCTTCTCGGAAACCACCGGGGCGATCAAGATCTGGCGGGCGTCGATGCTCATCGGGCGCGCTCCAGCACACGCGCGAGCGCGGCCTCGCTCACGAGCAGCGAGCGTGCCCAGACGAGAGCGCCGACCTCGACCGTGGAGGGGTCGAGAACGAGCACCCGCGGGAGGTTGCGAAAGGACTTCGCGAGCACCGCCTCCTCGTCGTCGGCGACGACGACCAGCGGAACGCGCTGCCCCCACTCGGCGAGGAATGCGGCGGCCGCCCTCGTGGACGGCACCTCTCCGAAAACCGACCCCTCGACGACCGCGAGCGTGCCGCCCACGGCGTGGCTCGAGAGCGCCGCCCGCAGCGCCGCCTTGCGAGCCTTGCGGTTGACCTTGAGCTTGAAATTGCGCTGGCCGGGCGGGAAGGCGACGCCGCCGCCTGTCCACTGGGGCGCCCTGATCGTTCCCTGCCTCGCCCTGCCGGTGCCCTTCTGGCGCCACGGCTTGGCGGAGCCGCCGGCGACCATGCCGCGGCTCTTCGCCGCACGCGTTCCGGCACGTGCCGCCGCCTGCTCGGCCCGCACGGCCTCGTGCACGAGATGTCGCTTCACGTCGACGTCGAAGACCCCCGCCTCGAGCTCGAGCTGGCGCGCGGCCTTGCCGACGGCGTCGAGAACCGGTGCCGTCATCACGAATCCTCCCTGATCACGACGACGCCGTTCTTGGGCCCCGGCACGGCGCCACGGACGAGCAGCAGGTTGCGCTCGGGGTCGCGCTCGACGACCTCGAGCCCCCGCTGCGTGACCGTGCGCCCGCCCATCCGGCCCGCCATCCGCACGCCCTTGAACACGCGCGAGGGATAGGCGGAGGCGCCGATCGAGCCGGGCTTGCGGACGTTGTGGGAGCCGTGGGTGACGGGACCGCGGCTGAAGTTGTGCCGCTTGATCGTGCCCTGGAAGCCCTTTCCGATCGACACGCCCGAGACCTTGACCCGGTCGCCCGGGGCGAACGCCTCCACGGTCACGGTCGCACCCTGCTCGATGCCCTGCACCCCCCGCACCTCGACGAGTCGGCGGTGCGGGGTGACCCCGTGCTTCTTCAGGTGACCGCGCTGCGGCTTCGTCAGCTTCCGCTCCGGCACCTCGTCGAAGGCGAGCTGCACCGCGTCGTACCCGTCGACCGCCTGCGTGCGGACGCAGACGACCGGGCACGGGCCAGCCTCGATCACCGTCACGGGCGTCAGCGCCCCGGTCTCCTGGTCGAAGAGCTGCGTCATCCCCAGCTTCCTGCCGACGATCCCCTTCATCAGAGCTTGATCTCGATGTCGACGCCGGCCGGCAGGTCGAGCCGCATGAGGCTGTCGACCGTCTTCGGGGTCGGCGCGTGGATATCGATCAGGCGCTTGTGCGTGCGCACCTCGAAGTGCTCGCGGGAGTCCTTGTCCTTGAAGGGGCTTCGGATCACCGTGTACACGTTCTTCTCCGTGGGCAGCGGCACGGGACCGGTCACGGTCGCGCCGGTTCGCTGAGCCGTCTCGACAATCGACTGAGCCGACTTGTCGAGCTGGTTGTGGTCGTAGCCCTTCAGGCGGATGCGGATTTTCTGCTGTGCCATTCGGCGGCAATCGCTCCTATCGATCCCGTTCGCTGTCGCTCTGGTTCGGTGTCACTGGTCGGACGGACGAGTGGTCGGGCGAGTGGTCGGACGGGCGAGGCATGCCTCGCCCCTACTTGATGATTTCCGTGACGACGCCGGCGCCCACCGTGCGGCCACCCTCGCGGACGGCAAAGCGAAGGCCGGTGTCCATGGCGATCGGCTGGATCAGCTCGACCTCCATGTTCGTGTTGTCGCCCGGCATGACCATCTCCTGGCCTTCGGGCAGCTTGATCGAGCCGGTCACGTCCGTCGTGCGGAAGTAGAACTGCGGCCGGTAGCCGTTGAAGAACGGGGTGTGACGACCGCCCTCGTCCTTGGAGAGGACGTACACCTCGGCCATGAAGTGCGTGTGCGGGGTGATCGAGCCGGGCTTGGCGAGAACCTGGCCTCGCTCGACCTCCTCCCGCTTGACTCCGCGGAGCAGGCAGCCGACGTTGTCTCCGGCCTGACCCTGGTCGAGCAGCTTCTGGAACATCTCGACGCCCGTGACGACGGTCTTCGCGACCTGCGGGTGGATACCGACCATCTCGACTTCCTCGCCGACCTTGACGACGCCCTGCTCGATGCGGCCCGTGACGACGGTGCCGCGGCCGGTGATCGTGAAGACGTCCTCGATCGGAAGCAGGAACGGCCTGTCGACGTCGCGCTCCGGCTCGGGGATGTAGCTGTCGACAGCCTCCATCAGCTCGAGGATCTTCGGCGTCCACTCCGGGTCGCCCTCGAGCGCCTTCAGCGCGGAGCCGGCGATGACGGGGATGTCGTCGCCGGGGAACTCGTACCTCGAGAGCAACTCGCGCACCTCGAGCTCGACGAGCTCGAGCAGCTCGGGATCGTCGACCATGTCCGCCTTGTTCAGGAACACGACGATGTAGGGAACGTTGACCTGGCGGGCCAGGAGCACGTGCTCGCGGGTCTGGGGCATCGGGCCGTCGGCCGCGGAGACGACGAGGATCGCGCCGTCCATCTGCGCGGCGCCGGTGATCATGTTCTTGATGTAGTCGGCGTGGCCCGGGCAGTCGACGTGCGCGTAGTGGCGGTTCGGCGTCTCGTACTCGACGTGGGCGGCCGCGATCGTGATCCCCCGGGCCTTCTCCTCCGGCGCCTTGTCGATCTGGTCGAACGCCGTGAAGGCGGTGCCGGTGCCGGTCTCCGCGAGCACCTTCGTGATCGCGGCGGTCAGCGTCGTCTTGCCATGGTCGATGTGACCGATGGTGCCGACGTTGACGTGGGGCTTCGTCCGCTCGAACTTCTGCTTCGCCATCCCTTATTACCTCCGGTACAAAAGGTTCGGAGAACCTAGCCAGGTTGCCTTCATGCCCTACTAGCCACGATCTCGCTCGAGATCGTCGCTGGTACTTCCTCATACCGGTCGAACTGCATCGTGAACGTGGCGCGCCCCTGGGTCATCGAACGCAGGTCGGTCGCGTAGCCGAACATGGTCGCAAGTGGCACGCGCGCGCGAATTGCCTGAGCGTTCCCGCGCGGCTCGAGCCCCTCCACCCGGCCGCGACGGGAGCTGAGATCGCCCATGACGTCGCCGAGGTAGTCCTCGGGAGTCACGACCTCGACCGCCATCACGGGCTCGAGCAGCTTGGGCTTGGCGCGCTGCATGGCGGCCTTGAACGCCATCGAGCCGGCGATCTTGAACGCCATCTCGCTCGAGTCCACGTCGTGGTAGGAGCCCTCGACGAGCTCGGCGCGAACATCCACGACCGGGAAGCCCGCGAGCGTGCCCGACTCCATCGCCTCCTGGATGCCGAGATCGACCGCCGGGATGTACTCCCTCGGGATCTTGCCGCCGACGATCTTGTCCAGGAACTCGTACCCGTCACCCGGGGCGGCCGGCTCGAGATTGATGATCGCGTGGCCGTACTGGCCGCGGCCACCGGTCTGGCGGACGAACCTGCCCTCGACCTTCTCGACGCGCTTTCCGATCGTCTCCCGGTAGGCGACCTGCGGGCGACCGACGTTGGCGTCGACCGAGAACTCGCGGACGAGCCGGTCGACGATGATCTCGAGGTGGAGCTCGCCCATGCCGGCGATCAGCGTCTGGCCGGTCTCCTCGTCGGTGCGCACCCGGAACGTCGGGTCCTCCTCCGCCAGCCTCTGGAGGGCCGTGGAAAGCTTGTCCTGATCTGCCTTCGTCTTCGGCTCGATCGCGACTGCGATCACCGGGTCCGGGAAAGTCATCGACTCGAGCTGGATCGGCGCCGAGTCCGCAGCGAGCGTGTCCCCGGTCGTCGTGTGCTTCAGGCCGACCGCGGCGACGATCTCGCCGGCGCCGATCTCCGGCCGCTCCTCACGGTGGTTCGCGTGCATCTGGAGCAGCCGCCCGATCCGCTCGGTCTTTCCGTCCGACGTGTTCACGACCCGGTCGCCGGCGCGAACCGTCCCCGAGTAGACGCGGAAATACGTGAGCTTGCCGACGTACGGGTCGGTCATCACCTTGAACGCGAGCGCGGCGAACGGCTCGTCCTCGGCCGCGCGGCGCGAAAGCTCCTTGCCGGTGCGCGGGTCGAGGCCGTGCACGGGAGGGACGTCGAGGGGGCTCGGCAGGTAGTCGACGACCGCATCGAGCAGCGGCTGCACGCCCTTGTTCTTGAACGCCGTGCCGCAGAAGACCGGCGTCACGGACGCGCTGACCGTCGCCGCGCGCAGCGCGCGGCGGATCAGATCGGGCGTCACGGCCGCCTCGTCGAGGAGGTACGTCTCGAGCAGCTCCTCGTCGTGCTCGGCGACCCTGTCGATCAGCTGGTGGTGGTACTCGTCCGCCTGCTCGCGCAGCTCGGCGGGGATCTCGACGATGTCGAAGTTGGTGCCGAGCTCGTCGAGCCACTCGATCGCCCGCATCTCGACCAGGTCGATCACGCCCCGGAACTGTTCCTCGCGCCCGAGCGGGAGCTGGGCGGGAACCGGGATCGCGCCGAGCCGATCGACCATCGACTGCACCGAGCCGAAGAAGTCGGCGCCGACCCTGTCCATCTTGTTGATGAACGCGATCCGGGGAACGCGATACTTGTCCGCCTGACGCCAGACCGTCTCGGACTGCGGCTCGACGCCGGCGACGGCGTCGAAGACGGCCACGGCGCCATCGAGCACGCGCAGGCTGCGCTCCACCTCGACGGTGAAGTCCACGTGCCCGGGCGTATCGATGATGTTGATGCGAAAATCGCGCCAGATCGCCGTCGTCGCAGCGGACGTGATCGTGATGCCGCGCTCCTGCTCCTGCGCCATCCAGTCCATGACGGCCGCGCCCTCGTGGACCTCGCCCATCTTGTGCGTGCGGCCCGTGTAGTAGAGGATCCGCTCGGTCGTCGTGGTCTTGCCCGCATCGATGTGAGCCATGATCCCGATGTTGCGCACGTTGGCGAGCCCGGCCCGGCCCGACGGGGCGCTCTTTCCCCGCATCTTTTCAGCCACCTTGCTCACTTACCACCTGTAGTGGGCGAAGGCCTTGTTGGCCTGCGCCATGCGGTAGAGGTCGTCCTTGCGCTTGAACGCGCCACCCTGCTGGTTGAGCGCGTCGAGGATCTCGCTGGCAAGCCGGTCGGCCATCGACTTCTCGCGGCGATCCCGCGCGTAGTTGACGAGCCAGCGCACAGCGAGGGTGCGCGCGCGCCGCTGCGGCACCTCGACGGGAACCTGGTAGTTGGCGCCGCCGACGCGGCGCGACCGAACCTCGAGCACCGGCGTGACGGTCTTCACGGCCTGCTCGAGCGCCTCGGCCGGGGAACGACCGGACTTCTCGCCGACCCGCTCGAGCGCGGCATAGACGATCTGCTCCGCGGTCGACTTCTTGCCCGCGAGCATGACCTTGTTCACGACCTGCGTGACGAGCTTCGAGCTGTAGACGGGGTCCGGATCGAGCTCGCGAACCGGGATCTCTGCACGACGTGGCATCGTCCGCTGCCTAGCCCTTCTTCGCTCCGTACTTGGAGCGTGCCTGCCGGCGGTCGGGCACGCCGGCGGTATCGAGAGCCGCGCGGATCACCTTGTAGCGGATGCCGGGGAGGTCCTTGACGCGCCCGCCGCGGATCAGGACGACCGAATGCTCCTGGAGGTTGTGCCCCTCACCGGGGATGTACGACGTGACCTCCATCCCGTTGACGAGCCGCACGCGCGCGACCTTGCGCAGCGCCGAGTTCGGCTTCTTCGGGGTGGTCGTGTACACGCGCGTGCAGACGCCCCGCTTCTGCGGCGCCCCCCGGAGAGCCGGGGTCTTCGTCTTCTCCGGCTTGGGCCGGCGCCCCTTGCGGACGAGTTGGTTGACGGTCGGCACGCGATAACCTCGCTCGGGTTCGATCGGTTCCTACATACGGACGCAACAAAAGGCCGGCTGGGCGCGGGCCCAGCCAAGGCCCGACCGGCATCGTAGCAGCTTGCACCCGCATGTCAACGCGCTATTGTCAGTGGGCGGCCTCAAGCACGTTCCCGGGATGCTCCACACTGCCGACAGCCTCAGCTGGACCACCTTCGGCATCGCCGTTGGCGGCGCCGGGCTGGCCGTGCTCGTGCTGCTGCTCGTCCTCGCGCGGCGCCGCCCGCCCTCGACGGAGATCGAGACCATGCTGCGGGAGTCGTCGACGCGCGTCGAGGCGATGATCTCGGATCTCTCCACCCAGCTCGACCAGGCGCACGAGCAGAACGCCCGCTCGCAGCAGCTGGCGGAGATCGGCACGACGATCGACCTCGACGAGGTGCTGGCACGAACGCTCGAGGCCGCAGGCGCGCTGCTCGGCGTGGACGGGGCCATGATCTCGCTCGAGAACGGGAACGAGTCGGTCCCGCTCGTGGCGACGGTCGGACTGTCCGACCAGGAGGCGTCGGCGCAGATCGCCGCTCGCGACTGGGGCCGCCGCCGCGCCGCCGCGGTCTCCTACCTCTACCCGAGCGAGACCGACCTCGGCGAGCCCGTACGCGGCTCCGTGCACGTCCCGATCCGCGCCGACGGCGAGGAAGCCGTCGGGACGCTGTCGGTGTTCTGGCGTGCGGCCGGCCGCACGCCAGAGGCGGATCAGATCGACCTGCTCGAGGAACTCGCGCTGCGAGCCGGGCCGGCGATCGGCAATGCGCGTCGTTTCCAGGAGGCGCGCCAGCTCGCCGACCTGGACGCACTCACCGGCCTGCACAACTACCGCTACTTCCACGAGACGCTCGCACGCGAGGTCGCGCGCGCCCATCGCTACAACCGCAATCTCGCCCTCGTCGTCTTCGACATCGACGACTTCAAGGCCGTGAACGACCGGATCGGGCATCTCGCGGGAGACTCCGTCCTCGCCGAGGCGGCCCACCGCGTGCGCAGCGTGGTCCGCGGCGCCGATGTCGCGTGCCGGGTCGGCGGCGACGAGTTCGCCGTGATCCTCCCGGAGGCGACCACCGCGGACGCCGACAGCCTCTACCGCCGGCTCCAGGCAGCAATGGCGAACTGGCGCCCCGACAGCGAGCATCTGCGTCTATCGGCGGGGATCGCCGAGCTCGAGCCCGAGGACGACGCGGTCTCGCTGTTCAAGCGCGCCGACGAGGCCCTGTACCGGGCCAAGGCCGGCGGCAAGGGGCAGGCCATCGCCGCCCCGGCCGAGCTCTGACGGCGCGACATCGATCGGCGTAGGGGCGGGTCAGGACCCGCCCCTACAGGGCTTATTCCTCGGAGCTGTCGACCTCCGGCACCTCTTCGGCCTCGAGCGACGAGAGCTCCCCGCCGTTTCCGGACGGACCTTCGAGATCGAGGTCGAAGCCGGCGAGCCCGCCACCGTCGGCGCCGATCTCCTCGAGCGCGGCGAGCAGCTGCTCCTCGGTCTCCGGCCGGGCGTAGGCGGAGAGCGGGACCTTCTCGGACGGCGCGATCTCGAGCGACCGGTACTTCTTGAGACCCGTCGCGGCCGGGATCAGCTTGCCGATGATCACGTTCTCCTTCAGCCCGAGCAGCTTGTCCTTCTTCCCCTCGATCGCGGCGTCGGTGAGAACCTTGGTCGTCTCCTGGAAGGAGGCTGCGGACAGGAACGACTCGGTTGCGAGCGACGCCTTCGTGATCCCGAGGATGACGGGCTCGAACGTCGCCTCCTCACCGCCCTCCGCGCGCATGCGCGCGTTTTCCCGCTCGAACCGGATGCGATCCGCCAGCTCACCCGGAAGCAGGTCGGTGTCGCCGGACGCGTCCACCCGCACCTTCTTCATCATCTGGCGCACGATCAGCTCGATGTGCTTGTCGTGAATGTCGACACCCTGCGACTTGTACACGCGCTGTACCTCGTCGACGAGGTACAGCTCGGTCGCGGTCGCGCCCTTGAGCTGAAGCAGCTCGGCAGGCGATCGCGAGCCGTCGTGCATCGGGTCCCCGGCCTCGACGAGCTGCCCGGTCGCCACGAGCAGGCGCGTGCGCCGGGGCAGCTGGTACTCGCGCGGCTGGAGCGGCTCGCCGCTCTCGTCGACGCCGGTCGGAACGATCCGCACCTTCGGCCCGCGCTCCGTCTCCTCGATCTCGACACGGCCCGGCAGACCCGCGAGCGTCGCGGCCCCCTTCGGGTTGCGCGCCTCGAAGATCTCGACCACCCGCGGCAGGCCGTGCGTGATGTCGGCGCCCGCGACGCCGCCCGTGTGGAACGTGCGCATCGTCAGCTGGGTGCCCGGCTCGCCGATCGACTGGGCGGCGATGATCCCGACCGCGTCGCCGATCTCGCACATCTCGTCGGTCGCGAGGAAGACCCCGTAGCACTTCCGGCAAACCCCGAACTCGCTCCGGCACTTGAGCACCGAGCGCACCGGAACCATGAAGCCCTCCGCAGCATCGCCGAGCTCCTCGCTGACGACTTTCAGGAGCTTCATCGTCGTGACGTCGTCCCGCGCGAGCAGCACGGTCTTGCCCGGCTTGCCGCTCGCGAGCGGCTTGTGGATGTCCTCGAGGATCACCCTGCCGGCGACGGAGCGGTTGACCCCGCCTTCCGCCGCGAGCAGGGGGAGCTCGATGTACTCGGAGGTGCCGCAGTCCTCCTCGCGGACGATCACGTCCTGCGAGACGTCAACTAGCCGCCGGGTCAGGTACCCGGAGTCCGCGGTGCGAAGCGCCGTGTCCGCGAGTCCCTTGCGAGCGCCGTGCGTCGAGATGAAGTACTCGAGCACCGACAGCCCCTCCATGAAGTTCGCCTTGATCGGGCGCTCGATGATTTCGCCCTTCGGATTCGCCATCAGGCCGCGCATGCCGGCAAGCTGACGGATCTGCTTGAACGAGCCGCGGGCGCCGGAGTTGGCCATCATGTAGATCGGATTCAGCTTCCAGAGCGTGTTCTCCATCGCGGTTGCGACCGCGTCGGTCGCCTCGGTCCAGACCTGGACGATCGCCTCGTGGCGCTCCTGCTCGGTGATCAGGCCGCGCTCGTAGTTGCGCTCGATCGCCTGCACCTGGCCCTCGTAGCCCTGGAGGATCTCCTCCTTCTCCGGCGGGATCACGATGTCGTTCTTCGAGACCGTGATGCCGGCCCGGGTCGCGTAATCGAACCCGAGCTGCTTGATCGTGTCGAGCACCGGTGCGAGCCGGTGGGCGCCGAACTCGTCGACGAGCTCCGAGATCAGGTCGCTCATCTCCCGCTTGCCGAGCGTGCGGTTGTGGAACGTCACACGGTCGCGCGCGAACGCGGCTCCCATCGACGACTCGAGCGCCCGGCAGACCTCCTCGTTGAAGATCACGCGCCCCGGCGTCGTCTGCATCAGCTCGCCGTTCCAGCGGTACTCGATCGGATCCTGCAGCCCGACGCCCTCCTGTATCGCCTCGACCGCGAGGATCACCTCGTCTTCCGAGGCGAATCGCTTCAGCCGCCGGTCGGTCGGTCGGTCGGTCTGGTCATCCTCGTCGGGGGAATACGTCAGGTAGTAGCAGCCGAGGATCATGTCCTGGGTCGGGGTCGCGAGCGCCTTGCCGTGGGCCGGCGAGAGGATGTTGTTCGCGGAGAGCATCAGCACCCGCGCCTCCGCCTGGGCCTCCACGGACAGCGGCAGGTGCACTGCCATCTGGTCGCCGTCGAAGTCGGCGTTGAAGGCGTGGCAAACGAGGGGGTGGATCTGGATCGCCTTGCCCTCCACGAGCACCGGCTCGAACGCCTGGATGCCGAGGCGATGGAGCGTCGGCGCGCGGTTGAGCAGCACCGGATGCTCCGCGATCACCTCCTCGAGCACGTCCCAGACCTCGGGCACCATCGACTCGACCATCTTCTTCGCGGCCTTGATGTTCTGCACCGCCTTGCGCTCGACGAGCCGGCTCATGATGAACGGCTTGAACAGCTCGAGCGCCATCAGCTTCGGCAGGCCGCACTGGTGCAGCCGCAGCTGCGGGCCGGCGACGATCACGGAGCGCCCGGAGTAGTCCACGCGCTTCCCGAGCAGGTTCTGGCGAAACCGGCCCTGCTTCCCCTTGAGCATGTCCGAGAGCGACTTGAGGGGGCGGTTGCCCGGACCGGTCACCGCGCGCCCGCGGCGCCCGTTGTCGAACAGCGCGTCGACGGCCTCCTGGAGCATTCGCTTCTCGTTGTTGACGATGATCTCCGGCGCCCCGAGGTCGAGCAGGCGCTTGAGTCTGTTGTTGCGGTTGATGACGCGGCGGTAGAGATCGTTGAGATCGCTCGTCGCGAAGCGGCCGCCGTCGAGCTGAACCATCGGCCGCAGCTCGGGCGGTATCACCGGGACCGCCTCGAGGATCATCCACTCAGGCCGGTTCTCCGACTTGATGAAAGCGTTCACGACCTTCAGGCGCTTGATCGCGCGCTGCTGCTTCTGGCTCCTCGAGGTCCGGATCGTCTCCCGCAGCGTCTCCGCCTCCGCGCCCAAGTCGAGGTCGCGAAGCAGGTCGCGGATGGCCTCCGCGCCCATGCCGCCCTCGAAATAGACGCCGAAGCCGTACGGCGAGCCGAACCGCTCCTTGAGCTCCCGGAAGATCAGCTCGTCGTTGACGATCTCCTTCGGGTCGAGATCGCGGAAGCGCGTCCAGGTCTCCTCGAGGCGGCGTACCGCCTCGACCGAGGCCTCGTGGGCGTCCCTGCGGCGCGACTCGATGTCGAGATACATCTCGCGCACCTTGTGCGACCACTGGACGATCGCGTCCATCTCCTCCTTCTGCATCCGCCCTTCCGCCTTGAGGCAGAGATCGTTCGCCAGCTCGCGCAGCTCCTCCGGCGACGCGCTCGCGGCGGCAGTCCCGAGCAGCTCGGCGAGCAGCCCGTTGCCGAGCCCGCGCGCCTTCTCGAGGTTCTTCGCGTCGACGTCCCGGACGAGCTCGCTGTCGTCTCCTTCGAGCTCGGTCCCGGCGAGCAACGCCTCCTGCACCCGGTTCACGTGCTTTGTGATCGCGCCCTTCTTCGCCCCTGACGCGCTCTCCGCGTCGGCGACGAGGGGCGCGAGCGCACCGCGGATCTGGGCGGCGGCGAGCGCGACCGAGTCGAGCTCGCGCGAGGTCGTGTCCGCGCGATCGTCGCGGATCGCGGCCCGCCGGACGAGCTCGCGGATCTTCTTCGAGTCCTCGGTCGTGACCTGGTTCGCGGCGCTGACGAAGATGCCACCGACGAGCTTGCGCGCATCCTCGAGGCTCGGAAGCATCTGCTCCTCGGCCCAGGCGGAGAGGCCACGGGCCCAGAACTCGTCGTCCTCGTCGAAGTCCTTCTCCTTGCCCTTGGCGAGGTAGTCACGCCGCCGGGCCAGTCGCTGCTCGAGCGCGGCGAGTTGCTCGTCCCGGTCAACCGCGATCCGCTCGGCCTCGGCGCGAACCTTGTCCTCGAGATCCGCGAGGTCGGCCGCGCGCTTCTCGTGGTCGACCTTCGTGACGATGGACGCCGCGAAGTACAGCACCTTCTCGAGCTCCTTGGGGGCGATGTCGAGCAGGTAGCCGATGCGGCTGGGCACGCCCTTGAAGAACCAGATGTGGGAGACGGGTGCGGCCAGATCGATGTGGCCCATGCGCTCGCGCCGGACCTTCTGGCGAGTCACCTCGACCCCGCAGCGCTCGCAGATGATGCCCTTGTAGCGGACGCGCTTGTACTTGCCGCAGTAGCACTCCCAGTCCTTCGTCGGGCCGAAGATGCGCTCGCAGAACAGGCCGTCCTTCTCGGGCTTGAGCGTGCGGTAGTTGATCGTCTCGGGCTTCGTAACCTCGCCCGACGACCAGTCGCGGATCAGCTTCGAGGACGCGAGGCCGATGCGGATCGCATCGAAGTGGTTGATGTCGATCATCTCGCCCTCCTGCCTCGGCGGGCGGCGGTGGTGAGTCTACGCGGCAAGGGCCGTTCCTTTCCCGGGACGTTGACCATCGTTCGGCGAGCCTCGGCGGCGGTCATTCTTCGATCTCGACGTCGGCGAGGTCGGGGGTCGCGTCGACCGCGTCCTCGGCAGCGCGCACGGGCTCGGCAGCCAGATCGTCGAGGTCGCCGAGCTCCTCGTCTGCGGGGAGCGCCAGCTCGCCCGCCTCGTCGACGCGCTCCTGGCCCTCCTCCACCTCTTCGGCGGTCGGCTGGCGAGCCGCCGCCCGCAGGGAACCGGGCGAGAGGTCGATGCCGAGCTCCTCCGCGGCGCGCAGCAGCTCGTCCTCCTCCTCGCGGACCTCGACCTCGCCGCCCTCCTCGGAGAGGACCTGCACATCGAGCGCGAGCGACTGCATCTCCTTGAGCAGCACCTTGAACGACTCCGGGATCGACGGCTCGGCGATGTTCTCGCCCTTGACGATCGCCTCGTACGCCTTGACGCGCCCGACGGTGTCGTCGGACTTGATCGTGAGCATCTCCTGCAGCGTGTAGGCGGCGCCGTAGGCCTCGAGCGCCCAGACCTCCATCTCGCCGAAGCGCTGGCCGCCGAACTGGGCCTTGCCGCCGAGCGGCTGCTGCGTGACGAGCGAGTACGGGCCGGTCGAGCGCGCGTGGATCTTGTCGTCCACCAGGTGCAGGAGCTTCAGGATGTACATGTATCCGACGGTCACCTTCTGGATGAACGGCTCACCGGTGCGCCCGTCGAAGAGACGCACCTTGCCCGACGTCCAGCGGCCCTTCGGCCGGGTCTCGTCGACGGTGAACGCGATCGGCGAGTCGGGGTTCTGCCGCACCCACTCGACGAGCGCGTCGTCGACCTGCTCCGGTGTGGCGCCGTCGAACACGGGCGTCGCGATCGGAGTCGACCCGTTGCCCTCACCGTCGAACACCCCGTGGAACGCGGCCCAGCCGAGGTGCGTCTCGAGCACCTGGCCGATGTTCATCCGGCTAGGCACGCCGAGCGGGTTGAGGACGACCTCGACGGGCGTGCCGTCCTCGAGGAAGGGCATGTCCTCCTCGGGCACGATCTTCGCGATCACGCCCTTGTTTCCGTGGCGCCCGGCGAGCTTGTCGCCCTCGGCCACCTTGCGCTTCTTGGCGACGTAGACACGGACGAGCTCGTTCACGCCCGGGGAGAGGTCATCCCCCGCCTCGCGCGAGAACGTCTTGACGGCGATCACTTTTCCGCCCTCACCGTGGGGAACCTTGAGCGACGTGTCGCGGACCTCGCGCGCCTTCTCCTTGAAGATCGCGCGGATCAGCTTCTCCTCGGCGGTCAGCTCGGTCTCGCCCTTCGGGGTCACCTTGCCGACGAGCAGGTCGCCGGAGCCGACCTCGGCACCGATGCGGACGATGCCGCGATCGTCGAGGTCTTTCAGGGACTCCTCCGAGCGGTTCGGGATGTCGCGCGTGATCTCCTCGTCGCCGAGCTTCGTCGAGCGAGCGTCGATCTCGTACTCGTGGATGTGAATCGACGAGAGCACGTCGTCCTTGACGAGGCGCTCGGAGATGACGATCGCGTCCTCGAAGTTGTAACCCTCGAACGGCATGAAAGCGACGAGTACGTTCCTACCCAGGGCAAGCTCGCCGTTCGAGGTGGAGCTGCCGTCGGCGAGGACGTCGCCGACCTTCACGCGCTGACCGAGATGAACGATCGCCGTCTGGTGGATCAGGGTGCCCTGGTTCGAGCGCATGAACTTGACGAGGCTGTACTCGTCGCGACCGTCCTTCGCCTCGACGACGATGCGCTCCGCATCGACGTCGACGACGGTGCCTTCCCTCCGGGCCAGCACGACGTCGCCGGTATCGACGGCCGCGCGGTACTCGAGCCCGGTGCCGACGAGCGGCGGGTCGGCGATGAGGAGCGGCACCGCCTGGCGCTGCATGTTCGAGCCCATCAGCGCGCGGTTCGCGTCGTTGTGCTCGAGGAACGGGATCAGCGCGGTCGCCACGGACACGAGCTGCGCGGGGTTGACGTCCATGTACTGGATGCTCTTCGGGTCGGCGGTGACGTAGTCGCCCGCGCCGGCACGGCAGAGCACCTGGTCGTTGAGGAACTTCCCGGTCTTCGCGTCGATCGGCTCGTTCGCCTGGGCGATCGTGAACTTCTCCTCGGCGCTCGCGTCGAGGTAGACGATCTCGTCGGTCACCTTGCCGCCCTTGACGACCCGGTACGGCGTCTGGACGAAGCCGAACTCCGAGACCGTCGCCATCGAAGCGAGCGATCCGATCAGGCCGATGTTCGGACCCTCCGGGGTCTCGATCGGGCACATGCGGCCGTAATGGGTCGGGTGCACGTCGCGGACCTCGATCGGCGCGCGCTCGCGCGTGAGGCCGCCCGCACCGAGCGCGGACAGCCGGCGGCGGTGAGTCAGGCCGGCAAGGGAGTTCGTCTGGTCCATGAACTGCGACAGCTGCGAAGAGCCAAAGAACTCCTTCAGCGCCGCCTGCACCGGGCGGACGTTGATGATCGTCTGCGGGGTGATGGTGTCGACGTCCTCCGTCGTCATCCGCTCGCGGACGACCCGCTCCATGCGGTAGAGGCCGACCCGGAACGCCTCCTGGATCAGCTCGCCCACGGTGCGCAGCCGGCGGTTCCCGAAGTGCTCGTACTCGTCGAGCTCCTTGCGGATCGGGTCACGCGAGAGGCTGATCGCGTCGGCCGCGTAGTCCTTGGAGTCCTCCGGCACTCCGAGCCGCTTGGGCATGTCCACGAGCCTCCTGACGAGCGCCACGATGTCCTTCGTGGTGAGCACGCGCACGTCCTCGGGAACGTCGAGCTCGAGTCGCTGGTTGAGCTTGTAGCGCCCGACCTTCGTCAGGTCGTAGCGCTTCGGGTCGAAGAACAGGCCGCGAAGGAGGTTGCGGGCGTTGTCCAGCGTCGGCGGCTCGCCCGGACGCTGCTTCTTGAACACCTCGATCACCGCCTCCTCCTCGCGCGTGGAGGGATCCTTCTCGAGCGTGTTGGCGATGTAGACCGAATCGTCGAAGAGGGCGAGGATCGCCTCGTTCGATGAGGTGTCGAGCTCCCAGCCCGTGGACGGATCCTCGCGGGGAAGCGCTCGCAGAAGCGTGGTGACCGGCAGCTTGCGCTTGCGGTCGATACGGGCGTAGACGACGCCCTTCTTGTCGATCTCCAGCTCGAGCCACGAGCCGCGCGATGGCATCAGGTTCGCGATGAAGACCTGCTTCGTCGGGTCCTTCGGCTCCATCAGGTAGGCGCCCGGGCTGCGAACGAGTTGCGTGACGATCACCCGCTCGGTGCCGTTGATGATGAAAGTGCCCTGCTCGGTCATCATGGGGAACTGCCCCATGAAGACCGTCTGCTCCCGGATCTCGCCGGTGTCCTTGTTCACGAAGCGGACGACCATCGAGAGCGGGGACTCGTACGTCTGGTCCTTCTCGCGACACTCCTTGATCGAAGCCGGCGGCTCGCCGAACTCGTACGAGCCGAATTCGACGGCGAGCGAGCCGGTGTAGTCCTCGATCGGGGAGATATCGTCGATCGTCTCCCGAAGGCCCCCGTTCAGAAACCACTCGAACGAGGCCTTCTGGATGTCGATCAGGTTCGGGACTTCGAGTACATGGTCGAGACGCGAAAAGCTCTTGCGCTCACGGCGAGCGACGACCTTGCTGGCCAAAAGCGGCGACCTCCCTCCGGGCAGGGTCAAACGAACAACGGGCGTGCAGACACGCGAAACGGCGGCGCGACTAGCAAGCGTATCAGACGCGTCGGCACGCTCGCAAGCGCGGCCCTTGCGGGCCCGCACGCGTTCCACAGGACTGTAGTCCCACCTGTGGAAAAACGCAAGGGCGGGCCCTGATCCGCCCGCCCCCGCCCTGACGTCGCCGGGGCGACAGCTTTCCCCCACGAGTTCTTCGAGGTACACTCAAACCGACGATTAGTCATGCCTAAATTGACGCGGAAGCAGTTGCTCGCCCTGGGTACGCCGCTCGCCGTGGTACCGGTGGCCGGGAAGGTCGTCCTCGCCCTCGACGACGAGACAGCGGATCGCGTCACGCACCGGCACGCCGTGTCCTCGGCACCCGCAGCGGGGGCAGCGGCAGGTCACGCCGCGATGATCGGGGAGGGCACGCCCGCGGTGGGCGGCCCGAACGACCTCGACGGGCTGCTGTATCCGCCGCCGGCGCTGCCGCACGAGCCGGGACGGGTGCGCGAGTACACGCTCGTCGCGACGGACACGGAGATCGAGATCGCGCCGGGCGTGTTCTTCCCGGCGTGGACGTACAACGGGACCGTGCCCGGCCCGGTGATCCGGGCGACCGAGGACGATCTGCTGCGGGTGCGCTTTGCGAACGCCGGTGCGCATCCGCACACGATCCATTTCCACGGCATCCATCCGGCGAACATGGACGGGGTGTTCGAGATCGTCGGGCCGGGCGAGGAGCTCACCTACGAGTTCCCCGCTCGGCCGGCCGGCTTCCACGTCTACCACTGCCACACGGCCCCGCTGAAGAAACACATCCACAAGGGGCTGTACGGGGCATTCATCATCGACCCGAAGCTGCCGCGCGAGCCTGCGCGCGAGCTCGTGATGGTGATGAGCGGCTACGACACCGACGGCGACGGTGAGAACAACTTCTACACCGTCAACGGTCGCACGTTCTACTACGCGCGCCACCCGATCCAGGTGAAGCGCGGCGGGCTCGTACGCGTGTACCTGGCGAATCTGACCGAGTTCGACCTGATCAACTCGTTCCACCTGCACGGCGACTTCTTCCGCTACCAGCCCACCGGCACGGGCGAGCAGTGGGAGTACACCGACACGGTGATGCAGTGCCAGGGGCAGCGTGGCGTGCTCGAGATCCGGTTCTCGAACACCGGCGCGTTCATGTTCCACGCCCATCAGTCGGAGTTCGCCGAGCTCGGCTGGATGGGGTTCTTCCAGGTCATCGACTGATGGCGAGCGGCACGACCACGGCCGGGACGCTCGGCTGGCGCCTGTGGGCGCTCGTCCCGATCTTGCTGCTTGCGCTCGTCGTCGGCGCGTTCGTCTCCGGCGGCTCCTCGCTCGTCGACCTCGTCGGCCGCAACCCTCCGCCCGCCGACGAGCTCGACATCCGCCGGGTCACGTTCGTACCGGGCGAGATCCGCGTCCTCGTCCGCAACCCGCAGTCCGACGAGATCACGATCGCGTCGGTCGCCGTCGACGACGCGATCACCCCGTTCACCGTCGAGGGGGACACCACGCTCTCGCGACTGCGATCGAGCACGATCGTCATCCTCTACGACTGGGTCGAAGACGACCCGATCACGCTCGGTGTCACGAGCTCGAGCGGAATCGAGACGGTTGCCGGGATTCCCGCTGCGGTCGAGACCCCCGCTCCGTCGGCGCGTGGGTTCCTCGGCTACGGGCTGATCGGGTTCCTCGTCGGCGTCGTCCCCGTCGCGCTCGGCCTGCTCTGGCTGCCCTCGCTACGCCGCGCCGGAGTCCGCTGGCTGTCTGCATTCATGGCGCTCACCGCCGGACTGCTCACTTTCCTCGGCATTGACGCGCTCTTCGAGGCGTTCGAGCTGCAAGCAGCGCTGCCGGGCGCGCTCGGCGGATCCGGGCTGGTCCTGCTCGGCGTCGCGCTCAGCGCCCTCGGGATGACCTTCCTCTCCACCCGGCTCGGCCGCCGCAGCGGCGCCACCGGCAGCACTCTCGCCCTGCTGGTCGCGATCGGGATCGGCCTCCACAACCTCGGCGAAGGGCTCGCGATCGGGGCCTCGTTCGCGTTCGGCGAGCTCCAGCTCGGCACCTTCCTGATCGTCGGCTTCATGATCCACAACGTCACCGAGGGCCTCGGCATCGCCTCCCCCATCGCCCGCGAACGTGTCACGATCGCCGTCGTCGCGGGGCTCGCGCTGATCGCCGGCGTCCCGGCGATCTTCGGCACCTGGCTCGGCGGCTACGTCACGAACGACGTCCTCGGCGTCCTCTTCTTCGGGCTTGCCGCCGGCGCCGCCCTCCAGGTCGTCGTCGAGGTCGGCCGCTACGTGCGGCGAAACGCCCCCGGCGGCCTCCAGTCCGGCTGGGCAATCGGCGGCTACCTCGCCGGGATCGCGATCATGTACCTCACGGGGCTCCTCGCCGGCTGAGCGAGGCGTCGCCGGCTCGGCGCGTGCCCCGACAACGCGTAGGGGCGGGTCATGACCCGCCCCTACAGCAGGAGCGGCGCGGGTCGCGGCCCGCCCCTACAGCAGGAGCGGCGCGGGTCCGCCGCGGGACGGGACAGATCCCGCGGGGGCGGGACAAGACCCGCCCCTACTTGAGCTCGACGCTGGCGCCGGCCTCCTCGAGCTGGGCCTTGACCGAGTCGGCTTCGTCCCTGGCGATGCCTTCCTTGACCGCCTTGGGGGCCGCGTCGACGAGGTCCTTCGCCTCCTTCAGACCGAGACCCGTGACGGCCCGAACGACTTTGATCACCTGGATCTTCTTGTCACCCGCAGCCGTGAGGACGACGTCGAAGTCCGACTTCTCCTCGGCCTCGGCTGCGCCGCCGCCGCCGGCGGCGGCGGGCGCCGCAACGGCGATCGGGGCTGCGGCGGTGATGCCCCACTCGTCCTCGATCTTCTTCTTCAGCTCGACGAGCTCGAGAACGGTCATGCTCCCGAGCTGCTCGAACACGGTGTCGACTGCGCTCATTCCTCGTCCTTTCCCTCCGGCTCCTCTGTCGCCGGAGCCTCGTTCTCGTCCTGGGTTCCCTCATCCGACTCGCTCGCTTCCGCCTCTGGCTCCGCGGCCTCGGCCGCCACGGGCTCGATCGCCACACCGGGACCGAGCTGCTCGACCCGGGCGTCGATCAGCCCGACGAGATCCGTGAGCGGGGCGCTCACGATTCCGAGCAGCCCCGTCAACGGGGCAACGATCGCTCCGAGCACCTGGCCTCTCAGCACGTCGACCGGCGGTAGCGAGGCGAGCTGCTTGACATCGTCCTGACCAACCGGCCGACCGTCCAGCACACCGCCCTTCAGCTCGAGACGCCGGGTCTGCTTCGCGGTCTCGTCGAGCGCCTTGGCGGCGGCCACCATGTCGCCGTCGTGAACGAACGCGATCGCGGTCGGCCCGGTCAGGAGCTCGAGTAGTGCCTCGACCCCCGCCGCCTCCGCCGCCCGGCGCGTGAGCGTGTTCTTGACGACGGTGAGCCGCGCGCCGCTCTCGAGCAGCCGGGTGCGCAGGTCGTCAAGCTCCTTGTGGGTAAGGCCGCGGTAGTCGGCGACGATCAGCGTCTCGGCCACGCGCAGGCGCTCGGTCAGCTCGGCAACGATGCGCTCCTTGTTCTCCCTCAGCATCTCCGGCCCCCGGCCCCGAACCTCTCGTCCATCGCGTTGTCTCCTCTCTCGACACGAAACCCGCCGTGAGGCGGGCAGAGGCGGGGGTCGCGATCCCCGTGTCCACCGCCTCGACCGGACTTCCGCCCTCGCGGGCTGCCGGTGGTCTTCGGCGAGAGTGTGGTGTCGTTGCTGCTCGCAGCCTAGCGGTCCCGCTCAGGCGGGTACCGGCGCCCCCTCGAGCTCGGCCGTGATGTCGCGTGTGCGGCCCGGGTCGACTTTCACACCCGGGCCCATCGACGTCGTCACCGTGATCGACCGGATGTAGCGGCCTTTCGCCACGGCCGGCTTGGCACGAACGATCTCCTCGACCACGACCGCGTAGTTCTCGAGCAGCGCACGCTCGTCGAAGCTCTTCTTGCCGATCGGCAGGTGGACGTTCGCGCCGCGATCGGTGCGGTACTCGAGCTTGCCCGCCTTCGCGTCGCGAACGGCCTTCTCGACATCGAACGTGACGGTGCCGGTCTTCGGGTTCGGCATCTTGCCGCGAGGGCCGAGGATCCGCCCGAGCTTGCCGACGACACCCATCAGGTCGGGCGTCGCGATCGCGATGTCGAAGTCGTCGAAACCGGCCTCGATGTTCGTCGCCAGGTCGGCCGAGCCGACTACGTCGGCACCCGCGTCCTCCGCCTCCTTCGCCTTCTCGCCCTCTGCGAAGACGGCGACCCGCATCTCGCGGCCGGTCCCGTGCGGGAGCATCAGCGTGCCGCGGAGCTGCTGGTCGGCGTGCCGCACGTTGAGCCCGAGGTTGAAGTGGGTCTCCACGGTCTCGTCGAACTTCGCCGCCCCGAGCGACTTGAGCAGCCGGATCGCCTCGAGCGGCGTGTAGGCGCGCTCCCGGTCGACCTGCCCTCGCGCGTTCCGGTAGCGCTTCCCGCGATCTGCCATCAGTCCTCCACCTCCACTCCCATCGACCGGGCCGTTCCCGCGATCACGAGCATGGCCTGGTCGACGTCCCGCGCGTTCAGGTCGACGAGCTTCGCCTCCGCGATGCTCCTGAGCTGCGCGCGGGTCAGGCGCCCGACCTTCTCCCGGTTGGGCTCGGCCGAGCCCTTCTCGACGCCGAGCGCCTCCCTGATCAGGACGGCGGCAGGCGGCGTCTTCGTGATGAACGTGAACGAGCGATCCTCGAACACGGTGATCTCGACGGGCGTGATGCGCCCATTCTGGTCGGTCGTCTGGGCGTTGAACGCCTTGCAGAACTCCATGATGTTGACCCCGTGCTGGCCGAGCGCGGGGCCGACCGGCGGAGCGGGGTTCGCCTGTCCGCCCGGGATCTGGAGCTTGATCATGGTGAGTACTTTTTTTGCCATTCTGTGCGTCCTCGGGCCGGACAGGTCCGGCCCCTACGGGGTCAATCGATCTTCTTCACCTGGTCGAACGACAGCTCGACCGGTACCTGCCGCTCGAAGATGTTCACGAGAACCTTGAGCTTATGCTGGTCCGGGTTCACGTCGACGATCTCGCCGTCGAAGTCGGACAGCGGGCCCGATGTTACCTTCACCGACTCGCCGAGCTCGAATTGAGCGACCGCGCGCGGCCGCTCTGCGGCCGTGGCGGTGTGCAGGATCCGGTCGATCTCGGGCTTCGACAGCGGCACCGGCGTCGCCCCGGAGCCGACGAAACCCGTGACGCCCGGGGTGTTCTTCACGACCGACCAGGAGTCGTCCGTCATCTCCATGTTCACGAGGACGTAGCCGGGGAGCACGCGCTTCTCCGTCTGCACCTTCTGGCCGTCTTTCGTCTCGACGACCTGCTCCGTCGGCACGACGACACGGCGAAATGACGGCTGCTGGTTCATCGAGACGATCCGATGCTCGAGATTGGCCTTCACCTTGTTCTCGTGACCCGAGTAGGTGTTGATGACATACCACTGGAACATGGGCAACCCTGCTGGCTAGCGGAGGAGGACGTCGCGAACGAGCCTGCTCAGCGCCTCGTCCGCGGCCCAGAGGAAGACGCCGACGACGGCGATCGCGATCAGGACGACTACGGTAGCGGAGACCAACTGGCGCTGGCCGGGCCATTCGACCTTCTTCAGTTCGGCCGCGGACTCGCCGGCGAAGGCCCGGACGCCGCCGCGGCGTTCCCGCTTCTGCCCGGTCTGCGCCTTTGTCTCGCCGCTCGGCCGCACCTGCTGGCGGCGCGCGCGGGCACGCTCGGCGGCCGACCCGGTCGCCGGCGCCTGGTAGTCCTTGTTGCGGCGCGTGCGGGAGCGAGCCACAGCAGGGTCCCTAGCGGGTCTCCCGGTGGGGCGTGTGGCGTCCGCACCAACGGCAGTACTTCGAGAACTCGACCCGGTCGGGCGTGTTGCGCTTGGACTTCATCGTCTGGTAATTCCGCCGCTTGCACTCCGTGCAGGCGAGCGTGATCGCGACTCGGACTCCGGTTTTCGCCACTGTGCTCTCTCTCTCGGATTGACGGGCGGTGCAGTAGCGGCGGGAGGACTCGAACCTCCGACACGCGGATTATGATTCCGCTGCTCTAACCAACTGAGCTACGCCGCCGCGCCGCGCGCAGTGTAGCAAGCGACCCCGACCCGTAGCACGGGTCGCGTGGCGGTCAACCGCGGCGTTCCGGCACTATGATCCGCTCATGCCTGTCGACGGTACCGACGTGCTCGCGCGCACACCGCTCCTCGCCGGGCTCGAGCGCGGCGACCTCGAGCAGCTCGCGCGCTCGTTTCGCGAGCGGGCGTTTCCAGCGGGCGCAACCGTCACCCGCGAGGGCGAGACCGGCGTCGGCTTCTTCGTGATCGTCGAGGGAACGGCGGATGTCTCGGTCGGCGGAGAGCCGCGAGGGGCGCTCGGTCCGGGCGACTCGTTCGGGGAGCTGGCGCTGATCGACGAGGGCCCGCGCGCCGCGACGATCACGGCGACCTCCGATCTGCGCTGCATGGCGCTGTCCGCCTGGGAGTTCCGGCCGTTCGTGCAGGAGCACCCGACCGTGGCCTGGACGCTCCTGCGGACGCTCGTTCGGCTGGTGCGCGACACGGGCGCGTAGGGACCGGGAGCTCAGATCACGTTCAGCTCTGCCCGCTCCGCCCCTTCGGCGAAGCGCTCGACCGCGAACGGCGAGAGGTCGAACAGAGTGGGTCGCCCGAGCGCGAGGTCGGCGACGTGCTCCCCGATCACGGGCCCCTGCTGGAAGCCGTGGCCGGAGAAGCCGGTCGCGTACACGAGGCCGGCCGGCCCGGCCGCCGCCCCCACGATCGCGTTGTGGTCGGGGCTCATCTCGTAGTAGCCCCACCAGCCGCCGCGCACCTCGAGCTCGGCGACCAGGGGCAGCCGGGCGGCCGCGACCGACGCGAGCTCTTCCAGGCTGCGCTCGCGACCGCCGAGAAGCAGGCCCCGACCCTCCCGGTGCAGGTAGAAGCCGGTCGCGAAGTCGATCGTGAGCGGGAGCTCGTGCGGGAGCGGGTCACCGGGGCCGGTGAAGAAGACGTGGCGCGCCTCGGGGCGCACCGGGAGGTCGAGACCGGCCGTCGCCGCGAGCTCGCGGGACCAGACGCCTGCCGCGACGATCACCCGCTCCGTCGCGATCGTCCCGCCGGCGGTCTCGACACCGGTGACGCGGCCGCCCTCGACGGCGATCCGCACGGCCGCGCAGCCCTGAACGATCGTGGCACCGAGCCCGGCCGCCGCGGCCGCATAGCCCTGGACGGCGGCCTCCGGGGTTGCGTACCCGTCCAGGGGGCAGAACGTCGCCGCCAGCAGATCGTCGACGACGAGCCCGGGAACGATCTCCGCAGCCTCCGCGGGCTCGAGCCGCCGCGACGGGACGCCGAGACGCTGCTGGAGCGCGAGCGAGCGGTCGAACGAGGCAACGTCTTCGTCCCGGGAGAGCAGGAACAGGTAGCCCCACTGCTTGAAGTCGATCTCGCCACCCGGCTCCTCGGCGAAGCGCTCGAACCGGCGGACGCACTCGAGCGCGATGCGGACGTTGAGCTCGTCGGAGAACTGGGCGCGGATCCCGCCCGCGGCCTTGCTCGTCGAGCCCGCACCGAGCGTGTCGCGCTCGAGCAGCACCGCATCCGCGCAGCCGGCCTTCGCCAGGTGGTAGAGCGCGCTCGCCCCCGTGATCCCGCCGCCGATGACGACGACTGTGGCGCTTCCGGGCGGTTGCATCAGTAGCGGCCGATCTCCCGCAGGCGCTCGTCGGAGATCCCGAAGTGGTGGGCGAGCTCGTGCAGGACGACGTGCTGAACCTTCGCACGAAGCCGCTCGGGGTCGCGACCGTAGAGCCGCTCGAGAGGCCTGCGGTAGATCGTTATCTGGTCGGGAACCGCCAGCACGTAGCGATGCGTGCGCCGGGTCAGCGGGATGCCCCGGTAGAGGCCAAGCAGCCCGGGGCGACCCGGCTCCTCGTCCGCGACGACGATGCCGACGTTGTCCACGCGCTGCGCGAGCTCGGGCGGTAGGGAGCGGAGCGCCTCCTCGACCCAGGCGACGAGCTCGTCCTCGGTGACGCCCTCGGTCATCCCGGTCCGAGGATAACCGAGAGAATCGCGGGTGCCGTTGAG
The DNA here is from genome assembly GCA_023382435.1 of Thermoleophilia bacterium. GTDB lineage: Bacteria > Actinomycetota > Thermoleophilia > Gaiellales > Gaiellaceae > JAHDVS01. The sequence continues at coordinate 116,276 of JAHDVS010000001.1, forward strand.
CCCGCTCGCCCTCGCAGCCCTCGCCGCCGAAACCGCCGCACTGGCCGGCTGGCTGGTCGTGCTGCTCGCGCGCGCACGCGCGTGGGACCTGCGGCCGATCGGCGACGACGCGCCCGCGCCCCCGGGCCCGCCGGCCTGGCCCCGCGTGCACGTGCTCGTACCCGCGCACGACGAGGCGGGCTCGCTACCGGGGACGTTGCCCGCGCTGCTCGCACAGGACTACCCGGGGCCGTGGCGGGTGATCCTGATCGATGACCGTTCCCGCGACGGGACCGCCGCGGTCGCGCGACGGCTCGCCGCTGGCGACGACCGCCTGACCGTGGTGGAGGGGCTGCCGCTCCCCGCCGGCTGGGTCGGCAAGGTGTGGGCGCTCGAGCAGGGGGCCGCCGAGAGCGCGCGCGACCCGGAGCCGCCCTCGTACCTGCTGCTGACCGACGCGGACATCCGCCACGCGCCGGGCTCGCTGGCCCGGCTGGTCGCCGAGAGCGAGGCGGATGGCCTGGCCCTGAACAGCCGCCTGGCGAGGCTGCGCTGCGAGTCCGGGCCGGAGCGGCTCCTGATCCCGCCGTTCGTCTTCTTCTTCAACCTCCTCTACCCGCAGCGGCGCGTCAACGACCCGGCGAGCCGGGTGGCTGCGGCAGCGGGGGGATGCGTGCTCGTACGGCGAGACACGCTCGAGCGCGCCGGCGGCCTCGCGGCGATCCGCGGCGAGCCGATCGACGACGTCAACCTCGCCGGGCACGTGAAAGGGCTCGGGGAGTCCATCCGCCTGTCCGTCAGCCGCTCCGAGGTGGTCAGCGTGCGCGAGTACGGCTCGGTCGCCGCGGTGTGGCGAATGGTGCGACGAACCGCGTTCGACGAGCTGCGCTACTCGTGGGCGCTGCTCGCCGGTACCCTCGTCGCCCTGGGCGTGCTGTTCGTCGCTCCCCCGGCCGGGATCGTCGGGGCGGCGATCGCCGCCTGGCTCGACGCTCCTGAGTGGATCGCCACGACGGTCGGCGCGATTGCCTTTGCCGCCTGGGCGTCGGCCACCGCGGCGTTCGTGCCGACGATCCGCTACTTCGCGCTCCACCAGGCGTGGGCGCTGACGTTGCCGCTCGCGGGAGTGCTCTACGGCGGGATGACGCTCGACTCGGCGCTGCGCTCGAGGCCGCCGCCCTGAGCACGTAGCAGCCAGACGGTGACGACGAAGCAGACGCTGCAGAACGCGAGCAGGCCCACGAAGCCGAGCGTGTAGCTGCCGAAGAGGTCGTTGACGAGACCCATGAGCAGCGGCGGGAAGAAGCCGCCGAGGCCGCCGGCAGCGCCGATGATGCCGCTCGCGGCGCCGGTGTCGTCGGGGAACTCCGCCGGGACGAGCTTGAACACGGCGCCGCTGCCGAGCCCGAAGAAGGCTGCGAGCGACAGGCACGCGATCGTCACCGGGACGATCCGGGGAGTCGGCGAGATCGTCGCGAGCGCCGCCGCATCCACCGCGATCCCGGCGAAGGCGATCACGAGCATCGAGTAGGCGCCGAACCGATCGGAGAGCCAGCCGCCCAGGGGGCGGGTGATGGTGGCGACGGCCGTGAACCCGGCCGCCCTGAGACCGGCATCGACGAGCGAGAAGTCGAACCAGTCGACGAGCAGCTTCGGCGTGAAGATAGCCATGGCGATGAAGCCGCCGAAAGTGACGAAGTAGAAGAGCGAGAGCCGGTAGAGGGGCATGCCGGCGCGCAGGACCTGCCGGTAGCCGCTCGGCGCCGGCCGGCCCGGAGCGTCGCGCGCGAGCCCCCACCACGCGAGCGCGCCCGCGGCGAGCAGGGCGGCCACGCCGAAGCCGAGCACCCGCCGGCCGCCGAGGTGATCGACGACGAACGGCGCGCTGAACGCCGCAATCGCCGTTCCCGCGTTGCCCATCCCGTAGATGCCGAGGGCGAAGCCCTGGCGCTCCCTCCCGAACCAGCCGGCGACGAACGGCACCCCGACGGCGAACGAGGAGCCCGCGATCCCGAGCAAAAGCGCGGTACCGACGAGCGCCCAGTAGCTGTCGACGACGCCGAGCAGGATGCAGGGGGGGACGGAGGCGAGCAGCAGCCCGGCGAACACGCGCCTGCCGCCGAACCGGTCGGTGAGCGCACCCATCGGTATTCGAAGCAACGAGCCGAGAATGATCGGGACGGCGATCAGGACCGACGTCTCGAAGCTCGAGAGGCTCCAGTCGTCTTCGAACTTGCGCGCGAGCGGCGCGACGAGGCCCATGGCCGTGAAGCAGAGCCCGAACGCGAGCGTCGCCAGCAGGAGGCCCCGCAGGGCCTCGCGACTGACGGTTGCCGAGGCCGGCTCCTCCATCGTCGGCACGGTACACCCGGGGGGTGCGGCGGGCGGGGCTCGATCGCACAAACCCCTGCAAGCACGTCGGGGCGGGGTCTGACCCGCCCCTCGCCGGGCGGACCCGTCAGACGGGGTCGAAGCGCCGCAGCGCGAAGCCGGCGAGCACCAGGCAGACGAGCGTGATCGCGCCGAGCGCTGCCAGGTTGCGCAGCCACGCGCCCGGCTCGTGGTTCCAGAGCCGCTCGCCGCGGTTCTCCTCTCCCAGAACCTCGACGAGCTTCTCCGGCTTGCTCAGGTCGATCGTCGGGAGCTTGCGGCCGATCGCGTCGATCGCCTGGAGGCGATTCAGCTCGGAGGTCGAGGCGCCCGCACCGAACCCCCAGGTGAGGCTGGAGGCGTACGAGAGCTCACGTAGGACAGGCTTCTCCTCGGCGGAGGGAAAGACACCGCCGGAGCCGAGCAAGAGCTGGATCGTGAGCAGCGCGGGCAGAACGGCGACGGCCACGTTGACCGACGAGGAAAGCGAGGAGACGAGCAGGCCGAGCGCGACCGCGGCGATCCCAGTGGCGGCGCCGGCCACGATCAGCTCCCCGAGCGGCCAGCCGAGCAGGACCGCGTCGCGCGGCCCGTTCTGGGCGGCAACGGCAATCGGGACCGCGACAGCGGCCTGGAGCGTCACGATCGCACTGAGGACGAGCAGCTTCGAGAGCACGTAGGCGGGGATCGAGAGCCCGATCGCCCGTTCGCGGCGAAACAGCGGCTGCTCCTTGACGATCTCGCGGATCGCGTTCGTCAGGCCGAGCAGCGTGAGGCTCAGCATCAGGACGAAGAGGACGAGCGATGCCTGCGAGACGAGCCGGATCTCGGGCAGCGGGGGTGGCGACAGCTCGCTGCCCGGCAGGCGCCAGAGCGCGATCAGCCCGAGCACGGGCGCCGAGAGCCCGAGCATGACCAGGTTGCCGCGGTCGCTCGCGAGCACCCGCCCGTAACGCCGCGTCAGCATCCAGAGCTGCCGCCACCAGCTCAGCCGCCCCGGTGGCGATCCCACGGCGGCCGGCCGCCGCGACCCTGCCGTGTAGCCGGTGAGCGGCTCGTCCAGGTAGCGGCGGCCGAGTTCGTGTGCGGAGAAGCGCTCCCGCCACTCGCGGGGATCGCCGCCCGAGAGGCTCTGGAACACCCCCTGGTAGTCGGCGCGGTCGAAGTAGGCGAGCGCGAGCTGCGGCGGCCCGAAGAACGCGGTGCGCCCGCCCGGCGCGAGGAAGAGCACGCGGTCGCAGAGGGCGAGGCTCTCGACGCTGTGGGTGACGACGACGACGGTCCGCCCCGCGTCGGCGAGCCGGCGCAGGAGCTGCATCAGGCTGCGCTCGAGCCCGGGATCGAGCCCCGAGGTGGGCTCGTCGAGGAAGAGCAGGGCCGGTCTCGTGAGTAGCTCGAGCGCGACGCTGACCCGCTTTCGCTGCCCGCCGGAGAGCCTGCGGACCGGCAGGTCGCGCCGCGCGGCCAGGTCGAGCTCCTCGAGGACTTCCTCGACCCGTGCCCGCCGCTCGGCAGCCGTGACGTCCGGCGGGAACCGCAGCTCGGCCGCGTACTCGAGCGACTGGGCGACGGTCAGGCCCGCGTGAACGACGTCGTCCTGGGGCACGTAGCCGATCCGCTGGCGGAGCGCGTCGTAGTCGGCGTAGAGGTCGTGGCCGCCGAAATAGACGCTTCCCCGGGCCGCTTGCTTCAGTCCGGACAGTGCCCCGAGCAGCGTCGACTTGCCCGCGCCCGACGGGCCGACGACGGCGAGGAGCGTGCCCTCGTCGACGGCGAAGCCGACGTCGTCGACGAGCAGCGAGCCCGCGCGCGTCTCGACCGAGATCCCCGCCGCGGCGAGCGCGACCGCGCCTTCCTCCGCCTGGAGCTCGAGCCGGGAGCCGGTCAGGCGAAGCTGCGAGCGGCCGATCCCGACGAGGTCGCCCTCGGTCAGGACCACCTCGTCGATCTGCCTCCCGTTCACGAACGTGCCGTTGAAGCTGCCGAGGTCGACGAGCGTGTGGCGACCATCCGGGAGCCGGCGCAGCTCGGCGTGGTGACGCGAGACGAGCAGGTCGTCGAGCACGAAGTCGTTGGCCGAGCCACGCCCGATCCGGACGGTGGCCCCTTCGGCGCCGGCCGGCAGCCCGGACGCGCCCGGGGCGGGAGTCCCGTCGAGCGGTGTCAGCCGAAGCCACGGCCCCAGCTCGGGATCGCCGAGCCGCACGGTCGTCTCCTCGACGATGGCGAAGCGGTCGAGCCGCTGCCCGTTGACGTAGACGCCGTAGCTCGAGCCGGCGTCCTCGGCGACCCAGCTGCCGCCCACCACGAGCAGACGTAGATGCTGGCGCGAGACGCGCGGGTCGTCGATGCGAAGCCCCGCGGTCGAGTGCCGGCCCACGATGACAGCCTTGCCCGCCTCGGCCGTGAGGCGCTGCTCCGCGCTGACGATGTCGAGACGTGGGCCTGCCAGTTCGGGTGCCCTGCCCTTTGCTTTCGCCGAGGGGGGAAGTGTAGGGTGAGCCTACGCGATCCTCTCCGGCGGGGCCAGACGGCGTGACTCAGTACATAGGGCGATATCGGGCCGAGAAAGTCGTCGGTTCCGGAGCGTTTGCGACGGTCTGGCTCGCACTGGACGAGACGCTGGGAGCCGAGGTCGCGATCAAGGTGCTGGCGGAGAACTGGGCGCACGACGAGGAGGTGCGCCGCCGCTTCATGGAGGAGGCGCGCATCCTCTGGCGCGCCGACTCCGATCACATCGTCAGGATCCACAACGTCGACGAGTTGCCGGACGGGCGGCCGTATTTCGTCATGGACTACGCCGATCGGGGCACGCTCGAGCGGCGGATGGCCGGTCGGGCCGGGGCGAGCCGCCCCTGGGCGGTCGAGGAGGTCGTGGAGCTGTCGCTCGCGATCGCCGACGGGCTGAAGGTCGCGCACGCGCTCGGGATCGTCCACCGCGACCTGAAGCCGGCGAACGTGATGTTCCAGTCCGTGCCCGCCCACCACGGCCAGCCGCGCGACGAGCGGCTCGTGCTCACGGACTTCGGGATCGCCAAATCGCTCGCGCGCTCGCGCGGGACGACGATCGCGACGGGCACCCCGCACTACATGGCCCCGGAGCAGACGGAGGGCAAGGCCGACGAGCGCAGCGACGTCTACGCGGCAGCGGTGATCGCCTACGAGTTGCTCGCCGGCCGTGTTCCCTACCCGTACGACTCGCTGCGGGAGCTGCTCGTGGCACACCAGGCGAGCCCTCCCCAGCCGATCGCGGCACTGCGGCCGGACGTGCCTGCCGGGCTCGCCGCGGCGATCCACCGGGGCCTGTCGATGCGGCCCGACGACCGCTGGCCCGACGCCACGGCCTGGGCCGCGGCGATCGCCGGCGTCGGCGCCGCTCCACCTCCGCCCGCGGCCGCCGCGTTCCCGTCGGACTTCCAGGCGACCGTCGGCCCGAGCGCGCTCGCGGCCGCCGCCGCCGCGAGCGGGACCGAGCCGCCGCCTCCACCTCCGCCTCCTCCACCGGCGGCGCCACCGCCGGCCGAGCCCGCCTACGCAGCCGCTGCGCCCCCGCCACCGCCGCCACCCCCCGCCGGGCCTCCGCCTCCCGCTCCGCCGGGCGACGACGGGCGCAGGCGCCGGCGCTGGTGGCGGATCGCGGTTCCCGCGCTGGCCGCGCTCGCGGTGGCCGGAGCGGTCGTCGGCGTCCTCGTCGCGGTCGGCGGCGGGGAGGGCGACGCGCCGGACGTGACCGAGATCCTGCTCGAGCCGGTCGCCTCGGTCGGCCAGGATCCGTTCGCACCGTCGATCGTCCCGAAGCCCGGCGACGACGTCGAGATCCCCGCGGACGCCGAGCTCCCCGAGGGGATCGCCGAGCAGATCGCCGCGGGAGGAGAGGCGGCCGGCGAGATCGTCGACGAGATCCTCACCGGCCTCAACCCCGAGCCCGGCAGAAGCCCGGGTATCGATCTGCCCGAGCTCAACATCCCCCAGGCCTCGCCCGGGCGGGTCACCAGCGTCTCCGGCGCCGCACCCGGCCTCTACGGCGGCACGCAGGTCGTCAATGTCTGCGACATCGAGCAGCTGATCCGCTTCCTGGCCGAGAACGCCGACAAGGCCCGCGCCTGGGCGAAGGTGCAGGGCATCGATCCGAGCGAGATCCCCGCCTACCTGCGCGGCCTCACCGACGTGATCCTGCAGGCGGACACGCGGGTCACGAACCACGGCTTCACGAACGGCGTCGCCAACGCGATCGACTCGGTCCTCCAGGCCGGCACCGCCGTCCTCGTCGACGCGTTCGGCGTGCCCCGCGTCCGCTGCTACTGCGGCAATCCGCTGCTGCCGCCGCGGGTCACCGCCGGCACGCCCACGATCAAGGGGACGCCGTGGCCCGGCTTCACGATCGACGCGACCGTCGTGATCACCCAGACCGTCGTCGTGCCCGAGTTCTCGATCGACGACATCCTCACCGACGACTTCATCTTCCGCCCGCCGGGAACGCCCGCCGCGGAGGCGACGCTCGAGCCAACCGTGCTCGAGGTGCCGCCGGCCGCGACCGAAACCGAGCCGCCCACGACCACCGAGGCCCCGCCCCCGACCACCGAGGCCCCGCCGACGACGGAGGCGCCCCCGACCACGGAGGCACCGCCCGCGACGGTGACCGAGGAGCCGGAGGTGCTGTCGTCCCGGGACTACTGCACGGCGCTCAAGGAATACCTCAAGATCGACAGGCAGTACGAAGGCGGCTCGGACTCGCCCGAGTACCGGGCGTTCGTGCGCGGCGCGCTGCGCGATCTCGCGAACATCGCGCCGCCGCCGGTCAAGGAATCGTGGAGCTGGTGGCGTGACATCTACGAGCGCGACCCCGACGGCTACTGGGAGGGCAACGCCTGGACGGACGCGGATTCGGCCGCGGCAGAGCGCCACCTCACGACCATCACCACGCACGCGAAGAACGCGTGCGGCATCGAGGACTGGGGGTAGCGGCAGCTGGCCGCCCGGCTACGCCTCCTCGGACATCCCGAGGACGTCCTCGCGCGTGAGCTTGCCGACGAGCTCCGGGTGGTGAGCCTCGACGTGGGCCTGGGCGGCGGCGACGAGCTCGTCGTCGGTGTCGCCGCGGACGACCTCGCCACACTCGCAGTTGATCAGCCTCGCCATCGTCTCCTCCTTCGTAGCCTGCCCCCGCATTGTCACCGGCGCGAGTTGCGGATACCTTGCCGGACGGTTGGTGAAACCTTGGCGGCTGCGCCCGACACCCGGATCCAGCTCTGCGGCCACCTCGTGGCGCTGCTCGAGGGCCGCCGGGTCGAGGAGGCGCTGCCCGGGCGCCAGGGACGCCTCCTCTTCGCCTACCTCGTGCTCAACCGCCTGCGGCCGAGCCCTCGCGCCGAGCTCGTCGCGGCGCTCTGGGCGCAGGCTCCGCCCGCGGGCGCAGACAGCGCGCTCAGCGCCCTGCTCTCGAAGCTCCGCGTCGCTCTCGGCGCGGAGCGCCTCGAGGGGCGCGGCGAGCTGCGGCTCGTGCTCCCCCCAGACGCCCGGGTCGACGTCGAGGCGGCGGCCGAGGCGCTCCACCGGGCCGAGTCCTGCGTCGCCCGGGCCGCCTGGGCGGAGGCCTGGGGGCCAGCCCGCGTCGCCCTGCACGTCACGACTCGCGTCTTTCTCGCCGGCCACGAGGCCCCCTGGGTGGAGGAGGAGCGCCGCCGGCTCGCCGGCCTGCGCCTGCGCGCGCTCGAGTGCGTCGCCGCCTCGAGCCTCGGACTCCGCGGCTCCGAGCTCGCGGCCGCGGAGAGAGCGGCCAGGGCGCTCGTCGAGGCGGCCCCGTTTCGCGACAGCGGTCACCGCTACCTGATGCGAGCGCTCGCGGCCGGCGGCAACGCAGCGGAAGCGCTCGTCGTCTACGAGCGCTTCCGCACGCTCTTGCGCGACGAGCTCGGCGTCACTCCCGACGCCACGACCCGGGAGCTGCACCGGGCGCTGCTCGCAGCCACCGCAGGAGGCCCCGGCGAGATCTGAGCTCGCGCTCAGCGGGAGGCCGTCACGCGGGCGGCGAGGCGAGCGATCCGGCGCGCGCCGACGCCGCTCGGGCGGAAGCCGTCGAGCGGGGTCACGGCGACGTCCTCCTCCTCCTCGAGCGGCCGCAGCGCGAACGCCTCGCCGCCAAGACCGGTGGCGGAGCCCCGCGCCGCTCAGGGAAGCGCAGCGATCCACTCCCCGACCACCTGGTTGAAGCGGTCGGCCTCCTCGAGGAAGGGGCAGTGATTCGAGTCCTCGAAGATCACGAGCGTCGCGTCGGGCATCCGGTCGCGCATGTACTCGCCGGCAGCGATCGTGACGAGCCCCTCGACCCGCCCGATGCAGAGAAGCGCGGGCACGGTCACGTTCGGCAGGAGCTCGCGGTAGTCGACGACCGACTGGTCGAACAGGATCGGTGCTGCGACGCCGGGCGGCACCTGCGCGACCTCGCCTGCCATCCAGGCAAGCTCGGCTTCGGCCGGCACGTCCTTGAAGAGCATCCGGATGAAGGCCGCCGGGAGCTCCGGGGCACGATCCTGGACAGCGGAGTGGAAGTGGTGCAACGCGTGGAGGTCGAGCGGCCCCTCCGGCCAGTCGGGCCACTTGAAGTCGGACGGGGACTGGTCGATCACGACCATCCCGCGAAGGCCGTCCGCGCCGAACTGGCGGATCAGCTCCCAGATCACGAGCGACCCCATCGACCACCCGGCCATGACGGGGTCGCGCAGCTCGAGCGCCGCGCAGAAGGCCCGGATGTCCCTGGCATGCTGGGCGACGGTGTGACCCGCATCGGTGGGCTCCGAGCGGCCGTGGCCACGCAGGTCGACCGCGACGGTGCGGTGGTGTCGCGCGAAGTACGGAAGCTGCAGATGGAAGAACCGGCTCGAGAGCCAGAGCCCGTGGATGAACAGCACCGGCGGGCCCTGCCCCTGCTCCTCGTAGTAGAGGTCGCAGTCGTTGACGCGGACGTGCGGCATGCGCGCTCTCCTTGCTCGGGTCCGCCTACGATATGCGCCCCCGCGACGTCAACTGATCGATCCGGGCAGTTCAATCGGCCGTTCGACGGCTGAGGCGCGTCAGCGCCGGTGACCGTGGAAGCGTTCCGGAGCCGGCCCGGCACGGCCGCGCCACGTCAAGCGGCAGAATCTCGCAGACTCATCGTGGACGCTTCAGCCCGCTACTTGATCAGCGTCAGCAGCTTGAACATCGGCAGGTACATGCTGATGATGATCACGCCGACCATGACGCCGACTCCGATCATCATCAGCGGCTCGATGATCGAGGTCAGCGACTGGATCGAGGCGTCGACCTCGTCCTCGTAGAAGTCGGCGATCTTCCCCAGCATCTTCTCGAGCTCGCCCGTCTCCTCGCCGACGCGCACCATGTGGGAGACCATGGGCGGGAAGATCGCGGCCTCCGCCAGGGGCTGGGCGATCGACGCGCCCTGATGGACACGCTCGCGAACGTCGACGACCGCATCCTCGATCAGGCTGTTGCCGGACGTCATGCCGGTGATCTCGAGCGCCTGGATGATGTCGACGCCGGCGCCCACCAGGCTCGCTAGCGTGCGGCTGAAGCGGGCCAGGCCGACCTTCAACACGACGGGGCCGATCCCCATCGGGACCCGGATCCGGAAGCGATCCCAGTGCCGGCGGCCCGACTCCGTGCGCTTCCAGCGGAAGAAGCCCCAGATCGCGAGAGCGATCGACGGGAACAGCAGGAAGTAGTAGCCGCGCACGAGGTCGGAGGCCTTCACGACCACCTGCGTCAGCATCGGCAGGTCCCCGCCCAGGTCCTCGAAGATGTTCACGAAGATCGGAACGAGAAACATGAGCAGCCCGATCAGGACGAACGTCGCGAACGTGAGCACCGCGAGCGGGTAGACCATGGCGCCCTTGACGCGGCGTTTGATCTTCAGCTCCTTCTCGATCTGGTAGGCGACCCGGTCGAGCACGACGTCGAGGATGCCCGCGGCCTCACCGGCCTGAACCATCGAGACATAGAGGTTCGAGAAGACCCGCGGGTGGCGGGCCATCCCCTCGGAGAGCAGGAGACCGCTCTCGACATCCCCGCGCAGATCGGCAATCACCGCCGCGAGGTTCCTGTCCTCCGTCTGCTCCTCGAGAATCGTCAGGGCCGCGACCACGTTCAGGCCCGACTCGATCATCGTGGCGAACTGCCGTGAGAACACCTGCAGCGAACGCGGCTTCACTTTGTGGACGACCGCCCGCAACCCCTCCTGCGCGTCACCGCCCCGCTCTCTCAACTCGAGCGCCAGCAGCCCGCGGCCGCGTAGCGCCTCCTGGGCAGCGCCGGCATCGCGCGCGTGGATCTCGCCGGCAAGCTCGGAGCCGGAAGCGTTGATCGCGGTGTAGGCGAACGCGGGCACCCTCACCGCTCCTATCGGCCCTCCGCGCGGGCTGCTTGAGCGCGTCCCCCCGGGCCGGGCGGGGCCCGGTCGTGTCAGGTCAGGAGCCAGCCCCCGTCGACGTCGAGGTTGACGCCGTTGACCGCGCGGTTCTCGAGCAGGAACATGACCGCGCCGACGACGTCCTCCATCTCCGCGAGGCGGCCGCCGGGCGTTCGGGCGCGCACGGCGTCGAGCACCGCCGGCGGCTTGCCGCTCCAGGCGGGACTGTCCCCCACGATCCCGGGGTGGACGGCGTTGAACCTGACCGGGGCCAGCTCGACGGCAAGAGTCCGCACCAGCGCCGACACCCCGCCGTTCACGGTCGTGATCGTCGTCGAGCCCGGGTAGGGGCGCTCCCGGGCGAGCCCCCCGAACAGGACGACCGACGCCCCCTCCGAGAAGCGCGACGCCAGGGCGTGCACGACCTCGGTGTAGCCGACCAACTTCAGCGTCACGAGCCTCGTGGCGCGGCCGATGTCGTAGGCACGCGCCGTGTTCTCGTCCCGCTCGATCGCCGCCAGCACCACGTGCTCGACCTCGCCGACATCGGCGAGCGCATCCGCGACCGCCTCCGGCCGCGCAAGATCGAGCGCGAGCCCCCGGGCGCCGCCGCCCAGATCGCCGGCCACCGCCCGGGCCCGGCCCGCGTCCCGGCCGGTGAGCACAACCCCCCGTCCGCGCTCCGCGAACGCTCGCGCGACCTCCCGGCCGATGCCGGACGTCCCCCCGACCACCACGACGCTTCCCCGATCGGTCACCGCTTCCTCCTTCACAGGCCCGGGCCCAGCCTTCGCTCCAGGTAGTCCCAGTCGCGGTCGAAGCGGTACCAGTGGCGGCCCGGCGGCTGCGGGGCCGCCGTCTCCAGCCAGCGCACCCTCCTGCCGCTCGTGTTGGCGAACGCGTGGATGCAGCCGACGCCCGTCCAGAACGTGTCACCCTCCCGCAGCGTGTAACGGGCGCCGTCGGCGACGGCCTCCACCTCGCCCTCGAGAATCACGTAGGACTCCTCGAGCGGATGGTCGTGCGGCTGCGCGACACCGCCGGGCTGGTACTCGACCATGAACATGAGCGCAAGCTGCGCGTCCAGCCGCTGGTCGACCAGCATCTTCACCGTGATGCCGCTGTAGGCGAGCAGCGCGGTCGCCATGCTCGCCGACACCGTCGGGGCCTCCACCGGCGCTCCCGCCTTGAGGTTGTCCAGGTCCAGCTGACCGTCGTCGAGCCGGAAGAGATGCCGCGAGCGGGGATCGCGGATGTCCAGCGGCGCCTCCTCGTACTCGATCTCGCCACCGGTGAAGAACGTGTCGGCGGGCAGCCCCGGGCCGCGCGGCTGCGGCGCCTGCATCTCGATCCACCTGGCCTGACCGGTCGCGGGCCCGAGCCACGCGTGCGGCACCCCGACCGGGACCGCGCCGCAGGTGGCCGGCGCCAGCCGGGTGCCGCGCCCGTCGAGCACGAGCAACGGCTCGCCCTCGAGCACGAAGAAGCTCTCCTCGAACGAGTGCAGGTGCGTCTCGACCGCGCCCCCCGCGTCGAGCGCGCAGAGCCCGAGGCCCATGTGCACGGACCCGGCCGCGCGATCGACGAGGCTGCAGCGCCTGAACCCTCGCGCGCGCCCGGGGTAGGCTCGCTCCAGCACGGCGTCGCCCGCACGCAGCACGTGGTGCATCCGGCAATGTTAACTCAGAAGCGACAATAAGCGAGAACCGTGCAGCCACGAGCAACACCCGGGCTATGATGGCCCCCGCGGAGACCGGAAGCGACCCGATGGCCACGCCTGCCAGCCGACCAGATCGCCCGCCGCGCGACGAGAGCGCAGCAGGTGCCGGGCCGGGCCCCCTGGGGGCGCGGATCCGGGGTGAGCGCGAGCGGCTCGGAGTCTCCGTGCGGGGATTGGCGCGCCAGATCGGCGTCTCGCCGAGCCTCGTCTCCCAGATCGAGCGCGGCCGCGTGATGCCCTCGGTGGGAACGCTGTACGCGATCGCGAACGAGCTCGGGCTCTCTTTGGACTGGCTGTTCGGGGAAGCGCCCGCGCACAGGGCTGGCGCCGGACGGGAAGGCCCGCAGGCGTCCCCGGCCACGGTGCAGCGGCGCGGCACGCACACGACGATCGGGCTTGCCGGCGGCGTCACCTGGGAGCGGCTGACGGCCGGGCCCGACGAGCTCGACTTCCTCCACGTCGTCTACGCGGTCGACGGCTCCTCCTGCCCCGAGGACTCGCTGATCCGCCACGGCGGCCGCGAGCACGGGTACGTCGTCAGCGGGCGCCTTGGCGTCCGGATCGGCTTCGAAGAGCACGAGCTCGGGCCCGGCGACTCGATCTCGTTCGATTCGTCCTCCCCGCACCGCCTCTGGGCGGTCGGCGACGAGCCCGCGCACGCGATCTGGGTCGTGCTGCGCAGGCACGGCGACACGCGCGGCCAGGCGGCGACCTGAGGAGAGGCCTACCCCGCCGGCACCCAGTGCGGCTGGCGCGCCGTCTTCGTGAGCAGGTAGTCGCGCGAGCTCTCTGCGAGGCTCCGTAGCCGGCCGGGGTCGACTCCGACGAGCCTGCCGTCGCGCTTCACCGCGCGGCCGTTCACGAACACCGTGTCGACGTTCGACGTGTCGGCGGCGAGCACGACCGTCGCGACAGGGTCGATCACGGGCAGCGTGTTGATGCGGTCGAAGCGGAGCAGCACGACATCGGCCTTCTTCCCGGGTGTCAGGGAGCCGGTGCGATCGCCGACGCCGCACACCCGCGCGCCCTCGACCGTGGCGAACTCGAGGATGTCGCGCACGCCGACGAGCGGCGGGATCTCCTCGAGCTCCTCGCGCCAGACCCGGTCGTGGACGAGCGCCCGCTCGGTCGCGAACAGGGCCCGCATCTGGGTGAAGAGGTCGCCGGGAGCGCTCGTGACGACGTCGACGCTGATGCTCGGCCGCAGCCCGTGGGCGAGCAGACGCCCGGTCGGGGGCAGTCCGTGGCCCATCTGCATCTCGACCGTCGGGGCAACCGAGGTCATCCCGCCCGTATCGGCGACGCGCTGGAGCTCCTCGTCGGTGAGGTAGTTGCAGTGGATGTACGTGGTGTCCGGCCCGAGCAGGCCGAGGCCGTCGAGCTGCTCGATCATCCGGAAGCGCCCGGCCACGGTGCCCATGCCGACGTGCACGCTGATCGGCACCCCGATGTCGCGCGCGAGCTCCCAGTCGTGCCGCACGACCTCCGGCACGCAGAAGCCCGGGCCCCGCGCCGCCATCGCGAGCGTCAGGAGCCCGTCGTCCGCCGGGAAGTACTGGTCGCGGATGCGACGGATGTCCTCGGGCGCCTTCAGGGTGCTGCCGAACCACCAGTCCGCCAGCGACGTGTTCGGGTTCCCGTAGCAGTAGACGGCGCGCAGGCCGGCCTCGCGCAGGCCGCGGATCGCCTCGTCGCTATGGTCCGGCGTGTTGTTGATGTGCGACCAGTCGAGCAGGGTCGTGATCCCCGCATCCACCGCCTCGAGCGCACCGAGCAGGTTGCCCGCGTAGACGTCCTCCGGCCGGTAGGCGGGCGCGAGCTGGTCGAGCACGACGTCGAAGTAGTCGTTCAAGGTCGCGTCCGGCGCCACGCCACGAATCACCGTCTCCCAGGTGTGGCGGTGCGAGTCGACGAAGCCGGGAATCACGATCGCGCTCGAAGCGTCGATCACCTCGCAGTCGGAGACGTCGAGGGACGGCCCGACCGCCGCGATCGAATCGCCGTCGATCAGGAGATCCCCGCCGTGAAGATCGCCGATCTCGGGGTCCATGCTCAGGATCAAGCCCCCTCGAAGCAGCGTGCGCTGGCTCATCCCTCCTCCTCTCGGTTGCGCCTTCCGGCGCCCCGTGCCGCGGACGGAAGGTCGGCGCCCCTCACGTAGACCGTCCCGGCGACGAGCAGCTCGTCGGCGGGGAACCGGGTGATCACGTCACATCCGCCCGCGGTGACGACGACCTCCTCCTCGATGCGCGCGGCCGACCGTCCGTCGCGCGCGGCGCAGTACGTCTCGAGCGCGAAGACCATGCCTTCCTCGATCTCGACCGGATCGGAGAAGGAGTGGAGACGCGAAATCATCGGGGACTCGTACAGGCCGACACCGAGCCCGTGCCCGAACTGGAGCCCGAAACAGGACTCCTCGTCGGGGAACCCGAGCTCCTCCGCGGACGGCCAGACCGCCGCGATCCGGTCGGTCGTCATACCGGGCCGCACGAGCTCGATCGCCGCGTCCAGCCACTCGCGACACTGCCGGTAGGCGTCGAGCTGGGCGGCGCTGACGCTGCCGATGTTGAACGTGCGGTAGTAGCACGTCCGGTAGCCCATGAACGAGTGGATGATGTCGAAGAACGCCTGGTCGCCCGGGCGAAGCAACCGGTCGGAGAACACGTGCGGGTGGGGGTTGCAGCGGTCGCCGGAGACGGCGTTGATCGCCTCGACCTGCTCCGAGCCGAGCTCGAACAGGAGCTGCTGCGCGCGAGCGACCACCTCGTGCTCGCGCACGCCCGGTCGGAGCATCCGGTAGATCTCGTCGTAGACGGCGTCGACGATGCCGGCCGCGTGATCGAGCAGCGCGATCTCGTCGGCGGTCTTGATCCGCCGGGCGGCGAGCATCACGCCGGTGCCGTCGGTCGTCCGGACACCCGCCCGCGCGAGTGCCTCGAGCGTGAGCAGGTCGCTCATGTCGACCCCGAGCGGCTCGCCGAGCAGGCCGCGCCCGGCCAGCTCGTCTGCGATCCGCTGCCCGAGCGCGTCGGGGATCCCCGTCTCGACGGGCATCGCGCCACGCATCGGAGTGACCCCGGCGCGGAAGCTCGTCTCGGGCAGCCAGGGCGCGTAGAGCTGGTGGTGGCGCGCCGCCGACCCGAAATCCCACAGAACGGGGTCGTCGTCGCGAGGGAGCAGGACGTAGCGGGCGTTCTTGTCGCGGGCCCATTCCCCGATGTGCGTGCTCGTGACGTAGCGGATGTTGTTGGGGTCGAACAGGAGGAGTGCCCCCAGGTCGGAGGCGCGCAGCGCATCCTGTGCGCGACGGAGGCGCTCTGTCCGCAGACGGGCGAAATCGATCCGCTGCTCCCAGTCGACGGCCATCGTCGCGCCGCGAGACGCGATCCGGGTCGGGGTTGCGCTCACGGGTGACCTCCTCTCGGGATCCGTACAGCGGGGATGCACATGCCGGTCTCACGCATGGGCATCGGCACCGTCCGGCAGGGGTGGGAGCGGGAGCCCCGCGTCCTCGCGCAGCCGCAGCAGGAGGGCCGTGAAGTCCCGGTCGCCGTGGCCGCGAACAGCCGTGTCGGCGAGGAGGCGCGCGAGCTCGTCGGCAACGGGCAGGCGCACCCCCGACTCGTCCGCGAGCGCGCGCACGAGGTCGACGTCCTTGAGCATCATCGAGGTCGTGAACGTGGCCGAGAAGTCGTCTGCGACGAGCGGCGCCGCCTTGTAGCGCACGAACGGGGATCCGACCGCGGAGCCCCCCATCACCTCGAGCAGCGTGCCGCGCTCGACACCGGACGCCTCGGCCAGCGTCAGCGCCTCCGCGAGCAGCTCCGCGGTGCCGCCGATCATGATCTGGAGCGCCAGCTTGACGATCCGCGCCTCGTCCCCCTCGCCGACGTGGAAGAGATTCGGGCCGATCGCCGTCAGCAGGCCCCGGAGCTCGTCGAAGACGGCACGCGGACCGGAGACGATGATGGTCAGCCCGCCGGCCCTGACGACGCCGGGGTTACCGCTGACCGGGGCGCGCAGGTAATCGACTCCGGCCGGGGCGGCCGCGGACGCGACCCGCCGGGAGACGGAGGGCGAGACCGTGCTGAGATCGACGAGCGTCGAGCCCGCGGCGGCCCCGGCAAGGATGCCGCCCGGGCCGAGCACGACCGCTTCCAGAGCGGCGTCGTCGGCAAGCGTCGTCAGGCAGACGCCGCCCGTCCCGAGCAGCTCGGCCGGGTCACGCGCGGGGGAGGCGCCGAGCGAGACCAGGGGCTCCGCCTTCCCCGGCGTGCGGTTGTAGACGGTCAGGTCGTAGCCGGCCGCGATGAGGCGCTCCGCGATCGGTACGCCCATGAGGCCCAGCCCCGCCAGCGCGATCCTCGCCGCCATCGCTGTGCAGCATAGATAAACGCTCGTGCTCTTGTCTGCGGCCGCCCACGGCTCGGGTCGGAGCCTATGGCGCCGATCAGAGCGCGCACGTGATCGGCCGGCCCGAGTGCCGCGCGGCCGCGGCCGCTACCCGATGCTCGTGACCTTGATCGTGAAGCGGGCGCCGTCCGGCTGGCTGATCAGCGTGACGGACTCCCCGAGCTCGAGGTCGAGCGTCTGGACGCCGTTCGAGAACGAGCCCGACGCGAGCCCGATCTTCACGACGGTGGCCTCGATCGCGACGAGCTTGAACGCCGGGTCCGCCGTCGGGAAGACGTCGCCGACCGCGACCACGACCACGTCGCCGTTGACGGTGAGCGTGACCTGGCTCGCCACCTCACCGGATGACGTTTCGCCGCCGGTGGCGGTCGTGGGCTCGGAGGAGCCGCTGCTCGACGAGCTCGCCGTTGCCGTGCTCGACGTCGAGGACGTGGAGGCGCTCGTGGAGATCTCCTCGCTCGGGGACGATGCGTCGGCGGACTCCTCCGCGCCCGCGTCGTCGACGAGCTGGACGAACGGGTCGCGCGCCTCGAACCGCGTGAAGGAGACGAGATCGCTCTCTCCTCCCAGGGGAGGCGTGTCCGTGTCCGCGATGCTCTCCGCCGCCGCGAGCGCCGCGGCCGGATCGGCCGGGACGACGCCCGGAGCGGTGGTGGCCGGGACGCCATTCGGGGCCAGCTCCTCGAAGCCCTGGACGACTTCGCCCTGCTTCTCCTCCGTCGCCTCCTTCGCGTCGCCGAGGCGCTTCATGAGGCGCGGGCCCTGGAACGCGACCAGCGCGATCAGGACGGGCACGAGCAGCAGCAGCGTCTTCTTGCTCCGTGCCGCTTTCTGCTTGCGCGCGAGCTCCTCGGACTTCGTCGACATCAGGGCGTCCCTCCGTTCGCCTCCGCAGCCGCGCCGTTTCCGCCGACGGTCACGGTCGGCGGCGCCCCGGTGTCCGTGGGCGGCGCGGGCTCGGTGCCGGTCGTCCCGGCGGTCTCGGTCGTGGCAGGCTCACCCTCGACGGCCGCGGCCGTCGCCAGCAGAGCCGGATCGACCCCGTACTGGTAGGCGGACACCGTCAGAGCGGCCTTGATCTGGGGGAAGCCTCCCGTCCCCTCCTGGAGGTTGATCGCGGCGATCGTGAATAGGCGCCCGCCCGCGTCCAGGGCGCCGTCACGGACCGTGACGAGGTTCCGCAGCTCGAACAGCAGCTCGGTCAGCTCGTAGTAGCTGCCCTCGAACGTCAGGTTGATCGGCACGGTCGTGTACCCGTTCGCCACGGCGGGCGACCCGGGCTCGATCGAGGTGAACTCGACGCCGGCCTCGGACGCCGCGATGTTGAGCTCGAGGATGATCCCCGGCATGTCCAGGGCATCGGGCATGGCCTTGGCGATCCGCACGAGATCGGCGACCCGGATGGCGGCGGCCGCGTCCTCGCCCTCGGACGTCCCGGCCAGGCGGGTTGCCGCCACGATCTGCGCCTGCGCGGTCGCGAGCTCCACGTCGAGCTTCGCGAGCTCGTCCCGCTTGGGCCGGATGGCGAAGATGTAACCGGCCACAGCGACGACCAGGAGCAGGACGGCCGCGACGACCCATACCGGGACGCGCGTCTTCACGAGACAACCCCCGGTGACGGGGCGAGCGTCGCGACGACCGTGAACTGCAGGACGTTCTCGCCGCCCAGCTCGACGACCGTGCTCGACTGGAGCTGCACCCCCGAGAGCTGCGGGATCACCGCGAGGCGTGCCATGAGTTGCGCGACCCCGGCCTGGGTGACCGCGTACCCGGTGATCGAGAGGGTCGGCACGCCGGCCCCCGGCTGCGTCAACCCGGTCGCGGGATCGGTCGTCCCACCCGCCTGCGTCGTCGACAACGACTCGAGCCAGACGTCGTCGGGAAGCGTGAGGGAGATCTCGCGGAGCAGGCGATCCCAGGCGACTCGCTCACCCAGCGCGCCGGTGAGGGCGCTCACTCGCCCGAGGGCCTCGCCG
This sequence comes from Thermoleophilia bacterium, assembly GCA_023382435.1. Lineage (GTDB taxonomy): Bacteria > Actinomycetota > Thermoleophilia > Gaiellales > Gaiellaceae > JAHDVS01. The sequence continues at coordinate 135,138 of JAHDVS010000001.1, forward strand.
GTGAGCTCGGCGCCGCTGTCTGGCTCGCCAACGTCCTCCGGGGTCTCGATCGCCGCCGCCTGCGCCTGGAGATCCTCGAGATCACCCTGGCGCTCCGTCAGCCGAGCGCGCTCGTACACCGTGAAGAACGCGAGACCGCCGACGACGAGGACGCCGACCAGGCCCACGGCCACCCCCGGAAGGGAGAGGCGCGCGGACCGCGTCTTCTCGTCCTCCCGCGGCAGCAGATTGATCGCCCGGGCGAGCGGAACGTCGGGCAGGCGGCTGCCCGGCCGCGCGCCCCGGGCATCGCCACGCTTCGACCTTGGCTCGGCCGACCGGTCGCGGCGCCGCTGCGGGGCCCGGCGATCGGGCTGACCGGCCCTCGCCACGCCGCGACGCTTGCCGCCGAGGCGGATCTCCTTCTTCCACATGCTCCCGGGCGACTCGGTGGCCGCCTCGACCTCGGGCTGCGAGACCGCCGCCGGCGCCGCCGGCGGTTCCTGGACGGCGGGCACCTTGCCCCTGCGGAACAGGTCGGAGACCCGGTACTCCTTCTTCCACGCGCTGGCCGCAGCCGAAGCGGGCTCCAGGATCTCGTGCTCGACCTCGACAGATACGGGCGCTTCCGTCTCGAGATCGTCGGGTGACGAGACGGCGTCGGGCGCGGACCCCTCCGACCGGCTCTCGAGTCGGTCGCCGGGCTCCGGCTCGGCAGCGGCCCCCGGAGGCTCCGGGAAGGACACGCCCGGGATCTCCAGCTCGCTCATGCCGGCCGCCGCATCGACCTGCGGCGCAGGATCCGCGACGGAGCGGAGCTCGGGCACGCCGCCAGCGGCGCCGTCGCCGGCCCCCGGCCCGGGCACGACATCCCGCTGCTTCGAGCGCGAGAACAGACTGGAAACACGGATCTCCTTCTTCCACACGCTCGGCTGCGCCGCCGAGACAGACGGCTCCGCCACAGGCTCCCCGGACTGAACCCCCGCCGGCCCGGACGAGACCGCAGGCACAGCGTCCCCCGACTTCCCGCCGCGACGCTTGCCGCCGAGGCGGATCTCCTTCTTCCACATGCTCCCGGGCGACTCGGTGGCCGCCTCGACCTCGGGCTGCGAGACCGCCGCCGGCGCCGCCGGCGGTTCCTGGACGGCGGGCACCTTGCCCCTGCGGAACAGGTCGGAGACCCGGTACTCCTTCTTCCACGCGCTGGCCGCAGCCGAAGCGGGCTCCAGGATCTCGTGCTCGACCTCGACAGATACGGGCGCTTCCGTCTCGAGATCGTCGGGTGACGAGACGGCGTCGGGCGCGGACCCCTCCGACCGGCTCTCGAGTCGGTCGCCGGGCTCCGGCTCGGCAGCGGCCCCCGGAGGCTCCGGGAAGGACACGCCCGGGATCTCCAGCTCGCTCATGCCGGCCGCCGCATCGACCTGCGGCGCAGGATCCGCGACGGAGCGGAGCTCGGGCACGCCGCCAGCGGCGCCGTCGCCGGCCCCCGGCCCGGGCACGACATCCCGCTGCTTCGAGCGCGAGAACAGACTGGAAACACGGATCTCCTTCTTCCACACGCTCGGCTGCGCCGCCGAGACAGACGGCTCCGCCACAGGCTCCCCGGTCCCGTGCGCGACCGCAGGTTCCGGCTCCGGCTCCGGCGCCGGCACGCGCGAGGGAGTCGCCCCGGGGACGTCGGCGAAGATCGCCCAGGAGGTCGGGTCGGGCGGCGTGGGCGCCGGCACGTCAGCGAACAGCGCCCAGCCCGGAGGCTCGGAGACGAGGCCTGGCTCTTCCGGCCGCGACTCGCCAGCGAGGCGGTCGGGGCCCGGGGCTCCAGGCCCGTCCCGGCGCTCGCGACCGCGACGGAACACGTCCGAGACCCGGTATTCCTTCTTCCAGTCCATCTACAGGCCCATTCCCAGGCCGATCGAAACGGCAAGCGACGCGTTCGGCTCCCCGCCCTTCACTTTCCTGGCCGGGTCGAGATTCACGGTTGGATCGCCGACACGCACGGACACGGCGATCATCTGCTCCAGGGCCGGAGCCAGGCCGACGAGCTGCGATGTCCCGCCGGCGAGCACGATCTCGCGCAGGTCGAGCGACCCGGGCTGCCCCTGGTAGAACTGCAGCGAGGAGACGAGCTCGCGCGCGAACCCGCGCAGGACGTGCAGCATCGCCGCTCGCGCGCGAGCCGCGTCCTCCGCGGCGATTCCCTCGGGCACGTCGTCGCCGTCCAGAGCCAGCACACGCTTCAGCCGCTCCGCGTCTTCGGTCTCGAGGCCGAGCTCGCGGGCGATCGCCGACGTCAGCTCGGCTCCGCCCCAGTCGATCACGCGCGTGAACTCGCAGGTGAAGCCGTCCGACACGCCGAGCGTCGAGCGCTCCGAGCCGAGCGCCACCGCGACGAGGGCGCTGCCGTCCGCGCCGGCGTCGCGGCGCTCGCCGAACGGTGTCAACGCACGCAGGAGAGCGAACGCCTCGAGATCGACGCCGACCAGGCGCAGGCCCGCCTGCTTGCACGCCTGCGCATAGCCGTCGACGAGGTCGCGGTAGGCGACGACGAAGAGCACCCGACGAGCCGTAGCCCCTCCCTCCCCGGGCTCCTCCGACAGAACCTGGTAGTCGAGGACCGCCTCGTTCAGCGGGATCGGCAAAGCCTCCTGGGCCCGGAAGCGCACCGCGTTGGCGAGCTGCTTCGGATCTTCGACACCGTCGACGTCGATCGTGCGCACGCCGACCCGGTTGTTGGCGACCCCCACCCGGACCGCGCGAGTCGGGAGGCCGTGCTCCTTGAAGAACGCGCCGAGCGCGGTGGCGAGCCCGTCCGGGTCGCGAACCTCACCCCCCGCGACGATCCCGCCGGGGAGCGGTCCCGCTGCGACCTGTAGAAGCCGCGCCGACCCGTTCGTCGCGACCCGCGCGGCCGACAGCCCGGAGGCACCGACCTTGAGCCCGACGATCTCGCGCGCCACCCCGCCCTCCCTACGCCCCGCCGGTCCGCAGGCGGGTCTGAAGCGGTGACACGGCCATTCCCTGGCCGCGGCCGCGCTGGATCAGCTCCAGCAGCTGCTGGGGGCGGCTCGAGCGCGACAGCGCCATCTCCTGCGTCACGTAGCCGCGGACGACGAGGTCGACGAGGGACTGCTCCATCGTCTGCATCCCCTTCTGCGACCCGGTCTGCATCACGGAGTAGACCTGCTCGATCTTCCCCTGGCGAATCAGGTTCCGGATCGCGTCGTCGGGGATCATGATCTCGCACGCGGGCACGCGCGCGCGACCGTCGGCGGTCGGCAACAGGTTCTGCGTGACGACGCCCTGGAGCGTCGCGGCGACCTGAACCCGGATCTGGCCCTGCTGCGCGGCCGGGAACACGTCGATCATCCGATCGACCGCGGAAGGGGCGTCCTGCGTGTGCACCGTGGCGAACACGAGATGTCCGGTCTCCGCGGCCGTCAGGGCGGTCGCGATCGTCTCGAGATCGCGCATCTCGCCGAGGAGGATCACGTCCGGGTCCTGCCGCAAAGCGCCGCGCAGCGCTTCCGCGAAGCTCGTCGCGTCCGGCCCGATCTCGCGCTGGTTGACGACGCATTGCTTGTGGCGGTGGAGGAACTCGATCGGATCCTCGATCGTGACGATGTGGTCGGTGCGGGTCTCGTTGATCCGATCGATCATCGCGGCGAGCGTCGTCGACTTCCCGGAGCCGGTCGGGCCGGTGACGACGACGAGCCCGCGCGGCCGCTCGGCCAGGTCGTAGAGCGACGCCGGCAAGGCCAGCTCCTCGAGCGACTTGATCGTGCTCGGGACGAGACGGAACGCTCCGGCGAGCGTCGCACGCTGGAAGTACACGTTCACGCGGAAGCGCGCGAGGCCCGGCAACGTGTAGGAGAGATCGATCTGGCGGCGCTGCTCGAGCTCCTTCTGCTGCTCGGTCGAGGCGATCCCGTAGAGGAGTTGCCGGGCCTGCTCGGGCTGCAACGGTGCGAGCTCCTCGAGCCGCTCGAGCTTGCCGTTGACGCGGATCACGGGCTGCGTCGCACTGGTGACGTGGAGATCCGAAGCGTCGCGCAGAACGACGATCTCGAGCAGCTCGTCGATCGTGTACGTCTCGCGCACCTTCCCGCCTCCCGGCGCGGTCGCGGTCGCGGTCGCAGCTTCCATGTCGCTGCTATCGGCAAGACGCGCTGGTTCCCTTAGAGCGAGCCTTAGAGCGAGCCGCCGGGCAGGGGAGACGGGTGGCCGCAGCCTTGACGGGGGAGCCCCGAAATCCCCCGAATGCGGCATGCCTCTCGAGCCGGCCGAGCCGATACGGCGAATGACCACCGAGACGCGGCCTTCCGACGGTCGGAGCCGCGCGAGACCCAAGGAGGCGGCTCTCATGATCGAAAGGCTTCGCAGGCGGATCGCGACAGGAGAACGGGAGGGCGGCTTCACGCTGATCGAGCTCCTCGTCGTGATCATCATCATCGGCATCCTGCTCGCGATCGCGGTGCCGAGCTACCTCGGCTTCCGCGACCGCGCGAACAAGACCGCCGCCCAGGCGAACGTCCGCTCGGCCGTCCCGGCCGCCGAGACCTACTTCGCGGACAAGGGCACCTACGTCGGCATGGACCTCGCCGCGCTCCAGGCGATCGACGCGGGCATCTCGCCCACGGTCGCCGTCGGAACGGTAGGCGCGGCGACCTACTGCATCCAGTCGACCGTGAACGGCGTCGTCTGGAACAAGAACGGGCCGGCGGCCGCGATCGCGGCGGGGGCCTGCGCTGGATCGTAGGCTCGGGCACAGTTGCCGACCCGAAGGGGCGCGGGAAACCGCGCCCCTTCGTCGTGTCGGGGCACGTGACGCGCTCTCCGATCTCACGCGCGCGGGCGTCAAGGTGCGGCGGCTCCGTGCCGATAGAGAAAATATGAAGTCCCGGATTCGCCTGCGTGTCTTCCTTCCTCTCCTCACCGTGGCGATCGGCGGGCTCGCCGCGTTCCAGCTCGGCCTGCTCGACCGGGTCGGCCTCGGGCCCGGCGAGACCGGTACGGTCGCCGCGAGCGCCATGGGTGGCGCGGAGGGCGAGCCCGAGGCGGAAACAGCCACGGAGGCTCCGGCCCCCGCCCCCGGGGAGCCCGCACCGGCCGAGACGGCGCCAGCCGAGACGGCACCTGTCGAGGCGGAGGCGAGCGGCGAGCCGAGCACCAGCTCGGCGACGGGCGGCCTGGCGAAGCTCGAGTCCGAGCTCGAGGGGCACAAGGTCGTCGTCCTCGTCGTCTACACACCCGGGTCGTCCGTGGATGCGCTCGTCGCTCAGGAGGCGAGGCTCGCGGCCGAGGACGTGGGTGTCGGCTTCGTCTCGGTCAACGCGGCCAAGGAGAAGCAGGTCGCCGACCTCGCGCTCACCTACGACCTCCGGGTCACGCCGACGGTCTTCGTCTTCCGCCCCGGTCCGACTCTGCTGAGCCGCTTCACCGGCTTCGCGGATCGCGCCACGGTCGCGCAGGCCGCCGCGACGGCGAAGCGCCTCGCGTAGGCGCCCCGCCGAAACCGCCGGCTCCGCGGGCTGGCACCCGGTCTCGCGGGGAGCCACCACCGCGTGGGGGCGGGTCAGGTGAGGACGCGGCCCAGCTCCTCGACGGAGGTGAGGCCCGCGATGACCTTGTCGAGGCCGTCGTCCCAGAGCATTCGCATCCCGCCCTCGATCGCGGCCAGCTCGATCTCCTCGCGGCTCGCGTGCTGCGCCGCAAGGCGCTCGAGCTGCTCCTCCATCACCATCAGCTGGAAGATGCCGACCCGGCCCCGGTAGCCGGTCTGGCTGCAGCGCGGGCAGCCACGCTTGCGGTACAGGGGCGCGCCATCCGCCGTCGCGATCTGGGAGGGCGAGAAGCGAGCGGCCGCGAGCTCCTCGGGCGCGGGCGCGTAGACCTCGCAGCAATGCGAGCAGAGTCGCCGCGCGAGGCGCTGCGCGAGCACGGCCGTGACGGCGGAGCCCGTCAGGAACGGCTCGACGCCCATCTCGTTGAGGCGCGTGAGCGCGCCCGGGGCGTCGTTCGTGTGCAACGTCGAGAGCACGAAGTGGCCCGTCAGCGCGGACTCGATCGAGATCTTCGCGGTCTCGACGTCCCGGATCTCGCCGACCATGATCACGTCGGGATCGGAGCGCAGGATCGTACGCAGCGCGGCCGCGAAGGTCAGCCCCGCCTTCGGGTTCACCTGGATCTGGTTCACGCCGGCGAGCCGGTACTCGACGGGGTCCTCGACCGTGATCACGTTGATCTCCGGGCGGCTGATCTCGCTCAGCACCCCGTACAGCGTGGTCGACTTGCCCGAGCCCGTGGGCCCGGTGACGAGCAGGGCGCCCGTTGGCTTGCGCACGATCGCCTCGAGCGTCTCCCGCATCGCGTCGGAGAGCCCGAGCTCCGTCAACGTCGGCGGGCGCCGCGATTTGTCGAGGAGACGCATCACGACGCCCTCGCCCTCGACGGTCGGCAGCACCGCGACGCGGATGTCGAGCGGGCGGCCCGCCACCCCCGCGGCCAGCGAGATCCGGCCGTCCTGCGGCCTGCGCCGCTCGGCGATGTCGAGCTTCGCGAGCACCTTGAGCCGGGTCGTCACCGCCGAGGCGAGCCGCTTCGGGAGCCGTTGCATCTCGTGGAGGATTCCGTCGATCCGCATGCGCACCACGAGCGAGTCGGGCAGCGGGTCGAAGTGCAGGTCGCTCGCGCCGTCCTCGGCCGCCTGGAGGATGATCGAGTTGACGAGGCGCACCAGCGGCGCGTCGGAGATCCCGTCGTCGGCCTCGAGGTCCTCGCCCCCGTCGGCTGCGTCGCTCTCCTCCTGGACGAGCGCCGCCCGTTCCCACATCTCGGAGGTGCGAACGATCCGGCGTAGCTCGAGCTCGATGTCCTCCCGCGGCGCGAGCACGAGCTCGAGCGGGTAGCGGGTCGACAGCCGCAGCTCGTCGATCGCCTGGACGTCCGTCGGGTCGGCGATCGCGACCCTGAGCCGCCCGCCCTCGAGCGCGAACGGCAGCGCCGTCGCGCGATCGAGGATGTGGCGCGGGACCGAGGCCGCCGCTTGCGTGTCGATCGGGATGTCGTGGAGATCGACGAACGGGAGCCCGTGCTGCTCGGCGAGCAGCCGGGGCACCTGGCCGGTGTCGATGATCGCCTGCGCGAACGAGTCGCCGCGCACGCGGGCACGCACCGCTGCCAGCCGGTCCGGTGCGAGCAGCCCCGTGGCCGCGATCAGGTCGGCCACGAGCTGCGCGACCGGGCGCGCGTCGTCCTCGAGGCGGTCGCCCCCCGGCGAAGCGGGCTCGCCCGCACCGCGCTCCGGCACGTCCGCAGCGAAACGGTCGGGCTCCTCCCCGCCGGCGCCCGGGCCCCGTAGCGCCAGCAATCGGCGACGTTCCCTCACGAAGCTTGTATCGGCTACCGGGGCACGGTTCGTGAGCAGCGGGGCGCCGGGGAGCGCCGCTCCCAGCTCTCGATGAAGGGGGTGGTGATCGCTGTCTCGCTTCGGTGTTTCCACCGCTCGCTCGACCCAGCCTCCTCCTCGGCCGAGCAGCCCATCCCGAGCCGGCCGCCGGACGGCCCCTCCGGCGCTACGCGCCTCCGGGACCGTCCGGCGAACCTAGAGCCTCAGGCTGTCAACCCGGGACCGGGGAACGGGGCGTATCCGTGCTACTCGGCGCCTTCGTTCTGATGGTCGGCGTTGGGGTTGGCGGGCTCGTCGGCGTGGCCGCCAGGGCCGTCGTCGTCGGGGACCTCGGCACCTTCGCTCTCCTCGGTGCTGTTCGCCTCGGTCGGATCGTCGGCGCCGTTCTCGTCCTCGATGGTGTCGGTGTCGGTCTTATCGTTGGCTTCCGGGCCCTCGTTCTCGGTTCCCTTGGGCTCGGTGGCGTCATCTGCGCCGTTCTCGTCCTGGATGCTGTCACTGTCGGCCGCGGGCGCTGCCGGCACCGCGGCGGCAACGGGTGGCGGGGTCGGGTTGCTCGTGTTCCCGGTGGCGAATGCCACGCCGCCGAATGCCATCGCTCCGACTGCGCCGAGGCCTGCGGCCATCCTTACGAGTCGCGTGTTCATCTGGGTCGCCTCCTTCTGCTGGGTTGCCGTGCCGGATCTGGCACGTCTTCACCGTACGGCCGGGAGATGAGTTGACCCTTAGAAGTCCGGTCTCGACGCAGGTCGCGTCGGCCTCGGGCGGTTCGTGCCGTCGTCGGCACGTGGGACTGCGGGGATCGCGAGCCAGACGTCGGCCCGGTCTCCTGTGGCGGCGTGCGCCTCGCCGTGATGGGCGCTGGCGATCACCTGGACGATCGCGAGGCCGAGCCCGGAGCCGCCGCGGCCGCGCGCTTCGTCGGCGCGCGTGAACCGTTCGAACGCGTGCGGGAGAAACGCGCTGGGGATGCCGGGGCCCTGATCGGTGACGTGCAGCTCGACGGAGTCCTGGGTTCGTCGGCCAGTGAGGGTGACGGTGCCGGCACCGTGTCTGAGCGCGTTCTCGACGAGGCTGCCGAGAGCTTGCTCGAGACGGCTCCGGTCGCCGCGCAAGCCGAGCTTCAGTGGTGCGTCGACGCTGATTTCGCGGCCGGCTGCGGCTGCGTGGCGTTCGTAGCGGGCGGCAATGGTTTCGAGCAGCGACAGAACGTCGATCGTCTCCGGGCTGATCGGAAGCCGTCCGTTGTCGGCGCGGGCGAGGACCAGGAGGTCGTCGGCGAGCTGGGCGAGCCGGTCGGTTTCCTCGCCGGCTGAGAGGAGGGCCGCCCGCAGTTCGGGCGGGTTCTGGCTGCCGCTGAGCGCGAGCTCGATCTCGGTCTTGAGGAGCGCGAGCGGTGTTCGCAGCTCGTGGCTGGCGTCGGAGACGAAGGCTCGTTCGCGCTCGAGTGCGCCTTGCAGCCGGGTGAGCATCGCGTTGAGGGTCTCGCCGAGGCGACGGATCTCATCGTTCGCGTCAGCGAGTGGCAGACGGGCTTCGAGGTCGTCGTCGCCGATCGCTTCCGCCCGTTGCCGCATCGCCTCGACCGGACGCAGAGCGGCGCCGAGGACGAGGTATCCGACCAGGGAGGCGGCGAGGAGCGCGAGTGGACCGCCGAGCAGAAGCGCGATCGCCAGCTCGTGCTGGGACTCCTCCTTGGCCTCGAGGGAGGCGCCGACAATCACGACGAGCGGGCTGTCCTGCGCGGTGACGGGGATCGCGAGCAGCCTCGTGCTGGCGTCGATGCCGGCGACGCCCTGCGCACGGTCGAGGAGGAGCGAGCGGCCACTGAGCGCGCGAGCCAGCTCGGCGTGCGTGAGCAGCGGCCGGGCTGCCCCCGGCACGGCGTCGTAGACGGCACCGGTCGCATCCATGACCTGGGCGATCCCGTTACGTTCGGGGTCGAGCTGCCCGCTTTCTGCGAGCCCGGTGTCGGCCTGCGCGAGAAGCGCGGCGACCGACGCCGACCGAGCACGCAGCCCGTCGTCGATCGCCAGGTCCAGCGAGCGGCCGAGACGCGCGTAGACGAACAGTCCAGCGGACGCGAGGACGAGCGCGAGCGCGGCCGCGAACAGGAGCGTGATCCGCAGCCGGATCGGGAGTCGCCGCAACGCGGCGCCCGAGCGACCGAGGGCGACCGAGGTGGGGCTCATCGCGTCTGGTCGGCCCTGAGCCGGTAGCCGGCACCGCGCACGGTCTCGATCGTGTCTGTCCCGAAGGGCCGATCGATCTTCTCGCGCAGGTAGTTGATGTAGACCTCGATGACGTTCGAGCGGTTCTCGTAGGTGAAGTCCCACGCGTGCTCGAGCAGATCGAAGCGGCTGAGCACCTGGCCGGGGCGGCGCATGAACGCTTCGACGAGCGCGAACTCCTTCGTCGAGAGCGCAATCGGGGTGTCGCCGCGCCAGACCTGGCGGCCGGCGGGATCCATCCGCAGGCCGCCGGCTTCGAGGATCGGTGGCCGCTCGAGCGGGCCGCGGCGGGCGAGCGCCCGGAGTCGTGCGAGCAACTCCGCAAACGAGAACGGCTTGGTCAGGTAGTCGTCGGCGCCGGTGTCGAGACCGCGGACGCGGTCGTCGACGGCGTCGCGGGCGGTGAGCAGCAGCACCGGCGACCAGACACCGTGCTGACGGAGACGCCGGCAGACCTCGAAACCGTCGATGCCGGGCAGCATCACGTCGAGGACGATCGCGTCGTACTCGGTCGCGCCGGCCCGCACGAGCGCTTCGAGCCCGTCGCCGACCACGTCGACGGCATGCCCGTCACGGACGAGGCCGCGCTTGAGCAACGACGCCATCTTCGCGGTGTCTTCGACCACGAGCAGCCTCATCGGCTGGCTCGCTCGGGTCTCTGCCGGGAGGCTCCGCCGTCCAGATCGATCGTCAGACCGCCCCTTGTTCGCCCCGTCCAACGATATGTCACGGCCAGGTAGTCCGGGCTCGCGTGCTTCGTTGCCGGAGTGGTGCCGGCGGCGGCGCCACTCATGAGCGGAAGCGCCGTAGCGGGAATCATTCGCTGTCGAAGCATTCGTGGCTCCTCCTTCTGTGGCGCGGCCTGGTCACAGCTCGCGGAGGATTTCGAGTGGCGGGCGGCGGGCAGCGCGCTGGGCGCCGGTGGCGGCGAGCGCGACGGCGGCGAGCGCGACGGCGATCGTGGTTGCGAGGTAGGCCCAGGGGATCGCGAGCTGACTGGGTGGCGGGTCGAAGACGCCGGTGAGGACCTTGACGAGCATGGTCGTGATCGCGGCGGCACCGGCGGTTCCGAGCAGGAGCCCGGCGATGGTCATGAAGCCGGCTTCGCCCCAGATGAAGCTCGCGAGCTGGCGTGGCTTGGCGCCGAGGGCGTGGGTGATCGCAAAGCCGCGGCGGCGTTCGGCGAGGCCGACTGCGAGGGCAAGGCCAGTGGCGGCAGCGGCGAGCAGGAGTGCGAAGCCGAGCTCGACGCGAGTGAGCCCGGAGAGCTGGACGGCGGTGAGGCTGGAGCCGATGATCCTTCTGCTGCTGGCGATGTCGGTGACGGTGGCGCTGGCTCCGAGCGCTGTGCGGAGCCGGTCGGCAACCTGGGCGGGGTTGCCGGCGGTGTCGACGAGAAAGTGGGCGACGGCGTCGCTGCCGGTCTGGGCGGCGACGTAGCTGGCGTTGGCGACGAGGAAGCTGTCGCTGGGGGCGGTCGGGAACTCGGTCGTGATCCCGATGTAGGTGAAGGGGACGTTCGTGTACTGGCCGGTGCGGCCGTCCTGGAGGCGTAGCGTGATCCGGTCGCCCTGGGTGAGCTGGAAGTCCTTGACGGTCTCGTCGCTGACGAGGACGCCGTCGGGCTGGCTGGCGAGGCGGGCGTAGAGGTCGTGGACGGTGCCGCCGCGGACGTAGGCGTTCTGGAGCTTGCCGGCGGCGACGATCGTGTCTGGCCGGACGCCGTAAAGGTCCTGGAGGTCGGCACCGACGTAGGCGAAGCGGTGCTGCAACGGCTCGACCGTGCGGACGCCTGGGATGCTCGCGATCGTGTCGGCTTCGCTTGGCCCGACGCTGACACCGGGGGATTCGCTGACGACGACCGGGGCGCCGTTGGTGAGGACGGCGTCGACCTCGGCCTGCTGGCGGTAGGTGGCGTTGAAGATCGCCGTCGAGGCGGCGAACATCGCGGTCAGGCCGACGAGGGTCACGGCCCAGGCGAGCTGGCGCCGCTGGCGGCTCATCGTCGCGCTGACGGTGCCGGCGAGTTGGCCGGCGATCGGCCGGACGAGCCGCGTGAGCAGGCCGCGGCCGTGGGCGAGCGTCAGGTAGGCGAGCCGGTAGATCAGCAGGCCGGCGCCGAGCCAGGTGAAGAGCGGGCCCAGCAAAGCGTAGTAGTTGACGGAGACGGTCGGGACGCCCTCTACGGCGAGGACGAGCTTGTAGCCGTTCCGACCGGTCAGGTAGAAGAGCGTGCCGCCGATCGCGAGCAAGATCAGATCGAGCCCGAGCCGCAGCCAGCGCGGACTGGGGCTACGTCGGACCTGGCGCAACGCACCGGTGACGGTGAGCGTGCGCGCGTCGCGCCAGGCGGGCAGCGCGATCACGAGCGCGGCGACGAGCAGTCCGGCGAGGGCGGCGCCGGTACCCCAGAGCGCCGCCGAGAGCGGGCCGGCGCCGAAGCCGACGCTGCCGAACGAGCCCGCGCCGATCGCGACGGCGGCGGCCAGGCCAACGGCGACGCCGGCGGCGGCTACGACGGCGGTTTCGGCGAGCGCGACACGGACGAGCTGGCCGGTTGCGGCGCCACGGGCTCGCAGGAGCGCCTGGTCGTGGCGGCGGCGGCCGGCACCGGCGGCGGCGATCGAGCCGGTCAGGAGCCCGGCGAGAACGGCACCGGGCAGGCCGAGGAAGAGAAAGAGGATCTGGGCGTAGCCGGCGTCGGAGCGCGCTGCGGCGAGCGCGGAGCCGACGTTGTCGCCGACGAGTCCGGCTCCGACGAGTTGCGTCTCGAGATTGCGGGCGAGGCCGCTGACCTTGACGTAGGCGGCGGCCGGGCTCGCCGGGAGTTGGTGGTCGAGGGTAGCGTGCACCTGGTCGTGGACGAGTTCTGGCCGTGCGCGGGCGAGCGGCCCGAACAGCTGCTGCCACCGGGCTTCGGGCAGCAGGATCACGTTGTCGGGTGGCGCCTGCGGTTGCGCACCGGCGGGTGCGCCGACGTTCTGGAAGAGCGAGTCGATCGCGGGCAGATCGACGATGCCGTCGACCCTGACCTCGCTGGGCGACTGGCCGGCGCGGGTGATCGTGACGGTGTCACCGGGCGAGACGTGCAGGTTGGCGGCGGTTTGCTGGTAGACGAGAACGCCGCTGTCGCTGCCGACGAGTGTGCGGAGCTCGCCGGGGAACGCCTGCCGGTAGCCGTCCGGGAGGCCGAGCACCCGCCCGGGCCCGGTCGTCTGGGTCGAACCACCCGTCGTGGCCTGGAAGCCGCTCGAGTCGGCGAACCCGACCGGCAGCGCGCGGGTCACGCCCGGGAATGCCTTGACGGTGTCGAGGACAGCGGTCGGGTTGCTGCCCGGCTGGGCCTCGACCTGCCAGTCGAGCGGGACGCGCTCGATCGCGCGGCGGGTCATCTGCGAGGTCGAGGCAGAGAGGAACGAGCCGATCGAGGCGAGCAGGGCGACAGTGACGGCGATCCCGGCGGCGACCGCGAGCAGACGCACTCGCCGGTGCGCCAGGAGTCCACGGATCCAGGTCAGCTCGAACATGCCGCCTCCTCGCGTACGGACAGGCGACCGTCGGCCATCTGCCACTGCTCGGGCAGGCTGGCCGCGATCTCGGGGTCGTGGGTCGAGACGACGAGCGCGGCACCGGTCTCGCGGGCGGTCTCGATCAGCACGCCGACGGCGAGCAGGCCGTTCTCGTGGTCGAGCTGGCCGGTCGGCTCGTCGGCGAGGATCAGCCGCGGCCGCGAGACGAGCACGCGGGCGACGGCCGCGCGCTGGGCCTGGCCGCCGGAGATCTCCTCGGGCAGCTTCGCCACGAGCTCGCCGATCCCGAGCCGCTCGAGCGCGGCGGCCGCGGCCGCGAGCGCTTGCGGCTCGGGGCTGCCGAGCAACTGCAGCGGCAGCGCGACGTTCTCGAGCACGGTCAGCGGCGGCAGCAGGCTGGGGCCCTGGAAGACCATCGCGATCGGCCCGGGCCGCAGATCCTCGATTCCGCCGAGCGCGGGCCAGCTGACGGTGCCGCCGGTCGGCCGGTCGAGGCCGGCGAGCAGGTAGAGCAGCGTCGTCTTGCCCGAGCCGGAGGGGCCGGTGAGTGCGATCAGCTCGCCCGGCCGGATCTCGCAGCTCGTGTCGGTGACCGCGACGGTCGCGGAGCTGCCGTGCCCGTAGGTGTGGGAGACGTGCAGACAGCACGCCAGCGGCCCGGCTCTTTCGGTTGCGGTGCTGGTGCTCATTCGGCCACGACTTTTCCATCGTGCAGCTGGACGGTGCGGTCGGCGGCGGCGGCGACCTGGGGGCTGTGGGTGACGAGCACGACCGCACTGCCGGCATCGGCGCGAGCGCGGAGCAGGTCGAGCACGTGGGCGGCGGTGCCGCGGTCGAGCTCGCCGGTCGGCTCGTCGGCGAGCACGACGGCCGGGCCGTTTGCGAGCGCGACCGCGAGCCCGGCGCGGGCGCTCTCGCCGCCCGACAGCTCGGAGGGGAGTGCGTGGGCGCGCAAGCCGAGCCCGACGCTGGCGACGAGCTCGTCGACGCTGGCCGGGGTGGCGTTGCCGGCGAGGCGTTGGGCGAGCGCGACGTTGGCGCTGACGTCGAGGTGCTGAACGAGGTTGGTTGACTGGAAGAGCATCCCGATCGAGCCGGCACGCAGCCGCGCCCGCTCTGGCTCGGGTCGGCGTGAGAGCGGCTGGCCAGCGATCCGGACTGTGCCTCCATCGGGTTCGTCGAGACCGGCGAGGCAGTTGAGCAGCGTCGACTTCCCCGAGCCGGAGGGGCCGGTGACCGCGACGATCTCTCCGCCTCGTGCGCTGAGCGAGACGCCGCGCAGCGCGAGCGTCTCGTCGTCGCCGACGTGGAAGAACCGGTAGAGGTCGCGCGCCTCGAGCGGTAGCGGTGTCATGCCGTCCATCGCAGCGAGTCGGTCACGATCCGCCACGGATCGACGTTGTCGGCGCCCTTCGGGCCGCTCAACGTGAGTGTCACGAGCGTGCCATTGTGGAAGAACAGGTAGCGCTCGACGTCGTCGACGCCGGTCCTGCCGGTGACCGCGTCGGCCGGGCTGTCGGCCTGGTAGGTGATCAGCACCGCGTCGCCGGCGCCGCGGGTGACGGCGCTGACCTGGCCGAGCTGGAAGCCGGGCGTGCCGGACTGCAGGGCAGGCACGACATCGGCGGTGGCGGACTCCACCGTCGGCGCGTCGGCGGCGGGCGCGGCTTCGATCCTGATCGTGTTCAACTTGTCGGTGAACAGCGTCGCGGCGCCCTCGCTCGTGCGGGCCCATCCTTCGGGCACCTTGACCGCGAACGCCGCACCCGGAGGGGTGTACTCGACGAACGCCTGGTTGTCGGGGATGTCGCCGGCAGGGCTGACCTCCGGCGCGATCTGCGGCTGGCTGGGAGTCGGCGTGGAGCTCGAGGAGCCGCCCCCGCAGGCAGCGGCGGCGAGAACCACGACGGCCGCGGCGAGCCCGGCGAGCAGATAGGCGGGACGTTTCATCGAAAGCCTCCTGGTCGGGTCGTTGAGCACTGCCCTGACCGTACGAGGCGACGAGCGAGCGCCGGGACAGCGTCTGGTCAACGTTCGGTCGCGACCGGTCAACGTCAGGTCAACCTGCAGCCACGCGACGACGTACGCTTGGCGCATGTCGGCGTCCGCTCGGATCCTGCTCGTCGAAGACGACGAAGCGATCGGTCGCTCCCTCCACGACCTCCTGGTCTCCGAGGGCCACCTCGTCGACTGGCAGACCACCGGCTCGGGCGCGCTCGAGGCCGCTCGCACCCTGCCGCCCGACCTCGTGCTGCTCGATCTCGGCCTGCCTGATCGCGACGGGATCGAGGTCTGCCGCGCGCTTCGCCGCGCCGACGGACAGCTCGCGATCGTCGTCCTGACCGCCCGCGCGGCCGAGATCGACGTCGTGCTCGGCCTCGACGCCGGCGCCGACGACTACCTGACGAAACCGTTCCGGCTCTCCGAGCTGCTCGCCCGCGTCCGCGCGCACCTGCGTCGCCGCACCCAGCCAGCGGAGCAACCCGCGGCGGGGGCGATCCGCGTCGATCGGGCCGCCCGTCGCGCCTGGTGCGCCGATACCGAGCTCAAGCTGCGACCGAAGGAGTACGAGTTGCTCGCACTGCTCGTCGCCGAGGCCGATCGTGCCGTGCCCCGCGCGCGGATCATGCGCGAGATCTGGGGCGAGAACTGGTTCGGGCCGACGAGGACGCTCGACACTCACATCGGCTGGCTGCGCCAGAAGCTCGCCGAGGCCGGCGCACCTGACGCGATCGTGACGCTCCGCGGGATCGGCTACCGGCTCGAGTCGTCCCCCGCGGCCATCAGCAGCAGCGTGAACGTCGTCGACGGCGCCGAGCCGTCGTAAGAGAGTCTCCCGCCCTCGGCTTCGGCCAGCGAGCGGGCGAGTGCCAGCCCAATCCCTGTTCCCGCCGCGCCCGGGTCGCGGCGCGCGAACAGCCGCGCCGGATCGCCGCCGACGCGCCCCTCGTCGCGGACGTCGAGCGCGATCGCCGGTCCGACCGCCCGCGCGGCCAGCGTGACGACGCCACTGCCGTGCTCGCTCGCGTTGCCGACGAGGACACGCACGATCTCGCGGGCCGCCCGTGCCGGCACGTGTCGAGCGGCGATCCGGCGGTCAAGCTCGAGCCGAAGCGGCCGCCCGGAGCGCGCGAGGGCGCCCCGCCACTCCGCCTCCGCCTCCGCCAGCAGCTCACCCACCGTGACTTCCTCTGCGCGCCCGGTGGGAGTGTCCCTCGCGAGCCCGAGCAAAGTCTCGATCGTCTCCTCGAATCGCTCGACCTGCGCCAGCGCCTTCTCCGCCAGCGCCGCCTCGCGCGTCTCGCCCCTCAACGAGGCGGCCTCGAGCTCGAGCCGCAACGCCGCCAGCGGCGTCCGCAGCTGGTGCGACGCGTCGGCGGTGAACGCGCGTTCGCGCTCGAGCACCCAGGCGAGCCGCCCAGCGGTACGCGCCAGCGCGCCAGACGCCGCGTCGAGCTCCGCAATGCCGCTTGTCGAGGCGCTGAGGGTGAAGTCACCGGAGCCGAGACGTTCGGCATCCGCGGCCAGCCGCTCCACCGGGCCCGCCAGCCGGCGCGCCAACCACAGGCCAATCGCGACCGCGAGCGCGACCGCGAGCACGCCGAGCGCGAACAGCCCGAGTCGGGCGCGCAGTGACCGGGAGGAGACGACGCTCTCGTCGCGCGCAGCGCGAACCGCGCCGATCACCTGCTCGTCCCGCGACACCGGCACAGCCACCACGAACTCCTCGTTCGCCGCCGTATCGGCCACCGAACCGCCAAGCGCCGCCAGCACCGTCGCGTCCGCACGCGAAGGCCCCTCGCCGGTCACACGGGCCCCGGCTGCCGAGTAGAGACCAACCCGGGTGCCTCTGGGCTGGGAAGGGAGCTCGACCGGATCAGCGCCGTCGAGCGTCAAGCCGACCTGCAACCCCGCCTCCGCAGCGATCCGCTCCAACCGGATCACCTCCTCGTCGCGATACAGACTCCCGACCAGAATCCCGAGCGGCAGCCCCAACACCAGCACCGCCACAACGGAGACGGCTGCGATCGCCGCCAGCACGCGCCGTCTCACCGATCGCTCCCTGGACTCCGGTTGCGCCTCACCCGGACAGCCTAGACCCAGCGTTCCGGCCAGCTCACGCCGTCAGGCGATTGTCAGGTACCCGTCGGGAGACTACGAGCGTGCATACACGCCGATCGAACGGGCAGGCTCCCGTCAACGAGATCGTCGAGGAGGCCCCCGATGCTCCTCGCCGCTGGCGCAGGTGGATCCTCCGGGCAGGGTTGGCGCTGCTCGTCCTGTTCGGCCTCATCCAGCTAATCCCATTCGGACATGCCAGCAACCCACCCGTGACCCGCGCCGCGGTGTGGCCTTCCCGTGGCGGCCAGACGCTGGCCGAGGGAGCCTGCTACGACTGTCATTCGAACCTGACGAAACGATGGTGGGCGACCAAGGTCGCGCCGATCTCCTGGCTCGCCCAGAACGATGTCGACGGCGGCCGCCCCCAGCTGAACTTCTCAAGGTGGGACACCCCGCAGCCGGCCCTCGAGCGCGTCATCGAAGTGGTCCGATCGGGCTCGATGCCGCCGCTGCAGTACAAGCTCGTCCACAGCAACGCGCGCCTCAGCGCGGGCGAGCGCACGCAGCTCGTCGACGCGCTCACGCAGCTGTACTTCAGCGATCCTCCCGCCGCTCTGCGCGGGGACGGAGGCTGAGGCAGACGTGATCGCCGCGCTGCTCGCATGTCCGCGGCTGCTCGTCTATGCGGCACTGTTCGGGCTGATCGCGGGCGAGTCGTCCGGGGTGCCGCTACCGGGCGAAACCGGCCCGATCGCCGCGAGCGCGCTCGCCGCACACCACGCCGGCGTCTCGATCGTCGTGGTGGTAGCAGTCGCCGCGCTCGCCGCCATCGTCGGCGACAACGTCGGCTTCGCCCTCGGCCGCCGCGGCGGCCGCTGGCTGCTCGGCCGCGACGGACGCTGGGCGACGGCGAGACGCCGCTACCTCGAACGCGGCGAGCGCTTTGACACCTGCGGGCGTCCCACCGACCCGGGCGGTTGACACGATTCGCAATTGATCGGGGCTGACCCTGAAGGTGAGGCGCT
Organism: Thermoleophilia bacterium; assembly: GCA_023382435.1. Lineage (GTDB taxonomy): Bacteria > Actinomycetota > Thermoleophilia > Gaiellales > Gaiellaceae > JAHDVS01. Next base: position 153,373 of record JAHDVS010000001.1, read on the forward strand.
CAGTGCCAGAGCCGACGGGCAGGCGATGTGCTCGTCGGCATCTTGCTCCCGACCGCAGGCCTCTGGTCTGCGATCGGCGGCCACGGAGATACTGGTAGAGGCGATGGCTGAACCGACCCCGCTCATCCTGGTGCTGGAGGACGACCCCGACTTGCGCTCGCTGCTACGGCGGGGCCTGCGGGAGGAGGGCTTCGCGGTCGAGGCGATGGCGACCGCGGCAGAGCTGCTAGATCGGATCTCAGCGCTCGACCCCGACGCACTCGTGGTCGACATCGGTCTCCCCGACGCCGACGGGCGCGACGTCGTCCAGGCGTTGCGAGCCCGAGGGGTCGGAGCGCCTGTGATGTTCCTCACCGCGCGCGACGCGCTGCCCGACCGGCTGGCCGGGTTCGCGGCGGGAGGCGATGACTACCTGACAAAGCCGTACGCGTTCGCGGAGCTCGTCGCGCGCCTGCGCGCGCTCGTCCGCCGCGGCGGTGCCGATGTCGCGCTGCTCGTCGGTGAGATGCGGCTCGATCCGGCAACACACAACGCGTCGGTCCGCGCGGCAGCCGTGGCGCTGACGCCGACGGAGTTCCGGGTACTCGCGCGGCTCGCTGCGACCCCCGGTGCGGCGGTGCGTCGCCAGGACCTCGTGCGGGCCGGATGGCCGTACGGCGCGATCGTCCACGAGAACACGCTCGACGTCTGCATACGCCGCATCCGCCGCAAGCTCACGACCCTCGAAGGAGCACCCGAAGTCGTGACCGTCCACGGCGTCGGCTATTCGCTGCGGTGATGGGGCGGCCGCTTGGGATCCGCACGCGGCTGCTAGCCGCGATCGTGGCTGCGATCACGCTCGCCCTGGCAGTCGGGGTCGGCACATTCAACGTCCTGCTCCGGCACGATCTCGCGAACAGCGCCCGCTCGCTCGCGAAAGGGCAGGCGCAGACCGAGCTTTCCACCGTGCAGGTGGTCGACGGCCGGATCTTCTCGCCCGAGCCCCCTGACCGTGTCACGACCGCCCAGCTCTGGGTGTTCCAGGGGGCGACCGCGATCGAGGTCCCGAGAGTGGCCGCGGACATCGACGCCGCCGCGCGTACGCTGCTGACCGGCCCCGAGCGATCACTCAGGTTCGAGGAGCGGATGTTGTTGTACGCCATCCCGATCGTGGAACGCGGCATTCGCTTCGGCACCGTGGTCTCGGCCGTCTCGCTCGAACCGTACGAGTCGACCGAGCACGCGGCACTCATCGGCTCCGTACTCCTGGCTGTCGCGCTGCTGACTTCCGTCGCGCTGATCGCACGCTGGATGCTGAGCCGCGCCCTGCAACCCGTGGCGGCGATGACCGCGAACGCCGCCGCCTGGAGCGACCATGACCCCGCCCGCCGTTTCGCAGTCGGAAAGCCCCACGACGAGCTGACCCGGCTCGGGGCGACGCTCGACACGCTGCTGGAACGAATCTCGGCCAGCCTGCGCCACGAGCAACGCTTCACCGCCGAGCTCTCGCACGAGCTGCGCACCCCGCTCGCCCGGGCCAAGGGCGAGACCGAGCTCGCGCTTCGACGGGAACGCTCTCCCGAGGAGTACCGCGCCGCGCTCGAGACCGTCGACCGCAACCTCGACGAGATGACGGCCACCGTCGAAAGCCTGCTGGCCGCGGCCCGCCACGAAGCCACCAGCACCGAGGCCAACGACATCCGAGATGCCGTTCAGCATGCAGTGACCGCAGTCGCCGCCGAGTACCCGTCGGTACATGTCCGGCTCACCAGCCCGGATCGCCCGGTGCTCGTCGCCGTCGAGCCGGACCTGTTCGCAAGCATGCTGCGACCTCTGCTCGAGAACGCCTGTCGGTACGGTCGCACAGCAGTCGCCGTCAACGTCGGCGACGACGGCTTCTCCGTCTGGGTCGACGTCGTGGACGACGGACCCGGCGTCGCAAGCGACGAAGTCAGCCGGATCTTCGAGCCAGGCTACCGCGGGCGGGCGGGAACCGCAGTCGGCCGCGGCTCGGGACTCGGCCTGCCGCTCGCACGACGACTCGCAGCAAGCGCCGGCGGCGAGATCAGCGTCGGCCCGGCCGTCGCCGGCGGCGCGTTCATCCTCCGCCTGCCACTGGCCGCGGCTGGCACGCGCTCCTGACGCAATCCGGCGAGTCCCATTCGACGAGCCCGGCTTGCACGCGGTCAGGCGAGTGTCAGATCCTCCCGGCCAAAGTGGTCGCATGACCACATCGACGCAATCGCTCACGCGGTCGCCCACTGGCCGCAGGCTCTTGAACAAGGTGCCGGAGGTCACCCTCTACTTCTGGATCATCAAAGTGCTCGCGACGACCGTGGGGGAAACCGCCGGCACCACGGCGACGAGCATCGTTTTTCTCACCACCATCCTCGCCCTCGTCTTCTACCTCGCAGTCACCCGCCGCGACCGGACACCGGCCCTCGAGCCCGCCTGATGCACCCGCTCCCGACTTCGAAGGCGCTTTGAGACGCGATGGACTACCGCCTCTACCACGCGATCAACACTTTCGTCGGCCACCATGCCTGGCTCGGCCGCGCAGCCGGCGCCTTCGAGAGCTGGTCGATCCCGCTGTTCGCCGTCGCGACCTGCCTGCTCTGGCTGCTCGCCCGACCCAACAGCTCGAGCCGGTGGAAACAGGCCACCATCGCCGCCCTTGGCTCCGCCGCGCTCGCGCTACTCGCAAACCAGCTGCTCGCTCGCGTGTGGGAGCGCCCGCGGCCGTACACGTCCCATCTCGACGCGCTCGTGTTCGCCGCGCGATCGCACGACCCCTCGTTTCCGAGCGACCACACGGCCGCCGCGTTCGCGATCGCGATCGCGATCTTCCTCTACCAGCGACGCGCCGGCACAGGGTTCCTCGCCGCGGCGGTCTTCGTCGCCGTCGGCCGCGTCGTCGCCGGCGTCCACTACCCGCTCGACATCACCGTCGGCGCTCTCGTCGGAGCCCTCAGCGCAGTCGTCGTCACCCTGCTCGCGCGGCCACTCGTCGACCGCGTGGCCCGGCTGCTCGGACGGGTCACCGACCCCGTTGTCTCACCCCTCTGGAAGCTCGCGAACGATCGCCGCACACACCGCTCCTGACCGGCGGCGAGCCGAGCCCACGAGCAGTCGTCCCCGCATCCCTGGCTCAGTAGCGTCCCAGGTCGCGGTACGTGAGCCGGTGGGTCGGATGCAACTTCATCGCCACGGTCGTGAGCATCCCGTCAGGACGTGCCGGAGACCGCCACGGCATAGTCACGTCTTCGCCGTCGGCGTCCCCTGCTTCGCGCTCGCCTACGCGGGGCTCGCCGTCCCCACCACCAGCATCGCGCTCCTCGCGGTGTTCTTCGCGGTCGCAGGGCCCGCCGCGGCGGCCCCGCTCCGCGGAAGGGGGGCAGCCTTGCAGGCACGTGGCGCCGACCCCCTCACCCGGGCGGCGGCGGCGACCTCGACCTCCCAGCTCAGCCGCTCCAGCGTGTCATGCACGAACCGGGCGCCATTCATCACCTCGATCGCCACCCGCATCGCCTGCCCGTGGCGCTCCGCGACCCGGCGGGTAGGCGCGACCGGAACATCACCGTCGGGCAGCACGGCCCCTACCTCGACGGGCTCACCCTGCCCGTCGAGCAGACAACAATCCAAACGCTTCCGACTGAGATCCAACCCGGCGTGCAACACACGAAAGGGCCTGCTTCGCGGTAGCTCTTCGGTGGCACACGGAGCGTGCCACCGAGGCGGCCCGCTTCATGGCATTCAGTACAGGCCGAGGTAGCTCGAGAGGATCGCGTCGCCGGCAAAGAGCGCGACCAACGAGCCGATGGCTAGAAACGGCCCGAACGGGATTGCCACCTTGCGCGCGGCGACGCCGTGACGGGCGAGCAGCACGACCCCCACCGAGAGCGCGGCCAGCATGCCGACCATCATCGCCACCGCCACCGGCTTTCCGAGCGCGGCGCCCATCAGGAGCGCGAGCTTGACGTCGCCCATCCCCATTCCCCTCGGGTGGGCGAGCACGGCCGCGAACAGGAAGCCCGCCGCCGCGAGCGCCGCTAGCGTCCACTCGAGCGCCCGCTCCGGGAACAGCGCGATCTGGCAGGCGAGCACGACCGCGGCGGCCGGAAGGACGATCACGTCGGGAATGATCCGCCGCTCGATGTCGATTGCCGAGAGCACGACGAGGACGGAGACGAAGAACGCGGCCACGAACGCGCTGCCGCTGAGCCCGAAGCGGGCGAAGCACGCCGCGACGAGCACCGCGGTCAGAAGCTCGACGAGCAGGTAGCGCACGCCGATGCGCTCGCGGCAGCTCCTGCAGCGCCCGCGCAGCAGGAGGTACGAGACGATCGGGATGTTGTCGTACCAGGCAATCGCGGCGCCGCAGGAGACGCAGGCCGAGCCGGGGCGCGCGAGCGAGCGCCGCTGCGGCACGCGCGCGGCGACGACGTTCAGGAAGCTGCCTACGGCGAGTGCGGGAGCGAGGGCCAGCGCGGCAAGCGAGAGCTGCATCTCGTGTCTCATCGGCGTGTGGCGGCCCGGCCTTGAGACCGGCATCGCGGCTCCGCTATCGCTTCGAGAGCCGCAGGACCTCCGCGAGGGCCGCCCGGGCCTCCTGCTCGCTCGCTGCGCTCCAGCCGAACCGGCGCTGGACGTCCTCGTCGACGCGGATCAGGATCCTGAGTGCCTCGGCTCCGTGCCACCAGCCGAACCCGGCCCCCTTGACGATCCAGGCGTGCTGGTAGCGAAAGTGATCGAGGAGCTCGGCACTCGGGCCGGCCGCGGACGCGATCCGCCGCTCGAGCTTCTCGGCCCGCCGGGGCAGCGGGATCTCGCCGAGCGGCTCGCGCGGAGCACCGGGCACGACGAACGCCGGCGGGCGCTTCTGCGTCTTCTTCGCACCATCCGCGTCGGGCTCGGAGGCCGCGGTGTCCTTAGAGGACGTCTGCTCGACCTCGATCGTCTCGGTCTCGCCCTTCTCGCCGTCGCTTGCCTCCGGCGCCTCTCCGGTCGGATCGGTCTCGGTCTCGGGAGCGGTCGGGTCGGTCTCGGCCGGGCCCTCCTGGGTCTCCGCCGGGGCATCCTCGGAGGGCTCGCCGTCTCCCTGCGGGGGCGCGCCGGCGGTCTCGGGCTCGCCGCCATTCGCGAGCACGAGCTCGGTGCCCTTGTACGGCGACGCGGCCTGTGGCACCCCCCGCTCCTCGTAGTCCGGGTTCACCTCGAGCTTCAGCTCGATCACCGGGGCGCCGGTGTCGACGACGCGCGTGCCGGGCTTCACGCCCTGCTCCTCGACGAGGTTGACCGCGTAGCCCTCGACCTTACCCTTGACTTTCCAGGCGAAGCCCGCGTCCTCGAGCACTCCCTTCGCGAAGACGTACGGGAGGCCGCGCACGTCGGGAACGACGAGCGGCCCCGTCTCGAGCGTCTCGGACGCCGCCGGGTCGGGCACGGCCAGCACCGGCGGCGCCGGCGCCTCGGCGTCCTGGGCGAGCGTGAGCGTGGCGGTACCGAGCAGCCAGACTGCGATCAGGACTACGAGCCGGACTGCGAACGTGGGAAGGCGTGCGCGCACACTCCCGCAATCGGCATCCTGGCCCCCGGCCTTTACCCCTGACGTGCGGGATCCGTTCCCGCCGGGTCCCGCTCCCAGAACGGGCGGACGAGACCCCGCGTGGCGGCGACTCCCCGTAGCGCCAGCATCGCGGTGTAGGTGGGGAGCACGGTGAGCTGGCCGCCCGGCGGGACGAGCTCGAGCCCCCGGTCGAGCGCGCGGCCGACGTCGCGCACGATCTCGATCCGGCCGGGGTCGAGTCCGCCGTACTTGAAGCGCAGCGCAAGCTCCTCCGCCCGCTCGCCACTCGCGACCAGGCGTTCGAGACCGGGGACGAGCGGCTCGAAGTCGACGTCCCAGATCCAGGAGACGTCGCGCCCGTCCGCGATCTCGTCGTTCAGCGCGACGACCGCGACCGGCGGCGAGCCGCCGGCAACGAGCGTCCGGATCGCCTCGTTGGCGCCGGCCGGGTTCTTGATCAGGAGCACGAGCGCGGTGCGGTCGCCGACCGCGATCCGCTCGAAGCGCCCGAACGCGGCCCGAAAGCGGGTGAGCCCCTCCCGCGCCTCGGCGAGCGTGGCGCCGAGCGCGAGCGCGAGGGCGGCGGCGGCCACCGCGTTGTAGACGTTGTAGAGGCCGGGGAGCGGGAGCTCGACGCGTGCCGTTCCCTCCGGCGTGACGAGGTCGAAGGAGACGCGTTCGAGGCCGTCCAGCTCGATCGCCCGCGCGGCCACGTCGAGGGCCGGTCGGCCGGCCCCGCAGGCGGGACAGCGGTAGTCGCCGAGGTGCCCGACATAGGCGGCCTCGTACGCGTAGGGGGAGCCGCAGTCCGTGCAGTACTTCGAGTCGGCCGCGTGCTGCAGGCGCTCGCGGGCCACCGACGGGTCGTCGAGCCCGAACCTGAGCACGCGCTCACGCCCGCGGGCGAGGTCCGCGAGCAGGGGATCGTCGACGTTCACGACGACGATCGCCGACGGGTCGAGCGACGCGACAGCGTCGCGCCAGCGCTCGGCCACGAGCTCGAGCTCGCCGTAGCGGTCGAGCTGGTCGCGGAAGAGGTTGCCGAGGCAGACGGTGCGCGGGGCGACCTGCCGCGCGACGTCGGGCAGCGCCCCCTCGTCGACCTCGAGCAGGGCGAGCGCTGCAACGCCCCGCGCCTCGAGCAGCGTCGAGGCCACGCCCGAGAGCAGGTTCGCGCCCGCCCTGTTGTGCGCCAGCCGGTGGCGCGCCCCGAGGATCTCGGCGGCCATCGCCGCCGTCGTCGTCTTGCCGTTCGTCGCCGAGACGAGCGCGGCGCCGAGCGGGAGCTCCGCGGCGAGCCGCCTGACTGCCCCCGGGTCGAGAGCGACGAGCAGCTTTCCCGGGAGGGTCGTGCCGCCGCCGCGCCCGGCGAGGCGGGACAACCTGCCGACCGTGCGGGCGAGGGCGATCTCGGCGGCGAGCCGCATCCCGCCATTCTCGCGGCAGGGAGGCATCTGCGCCGCCGGGGCGAATCTCGACCTCTCATGACCGTCCCCGGGTGGTCACCCTGAGTCTCGACTCGACAGCGCTGGTCGGGCCGACGGCGCTCGCGCTGGCCCGGCTGCCCGCGGCCGACCCCCAGGACTCGTACACGGCGGCGCATTCACGCCGGGTGCGGCGCTTCGCGCTCGCGATCGGCGGGGAGCTCGGCCTGGCTCCCGGGGAGCTCGGCCCGCTCGGCCACGCGGCCCTCTTCCACGACATCGGCAAGCTCGCGGTTCCCGCGGAGATCCTGCTCAAGCCGGCGCGCCTCGATGCGGGCGAATGGGCGCTGATGCGCCGGCACTCGGTGGACGGCGCCGAGCTGGCCGGATCGCTGGGCCTGTGCGGGCGGGCGGTGCCGGCGATCCGCCACCACCACGAGCGCTACGACGGCGAGGGGTATCCGGACGGGCTGGCGGGCGAGGCGATCCCGCTCGCGGCGCGGATCATCCACGTCGCCGACGCGCTCGACTCGATGCTGACGACCCGCCCCTACCGTGCCGGTCGCCCGGCCCGGGCCACCCTGACCGAGCTGCGCCGCGGGGCCGGCACGCAGTTCTGCCCGCGCTGCGTCGCCGCGCTCGAGCGCCTGGTCGGCGGCGGCTCGCTCGTTGACCTGGGCCTCCCGCCGGCGTCGCTGATCGCGCCCGTGCCCTGAGCACTACCGGCTGAAGAGGACGATTCCTTCGTCCTCGGGCAGGTCGGCCCCGCCGGCGGGATCGGTGACGATCGCGAACAGCCGCCCCCCGTCCGGCGCCGCCCCGATACCGCTCACCTGGCTGTAGCGCACCCAACCCCACACCTGGCTGTAGGTCGAGAGCCGCGCGATCCGCACGACGTCGCCGGTGCGCGGGGCGTGCACGAACAGGTCGTTGCCGAGCGCGAGGGCGACATGATCCGTGTCATTGAAGAAGATCAGATCCCCGGCCAGGTACCCGCCGGGAGGCTCGGCGCCGCCCTGGGCGGGGCCCTTCCCGCGCGTCGCGCCGGGCGCGGCCGCGCCGAGCTCCCACTGGGCGCCGGTCCAGTCCCCCACGTAGAGGTTCGCCCCTTGCGCGTACGACCAGGCGATCAGGCTCGAGCAGTCGAAGCCGTTCCCGACGTCGGGCTCCAGCGAGGCCATCTGGTCGAGTGAGAAGCCGTGGTTGCCTCCCCAGCGGTAGGGGACGCCGATCTGGGCGAGCGCGCGGTCGACGACCCGCTGGGCGGCCTCGGTCGGCGCGGACGGCAGCAGCCCGTCGAGGCTGCCGGCGCCGAGCTGGGCATGGGCGAGGGCGAGCTCCTGCTCGAGGCTCGCCACCCCGGCCTCCGCCTGCGCGAGCTCCTCGCCGGCGAGCGCGAGCTGCTCTCCCAGCGCCGCCTGCTCACCGGTCAACGTCTCGAGCTGCGCCCGTGCCCGGTCGAATGCGTCGCCCGCCCGCGTGGCTGCGTCCCTGACGTCCTGCTCCGCCGCGACGAGGTCCCAGCTTCCTCGCTCGAGCCCGGCCTGGATCTCCTCGATCCGCGCCGCGACGCTCGCGACGGTGCCCCGGGCGGCCGCGAGCTGCGCCTCGAGCTCCTCGGGCGTGGGGCCCACCGGCTGGAGCGTGAGCAAGCCGAACCCGGCACCGAGCGGATCGGCGGCGAAGCGGGCGGCGCCGGCGAGAACCGCGTCGACGTAGTCCTGCGAGTGGTTGTAGGAGAACACCGCCCGCGGCAGATCCTCGTGGGCGCCCGACGCCGCCAGGTAGCGGGCGGCGGAGTAGACGGCGTCGGTGGCGTTCCAGGGGTCGGCGATCCCGTCTCCGTTCCCGTCCACGCCCCAGTCGTGCCAGGTCGAGGGCAGGAACTGCATCCAGCCGACCGCTCCGGCCGAGCTCGGGCCCATGTCCTGCCCGAAGCTCGACTCGATCTGCATGATCGACGCCAGCACCTCCCACGGGATGTCGTACTCCCGACCCGCCGCTCGCCAGAGCTCGAGGAACTGCTCGTACGTGAGCACCTGGTGCTCCGCGGGCGGGGTCGAGATCGCAGACGGCTCGATGATCGACCCCGGCGCGTTCGGAGACCGCCAGGTCGGAAGCGCTCCGGTGTCGTCTCCGGCCACGGTGAACGTGACCGCGTGGGCCGGGCCGGCCAGAGCGGCCGCGACCGCGATGGTGAGAAGGGTCGTCCTCACGAGGTGACGCGGAGACCCGCCCGCTGCGCCCAGGGGCCCTGCCGGTGCAGCGCCTCGAACTCGACCGCCGGCCCGTCGCCCCGCTCCGCTGCCTCCCGCGCCCGCTGGGCGTGCTGGAAGGCGAGGTCGAAGTCGTGGCGGTTCGAGGCAGCGTTCGCTGCAACCTCGTGCTCGACGTCGCCGTCCAGGACGAGCCTGACGAGGTGCTGCATGAAGCTCTGCATGGAATGCACGGCGCCTTCCTCGATCGCCTTGGGGATGCCGTCGGTCTTCGCCGGCTCGCGGATCATCTCCGCGATCCGGGCGGTGTTGACCATCACCTCGACGGCCGCGACACGCCCGCTCTCGACCTGCGGCAGCAGCCGCTGGCTGACGACGCCGCGCAGGACGCCCGACATGATCTGCCGGACGAGCATCTGCTTGGTCGGCGGGAACAGCTCGATCAGCCGGCCGATCGTCTCGGCGGCATCGACGGTGTGCATCGTGGAGAGGACGAGGTGCCCCGACTCGCCGGCCTGGAGCGCGGCGCGCGCCGAGTCCTCGTCGCGCAGCTCGCCGATCAGGATCACGTCGGGATCCTGGCGCAGGACCCGCCGCAGGCCCTCGCCGTACGTCTCGGTGTCGAGCCCGATCTCACGCTGGTTGACGATGCAGAGCCTGTCCCGGTGGACGATCTCGATCGGGTCCTCGAGCGTGACGATGTGCTGGCGCCTGGTCGAGTTGATGTGGTCGACCATCGCGGCGAGCGTCGTCGTCTTCCCCGCCCCGGTCGCGCCGGTGACGAGGATCAGCCCGCGCTGCTCGCTCGCGAGCCGGCGGACGCCGGCGGGCAGGCCGAGCAGCTCGAACGTCGGAACGTCATCCGGTACGTAGCGGAACGCGAAGGAGATCGAGCCCCGCTGGCGGAATCCGTTGACGCGGAAGCGACCGACATCGCGGATCGCGTAGGCGGTGTCGAGGTCGCCGCTCGCATGGAAGTGCTCTCGCTTTCGGGGGGTACGCTCGGTGACGATGTCGAGCACGGCCTCGAGGTCATCGTCGCCGAGGTGGGGCTGCGCATCGAGCTGCTCGAGCTCGCCGTCGACGCGGATGACCGGCGGCGACTCCACCTTGAGGTGGAGGTCGGAGCCGCCGCGCGCGATCGTGCGTGCGAGCAGGTCGGTGACGTCGATGGCCACGGCCCTTCGGGTATCGGAACGGGCCCCGCGAGCCTTTAGCCCGATCCCCCTCCGGCGCCGGTGGCGCCTCGGCCCGCGCTAGACTTTGCGCCCCGCGGGGGAGTTCCCGAGTGGCCAAAGGGGACCGGCTGTAAACCGGTTGGCAC
>JAHDVS010000002.1 GCA_023382435.1 Thermoleophilia bacterium
ACCGCCCGGCGCTCCAACCCAGCGACCTGTCAACACGGGACCGGGGAGCGGGGCAAGGCCCAGGCGAGCGCAAACATCAGAGCCGGGCCGACGAGCCAGTTGAGCGCGATCGAAGCGGCGATCAGCCCGCGCTCGGAGCGGAGCCTGCCGAGCTCCTCGTATCGAACCTTCGCGAGGACCGGGTACATCATCAGCAGGAGCCCGAGCGCGATCGGGAGGCTGACCGTGCCGATGCGGAGCTCGTCGAGCCAGTCGTTCAGCCGGGGGACGAGGGCACCCAGCCCGATCCCGGCGGCCATCGCGACGCCGATCCAGAGCGGCAGGAAGCGGTCGAGGGCCGACAACCGCGCGAGGAGGGCGTCGTCCACGGCTTCGGTCGGGGGCGTACGCTCAGCGACGCTCACGGGCGGCCTCCTGGTGAAGCTCGGCCAGTAGCAGCCCGACGCGGGCGGCGATCTCGTCGCGGATCGCACGCGTCTCGCGGGGTCCCTGGCCGGCCGGATCGTCGAGCTTCCAGTCGACGTAGCGCTTGCCCGGAAGATACGGGCAGTCGTCGCCGCAGCCCATCGTCACGACGACGTCCGCCCACTCCGCGTCGGCGCGCTCGAGGCGGCGCGGCGTCCGCCCGGCCAGCTCGACACCGAGGTCGCGCATCGCCTCCACCACCTCCGGGTGCACGCGCGCGGCCGGTCGCGAGCCGGCGGAGCGAGCCTCGTGCGCGCCACCGGCCGCGAGGCGGAGGAGCGCCTCGGCCAGCTGCGAGCGTCCCGCGTTCTGGACGCACACGAAGAGGACGTTCACGTCACGCGGTCGCCGCCGCCGAGGAGCGCGCCGACCCGCTCGAGCGCGCCGGGCACGAGCCGGTAGTACGCGTACGTGCCGCGACGCTCGCGCTCGACGAGGCCGGCATCCGCGAGCTGCTTCAGGTGGTAGCTGACGGTCGGTTGGGCGAGCCCGAGGGTCGGTACGAGCTCGCACACGCAGATCGCCTCGTCCCCCGCCCGAACGAGCATGTTCAGGATCTTGACCCGGTGGCGGTCGCCGAGCGCCCGGAAGAGGCGCTCGAGTTCCTCCGCCTCGCCGTCCGAGAGACTCGTCCCCGCGAGCGGCGTGCAGCAATCGACGAGCGCGAGCGTCTTCACGAGGCCAGCGTATCGAATCGTCTCGATGGATCGGGGCGGGTCATGACCCGCCCCTACGGGATCATTTCGGGATCGCCTCGAGCTTGTAGCCGACCCCGTAACGCGTCTGGATGAAGCTGTGTCGGGGCGAGCAGCGCTCGAGCTTGTCGCGGATCCGCCGCACAAACACGTCGACCGTCCGGTCGCGCCGCGTCTGCCGACGACCCCAGATCCGCTGCAACAGCTCATCCCGAGACACCACCCGCCCACGCTCCAACGCCAACGCATACAGAAGCCGGAACTCCGTCGGCGTCAACCCGCAACTCACCCCCGAGACGAACGCCTGCACATCACCCGGATCGACCCGCAACTCCTCGACCACGATCGCCTCACCACGCTCCTCACCCTGCGCCCGCACCCCACGCCGCGCAGCCGCCCGCACCCGCGCCACCAACTCCTTCATCGAAAACGGCTTCACCAGATAATCGTCCGCCCCGATCTCGAGCGCATGCACCCGATCATGCTCCGTCCCCCGAGCAGACACCACCACGATCGGCGTCCCGATCCCCTCACGCCGAGCCGTCTCGATCAACCGCCACCCATCGACCCCCGGCAACATCAAATCCAACACACACACATCAGGCCGCTCGAACCGCAACCGAGCCAACCCCGCCTCACCCTTACCCACCCACAACGGATCAAACCCCGCCGCCTGCAAATGACGCGCCATCCCCTGCGCAATCACCTCATCATCCTCGACGATCAACACCCGGGGCATCCTTCTTGACAGTATGGAGGCCGTGACCGGTCGGAACGCCGACCCGGACGACCTGGCGGCGCTCCGCCTCGCGGCCGAGCGCGGGCGAAGGCTCGTCGAGGAGAGCCGCGAGCTCGTGCTCGTGCTCGGTCCCGACCGGCGCGTGCTCGCGTCGAGCCGGCGGGCCCGCGAGTCGCTCGAGGGGATCGAGGAGGGCGCGCCCGTGCCGGAGGAGCTCCTCCAGGCGGGCTCGCGGCGGGTACCGTTCTCGGTCAGCTACGAGATCGACGGAAGCGAGGAGACGCTGCTCTACCTGACCGAGCCGGGCGAGCTCGCAGCCTACGAGGAGCTGCGGGCGGGCTTCACGGCCGCGGTCTCCCACGAGCTGCGCACGCCGCTCGCGCGGATCCTCGCGCTGCTCGAGTCGATCGACCTGCCCGGCGCCGACCCCGCCGAGCTGGTCGAGCAGGCGCGCGGGGAGGTCGAGCAGATCCGGGAGCTGATCGACGACGTGCTCTTCCTCTCCGAGCTGGAGACCGGCCGGGAGGTCGTCTCGCTCGGCTGGACGCGGGCGCTGCCGGTGCTCGAGGAGGCGGCCGACGCGCTCGCAGAGCGGGCCGCGCGGGCCGCGATCCGAATGCGGATCGAGTGCGACGAGTCGGTCGAGCTGCCCCTCAGGCCGCGCATGCTGCGCGTCGTCGTCGAGAACCTCGCCGAGAACGCGCTTCGCTACGCCGGCCCCGGGGCGGACTTCACGCTCCGCGCCGCGAGGGAGGACGGCGCCGTCGTCCTGATCGCGAGCGACACCGGGATCGGCGTCACCGATGCCGACCTGCCGCGCCTGTTCGAGCGCTTCTACCGGACCGACCGCGCTCGCGCCTCCCGCGGCACCGGGCTCGGGCTCGGGATCGTGAAACACGTCGTCACGTCGGCCGGCGGCAGCGTCGAGGCACTCGGCTCGCGCGGCCACGGCCTCACGATCCGCTGCGTGTTCCCGAGCAAGCCGCGCGGGTCGCAGCCATGACCGCGTTCTTCGGCGTGAAGGTGGACGACCGCGGCCAGCGAACGGGCATCCTGATCGAGTACGACGACACCGAGAGGGTCTTTACCAACCCCGCGGATCCGCGGACGGAGGGCTACGTCACGGGGCGGTTCGGATGAGAGTCGAGCTTCAACAGGAGCTGGATCAGCTCGAGGCAACGCTGCAGGAGGAGGGCGACCTCGTGCTGCGCGCGCTGCGAGGTGCGCTGAACGCGTTGCGGGAACGTGACGGGGAGCTCGCCGACGAGGTGATCGCGTTCGACGACGAGGTCGACACGCGCGCGCTCGAGATCGAGCGGCAGGTCGAGTCGGTGCTGGCCCGCCAGACACCGGTCGCGGGCGACCTGCGCCTCGTGCTCGCGATCCTGCACGTGAACCTCCACCTCGAGCGGATGGCCGACCTGTGCGTGAACATCGCCAAGATGGCGAAGGTGGGGCGCGCGATCGGCCCGAACGTGGACGTCGTCGTCGAAGGCTTCGAGGAGATGGGCTCGCGGGCCGAGGAGATGACGCGGATCGCGCTCGAGTCGTTCCGCCTGCGCGATCTCACGCTCGCGGAATCGCTGGTCGCGCTCGACGAGCTGATCGACCGCTCGAACCGGCGCGCCGTCGGCGAGCTCGCCCGGCTCGAGGGGGACGCGGCACTGCGGGAGTGGGCGCTGCTCATGATCGTCGTCTCTCGCTGCCTCGAGCGGATCGGCGACAACGCCGTCGACATCGGCGAGCAGACCGCGTACCTCGTCAGCGGCGACTTCCGCGAGTTCGAGGACGCCTCGCACCCGTCGTAGGGGCCGCGAGCCGTCACCGGATGGTAACCACTTCGTAACCACCTGATCACCGTCCCTTCACGCAGGCTTCGAGCGGCACTGCGAAACCTGACGCGAAGGAGCGCACGGCGGTGAGACTGGCGCTGGTTCCGAAGTCGAGCGAGTTCTACGACCTGTTCATCCGGGCTGGAGAGAACGCGCTCGCATCGGCGCGTCTTGCGGACGAGCGCTTCCGCGACCATCCGAACACCACGGTCGCGCACAGCGAGGTGAAGCGGCTCGAGAGCATCGGCGACGAGCTCACCCACGAGATCATCCAGCTCCTCAACACGCACTACGTGACGCCGTTCGACCGGGAGGACATCTACGAGCTCGCGACCGCGATGGACGACGTCGTCGACGCGATCGAGCAGGCCTCGGAGCTGCTCGACCTGTACGCCGTCGAGTCGACGAGCAGAAGCGCGATCGACCAGTGCCGCATCCTCGTCACGGCAGCCGAGCAACTCGCCCTCGCGCTGCGCGAGCTCAAAGGGCGCAAACGAGCGCAGACCGCCCTCGTCGAGGTCAAGCGGCTCGAGGATGACGCAGACCGGGTCGTACGCGACGCGATCGGCGCCCTCTTCCACGACCCGCGGATCGACCCCCTGCTCGTGATCCGCTGGAAGGACATCTACGAGGCGCTCGAGGAAGCCGTCGACGGCTGCGAACGAGCGGCGAACGTCGTCGGGAACATCATCGTCAAGAACGCCTGAGCCGCCCGTGGACGGAACGCTGCTGCTCGTCGCGGTCGTCGCGGTCGCGCTCTTCTTCGACTTCACCAACGGCTTCCACGACGCGGCCAACGCGATCGCGACCGGGATCTCGACGCGCGCGCTGCATCCACGAGTAGCGGTCGTCCTGGCCGCGGTCCTGAATTTCGCGGGCGCGTTCGCGTCGTTCAAGGTGGCCGCGACGATCGCCAAGGGGATCGTCAACCCGGATGCGATGACGCTCCGTGTCGTGCTCGCGGGCCTGATCGGAGCGATCTCCTGGAACCTGCTGACCTGGTACTTCGGGCTGCCCTCGAGCTCGAGCCACGCTCTCGTCGGCGGAGTGCTCGGTGCGGGCATCGCGAAGGCGGGGTTCGACGTGATCCTCTGGGACGGACTCACGAACAAGGTGCTGATCCCGTCGCTCAGCGCACCGGTTTTCGGACTCGTCGGCGCGCTCGTGTTCATGACCGTCTTCATGTGGGTGATCCGACGCCGGGCACCCGGCGTCGTCAACCGTGTCTTCCGCCGGCTCCAGCTCATCTCGTCGAGCTTCCTCGCCTTCACCCACGGGACGAACGACGCGCAGAAGACGATGGGGATCATGGCGCTCGCGCTCGTCGCCGCGGGGCACCTCGAGCCGGACTTCGAGCGGCCGCCGACGTGGGTGATCCTCTCCGCCGCGGCGGCAATCGCCGCCGGCACATACGCGGGTGGTTGGCGCATCATCCGCACGCTCGGACAACGGATCGCGAAGCTGGAACCGCCGCAGGGCTTCGCGGCCGAAGCCTCGACGGGCCTGACCCTCTACTTCACCGCCCATTACGGCTTCCCGGTCTCGACGACCCACACGGTCTCCGGCTCGGTGCTCGGTGCCGGCGCCGCCAAGCGCCTCTCCGCCGTCCGCTGGGGCGTCGCCGGCAACATCCTGGCTGCCTGGCTGCTCACGATCCCGTGTGCCGCGCTCGTCGGCGCCGCCATGCAGGGCGTGACGCGGGTCCCGGGCGGCGCGGCGATCGTGTTCGCGATCGGGGTCATCGTCGCCGTGCTCGCCTTCTCGGCGCGCACCCGCCAGACGCGGGCGCCCGAGCCGCAGCCGGCCCCCGCGTAGGCGACCGTTCAAGCTTCGTCCGCCACCGCCGATACATGCGGTGCATGGAAGCAGCGGCCGCCCTCGGACGGGAGCGCCTTCGCCTCGGGGAGCTCCTCGTGCGCGAGGGCCTGCTCACCCAGGCGCAGCTCGATCAGGTGCTCACGGAGAAGCGAGGCACCCGCCAGCGTCTGGGTGAGCTCGTCGTCGCGCACGGCTGGGTGACGGAGGTGCAGATCGCGCAGGCGCTCGCCGAGCAGTACCAGCTCGAGTTCGTCAACCTCGACGCGTCTCCGCCCAATCCGGCTGCCGCCACGCTCCTCCCCGAGAAGTTCGCGCGCCGCTACCGGGCGGTGCCGATCCGTTTCGCGGGAGACAGGGTCGTCGTCGCGGTGGCCGACCCGACGAACGTCCTCGCCTCCGACGACCTGCGCATCGCGCTCGGGCTCGAGCTTCAGCTCACCGTCGCCACCGCGTCGGGCATCGACGCGGCGCTCGAACGCCTCCACCCGGCGGGCGAGCGCGACGACGTCGAGGTCGAAGTCGACGCCGGTGACGGCGCGGCTCCGAGGACCGTCCGTCGCCTCGACGTCATGGACGTGCGCGAGTCCGCCGACAGCGGCCCGGCGGTCACGCTCGTCAACGAGGTGATCAAGCGGGCGATCGAGGAGGGCGCATCCGACGTGCACCTCGAGCCGCAGCTCGACCGACTGGTGGTGCGAGCACGCATCGACGGCGTCATGCGCCCGGTGCGCACGATCTCGACGGACCTCATGCCCGCGGTCACGACGCGGATCAAGATCATGGCCGAGCTCGACATCGCCGAGCGCCGGATGCCCCAGGACGGCCGCGTGTCGATCCGGTTCGGCGGCGAGCCGATGGATATCCGCGTCGCCGTCCTCCCGACGATGCACGGGGAACAGGTCGTGCTGCGCATCCTGTACCGAACGTCGAGATCGCTCGACTTTTCCCGGCTCGGGCTCTCCGACGAGACGACGCAGACCCTGACCAACGCGATCCAGCAGCCCTACGGCTGCGTGATCTCCTGCGGCCCGACGGGCAGCGGCAAGACGACCACCCTGTACGCGGCGCTCGACATGCTGAACGACCCGGGCCGCGTCGTGATGACGATCGAGGACCCGGTCGAGTTCCAGCTCGAGGGCGTCAACCAGATCCAGGTCAATCCGCGCGCCGGGCTCACGTTCGGGCAGGGGCTACGCACGATCCTGCGCTCCGACCCGGACGTGCTCCTGGTCGGCGAGATCCGCGACGACGAGACCGCGAAGATCGCGGTCCAGGCCGCCATGACCGGGCACCTGGTGCTGACGACGCTGCACGCCGACAACGTGGCGAGCTCGGTGTCGCGCCTCAAGAACATGGGCGTCGACCCGTCGCTGCTCGCCTCGACCGTCAACTGCATCTTCGCCCAGCGCCTCGTCCGCAAGCTCTGCGTGGCCTGCATGGAGCCCTACCAGGCGACCCGCGACGATCTGCGGATCATGGGCCTCGACGACACGGGCCTACCCGAGCGGATCGACGTCCACCGGGCGCGCGGCTGCGCTCTTTGCTCCGACGGCTACAAGGGACGGCTCGGCATGTTCGAGACGCTCAGGGTCACGCCGGCGATGCGCTTCCTGATCGAGCGCTCGACCGCGGAGGAGCTGTACGCCGCAGCCGTCGAGTCGGGTATGCACACGCTCCAGCAGGACGGCCTGAGGCTCGCGCTCGCCGGGCAGACCTCCCTCGAGGAAGTCCGCCGCGTCGCGGGCGAGCGGCGCGTCTAGCCACCTCCGCTCGCCACCCTCGCCGGCCGCCGGCCGACCACGTACCCTTACCCGGAGACGTGTCGGGAAAGGGCTACACGGTCTACCGCCCGCCGGGGCGGCAGCGGCGGCGCGTCTGGCGGGTCGCCGCGCTCGTGGTCGTACTGACGCTCTCAGGCCTGGCAGGGAGCGGAGCCTGGCTCGCGCGCGCGGAGAGCGGGCATCTGCCGCCCGGCATCGTGATCGGCGGAGTCGACGTCGGCGGCCTCGCCCCCGACGAGGCCAGGCGCCGGCTCGAGCGGGAGGTCGCCGAACTCGCCGCCCGGCCGATCAAGCTCATTTACGAGGGCGGCAGCCTGCAGACCTCCGGCGAGGAACTCGGCCTGCAGGCCTCGATCGACGAGGCCCTCCGCGTGGCGCAGGAGAGCCGCGGCAGCATCAGCCGCCTCAAGGCGCGGCTGGGGCTCGCCGACCCGGTCGAGATCCCGATCGCCTACGCCACGCAGCCGAAGCAGGTTGCCCGGGTGCTCGCGCTCGTCGCGGGAGAAGTCGAGCGAAAGGCCGTCTCCGCGAAGGTGACGCTCTCCGGCGACGCGGTCCTCGTCACACCGGCCCAGCCGGGCGTCACGGTCGACACCGAAGCGGCCGAGGCAGCGCTTGTCGGCCTGCCGGAAGGCGAGGTCGTGCTCGAGCTGACCGAGACCGCGCCGAGAGTGACAACCGAGGAGGCCACGGCGGCCAAGGCGTCGATCGAGTCCCTGCTTTCGGAACCGCCCATCGTCTTCTTCCGCAGCACCCGCTGGCAGCCCCCGTCGGCGCTCGTACGGAAGGCCCTGAAGGTGCGCAACCGGCGAGGGACGATCCGGGTCTCGCTCGATCCTGCCCTGCTCGAGCGTCCACTCAGCCGCGCGTTCCGCGAGCACGAGCGGGCGCCACGCGACGCCATGTTCCGCGTCAAGGGAAAGCGCGTCGTCGTCGTGCCCGGCCGCAACGGGCGAGCCGTGGCCACCGCGGAGGTCGCTGCCGCCCTCGTCGGAGCGGCCGGCGAGCCGAAGCTCAAGGTCAGCTTCGAGACACTCGAGCCGAAGCTGACCACGGAGCAGGCCGAGGCGATGAAGATCACCGAGCTCGTCTCCGAGTTCACGACTCCGTACCAGTGCTGCCCGGGGCGAGTGACCAACATCAAGCTCGCCGCCCAGTACCTCGACGGCTACCTGATCGCGCCCGGCAAGCGCTTCTCCCTGAACGAGGCGCTCGGCGAGCGCACGTCCGCGCGCGGGTTCGTTCCCGCGCCCATGATCCAGGCTGGCAAGCTCGTCGATTCGGTTGGCGGCGGCGTCAGCCAGGTCGCGACCACGTTCTACAACGCCGCCTTCTTCGCCGGGCTCGACCTGATCCAGCACACCCCGCACGAGTTCTACATCTCGCGCTACCCGATGGGCCGTGAGGCGACGGTGTCCTGGGGCGGCCCCGAGCTGATCTTCAAGAACGACTGGCCGGCCGGGGTGCTCGTCAAGGTGATCGCGACCGACACGTCGATCACGGTTCGCTTCTACTCCTCGAAACTCGGCCGGCGCGTCGAGACCGCCACGGGCGAGCCCTACAACTACACGGGGGCGACCACGATCCGCGTCTACAACCCGGCGCTACCCCCCGGAACCGAGACGACCGTCCAGAGCGGCGGGATCTCCGGTTTCACGGTCGCCTACTGGCGCAAGGTCTACCGCGGTAAGAAGCTGCTCCGCGACGAGGACTGGACGGTGCGCTACCTCCCCGAGAACTCGATCGTCGAGTACGGGCCGAAGAAGCCCAAGGATCCGACGAAGGGATCGAAAGACGAAGGCGCGGGGGGCGGCGGCGCGGGGGGCGGCGGCTCGGGCGGCGACGTCGGCACGGACACGCCGAACGGCTAGACCGCCTTGCGCTTATACCCCGAGTGGGTATAATCGAATGGTGTCCGAAACCCTGACCTACCGCGTTTCCGGAATGAGTTGCGGCCACTGCCAGGCGGCGGTGGAGCAGGAACTGGCGGCGGTGCGCGGCGTCGAGGAGGTCGACGTCGACCTCGAGACGAAGCTCGTCACGGTCCGCGGCCGGGAGCTCGACGACGCGGTGCTGCGTGCCGCGATCGTCGAGGCAGGCTACGAGGCCGAATGAGCGCGACAATCGCCCCACCCCCGCTGCGCACCGAGCTCGAGATCGAGGGGATGACCTGTGCGGCCTGTGCCGCGCGGATCGAGAAACGGCTGAATCGCCTGGAGGGCGTCGAGGCAAGCGTCAACTACGCGACGGCGCGAGCGAGCGTCCGCTACGACCCGGTAAGCGTCACGCTCGACGACCTGGTCGGTGCGGTCGAGGCGACGGGCTACGGCGCGTCGCTGCCGGGAACCAACGAGGACGGCGACCCGGCCGTGGCGTTGCGCCCGCGCCTGCTCGCCGCGGCCGTCCTCACCGTTCCCGTCGCGGTGGTCTCGATGATCCCGCCGCTCCGATTCGGCGGCTGGGAGTGGGCGGCGCTCGCGCTGGCCGCACCCGTCGTGCTCTGGGCCGGCTGGCCCTTCCACCGGGCAGCCGCTCTCAACGCCAGGCACCTCGCCGCGACCATGGACACGCTGATCTCGATCGGCACGCTCTCGGCGCTCGCCTGGTCCGTCGTGGCCCTGACCGCTTTCGAGGACGCGGAAACGTACTTCGAGGTCGGGGCGGTCGTGACGACGCTGATCCTGCTCGGCCGCTATCTCGAGGCGGGGGCACGGCGGCGCTCCGGTGCCGCGATCCGGGCCCTGCTCACGCTCGGTGCGAAGGAGGCGCGGGTACTGCGCGACGGCGTCGAGGCCGCAGTGCCCGTCGAGGAGCTCCGGGTCGGGGACGTCTTCGTCGTCCGCCCCGGGGAGCGGATCGCGACCGACGGCGTCGTCGAGGAGGGCAGCTCCGCGGTCGACCGGTCGATGCTGACCGGCGAGCCGGTGCCCGTCGAGGTCGGGCCGGGGCAGGAGGTGGCCGGGGCGACCGTGAACACGTCGGGACGGCTGCTCGTCCGTGCCACGAAGGTCGGCTCCGAGACGGCGCTCGCGCAGATCACCCGACTCGTCGCCGAGGCGCAGGCCGGGAAGGCCCCGATCCAGCGGCTGGCCGACCGGGTCGCTGCCGTGTTCGTGCCGATCGTGATCGGGATCTCGCTGGCCACGCTTGCGGCATGGCTCGCGATCACGGGTGACGCGTCGGCCGCATTCACGGCCTCTGTGGCCGTGCTCATCATTGCCTGCCCCTGCGCCCTCGGCCTCGCCACGCCAACCGCGCTGATGGTCGGGACGGGCCGCGGCGCGCAACTCGGAATCCTGATCCGGGGCCCGGAGATTCTCGAGCAGACCCGCCGCGTCACGACGATCGTGCTCGACAAGACCGGAACGGTGACCGAGGGAAAGCTGCAGCTCACGGGCGTAACACCTCTGAACGGCACGTCCCGAGCGGAGATCCTGCGCCTCGCCGGCGCCGTCGAGGACGCGAGCGAGCACCCGGTCGGGCGCGCCGTCACGGCAGCAGCCCGCGCCGAGCTCGGCGCGCTCCCACCCGTCGACGGCTTTCGCAACCTTCCCGGCGAGGGCGTGGTGGGCCGTGTCGAGGGCCACGACGTCGAGGTCCGAAAGGCGACCGGCGGGGTCTCCGTGCGCTGGGACGGGATCGAGCGGGCCCTGCTCGAGGTCGCCGACACGGTCAAGCCGACGAGCGCGGAGGCCGTGGCGCAGCTGAAAGCGCTCGGACTGACCCCGGTGCTCTTGACCGGCGACCGCGAGGAGACGGCCCGCGCGATCGCGACCGCGGTGGGAATCGAGCGCGTGCTCGCGGACGTCCTCCCGGCCGGCAAGGCGGACGAGGTACGGAGGCTCCAGGAGGGCGGCGAGTCAGTTGCGATGGTCGGTGACGGCATCAACGACGGGCCCGCGCTCGCCCGCGCCGACCTCGGCCTCGCGATCGGCACCGGCACGGACGTGGCGATCGAGGCGGCCGACGTCACGCTCGTGTCCGGCGACCTGCGAGCGGCGGCGGACGCGATCCGGCTGTCGAGGCGCGTGCTCGCGACGATCAAGGGGAACCTGTTCTGGGCGTTCGCCTACAACGTGGCCGCGATCCCGCTCGCCGTCGCCGGCCTGCTCGACCCAATGGTGGCCGCCGCCGCGATGGCCGCGTCGAGCCTGTTCGTGGTCTCGAACTCGCTTCGGCTGCGACGCTTCCGCTCGACCAGGGAGAATCCCGCGCTATGAGTCACGGTTACACGGCCGGGAAGGATGGGCTGATCCGGCGCCTGCACCGGATCGAGGGGCAGGTGCGCGGGATCGAGCGGATGATCGAGGAGGATCGCTACTGCATCGACATCCTCACCCAGATCTCGGCCGCCACGACGGCGCTCGAGAGCCTCGCCTTCAGGATTCTCGACGATCACGTCAACCACTGCGTCCGCGGCGCGCTCGAGTCGGGCGACCCGGAGGAGGCGCAGCGAAAGAGCCGGGAGCTCCTCGATGCCGTCCACCGGTTCTCGCGAGCCAGGTAGATCGGTTCTCCCCTCCTTCCTGGCGCCGCCGGTCGCCGTCGCGGCGGCCTGGGTGGCGATCGCCCCGTACGTGCTCACGGAGGCAACGACGCTCGAGCGGGCGCTGATCGGGCCCGTTCCGGGCGGGGTCGCGCTCGTCTTCGCCCTGGCCGACTACGCGCTCTGGCGCCGCCGCGGCCGCCCCTGGCACGACTGGCACATGATCCTGCTCCTGCTCCCCGCGATCGCCGCGGGTGTGTGGATCGCCGTCGGCGCGCTCGCCCTCGACGCCGGGCTGACCCGGGAGGAGCTGCTCGCCGCCGGGGTGGGCCCGGGCGTCGCGCTGGTCGGGCTGCTCACGACCACGGTCTCCTACCACGGTCGCCACCACCCCGACGAGTACCGGACTTCCCGGGAACGAGACCGGGAGAGCTGACGCTACGTCTCGAGCGGCCCGACGGCCGGATCCAGCTCGCCTCGACGGCCACGTACACACCGCGCACGGCCCCAAGCGCGATCGCGAACTCGGCGACGTGCCACGCGTTGCCGCCCCAGGCAAGCAGACGGGCGCGGCGAACGAGGCTGGCGTGCTGGGCGGGAGTCGCGCCTTCAGCATAGGATCAGCAGGTGGCCTCGCCGGAGCTGCTCGCGCGCGCGGAGGCGCTCCACCGAGCGCATCCGGTCGTCGACTGCCACTCGGACATACCGGTCGATCTCTACCGGCGCCGTCGCCTCGGCGAGCCCGATCCGCTCACCGACGACTGGCTCGGCCGCCTGCGCGCCGGCGGCGTCCGTTTCGCGTTCCTGACGGTCGGCGGCGACGTCCCGGACGACCACGACGCCAGCGGCCGGCCCAACCTGCGGGCGCTCCAGATGATCGACGACGTGCGCACGGAGGCCGACCCGTCCCCCGCGCTGCGCGTGGTCGAATGGGCGGGCGACGTCGACGCGACGATCGCCGCGGACCAGGTCGGGCTCCTGCTGCATCTCGAGGGCCTGCGCCCCCTCGTCGGCCGCCTCGACCTCATCCGTCACTTCCACCGCCTCGGCGTGCGCTCGGCCCAGCTGACCTGGAACGGCCCGGGCGAGCTCGCGAACGGGGTCGGCGTCGACGTTCCCGGCGGCCTGACCCCGCTCGGCCGCGAGATCGTCGCCGAGCTCGACCGCCACCGGATCCTGATCGACGTCTCGCACCTCGCCGAGCCGGGCTTCTGGGAGCTCGTCGCGCTCGCGCGGGGCCCGCTCGTGGCCTCGCACGCGAACGCCGCCGCCGTCCGCCCGCACCCGCGCAACCTCCGCGACGACCAGATCCGGGCGATCGCCGAGACCGGCGGCTACGTCGGCATCTGCTTCGTCCCTGACTTGATCGGCGAGGACGCCAGCCTCGAGCGCCTGCTCGACCACGTCGACCACATCGCCGGCCTCGTCGGCGTGGACGCGGTCGCTGCCGGCCCCGACCACGCGGAGTACCTGGGGGCGGCCGCCGGAATGCACCCCGCCCTCGACCGACTCTTCCCCGAGGGCCTGCGTCGCGTGGAGACGCTGCCGGTGTTCACAGCCGGCCTCCTCGGGCGCGGCTACACCGAGGCCGAGACGGCGAAGATCGTCGGCGGCAACGCCCTCCGGGTCCTGCGAGCGACTCTCCCCACCCTCTAGGGAAACGGTTACCCTGCGCGGGTGCCCGCCTTCGATCCGCGCACCGACTACCCCCTCGGGGCGCGGCGACCCGACCTCGTGAGGACACCCTCCGGGCTCTCGCTCGGCGAGCTCGATCTTGCGGCGCTGCGGACGGGACGGATCGGCTCCGCGGACCTCCGCGCGACCGGCGAGACGCTGCGCCGCCAGGCGGAGATCGCGGCAGCGGCCGGACGGCCGCAGCTCGCCGACAGCCTCGGTCGGGCCGCCGAGCTCGCCTCCGTGCCCGACGACGTGATCCTCGCCGTCTACACGGCGCTGCGGCCGCGGCGATCGACCGCGGACGAGCTCGACGCGTGGGCCGAGCGGCTCGAGCACGAGCACGCGGCCCCCGGCGTGGCGGCGTTCGTCCGGGAGGCACGGGTGGCCTACGCCGAGCGAGGCCTTCTCTCCCACGCCCCCACGGGCGCGAGACGATGAGCGTCTCGCGGCGGGCCGAGGCGCGCGCCGAGCGCGAGCTGCGCAGGGAGACGCTGATCGAGGCGAGCGCGGAGCTCGGCCTGGTCGCGCTGAACGGGCCGGCAGACCCGGAGCCAAGCCTCGTGCTCGAGGGCGGGCGAGTGGTCGAGCTGGACGGGCGACCCGAGGCCGCATTTGACGTGATCGACCGCTTCGTCGCGGCCCACGGGATCGACCCGGGTGCGGCTGCCGAGGCGGCGGCGCTCGCGGATGGGGAGATCGCACGGCGCCTCGTCGACGTCGACGTCCCGCGTGAGGCGCTCGTGCGGCTCTCGGCCGGGCTCACGCCGGCGCGGCTCGCGCGGATTGCCGCCATGCTCGATCCGGTCGAGCTGATGTTCGCGCTCAAGAAGCTGCGAGCGCGTCGCCGTCCGGCGAACCAGGCCCACGTCACGAACCGCAAGGAGAGCCCGGCGCTGCTGGCCGCCGACGCCGCCGAAGCGGCCGCGCGCGGCTTCGCGGAGATCGAGACGACGGTCGGCGTCGCCCGCTACGCGCCGCTGAATGCGATCGCGATCCTCGCCGGCTCCCAGGTGGGTCGCCCCGGCGTGCTCACGCAGTGCTCGGTCGAGGAGCGCCGCAACCTCCAGCTCGGCATCCAGGGGCTGACCGCGTACTCGGAGACGCTGTCCGTGTACGGCACCGAGCCGTGCTTCGTCGACGGGGACGACACGCCGTGGTCGAAGGCGTTCCTCGCATCCGCCTACGCGTCGCGAGGGATCAAGGTCAGGTTCACGTCGGGCGCCGGCTCCGAGGCCCTGATGGGGCACGCGCAGGGATGCTCGATGCTGTACCTCGAGGCAAGGTGCCTCTGCGCCGTGCGGGCTGCCGGCTCACAGGGCGTCCAGAACGGCGGCATCTCCACCGTCGCGCTCGCCCTGGCTCTCCCCGGCGGTACGCGGGCGATCCTGGCCGAGAACCTGATCGCGGCCTGGCTCGATCTCGAGGTCGCCTCGGGCAACGACGCGATCGCCTCGCACTCGCCGATCCGCAAGACCGCCAAGCTGATGGGGCAGTTCCTGCCCGGAACGGACTTCGTCACGTCGGGCTACAGCGTCATGCCGAGGTACGACAACATGTTCGGCGGCGGCAACTACGACTCCGACGACCTCGACGAGTGGCTGACGATCCAGCGCGACTGGCAGGTCGACGCCGGCATCGAGCCCCTGTCCGAGGAGGAGGCGGTTGCGGTACGCGAGCGGGCCGCGCGCGCGGTTCAGGCGGTCTTCGCGGAGCTCGAGTTCCCGGAGATCACCGACGAGGAGGTTGCCCTGGCGGTGACGGCACGCGACAGCCGCGACCTGCCCGACCGCGACCGGGCGGCAGACGTTGCCGCTGGCGACCGGGTGCTGGACGAGGGAATCGGCGGCGTCGACGTGGCGCTCGCCCTCGACCGGGCCGGGTTCACGGACGTGGCCGAGGCGATCCTCGGCCTCCAGCGCCTGCGCGTCGCCGCCGACACCCTCCAGACGGCAGCGATCGTCGGGCCGGGCTGGGCGGTCGAGTCGGCGGTCAACGACCCGAACGACTACCGGGGCCCCGGGAGCGGCTACCGGCTGGAAGGCGAGCGCTGGAAGCTCCTGCGGGCGCTGCCCCACGAGGTCGATCCCGCAACGCTGGCGCTCCAGGATCGCTCGGGAGAGCCGAAGCTGGTCGTGCGCGGCGAGGCGGGCGCCGGCACGCAGCCGGACGAGGTCGTGATCGCGATCGGTCCCGCGTTCCTCGACCGGCTGCGGGAGACGATCGGGGGGCTGCCGCACGAGGCGGTGCTGACCGCGATCGCGGACGGGGTCAGGGCGGAGGGGGCCCGCCCGAGAATCGTCCGGGTGCTCCGCTCCTCGGACGTCGCCTTCATCGGCCATGACGGTGCGGCGCTGTCCGGCTCCGGGATCGCCGTCGGCCTCCAGTCGAAGGGAACGGCCGTTATCCATCGCGCCGACCTCCAGCCGCTCGACAACCTCGAGCTGTTCGGGATGGCACCGCTCCTGACGCTCGAGTCCTACCGGGCGATCGGGCGGAACGCGGCCGCGTACGCCCTCGCGCAGCCGGTCGGGCCTGTCCCCGTCGAGCTCGACAACTTCGCGCGGGCCAAGCTGATCGTGAAGACGACGCTCCTGCACGCGGCCGAGACGGAGGAGATCGACCCGGGCGCCCGGCCGCTCGAGCTGGCGCTCGAGCTCGCCTGAGCGCGTCAGCGGCCCAGGTAGCCTCCGTCCACGGCCAGGACCGCTCCATGGACGTAGCGGGCGGCCGGGGAGACCAGCAAGACGATCGCGTCCGCGACCTCCCCGTCGCGCCCCCACCTTCCGGCCGGAATCCGGATCCCGCCCTCTACTCGACGACGATCCCGCTCATGTCCTCGGCTGGCTCGGGAAATTGCGGGTCGAGCTCCCGCAACGTCTCGACGAGCAGGCTCGCGACGGCGGCATTGCGCACCCACTTGCGATCGGCCGGCACCACGTACCAGGGAGCCCAGGCCGTGGATGTCTTGGTGAGCGCGTCCTCGTAGGCGTCCGTGTAGGCGTCCCAGAGCGCGCGATCCTCGAGGTCTGCCGCCCGGAACTTCCAGCGTTTCTCCGGATCGTCGAGACGGGCCTGGAGGCGCTCGCGTTGCTCACCGGGCGAAATGTGGAGGAACACCTTCACGATTGTCGTGCCCTCCTCCGCCAGGATGCGCTCGAGCTCCCGCACGTGCCGGTAGCGCCGACGCCAGACCGCCCTGGGCACGAGCTTCTTGACGCGGACGACGAGCAGGTCCTCGTAGTGGGAGCGGTTGAAGATGCCGATCTCGCCCCGGGCGGGGCAGACCGCGTGCACGCGCCAGAGGTAGTCGTGGGCGAGCTCGGTGACGGTCGGCACCTTGAAGGATGCGACCCGGCAGCCCTGCGGGTTCACACCGTGGAAGACATGGCGGATCGTCCCGTCCTTTCCGGACGTGTCGAGACCCTGGAGGACGACGAGCAGACTGCGGCGAGCCTCCGCCCAGAGACGCTCCTGGAGACCGCGCAGCTCGAGGATCAGCGTGTCGACCAGCTCCTGCGACTCCTCCTTGCCGTCGAGCCCGAGCCGGTCGGCAGGATCGCGGTCGCGGATCCCGGCGGCCCGCCCCGGCTGGACGAGCAGGCGCTCGCGGATCCCGTCGATCACGGATAGAGGCCCCGTGTCTTCGTCGCGTCGGCGAGCCGCTGCACGCCGAGCCCGTAGGCGGCCAGCCGCATGCTGAGGCCCCGCTCCTCGTGCAGCGCCCAGGTCTCGTCGAACGCGCTCGTCATCACGATCTCGAGCTGCGCGTTCACCTCGGCCTCCGACCAGAAGTACTTCTGGATCCCCTGCACCCACTCGAAGTAGGAGACGACGACTCCGCCCGCGTTCGCGAGCACGTCCGGGAGAACGAGCACGCCTCGCTGCTCGAGGATCACATCCGCAGCCGGGGTGACGGGACCGTTCGCGCCCTCGAGAACGACCCGGGCCCGGACCCGGTCAGCATTGCCCTCGTGAATCACCTGCTCGAGCGCGCAGGGCGCCAGCAGGTCGCACTCGGTGAGCAAGAGCTCCTCGTTCGTGATCGGCCGGGCCCCGGGCAAGCCGGCGAGCGACCCGGTCGTCGCCTTGTGGGCGAGCGCCGCCTCGACGTCGAGCCCGGCCGGGTCGTGAACCCCACCGCTCGAGTCCGAGAGCGCGACGACCCGCGCGCCGTCGCCGGCCAGGAAGCGGGCGAGGAAGCCGCCTACGTTCCCGAGACCCTGGATCGCGACGGTCTGCTCGGAGAGCGGGCGCCCCAGCTTCTCGGCCGTGCTGCGGGCGCAGAAGAGCGCGCCGCGCGACGTGGCCTCGAGGCGGCCATGCGAACCACCGACCTCGAGCGGCTTGCCGGTGACGACCTCCCGCTCCGAGTAGCCCACGTGCATCGAGTACGTGTCGAAGACCCACGCCATCACACTCGGGTCGGTGCCGACGTCGGGCGCGAGGATGTCCCGTTCCGGGCCGATGTCGGCGATGATCTCCGCGGTGTAGCGGCGCGTGAGGCGCTCGAGCTCGCCGCGGGAGAGCTGCTTGGGGTCGCAGGCGATGCCGCCCTTGGCGCCGCCGAACGGGATGCCGGTGAGCGCGCACTTCCAGCTCATCCACATCGAAAGCGCACGCACCTCGTCGAGAGTGACGTCCGGGTGGTAGCGGATACCGCCTTTCGCCGGGCCACGTGCGACGTTGTGGGCGACCCGGTAGCCCTCGAACACCTTCACCGTGCCGTCGTCCATCCGCACCGGTATCGACACGATCAGGGACTTCTTGCAGCGACCGAGGATCTCCGCGATGCTCGGGTCGATCTCGAACGCGGCGGCCACCCGCGCGAGTTGCTCGCGGGCGAGCTCGAGCGGGTTCTCGCGCAGGTGCGAGACGGGGCTCACGACCGTACCGCCCCGCCCGCGCGAGCAGGACGCAGGTACACGAACCAGTAGAGGGCGCCGACGAGGAGGGTTCCGCCGACGATGTTGCCGATCGTGACCGGGATCAGGTTGTCGACGAAGAACGCGCCCCAGGTCAGGCCGGAGAGGTCGGGCAGGCTGTCGAGCGAGGCGACGAAGCCGGCGTCGCTCTTCACGAACAGCCCGATCGGAATGAAGTACATGTTCGCGACGGAATGCTCGAAGCCGGCTGCCACGAACGCGGCGATCGGAAGCACGATCGCGAGGATCCGGTCGGTCGTGGTGCGGGCACTGTAACAGAGCCAGACCGCCATGCAGACGAGCGCGTTGCACATCACCCCGAGCGCGACCGCCTGGCCGAAGCCGAGCCCGGTCTTGGCGCTCGCGATCGCGAGCGCCTGCGCTCCGACGGCGCCCCGGCCGAACGTGTGCTGCTGTGTGCCGAACATGAGCGCGGCCGTCGCGATCGCGCCGACGAAGTTCCCCGTGTAGACGACCGCCCAGTTGCGGGCGAGCTCGACCGTGGAGACCCGCCTGCTCGCCCAGGCCATCACGATCAGGTTGTTGCCGGTGAACAGCTCGGCCCCCGCGATCACGACGAGGATCAGTCCGAGCGAGAAGACGAGGCCGGCGAGGAGTCTCGCGACGCCGTACGGCAACTCGGTGCCGTTCGCGGTCACCGTGGTGGCGAAGATCGCACCCATCGCGATGAAGGCGCCCGCGAGGACAGCGAGCGCGAACATGCTCGCGATCGGCAGGGTCGCCTTCACCCGCCCCACGTCGGCCGCGCGCCGCGCCATCTCCGCGGGGGGCAGGGCGTCGAGGCCGCCCCCGGGGAACGCGGGAGCGACCGGGATCGCGTCACCGGGGGGCACCTTCATCTGCGCGCCGTTTCGGCGTCGCGGGGCGAATACCTGCCAGCGGGCCTCGTTGGACCGTCCCCCGGAAGGGGCACTGCCGCCACGCGGGAGCGGGGATCGGTCGAGTCGACGCCGGTGCCGTTACACGAGGCAAGAGCACGTCGACCCCGCCCACCGATGGCTGCGGTGAAACCCCTCTCAACCACCAGGCGAAACGGCACTCCGCTGCGAGTGCTCCTGATCGAGGGCGACCCGAGCACCGCCCGGCAGCTGCAGGACGCTCTGGCCGCGCGAGGCACGGAGGATTTCGAGCTCGAGTGGGTGCGGGAGCTCGTGCCCGGGCTCGACCGGCTCGGCGAGGGCACGGCCGACGTGTGCGTGCTCGACATCGCCCTCGCCGGGTCGGCCGGTGCACGCGCCGTGCTCGCGGCCCGGGTGCAGGCACCCGGGACGCCGGTGATCGTCCTGGCCGGAGAGGCCGACGAGGAGCAGGCGGCGAAGGCCGTGGCCGAGGGTGCCCACGACTACCTCCTCCGCGAGCAGCTACACCCCGATCTGGTCGCGTGGGGAATCACGCAGGCCGCCTACCGCGCGCGCCGATCGCCGCGCTTCCAGAAGGCGCCGATGCTCGACGAGCTGACCGGGATCCTGAACGGCCGCGGCCTCGCGACCGTGGGGGAGCGCCAGGTGCGAGTGGCGGCGTTCACGCGGCGCCCGTTCGCGGTCCTGTACGTGGACGTGGACGGTCTGGCAGGCGTCAA
The DNA here is from genome assembly GCA_023382435.1 of Thermoleophilia bacterium. Lineage (GTDB taxonomy): Bacteria > Actinomycetota > Thermoleophilia > Gaiellales > Gaiellaceae > JAHDVS01. The sequence goes on from JAHDVS010000002.1 coordinate 20,016, forward strand.
CGACCGTCACGGCCGGGAGGCCGGCGACCGGCTGCTGGTCGACGTGGTGACGCTGCTCGCCGGCACGTTCCGCGCCTCCGACGTGATCGCGCGCGTCGGCGGCGACGAGGTCTGCGTCGTCCTCTGCGACGTCACCCCGGACGGCTTCGGGGAGGAGCGGGCCCAGGAGCGGCTGGCCGAGTCGCTCGCGCGCCTGAACGCGAGACGCGAGCATGCCCCCCGGATCGCCCTGACCGTGGGCGCCGCCCGGCTCGACCCGGGCGCCCCCTGCACGTTCGATCAGCTCCTGCGACGCGCGAGGCACGCGATGCGCGACCGCAAGCGTGCAGCCGCCTGACCGGGTGCGGCCCCAGCGGGTACGCTCACCGCGAGAATTCGACGAGGAGGGGGCATGGCAGGGATCTTTCGGTCGTGCGTGATCGACGCGCCGGCGGAGGCCGTCTGGGCGCGCATTCGCGACTTCAACGGGCTGCCCGGGTGGCACCCGGCGATCGCGACGAGCGAGATCGAGGAGGGGCGTCCGTCCGACTCGGTCGGCTGCGTGCGCAGCTTCAGGCTCCAGGACGGCGGCCACATCCGGGAGCGGCTGCTCTCGCTCTCCGACCGCGACCGCTCGTACACCTACTCGATCCTCGAGGCGGCGATGCCGGTGAGCGACTACGTCGCCACGCTGAGCGTGACACCTGTCACCGACGGGCAGCGCTCCTACGTGCAGTGGACAGCCGAGTTCGTCTGCGACCCGACAGACGAGGCGGGGCTCGTCGAGCTCGTCGGCGACGGGGTGTTCCAGGGCGGGTTCGACGCCCTGAAAGCGAGCTTCAGCGGATGACGAGGCTCGTCGAGATCCGGCCGACGGCCTCCTCGTGCACGGGGTTCGCGATCGACCAGAGCAGGCACACGCCGACCGCCTCGACGGAGCGGGCGGATAGGCTCCGGACGAGCTCGCGCGTCCGGGCCTCGTCGAGCGGCTCGACGATCTCGCCCCGCGCGCCGATTCGCTCTCGCACCTCGAACGTGAGCCGCCGCGGCACGTACGGTCCGGGTACGGCTCGCCGAAGTCGAACGGATTCGTCTTGCCGCCCTCGCGCCGCACGAGGACGTCGGGAAATCTCTCCGTCACGAGAAACGCGGTGCGGGCGGTCGTGCGCTCCAGGATCGCGTTCGTCGCGTGGTTCGTCGGGTACACGAACAGGTCGGCCCGGGCGAGCAGGTCGGCCGCCGCGAGCCCGTCGAAGATCCGCGCTCAACGTCCCGCCGACGTCGGAGGTGATCCGGTAGCTCATGCGCCTCCCGGGTTCAGAGCCCGGATCGCGTCGAGCGACTCCGGGTTCTCGACGGACGAGAGATCGCCGGGGTTGTGCCCCACGGCGACCGCACGCACCGCGCGGCGGACGATCTTCGCGCTGCGCGTCTTCGGTAGAGCGGGCACGAACACGACCCGGTCGGGCCGGAAGGCCTTGCCGAGCGCCGCCGCGACCGCGGCTGCAACCTCGCCTGCGAGGACTTCGGACGCCTCGTGCCCGGGCACGAGCACGCAGTAGAGCCAGGCGACCTCACCCTTGACGTCGTGGGGGACGCCCACTGCGGCCGCCTCGAGCACGGCCTCGTGTCCGACGGCTGCGGACTCGAGCTCGGCCGGACCGACGCGCTTGCCCGCGATGTTGAGCGTGTCGTCGGAGCGCCCGTGCAGGTACCAGTAGCCGTCCTCGTCGATCGAGGCGAAGTCACCGTGCATCCAGAGGCCGGGAATCGTGCGCCAGTAGGCGTCGAGGTAGCGCTCCCGATCGCGCCAGAAGCCCCGTGTCATCCCGGGCCAGGGCCTGCGACAGACGAGCTCGCCGACGTCCCCGCGGACGGGCGCCCCGCCGCGGTCGACGCAGTCGATCGCCATGCCGAGGGCGGGGAAGCCGAGCGAGCACTCCTTGATCGGCTCGACGTGCGTGCAGGAGAGGAAGCAGGCGGCGACCTCGGTGCCGCCGGAGATGTTCACGATCGGGACGCGCCCGCCGCCCACGGTCTCGGCGAGCCAGCGGTACGGCCCGGGGTTCCAGGGCTCCCCGGTCGTGACGAGCGTCCGCAGCGCCGAGAGGTCGTGGCGGCGCACGATCTCCCCGCCGTGCGGGACGAGCGCCCGAACGAGCGTCGGGGAGAGCCCGATCGCGCCGGCGCGCTCGGAGGCCGCGAGCGCCCACAGGCGGTCGGGCTCGGGCCAGTCCGGGGCCCCTTCCATGAAGACGACGGTGCCGCCGAGCGCGTGCGCGCCGACCACCGTCCACGGCCCCATGATCCAGCCCATGTCGGTGGCGAAGAGGAGCGGCTCGCCCGCCTCGAGATCGGCCTGGTAGGCGACCTCGGCGGCGATCTTGACAAGGAAGCCGCCCTGGACGTGCACCGCCCCCTTCGGCTTGCCGGTCGTGCCGGACGTGTAGGCGATCAGGTAGGGGTGTTCCGCTTCGACCGCGAGCGGCGGCAGCGTGCCGGGGGAGCCGGCGACGGTCTCCTCCCAGTCGAGATCGCGCCCGGAGGTCATCGGGCAGTCGAGACCGAGCCGCCGCCACACGACGACGTGCTCGACGGACGGAGCGGACGCGAGCGCCTCGTCGAGGATCGCCTTGGCCGGGTGGGGCTTGCCGCGGCGGAGCGCCCCGTCGGCGCAGATCACGACCTTCACCTCGGCGTGCGCGAGGCGCTCGGCCACCGCGGGGGCGGCGAAGCCGGAGAAGATCGGCACCTGCACCGCGCCGAGGTGCGCGCAGGCGTGGCTGGCGATCGCCACCTCCGGAGACATCGGGAGGTACAGACCGACCCGGTCGCCGGCCTCGACGCCGAGCGCGGCCAGGCCCTCCGCGAAGCGGGTGACCTCGCGCGACAGCTCCGCGTACGTGAGCCGCCCACGCTCCCCGGCCTCGCCGGCGAACACGCAGGCATCGACGGAGGCGAGCCCCGAGCGGGCGTGGCGGTGCACGCACGCCTCGGCGATGTTGAGGGTCACACCGCGAAACCACGTCGCCCACTCGATCCCGCCGGACTCGTCGAGGATGCGCTCCCATGGCGTCTCGAACGGCAGCTCAAGGTCCTCGACGACCGCGGGCCAGAACCACTCGGGCTCCTCCTGCGAGCGCGCCACGAGCTCGCGGTAGCTCTCGATGCCGTGGCGGCGCATGAGCCGGGTCACGTTGGCGCGCTCGACGACCTCCGGGCTCGGGCTCCAGACGACGTCGGCCATCAGATCCTGGTCGCCTCCGCGCCCTTGAGCGCGAGCAGCCCGCGGGCCTCGTCGGGGGTTGCGGGCTCGAGCGACAGCTCGCGCAGGATCCGCACGATCTTCGCGACCTGGTCGGCGTTCGACTGCGCCAGTTCGCCCTTCGCGTAGTAGAGGCTGTCCTCGAGGCCGACCCGCACGTTGCCCCCCATGATCGCCCCGATCGTGACGAGACGCGTCTGGTGGCGACCGGCGCCGAGGATCGACCAGACGTAGGCGTCCCCGAACAGGCGATCCGCGGTCCGGCGCATGTGCAGGAGATGATCGGGCTCGGGACCGATGCCGCCGAGGATCCCGAACACCGTCTGCACGAACAGGGGCGGCTCGACGAGGCCGCGGTCGAGGAAGTGGGCGAGCGTGTACAGGTGCCCGACGTCGTAGCACTCGAACTCGAACCGGGTGCCTAACGCGCCTACTCGCGACAGACGCAACGAAGGACACGGAAGCGGATAGCCCACTCAGAAAATGCTCGTTTGCAGGTTTTTTTCTGGGCGGAACCGTCTCTGATGTAGCCCAATGTAGTGCGGCTCCTCGAGACCGCCGAAGCCGGGATAGGTACGCTCGGGCACGAAGCGCTCGCCATGCGCCGCCCCCTCGACGTCCACCTCGAAGCCTGCAACGACCCTCAGACCGTCAACTCAAACGAGCCCGAAACCCTGCCACATCCGTGACGCGGGACAGAGAGACGGTCGCTCGGGGTTATCCTCGCCATGAGCGCGTACCCCCTTCACTCAGACTGGTCAGGTCAAGCAGAGGCTACGCCCTCCTCAGGCTTTGCCCCCGCTCGCGAGACGACAGCCGGCTCACCCGAACGGACCGCGGCGCGCTTCTTCGTGTGCGCTCGCCATGTCATGGCCCAATGTGCGGGGTCTTCCACGTGACGAGTGTCGGGCCGGTGGATGGCCTGGTTGTGGGGCGCCGACTTGACGAGCTCGGGGTCCGAGTAGGCTTCTCTCGAGACTTCCTCGAGCACCGCGACCCAGTAGTCGAGGTCCTCCTTTGACCAGGCCTCACCGGCCTCGGGCGTGATCGGCTGAGGAATGAGCCAAGGCTCGTGGCTCAGCCAGGGCGCATCGATTCCGAAGTCCGTCATCCGATTCTGGACGTCGACCGCGGTGACGCCCGTGTCTTGCTCGAGGGTCTCCAGGCTGTAGCGAGTCATCTCCATGCGCCACTGAGCGTTCTCCGGGTTTGACTTCGTGACCCCCGGGATCTTGAGCATCCGTTGCTCCATGTAGTTGTTGGCGAGCACGGACAGATCGCGGGCCTCGTGGATACCCTCCGTGCCCATGGCCCGCAGCCAGGAGTACGCCTTGACGATCTGCGGCACGTTGCCCCAGAACTCGCGGACCTTCCCGATGCTGTCGGGGCGGTCGACGTCGAGCCTGTACTTCTCACCGTCGAAGTCGATGATTGGGTTGGGGAGGAATCTGGCGAGCTCGGCCGTGCAGCCGTACGCGCCAACTGCCGGCCCGAGTCCTCCTTTGGGTGCGCCGAAGGTCTTGTGGAGCATGTACATGCACGCGTCGAAACCGAGCTCGCGCGCGCGGATCTTCCCCATGACGCCATTGGAGTTCGCGTGGTCCCAGAAGCACAGCCCACCGGCGTCGTGGACGATGTCTACCCACTGTTTGATGTCGGGGTTGTAGATGCCCATATCGTCGGGATTGTTGACCATCAGTGCCGCCGTTCGATCGGACACAGCCGCTTTCAGCGCCTCCACCGAGGGGTAGCCGTTCTCCTCGAGCATCAGGGTGACGACCTCGAAACCCGCCGCTGCGGCGGTCGCAGGACAGCACGGGTGTGTCTGGATGGTGACGATGACCTGATCCCGTTGCTCGAGCTCGCCCCGCGCCGCGAGGTAGCCGCGAGTGACGCAGGCGTGGGTGTACGCGCCGTGTGCGCCACCCCCAGCCTGGAACGAGAACTGATCCATTCCGGACAGCTCGCGCAGCATGAGATCGCAGTGATAAATGGGCTCGAGAATGCCCTGGAGCGAGTCCTCGTCCTGGTACGGATGGACCTCAGCGATCTCGGGCCGAGCGGCGATCAACTCGTTCAGTCTCGGGTTGTACTTCATCGTGCAGGTGCCGAAGAGACTGATGCCAATCATTCCGAGCGTCTCCTGGGAGAGATGGAGATAGTGCCGGAGCACCTCGTGCTCGGACAGCTCGGGCAGCGCGAGCCGGGTTGATCGGCGCACCCTCGCAGGGACGAGTTCCTCGGGGCTTCCAGCGAGACTGGCGACCGCCTGCTCGGGCTCGGCGAAGACGATACCCCGGCGGCCAGGCCGGCCCATTTCCATCACGACAGGCTCGTCCCACACGGGGGCGTGGTACCTGCGAAGTCCAGGAATCGCAGTCATCTCGAGATCACCTCGCTCAGCGCATCGACCAGCCGGTCGATGTCGTCCTGGGAATGAACTTCGGTCACGCAGTACAGGGCGCTCTGTCCGAGCTCCGGAAAGTCCCTGGAGAGGTCCTTGCCGCCGAATATCCCGTGGCGCCGCAACGCCAGATTGATGTCCGCCACCGTCTTCCCCGTGTCGTCGAAACCCACGACGAACTCCTTGAAGAACCCTGCTGGGAAGGCGATGCGCACGCCGTCGAGCTCATCCAGCCTCTTCGCGGCGTAGTGGCTGCGGGAGATGATCGAGCCCCCAGCTTCGGCGAAGCCCTCGGGCCCCATGAGCGCCATGTACGTCGCGCTCACGATCGCCCACAGATGGACCGTGTGACCGGTCCAGTCCTTCCCTTCCTCGCGGGCGTCGTAGGACGACTGCTCCAACAGAGTCATCGTGAAGCCACGCTCCCCAGTCTCGACGGTTTCGCAGAGGCTGAGCAGGAGCGTCGGGTACTCCCGCACGTATCGCTCTTCGTCGCGAGCCGCGATGAACCCGCCCATGCTGCCCCCGCAGCTCAGGTGGAGACCCAGAGGCTGGATCGTCCCGACGGCGATGTCCGCGCCGTAGTCGGCAGGGGCGGCCAGCAGGCCGAGGGAGATCGGGTCGACACCGACGATCGTCTCGGCGCCGCAATCGTGTGCTAGGCGAGCGACCTCCGCGCCTTCCGTCTCGATCACACCCAGGTACGAGGGATTCTCGAGATAGACCGCCGCTGCGCTCTGAGACATCTTCGAAGCAAGATCCTCGAGATCGATCCGACCCGACTCGAAGTCGTAGTCGACCATGATCACGTTGATGTGGTTTCGCGTCTCGGCCGGCTCGCAGTAATTGCGGATCACGGACAGGCGCTCGGGATCGAGCGAGCGCGGGATCAGCACCTCACGGCGGCCGGTCATCCGAGCGGCCATCCGGATCGCGTGCCCGGCGGCGCAGCCCCAGCTGTAGACGGGCAGACCGACGCAGTCCATGTTCACGAGCTCACCGATCTGACTGCAGAATTCAAACAGCGCCTGATTCCGTCCGTGGTCGGACGACGTTGTTCCCCAGATGTTCGTGACGAACTCGCTCCGTCCGGCTATCTCGTCGCAGATGGCCGGGACGTGGTGTTGCCAGCAGCCGGCGCCCAGAAAGCTGAGATTCTCTTCGCAGGTCTCGTTCTTGGCAAGTGTCTGCAGGAGATGCCGGCGGAGGTCGAGCTCGGACATCAGTGCCTTTGGCAACTTGAGATCACCCTTGATGCGATGGTCGGCGGGAATCTGCTCGTACAACTCATCGACCTCGGCGATCCCGAGCGCGTCGAGCATCTCCTGCTTCGTACGAGGTTCGGAATTCGGCATATAGGGATGGGCGATCGAACCAGGCAACGCCATGTCAAACCTCCGGAGACGTTGGTTGATTCACGAGGCGGCTACCCGGATCACGGCACTCTGGCGAAAACCCGTTCGTACGAAGACGTGGCCCGCGAGCATCCGGTCCGTTTCGGGATCGCCGGTATCGACCAGCAACCGGCGTTGGGGTAGTCCGGCGAGCTTGTTCAGGGTGGCGAGGACGATGATGTTGTCGCGACCGACCAGGCGGAGCACTTGCGGGCTGAGCTGCTGATTGCCGCGGCCGAAGATGTACCCCTGCGTACCGATGACGGAGACGATGATCTTCGTTCGCGGGGAGCCAGCAAGGAGCTGGAGGATCTCGCTCTCGCTCAGGTCGTGCCCGACGAGCCGGCGGCCCTGGAGCGCGTCGACGCCGAGGAGAGTCTTGGCCAAGCCCATGCGCTCGAAGAGCCGGCGCGTCGTCGTTCCAGAGCCTACGACGTAGGCGGTCGCGTCGTCGAGCTCCGAGATGAGGTTAGTGGCGATCGCGTCGACCGCCGCGTCGTCCGACGCCGACCGAGTGCTCTTGGCGCCTTGCATGAGCCGACGCTCGCTGGGAACACGCAGGTAGCCATAAAGGCGGGCGGAAAGCCGATCGGCACGATACGCGTCCTCGTCGATATCCATTACCTCGGCGTGCCGCAAAGTCCGGCGTGCCGAGTCTGTCGACGCGTAACACGCTGCGAGTTCGCCAGCGGCGGTCGGCGTCGTCGCGAAGACGGCGGAGTGCATCTTGCACCCGGCAGGGATGCCGAGCGCCGGGAGACGGCCGTCGACCGCGTCCATGATGTCCCGGGCCGTACCATCGCCGCCAGCAAAGAGGATCAAGTCGACCTGAGCGCCGACGAACGCTCGAACAGCGGCGAGCGTGTCCTCCCGCGTGGTCGCCTCAGCACTCGCACCTCCTACTACCTCGGGGCTCAGCGCCGCTGCGCGAGCCGCCTCCGCGCCCATCGCGCCTGCATAGGTGATGACATCGACGGCGGGAGCAAGTCGCACCAGCGTCCGAAGCGCCTGAACGGCTCGGCACGCGGCTTCTGGGCGCGCGCCTAGCCTGCGCGCTAGTTCAAGTGCGTCAGGTCCGTCCGTTCCCTTGAGCCCAACCCGACCGCCCATACCCGCGACCGGGTTGACAACAAGTCCGATGCTTGCCCTCACCTCACCCGGCCAGCTGTGCGACACCGCCAGCGAGCCCCGGCTCAGAGAGGCCCCTCATGAGGCCAGCATGTTACCGCGGATGTCAAGGCCGGTCGCCAGGCGGCGAGAGCGCTCTCGACGAGAGCTGCTCTGTCACCACGAGAGCAGACGAAGGATGATGGCCTCCGCCGCTGCCCGATGCCTTCATGGCTATGATGACATCCTCGCCGGTCGATCGTCCAGCTCGTCCGAGAACTACGAATGGGGCCGCCCATGTTCAAGGGTGTCGATCATATCGGTATCGGTGTGGACGACGTCGCCGTGGGAAAGCGATTCTACGGGGATCTCGGCTTCACGTCGGTCGTGTTCGAGTACCGCGGGGAGCTTCCCGGACTCGAGGCCCTCACCGGTCGTCGGCGAGCCGAGGCCGAGGTCGTGATGCTCCGGACCGAGCAGCCCGGCCCGCTCGGACTCGGACTCATCAAGCTCGTCCGTTTGCTCGACATGGACCCGCCGCCGATGCCGGAGGGCCTTGCCTGGGGTGAGATCGGCGTCTGTGAGGTCTGCGTTCACGCTCGCGACCAGGACAACGTGTTTCGCCATCTTGTGGGCGAGAGGAGCCACACTCCGCTGATGGAGCCGCTCGTGACTCCTCTGCCCCCGCACGACACAATCGCAAACCTGTCCTACGTGGCTGATCCGTGGGGTGGAAAAGTAGAACTGATCGAGTGGTCTGACCTCTGCAAGGGATGGCCGAGCGGGCAGCCGCACGTGGAAGGCGTGAACCACGTTGCCTTCGGCGTGTCCGACATGGACCGCTCGCGCGACTTCTACGCCAGGCTCGGGTTCACGGAGCTCTTGTTCGACTACGACGGCTACTTCGGCCCGATGGCTCCCTGGTACACCGACGAGCCCCCGAAGCAGCGGATCGTGATGCTCACGAACCCGTACGGGGCCGGGATCGAGCCTGTCCAGCACTTCCCGCCCGCCAAGGACATGCGCGGCGAGTGGGGCCACCTCGGGCCAATGGATTTCGCCGTGGGCGTGACGAACCTCGGCAAGGCGTACGAGAGCCTCAAGACGGAGGGAGTGGAGTTCGTGTCTGAACCGCAGACCGTGGATGTCGGGACCGGCGAGTGGCAATACGCGTACGTACTCGACCCGGACGGCATCTACGTGTCGCTCGTCGAGGCTCGGTACTAGAAGGCAGGGGCGGAGGCCGGCGACCTACGGGCTAGCGGCTTCTCCCGTCGGCCGAGAGTGCCCCAGGGGGTCGCCGGGCGTTGGTGGCGATCGGCAAACAGGAGGCGCCAAGCGGTGCCGACTCAGGCCGACCGCATCGTTGCTTGCGAGGGCGAGTTCTTGATTTCCTTGGGCCCGTGTGTTCGATCGGCGCTGCCGCGTTGCCGTGCACGAGCGACGTGAAGTTGTTGACGCAGTCGATGAGCTCGTTGCCGTCCACGTCCCAGAGGCGCCAACCGGCGCCGCGGGCGAGCGCGAGCGGGTAGGGCGGGTAGAACGTCCCGGTGCGGGTGTCGCCGCCGGGCAGCAGGCCGCGGAGGCGTTCGGCCAGCTCGGCGGAGCGGGTGGTGGGGATGTCGTAGTCCACGGTCGGTCCTCCTGTCGCGGCCGGGTCAGCTGTCGAACAGCTCGGAGTGCTCGCGCAGCGCGAGGCGCGTGCGCCTGATGTGAATGGCGAGGAGCCGCTCGGCGTCGACCGGGTCGCCGCGCTCGGCAGCATCGAGCAGGAGCCTGTGCTCCATGTGCCCGATCAGGAGCGACTCGGGGAACGAGGTCTGGAGATAGGCCAGCCGGTAGGGGCGCGCGACGTTCCAGAGGCGCGCGATCATCCGCCGAACCTCGGGAAGCGGCGCCCGCGAGAGCAGGGTGCGGTGGAAGTCGACGTCGATCGCGAGCCAGCCCGCGGTGTCCCCGGCGGCGGCGATCCGCTCCATCTCCTCGGCGTGCTCCCTGATCGCGCGGAGATCCTCGGCGGTCAGAAGCGGGACGCTCTCCGCGATCGCGGCCGGCTCGAGCCGCTCGCGCAGCCAGTAGATCTCGTCGAGCTCGGTCGCGTCGAGCCTGACCACCCGCGCACCCGCGTTCGGGACGATCGTGACGAGACCCTCGTTCTGAAGCGCCCGCAGCGCTTCGCGCACCGGCAGCCGGCTGACGCCGAACCGCTCGGCGACGGCAGCCTGGCCGATCCGCTCGCCCGGCGCGAGGAATCCGTCGAGAATCTCGTTGCGGAGCTCGCGCGTGACGAGCTGGATCGCCTCGCCCCGGCTCGATGCCTGCTTCATTGGATCCTACTAGTCAGTGTTATCGCCTGCGCCGGCCGACAATCCGGTCGAATTGGATCCTTACATGCCCTGACGGCGGTGTCAACGCCGTGGCGGAGACGCGCACCGCGCCTCCCGGGCCAGCACGCCGGCGACCGCGCTCAGGGCCGCGGCAGCACTTTGCCCGGGTTCATCAGCCCATCGGGATCGAACGCTGCCTTCACGTGGCGCATCAGCGCGACGCCACCGTCCCCGTGCTCGAGCGGCAGGTACTTCGCCTTCCCGTAGCCGACACCGTGCTCGCCCGTGCACGTGCCGCCGAGCGCGATCGCCCGGCGCACCAGGCGATCGTGGATCTGCTCGACGCGCGCGAGCTCGCCCGGTTCGTCGGGGTCGATGAGGAAGCTGACGTGGAAGTTGCCGTCGCCGACATGCCCGACGATGGGGGCGACGAGACCGGCCTCGTCGATCTCGCGACGGGTGGCTGAGATGCACTCGGCGAGTCGGGAGATCGGAACGCACACGTCCGTCGAGAAGCCCCTCGCCCCCGGGCGCAGCGCCCGGCTCGCTTCGTAGGCGCCGTGGCGGGCCTCCCAGAGCGCCCGCCGCTGCTCCTCGCTCGCCGCCCAGCGAAAGCCGCCGCCGCCCGACTCCGCGACCAGCTCGCCGACCGCCTGGGCCGCCTCGTCGACGCCGGCCCGGCTGCCGTGGAACTCGAGGAACAGCGTCGGCTGGAGCGGATGGCCGAGCCCGAAACGGCGCTCGATCGCGTCCATCTGCACCTCGTCCAGGAGCTCGATTCGCGCCACGGGCAGCCCGAGCTGGATCACGTGGATCACACAGGCGACCGCACCGTCGAGGGTCGGGAACGAGCAGACCGCGGCTGAGGTCGCCTCCGGGGTCGGGTAGAGCCTGAGCGTGGCCTCGGTCACGATCCCGAGCGTCCCCTCGGAGCCGATGAACAGGCGGGTGAGGTCGTAGCCGGCCGACGACTTGCGGGCGCGGGAGCGGGTGCGGACGACGTCGCCGGCGGCGGTGACGACGGTGAGCGAAAGGACGTTCTCGCGCATCGTCCCGTAGCGGACGGTGGTCGTGCCGGACGCGCCGGTCGCGATCATCCCGCCGATGGTCGCGTCCGCGCCGGGATCGACCGGGAAGAAGACCCCCTCCGGCCTGAGCCTGGCGTCGAGCTGCTTGCGCGTGACGCCCGCCTCCACGGTCACGTCGAGGTCGTCGACGGAGACGCGCACGATCCGGTTCAGCCCCGAGAGATCGACGCAGACGCCGCCCTCGAGCGCGGCGATCTGCCCCTCGAGCGACGTCCCCGCCCCGTAGGGGACGATCGGCACACGCTCGTCACGGCAGGCGGCAACGATCCGCGCCACCTCCGCGGTCGAACGCGGGAAGGCGACGAGGTCGGGCGGCGCCGGCGCGTGGTAGGACTCGCCCTCGCCGTGGCGTGCCCGCACCGCCTCGCTCGCGGAGACGCGCTCCGGCCCGAGCTCGGCCGCGAGTCGACTCGCGAGCCGCTCGATCGCGTTGGCGGGAGTCCGCTGGGCCATGGCCCCGACTCTAGCTAGCGCGGCCTCGGCGTCGAGCGATAGGATCGCCCGGCCTTGCTACTTGCTGGCGCACCGGCCGCTGCCCGACGGCATGGCTCACATGGGTGAGGCGGTCGCGCTCGTCACCGGCGGCTCGAGCGGGATCGGCGAGGCGACCGCGACGGCGTTCCTGGCGGCCGGCTACCGCGTTGCCATCTGCGCCCGCGACAGCGAGCGCCTGGCCGAGGCCGAGGGGAGGCTATCCAACGCCGGGCGGGTGCTCGCGCGCAGGTGCGACGTCTCGGATCCCGAGCAGGCATCCTCGCTCGTCGTTGCGACGATCGAGCGATTCGGGCGCCTGGACGCGGTCGTCAACGCACACGGGGTCGCCGGCGAACCGTCGCCGATCGAGGAGCTGGCGCCGTCCGACTGGAGCGAGCTGCTCGGGATCAACCTGCTCGGCCCGATCCACGTGACCAGGGCCGCGATCCCCTCGCTGCGCTTGACGCGCGGGAGCATCGTCAACATCTCGTCGCTGAACGCCCACCGGGCCGAGCCCGGCATGGCACCGTATGGCGTCGCCAAGGCCGGGCTGGAATCGTTCACGCGCTACGCGGCGCACGAGCTCGCGGCCGACGGGATCCGCGTCAACGCGATCGCCCCCGGCTGGATCATGACGCCGATGGCGCAGCCCTTCCTCGAGCGGCTCGACCTCGTCGGCAAGCCGCTCGACTCGATGATGATGGGCCGCGTCGGAAAGCCGGAGGAGGTTGCAGCCGTGGCGGTGTTCCTGGCGAGCAGCGGGGCCTCGTACGTCACCGGCGAGACGGTCGTCGTCGACGGCGGCAGGCTCTCCAAGCTCGAGCCCCTGCGCGAACGGATCGAGTAGCGCTCGCCGGCGAGAACGTGCTCGAGCACGGCGCGCCTAGCCCCTACACGGGGAGATCGGGTGGACTGCCTGGCTCGACGACGGAGCCCGGGTGCCTGCCTGAGAGCGCCGCGACGAGGTTCTCGACCGCGGTTCGCCGCAGGTCCTCGAGCGACTCCTCCGAGTAATAGCCCATGTGCGGAGTCACGACCACGTTGTCCATGACCAGGAGCGGCTCGTCGGGCGCGGGTGGCTCCGACGGCAGCACGTCGAGGCCGGCGCCGGCGAGATGACCGTCGCGGAGGGCCTCGACGAGGGCGTCGTGGTCGACGACCGCGCCACGGCTCGCGTTGACGAGCACGGCACCCGGGCGCAGACGGCGCAACTCCTCCCGGCCGATCAGTCCCGCCGTCTCGGCGGTCAGCGGCACGTGCAGGCAGAGGACGTCACAGCTCGCGAGCACCTCGTCGAGCCGGCAGAGCCGAACGTTCGCGCTCGCGACCAGCGGATCGTGCGCGACGACCGTCATCCCGAACGCCCGCGCCCGCTCGGCCACCCCGCGCCCGATCGCCCCGAAACCGACGAGGCCGAGCGTCCGGCCCGCGAGTCGCCGAACGGGACGCAGGCCGTCGAGGTCCCAGCTTCCGCAGCGGGCGATTGCCTCCGCGGCTCGCAGCTTGCGCCAGACGGCGAGGAGGAGCGCCAGGGTGTGGTCGGCCACCTCGGCGGCGCAGTAGTGGGGCACGTTCGTGACGACGATCCCGCGCACGGCCGCCGCCGCGAGGTCGACGACGTCCGTGCCGGCAGCGGCGACGCTGATCGCGCGGCAGCGCTCCATGCGCGCGAGCCGCTCCGCGTCGAAGGTGGTGAGGGTCTCCGTCAGCACGCCCACGGCCTCCCGCAGGTGCGCGTCGAGGGCCGTCTCGGAAGCGTGCCGGGCGTCGAGCAGAGTCGCGCCGATCCCGGCGAGCGCGGCCGCCTCGAGCTCGAGGTCAGTCGGGATCCCGTAGCCCGTGAGGACGACGAGTCGAGACACGCTACGCCGCCGTGTAGCCGCCGTCGACCGAGATCGACGCGCCGGTGACCGAGCCTGACTCGTCGGAGGCGAGGTAGACGACGGCGCTCGCGACATCCTCGGGATCGGAGAACCGCCCGAGCGGGATCGCCCCCTCGTGGCGGCGGCGAAACGCGTCCGGCTCGGGCTGCTCCTCGATCCAGAGCGTGACCATCGGGGTCTCGGTCAAGCCCGGTGCGACCGCGTTCACCCGGATGCCGAGCGGAGCGAGCTCTACCGCCGCTCCGAACGTGAGGCTCTGGAGGGCCCCCTTCGACGCGCCGTAGACCGCCGAGCCGGGTAGCCCGACCAGCGCGAGGCGGGATGTCACGTTGACGATCGAGCCGCCCCGTCTCCCCATCGCCCGCGCGCAGGCCTGGAGCATCGAGAGCGCACCGAAGACGTTGACGTCGAAGATGCGACGCGCCTCCTCGAGCGTCGTCTCGAGGAGCGGGATGCCCGACAGATCGAGGCCGGCGTTGTTGACGAGTATGTCGAGGGCGCCGTGGCGCCTGAGCGTCTCGGCGACGGCGCGATCGGCCGTCGCCGGATCTCCGACATCGCCCTGGACGAGCGAGGCGACCTCGGCACCGAGCTCGGCGACGAGCCGCTCGCCGGGCTCGGCCCGCCGCGCGACGAGGACGACGCGTGCACCCTGACGGACGAAGGCGTGCGAGACCGCGTACCCGATCCCCTCGGTCGCGCCGGTGACGATCGCCGTCTTCCCGGCGAGGCGTCCCGGCCGGCTCACGGGATCACCGGACGATCGACTCCTCCCAGAGCGCCGCCTCGCCGTATTTCGGCACCTTGTAGCTATCGAAGACCTCGATGCACCTCTCCGAGCAGAAGAGGAGCGGGTGACCGAGCCGCTCGACCCTGATGCCACCGACGCTGACGAGCTTCCCGCAGGAGCCGCAGTGCGGGAGCTCGTTCACCTCCCTATAGACCGGCACCGCCCCTCCTCTCGCTCCGCAGGGCCTCGGTCGCCGCGGCGTCGACGCTCCCCGCCGCCTCGTCGATGACGACGCCGTAGTGCTCGCGGGCCTGCTCGGCGGAGAGGAGCTCGTCGCGCCAGTCGATCAGGACGAGCTCCGGGTCTCGCTCGAGCGGTTCGCCGTAGCCGCCGCCCGAGGGGGTGACGAACAGCATCTCGTCGCCTTCGTTCATGACGATGTTCGAGAACTTGCCGTAGGAGGCCGAGCCGAAGGCCTCACGGGCCCGCACCCACTCGGTCTCGCCAGCGCGACGGAAGGCGAGGATCGTGTTCGTCCCCTCTCCGCCGCCGAACAGCCCCCAGGCCTTGACGCGGTGGCGGTTCGTGTGCGAGCTGATGTGGACACCGTCGGCGAGGAAGCGAAAGACGCGGCGTGAGCCGAAGCCACCGCGGTGCTTGCCGTGGCCGACCTGACCCGGCTCGAGCTGGTACTCGATGTTCAGGAACGGGTAGCGCGCCTCGGCGACCTCGACCGGCGTGTTCGCGCAGTTCCCGTTCTTGACGAACTGGACGTCGTTCCCGTCGGCGTCCGCGCGTCCGCCCCAGCCGACGCCCTCGAGGTGGAGATGGGCGTACGGCTCGCCCGTCTCCGGGTCCTGACCACCGAAGCCGATGCAGCCGCACGTGCCGCCATCGGCGGCGGAGCTCCGACCGGAGAACTGCGAGAAAGCCTCGAGGAGCACGTCCACGGTCGTCGGGTGCGTGTCCGAGTTCCCGCCGACGCATGCGCCCGGGTAGCTCACGTTCATGAAGCTCCCGGGCGGCGCGATCACCGAGATCGGGCGATAGCAGCCGTGGTTGTAGGGGATGTCGCTCGACACCATGTGCAGGACGGCGTTGTAGGCGGCGGAAGCCGTCGTGCCGAACGTCTGGTTCGCCGGTCCGAAGCACTGCGAATCGGAGCCGGTGAAGTCGACGATCAACTCGTCCCCGCGGATGACGAGCGTCGCCTTGATCTTCCACGGCCGGTCGGGCACGACGCCGTCGTCCTCGAGCAGGCCCTCGGCCTCGTACTCGCCGTCCGGCCAGGCCGCGATCTCCGCTCGCATCAGGCGCTCGGAGACGAGCTTGACGTCGTCGCAGCACTGCTCGAACGTCTCGACGCCGTGGCGCGTGACGAGCTCGTCGATCCGCCGTTCGGCGAGGTAGAGCGACCCGATCATCGCCTTCATGTCACCGTAGGAGTGCTTCGGCGTGCGGACGTTGGAGATCAGGATCTTGAAGACGGACTCGATCTCCTCGTCGCGCTCGTAGATCTTCACGGGCGGAAAGCGGATGCCTTCCTGGAAGATGTTCTGGTGGTCGCCGAAGGCGGCGGGCACCATGCCGCCCACGTCCGTCATGTGGGCGATGTTGGCCGTGTAGGCGAGTATGCGGCCGTCCTTGAAGTACGGCTTGACGACGACGAACTCGGGCAAGTGGCAGTTCGAGCGGTACGGGTCGTTGGTGAAGATGACATCGCCGGGCTCGAGATTCTCGGCCCCGACCTCGGCAATCGCCGTCGGGACAACGTGGACGGTCGAGCCGATCTGGGCCGGCACGTACGGGGCCTGCGCGACCATCTCCCCCTTGCCGTCGAAGACAACGCACGAGAAGTCGAGCGCCTCGTTGAACATCGGCGAGTAGCTTGTCCGCATCATCGCGATCCCCATCTCCTTGCAGGTGGTGATGAGGAAGTTGCGGATGATCTCGAGCAGGAACGGATCCGTCCTGATCTCGGTCGAGGTCGCTGCGACAGCCATTCTGCGGAGCCCCTTTCAGGCCGTGATGAGGAGGTTCCCGTACTCGTCCACCCGCGCCGAGCTGCCGGGCAGCAGCAGCGTCGTCGCGTCGATCTGCCCGATCAGCGCCGGACCCTGGACCTGGCAGCCGGCCGGGAACGTCTCGCGGCGGTAGACGGCGGTCTCGACCGGGCCGTCGTCAGCGCGGAAGACGACACCGCGCCGATCGATCGGCGCGGGCGCCGGGCCCGGCTCGATCCGCGGGAGCTCGACCGTATGGCGGGCGCCGACGGCGGCGACGTTGAAGGTCAGCAATTCGATCTCCTCGCCGGGAATCGAGTACCCGTAGAAGCGCTCGTGCTCTCGCTCGAAGAGCGTTGCCGCCCGCTCGAAGTCCTCGGAGCCAAGCGTGCCGCCGGGCATGGCGACGCTGAGCTCCCAGTTCTGGCCGACGTAGCGCATGTCGGTCGAGCGCACGAGCCGCGGCGCCTCCGCGAAGCCCTCGCGCCGGAAGTCGTCCAGGGCGCGCCGCTCGAGCGCCTCGAAAAGCTCGTTGGCGCGGCCGAGGTCGAGGAAGCGGAGCTGCATCCAGGCGGTCTGGGTGTAGTCGAAGCGGGTGTCGGCGAGGAGCGCCCCGAAGGCCGAGAACGCCCCCGGGTAGTAGGGCACGAGAACCTGGCGGATCTGGAGTGCCCGCGCGAGCTCGCAGGCGTGCAGCGGCCCCGCACCCCCGTAGGCGACGAGGGTCGATCCCCGCGGATCGTAGCCGCGGTCGGTCGAGACGAGGCGAAGCGCCTGCGCCATGTTGTGGTTCGCGACGTCGACGATCCCCTGGGCGACCCGCTCTCGGCTCAGGCCGAGCCGCCCGGCCAGGGCATCGAGCACCCGCGCGGCCGCCTCGACGTCGAGCTCGAGGTCACCGGCGAGCAGGAACTCGGGCGCGAGGCGGCCGAGCACGGCGTTCGCGTCGGTGACCGTGGCCTGCGTGCCGCCGCGCCCGTAGCAGGCGGGGCCGGGATCCGCGCCCGCGCTTTCGGGGCCGACCTTGAGGATGCCGGCGGCATCGACCCAGGCGAGGCTGCCCCCGCCGGCGCCGATCGCGCGGGCGTCGACCATGGTCAGGGCGATCGGCACGCCGTCCTCGAGCTCCTCGAGGTTCGTGAACGTTGGCTCCGAGCCGGGTAAGAGGCACGCCTCGAAACTGGTCCCCCCCATGTCGCAGGCAATCAGATCGCCGAGCCCGAGCCGCTTGCCGACGTGGCTCGACGCCATGATCCCGCCCGAGGGACCGGAGCGGACGAGGGCGACGGGCTGCTCGCGCGCCTTCTGCGAAGTCATCACGCCGCCGTTCGAGCGGAGGATGAGCAGCTGCCCGATGCCGCCAGCTTCGCACTCGTCCTCGAGCTGCTGCATGTAGTCGTGCATGAGCGGCTTGAGGTAGGCGTCGAGCACCGTGGTCGACGTCCGCTCGTACTCGCGCCAGCGAGGCAGCACCTCGTGCGAGAGCGAGACCTGCACGCCGGGCCAGAGCTCCTCGAGGAGCTCACGGGTGCGGAGCTCGTGCTCCGGATGAACGAAGGAGAACAGATAGGAGACGGCGACTGCCGAGACCCCGTTCGAGTGCCGGAGCCGCACGATCTCCTCGCGGAGACGCTCCTCGTCGAGCGGGACGAGGACGGATCCGTCCCGGAGAACACGCTCGGGCACGCCGATGCAGCGGGATCGCGGCACGAAATGCTTTGGCTTCACCCAGTGGAGGTCGAAGTGCCGCGGCCGCGTCACCCGCTGGATTCGCAGGATGTCGCGGAAGCCGTCCGTGGTGAGGAGCGCCACCTCGGCGCCCTTCCGCTCGATCAGCGCGTTCGTGGCCACGGTCATGCCGTGGACGAAGTAGGAGATGTCGCGAGTGTCGAGACCCGCTTTGGCGAACGCGTCGAACACGGCCGTGGAGGGATGGCTCGGGGTCGAGAGGACCTTCGTGATCCGGATCTCGCCGGTCGCCTCGTCCAGAGCGACGAGGTCGGTGAAAGTCCCGCCCGTGTCGACGCCGGCCCTTGTGCTCATCCAGCCGTCCTTCCGTCAGGGAGCAGAGCCGCGGATGCTATGCGGCTGTGATCGTCGGTGTCAAACCCCTGCTGTCACGAGCTGGGCATCAACCGGAGCATCAGCGCAGCCGGCGATCCCTCTGAGTCGTCCGGCCTGGTCAGGAGGGGATACCGGGCGGTCCGAGGATCTCCATTCCGGGTCGGAACGGGGTCGGTCTTCACCGTGTCGCACCGCGACCGTCGCCGCCACGCGCGACGAGCGAGGCGGAGGTCGTTCTGGCTCGAGGCGACGAACCGACTCGAGTCCGGCCCGCGCTGCGCGCGGGCCATGACGCCCCGAGTCGGAAGTGGAGCGTGCGGGATTCGAACCCGCGACCTCCGGCTTGCAAAGCCGGCGCTCTCCCAGCTGAGCTAACGCCCCGCGACAGGCTCACTGTAGCCGCGCTAGGCTCCGCCACCCACCGCAACGAGGGGAGGCGAGATGCGCACACGGACGGTGATCGGAGCGCTGGCGGCAGCAGCCGCGCTCGCGGCACCCGCCGCGACGGCCGCGAACGAGCCGGCCGCGTACGGGATGGCGACGAGCTCGACGCTGACCGTCGTCAGCGGCGTCGTCGTGTCGGCCAAGTCCGTCGACCTGCGCGGCGTCTGGCTCGACGAGACGAAGCCGTGCACCCAGACCCGGAAGCTCCGCGTCTCGATCGAGGTCTTCTACTCGTCGGGCTCGGGCGCGACCAGGCGCACGAAGCTGGCGAAGAAGGGCCCGGTCGCCAACTGCGCCGAGGGCGGCCCGAACTTCGGCTACACGTTCAAGGCGGCTGCGCGCGGCTACGCCTGCGCGAGCGGCGCGTGGAGGCCGGGCAGCTACTCGTTCGTCACGACGACGCGGGACACCGTGAGCGGCCTCGTCGCCAGCGCCAGCCTGAACTGGACGAAAAAGGGCTCCTGCTAGTCGCCCCAGTTGAAGTCGCGCGAGCGGCCCCAGAGCGTGTCCTCGTCCGGCTCGGCGGCCGGAGGGCTCTCCTCTGTCGGCCACGCGAGGGCGTAGCTCGGCTCGTTCATGTCCATGGGCTGCGTGCCCCCGAGCGTCTCCTCGAGCAGCGCCTGCTCCTCGGACTTGAACAGCGGATGATTCTCGAACGGATCTGCGGTCTTGTACCGCTCGATCGGCATCTCGCGGTTGAGAGCGGCGTTCTGCCGCTTCAGCTCGAGATGCTCCTCGATCACCTTCGCGAACGACTGGCTGCCGTCCACCGTCATCCCACCTCCGTGCTCGGGATCAGGGCTGCCCCAGTGTAGACGAATCGCCCGCGGAACAGAACCGAACCGGCCTCCCGCGAGGTCAGAAGAGCGGCCGGTCGAGGAAGACGCAGACAATCATTCCGGCCAGCCAGCCGAGCGTCGCCACCGCGACGGCGAGCGCGGTCAGCCTGCTGATCGTGCGGCCGATCGCGGCCGCGACGAACGCGATCACGATCGCGGCGAGCCCGATCCGACCCGGGTAGTACACGATCGCCGCAAGCCCGCCGAAGATCGCGAGCGCCGCCAGGTAGCCGGCGACGACCTGGGAGGCGACGGCCCTTCCTGGCCCCCCGTACTCCTGCGCCCGGTACTCCTCACGGCTCACGCTCACGGCCGCTGTCTCATCCCCTCTCTCGTCGGCGTCGCGGCGGGACGGCGGGCGGGCGAGCCACGCGGACCGCTTCCTCGCGGGGCGCGCCTTCGTGTGCGCCACCACCAGTCGCCGGGCCCGTGACCGCTCGCATCGGGGTCATCCTCGCCGCCAGGATACCGGGCCTGGGGCGACGGCGGATCCTTCACCGCCCACCAGACGACGTAGCAGAGATAGGCGACGGGAATCTTCAGCAGGACGAGGAAGACCAGCGTGAAGAGGAGCATCGGCTGTCCGATCTCGGCAGTCCGCGGTTCAGTGTACCCCCGGCTCCGATCCCGTGTTCCCGACGTCGATCGCGAGCAGGCAGACGCGCGGGGGCCGATCGGGAATAGTTGCGGTCGGCGCGCGTTAGAAGCGCCGTAGCCGGGGAACGAGACCAAGGGGGAGCACCATGAACGCGGCCGCCGCCGACCCGAGGCGCTGGAAGGCGCTTGCCATCCTCGGCGTCGCCTACCTGATGGTCGTCCTCGACATCTCGATCGTCAACGTCGCCCTGCCGTCGATCCAGACCGATCTCGGCTTCAAGCCGGAGGACCTCCAGTGGGTGATCTCGGCCTACGCCCTCACGTTCGGAGGCTTCCTGCTGCTCGGCGGGCGCGCGGGCGACCTGCTCGGGCGACGGCGCCTGTTCATGGTCGGGCTCGCTCTGTTCGCGATCTTCTCGCTGCTCGCGGGGCTGTCGGCGTCGGCGGGGATGCTGATCGCCGCCCGCGCCCTCCAGGGTGCCGCGGGCGCCGTGCTCTCCCCGTCGGTGTTCTCGATCACGATGGTCACGTTCGACGAGGGCGCCGAGCGCAACAAGGCGCTCGGGATCCTCGGGGCGATCGCCGGGTCGGGCGCTGCGATCGGCGTGCTCCTCGGGGGCGTGCTCACGGAGTACATCGGATGGGAGTGGATCTTCTTCGTCAACGTGCCGATCGGGGTGGCCGCCCTCCTCCTCGTGCCGCGGCTCGTGCGCGAGAGCCGCGCGCAGGGGATGGAGCGCCACTTCGACTCGCTCGGCGCGGTCACGATCACCGCCGGTCTGATGCTGCTCGTCTACGCGCTGACCCAGGCGAACAATGCGGGCTGGGCGTCCGCCCAGACGATCGGCCTGCTGCTCGCGTCGGCGGCATTGCACGTGGCGTTCGTGGGGGTCGAGATGCGGTCCCGCTCTCCGCTCGTGCCGCTCCGCTTCTTTCGCCGGCGCACCCCGACGGGGGCGAACGTGATCGGTTTCGGGCTCGGGACGATGGTCTTCGGGATGTTCTTCCTGCTGTCGCTCTACATGCAGCAGGTGCTCGGCTTCTCGGCGCTCGAGACCGGCGTCGGCTACCTCGCCGTCGCGCTCACGGCGATCGTCGCGTCGGGCCTGGCGCAGGCGCTCGTGACGAAGGCGGGTGTGAAGCCGGTACTGGCCGTGGGCATGATCCTGCTCGCGGGCGGGCTGCTCTACTTCACGCAGATCTCCGTGGACGGCTCCTACGCTGCCGACCTGTTGCCGGGCTTCATCCTGGTCGGCGTCGGGCTCGGCTTCGCGTTCGTGCCCGTGTCGATCGCCGCGCTGGCGGGTGTGCCCCCGATCGAGGCGGGACTCGCCTCCGGGCTGATCAACACGTCGCAGCAGATCGGCGGCGCGCTCGGCGTCGCGATCCTGACCACCGTCTCGACAACACGTACGGAGGGGCTGCTCGCCGACGGCGTCGACCCGGCGACCGCGTTCACGGAGGGGTTCAGCCTCGCGTTCTGGGTTGGCGTCGCGTTCGCCGCCGCTTCGTTCCTCGCGACGCTGGTGGCGCTGCGCCGGGACGAGTTGCAGGCGGTACCGGCGGGCGCACCCGTCGGGTAGCCGCGCTACCGCAGCGAGTCGAGCAGCCGGCGGGTTGCGTCCGTCAGCACCGCGAAGTCCCGTCCGACGGCGTCGGGCTGGCCGAGCCTGGAGGTCGAGACGCCGACCGCAACGGCCCCGGCATCGACGAAGGCGCGAGCGCAGGATTCGTCCACGCCACCGGTGACGACCAGCTCCACGTCGCGGAGCGGCGCCAGCACGGCCTTCACGTACCCGACGCCGACGTCGACGCCAGGGAACAGCTTCACGAACGTCGCACCCTGCTGCCAGGCGGCGTCGATCTCGGTGGGAGACAGGGCACCGGGCAGGCACGGGACGCCGAGCTCGAGCGAGCGCTCGACCACCGCCTGGTCGTAGATCGGAGCAACGACGAACTGCGCGCCGGCATCAACGGCCGCATCGACCATGTCCGCCTGCCGCACCGTGCCGGCCCCGACGAACGCCTTCCCGGTCGCGCTCCAGCGGGCGATCGAGTCGAGCGCGCCCTCGCTGTCGACCGTGAACTCGACGACCCTGAGGCCACCTTCGAGCAGCGCCTCCACGGTGGCGTCGACGACGGTGGTCGGCAGGCGACGCATGATCCCGACGACGCGCTCGCGCCGGATCGTCTCCGCGAGCTCCGAGCGGCGCAGTCTCTCCGCCGCACCCATCGCCTGGCGAACCGCCATCGTGCTCACATGGTACGCGCCCGGGACGTGGGGCGACGCCTCCCGCGATCGGCGTCGCGCTCCGCGCCTACGGGACTGCGCTGACGTAGCCGCCGTCGACCTGGAACGCCGCCCCGCTGACATAGGAGGCGGCTGGCGAGAGCAGGAACGCCGCCACACGGGCCAGCTCGGCCGGATGGCCGTAGCGGCCGAGCGGGATCGCGGCCTCGTTCCGCGCGCGCTGCTCCTCGGGGGTGATCCCGGCAGCCTGCGCGCGGGCCTCGTCGAGCCAGCGCACGCGGTCGGTGTCGATGCGACCGGGCGCGATCGTGTTCACGCGCACGCGCGGGCCGAGCTCGAGCGCGAGGCACTTCGCAAGCGCCGCCACACCCGGGCGTAGCACGTTCGAGGAGTCGAGACCCGCGATCGGCTGCCGCACCGACGAGGAGGTCACGAACAGAACGGCGCTACCTTCGCGAAGCTGCGGCACGAGGGCTCGCAGAAGCCGGATCGGGCCGCCGACGAGGAGCATGAACGCGTGCAGCCACTGCTCGTCGTCGAGGACGAGCGCGGCGCCGCCCGGGGGCCCGCCGGCGTTGACGAGGATCCCGTCGAGCCCGCCCAACTCCCGGGCGATCTCCGCAACCCGGTCGACGTCCCCGGAGCGAGAGAGGTCGGCGGCGCACACCGACGCCCGCTCCCCGAGCTCGCCGGCGGCACGCGTCAGCTCGTTCCCGTCGCGGGCGACGAGCAGGACGCTGGCCCCCTCGGCAACGAGCTCGCCGGCCACGGCCCGGCCGATGCCGCGGCTCGCGCCGCCGACGAGGAACACCTTGCCATCGAGGCCGAGGTTCACCCGGCCGGCTCCGGTGCGAGCGCCCGGACACGGGCCGCGAAGACGTCGATCGCGTCCCGCCCGTCCAGCACGCCGAGCTCGAGGTCGTACTCGCGCCGCTCGCCCGCGCGCAGCTCGATCAGCTCGCCGCGGGCACGGGCGTCGAGACGGCCCGCCGCGCGATTCGTGCTCGGCTCGATGCCGACCACGTACGTTCCCTGCCCGAGCATGCGCCACGCGAAGTGGAACGGGAGCTGGTCGCGGCGGTAGAGCTCGTAGACGCCGAGCCCGAGCTCGCGGTTGACGACCGCGACGGGAACGATCCCGTCGGCATCGGCGGCGACATCGTGTTCGAACACCTGCTCGACGAAACCTTCCGCCGGAGCCACGAGCGTGCGGTAGCCCTCGACGGGGTGATCGCCGCGCGCCTCGACGCCGCGCGCCGGAACGACCAGCTCCGAGCCGGCGTCGACGACCGGGAAACCGACGTTTACGTGGTAGAGGAGCATGTGCGGGGTCGTGTCGAAGCCGATGTTCTCGACCGTGTCGTGGACACGCACGCGCGACTCGCCGACACGAGCCTCGATCCGCCGGCGCAGCAGGAGCTGCTCGCCGAACACGGAGACCTGGAGCACCTCGCCCTCCGCCCACAGCACGCACTCCTGGCCGTCCCAGCGCTCACCGTAACCGGTCAGGCGCGCCGGGCGGTTCGAGACGCGCCCGTGCAGGCCGAAGCTCTCCGTCTGCTTCGGCGGGAAGTGGTACTGCGCGGCCGTGTCCTCGGCCATGAAGAGCGCGTGGTCGATCCCGCAGGTCGTCAGGAGCCCGCCGCCCCAGGTACGGAAGAAGCCGAGGTCCTCCGGCTCACCGAACCACGGCCCCGCGAAGCCGACGCCCGAGCACCAGGCGAGCGGGCGACCGCGGTGCTCGCAGCGCCCGAGATCGAAGGCGCGGTCGACGAGCACGTCGACCGCGAAGCCACTGCCGGTGCGGAGCTCGAGCACGCGCACGCCCCGCTCGGCACCGTCCCCGAGCGTGACGAGGCGAATGCCCGCGACCTGGTCGAGCCGCCCGACCCTCTCGAGCAGCTCGGCCTTCCTGTACGCCCGCCCCCACAGCTCGGGCACCCGCTCTCCTTCCCCGCCGCCGACGACTACGTCCGGGCGGGAACCTAGCGGACCGCCCGGCGAGCGGCGCACGCGAGCCCGACCGGGGGCCTCGCCCAGCCGACCGTCAGTGCATCATCCAGCCGCCGTCGATCTCGACCAGCTGGCCGGTGATGAAGGACGACGCATCGCTCGCGAGGAACACGGCCAGGTTACCGACGTCCTCCGGCGTGCCCCGACGCTTGAGCGACTGCTGATCGAGGATCCACCGGTTGTATCCCTCCGGATCGGGATGGATCTTCTCGGCGGCGGTGGGGAAGGCCCCGGGCGAGATCGCGTTGACCGTGACCCCGTCCGATCCGACCTCGCGCGCGAGCGCGCGCGTGAAGCCCACCACGCCGCCCTTGGACGACACGTACGGCAGGAGCTGGGGCAGGTTGCCGAAGAACGTGACCGAGGCCAGGTTGACGATCCGCCCGCGCCCCCGCTCGACCATGGACGGGTAGCACGCCCGAGCACAGAGGAAGTACCCCTTCAGGTTCGTGTCGAGCACCGCGTCCCATTCTTCCTCCGGAACCTCCGTCCAGGGCCGCCGCGGATAGATCGCCGCGTTGTTGACGAGCACGTCGATCCCGCCGAGCTCGCGCTCGACCGTCCGCGCCAGCGCCTCGACCGTCGTGCGGTCGGTGACGTCGACGGCCACGGCGGTCGCCGTGCCGCCGGCGCTTCGCACCCGTGCGGCGCAGGCCTCGGCCAGCTCGAGCTCGATGTCGGCGACGCAAACCGAGGCCCCCGCCGCGGCGAGGGCGAGGGAGATCCCCTCGCCCAGCCCGCCGCCGCCGCCCGTGACGATCCCGACGCGCCCGTCGAGGCGAAACGCATCGACGCTCATCCGATGCCCGCCTCGCCGAGGATCTCCGCCAGCGCGACCGCACGGCCCTCCGCGACCGAACGGTAGGCGGCCTCGATCAACGCCATCGTGCGCAGGTTGTCGCGGCCCGGGATCTCGGGCTCGCCGCCGGTCTCGAGCGCCGCCATCAGCTGCGCCATCGTGCCCACGAACGCCTGCGGGAACCACCGCTCGTCCCACCGGGGACGGTGCCATTCGCCCTCTTCCGAGCGGAGGTGGTAGTCGATCGTGCTCGGGCTTCCGGCCGGATAGTCGGGCCAGCCGATCGTCCCCTTCGCCAGCCCGTCCGTGCCCTCGACCCGCCACTCGATCCGGTGGTCGGCCCAGGTGAAGCAGTTGTCGAGGCCGATCGCGCGCAGGCCGTCCGCGTACTCGAGGATGTAGAAGGCCATCCCGTCGTCATGGGGGAAGTCCCAGCTCGGATCGGGGCGGACGCTCGCGAGGATCCGCTCGGGGTCGCCGAACAGGTAGCGAAACGCGTCGAGATGGTGGATCGACATGTTCAGGATCGCTATCCGCCCGTAGCCGCGGATGAACTCCTGCCAGTGCGGGCGCGCGTTCATGACGATCTCGCCCACGATCGGCGTGCCCAGGTGCCCGCCCGAGAGCAGAGCCTTCAGCGCCCGCATCGACTGGTCGTAGCGCATGTTCTGGTTGACGGCGAGCGTGATGCCCGCGTCCTCGCACAGCCGCACGATCTCGATCGCGTCGGCGAGCGTCGAGGCGAGGGGCTTCTGGGCGAGGATGCCCCTGATGTGGTCGCGGTGCTCGACCGCCGCGCGCACCACGTCGAGCTGAAGGTGCGCCGGGTACGCGACGTCGAGGATCTCGACCCGGGGGTCGGCGAGCAGGTCGTCGACCGTGTCGTGGACGGTTTCGATTCCGTTCTGCTCTGCCGCGGCACGGGCATGCTCGGGCGTCCGCGACGCGATCGCGACCACGTCGAAGCCGGCCTCGGCGTAGGCGACGAGGTGGATGTCGCGCATGATGAAGCCCGCGCCGACGGCACCGATGCCGTGGTCGATGCGCGCCGGCAGCGTGGCAGCGGTCATGAGGTCGATCTCGGTCATCGCCGCCGCCTCACGCCCGGACACCGAGCTCGCGCATGATCGCGGCCGTGCCGTCGTAGGCCCGCTGCGCCCACGCGACGATCTGGCCGGGGTCCGGTGAGTACTCGAGCTCGATCGAGACGGTGCCGTCGTAGCCCGTGTCGCGGATCGCGGCGAGGTACTCCCGGATCGGAGTCACGCCCATCCCGGCGGGCAGGTCGCCGTGCACCTGCCCGTCGCAGTCGGAGAGGTGGATGTGGCCGATCAGGCCGGTCAGCTTCTTCACGTCATCGAACGAGGCGCCCGAGAGGTGCAGGTGCGAGATGTCGGCGTTGGCGCGCACGGCCGGATGGTCGATCTCGCGCACGAAGCGGGCGAGCTCGTCGACGTCTTTGAGGAGCGCTTCCGTGAACGGCTCGAGCTCGAGCACGATCTCGAGACCCTTCGAGGCGGCGTACTCCCCGGCCTGCGCGACGAGCTCCTTGGCCAGGTCCCAGATCGCCGACCGCGGGAAGACCTCGCCGTCCCAGAAGTACTCCCCGACGACGAGCAGCACGTTGCGCGCGCCGAAGTACGCACCCTGGTCGACGTAGGCCTTGATCCGGTCGAGTGTGAAGCGGCGTACGGACGGGTTGAAATCGACGATCCCGAACGCGACGCAGACGACCGAGCGGATCGGCAGGCCGGCATCCGCACACGTGTCGCGGATCAGCGTGCGCGTCGCGTCGTCGATGTCGAGCGGGTCCTCGAAGATGTCGTACGTGTCGAAGCCGATCTCCTTCGCCCTGCGGATCCCCTCCTCGAGCCCGACCTTGGTGCCGATCCAGGTGGAGCTGATCATCCCGAGTTCCATCCGTTTCCTCCTTGGTGTGTGCTGTTTCCCCGGTGCTACCCCTGGCGCAGCGCACGCCAGGTCAGGCCGTCCGGCGACTCCTCCGCGCTCCCCGCTGCGACGAGCTCCCGCAGGTGCGCGCGGAGGGGCCCGGCCAGCTCGTTGGGCATCGAGCTGAACGGGCCGAGCCGGGGATCGGCCAGCTCACGCGCCCGCGCGAGCGTCACCTCCCCCTCGGTGGCGAGGATCTGGGCGGTGACGGCGCGCGCGTCCCGCACGAACTCGAGCGTGTCGGCGAGGAACCCGTCGACGGCCGCGCCCTCGATCACGTCGTAGTGGGCGGTCAGGAGCCGCGCGGGCGCGAGCCGCTGGAGCGTCCGCACCGAACCCTCGTACGCGGCCGCGTCGAAATACGGCGACGGGTGGATCACGTTGCCCTCCGTGTCGAGGAGGCCTCGCGCCATCACGGCGTCCTGGACGATCGCGGTGCGCGACGCGGGCACCCACAGGCCCAGGTGACCCGCCGTGTGCCCGGGCAGGTGCAGGACGCGAGCCTCGAGCTCCGGTCCGAGGCGGAACGCCTCGCCGCCGCGCAGACGCACGTCGACCGGCGTGTCCGCTCCCATCCCCTCACGCAACCACGCGCCGACCTCGGGCGCGTACGGAATCCCGTGCGCCGCGTACCAGCCGTAGCGCTCGAGCAGGATCCGCTCCGCGCTCTCGATCCAGGGGACGTCGAGCTCGTGCGCGCACACGAGCGCGCGCGGCGCGGCGACGCGGGTCGCCGCGTTGCCGCCGAAGTGGTCGACATCGGCGTGCGAGACGAGCACGAGATCGAGTCGCGCGGGGTCCAATCCCACCCGCGCGAGGAACGGCAGGATCACGTCGGCCGGAGTGGCAGCGACGCCGGTGTCGACGAGCAGAGTCCGCTCGCCCGAGAGCAGGTACTGAGAGAACGGCCTCGGGCCGAGAACGCTCTCGATTCGATGGATTCCGGGTGCGACTTCCACTGGGCGGCTCCCTTCAGACGTCGACGCGCCGGCGCCCGGCGCTGCTCCGCAGCGTGAGGCTAGCCGACCGGTCCGGGCCGGCTGCCGGAGGCCGGCCCGGACACCTGGAATGGCCTAGACACCTAGCCAGTGGCTGTGGTACGGTTTGGCGCCCGGCCGGTCGGGCCGGACATGCAGTGGGAGGTGAAAGCAACGGCAGAGGCGACGGGCTGACCGCGGGACTAACAACCTCCCGCAGTTCGACGTCCAAGATCCATGCAAGCACGGTCAGTCGCGGCATCCAGGCACACGCTCGTGACAGGTAGAGGCTGCACCCTATAGGATATTGCGGCGGGTGCGCGCGGCTGTCCACTGGTCAGGTGCAGCAGGCGCCGAGGAACCAATAAGGAGGCTCGATGAAGAAGCGGTTGGAGAGACTCGGGCGAGAGCTCCCGGGAGAAGAGGCGCTCGCTAGGCCGATCTCCCGCCGGCAGCTCGTCGCCGGAGCAGGCGCGACCAGCCTCGCGCTGCTGCTTGCCGCGTGCGGCGGCGGCGACGGCGAGGCGGAGCCCGCCGCGACGACGGAGGAGACCCCACCGGCCGACACGGGGGAGACCCCACCGGCCGACACGGGGGAGACCCCACCGGCCGAGACACCCGGCCTTGCGGGCGTCGCGGGCGGCTTCTCGGGCTTCGAGGGTGCCGAGCGCTACTCGTGGACGGAGGATTCGGCCGCCGGACGCGCGATCGCGCTCGCGCAGAAGCTCAAGGCCGACGGCAAGGCCCCGGACAAGCTCGTCGTCGGCAGCTACGCCGGCTCGATCGGCGCCTACGAGGAGCCGTTCCCCGAAGGCGCGCAAGCCGTCAACGCGCTCTGGGAGGAGCTGACCGGGATCAAGATCGAGTTCGTCGGGATCCCGCCGGAGCAGGTGTTCCCGAAGACCGTCCAGATGGCAGCCACCAAGGACGGCTCGCAGAACCTGATCCAGATGGACTACCACTCGACCGGAACGCTCGCCGAGGCCGGGCTGATCATCCCGCTGACGGAGTGGGTGGACGCCTACCAGCCCGACTGGGACGATCCGGAGACCGGCTACATCGGAGCGCCGCTGACGACGCAGGCGTTCAACTACTACAACGGCGAGCCCTACGCGGTCGCCCAGGACGGCGATCTCCAGGTGTTCTACGTCCGCAAGGACCTGTTCGAGGACTCGAAGGAGCAGGCCGACTTCAAGGCCAAGTACGGCTACGACCTCGCCCCGCCGAAGACCTGGGACGAGCATCGCGACATGGCCGAGTTCTTCCACCGGCCGGATCAGGGGCTCTTCGGTGCCACCGACCTGCGCTCGCCGGCGTGGGGCTGGATCAACTTCGTCCATCGCTACGTCTCGACGGCGAACCCGGTCCAGTTCTACTTCGACGACGAGATGAACCCGCTCGTCAACTCGGAGCAGGGCCTCAAGGCGCTGAACGACCTGATCGAGACGACGAAGTTCGGGTCGCCGGACGCGCTCACGTGGACGTGGGAGCAGCAATATCCGAACTGGGGCGCGCGCGGCGCGGCGATGACGGTCGGCTTCAACAACATGACGAAGTTCATCACGGCGGGAAGCCCGCTCGACACGGCCGACGCCGGCTCGGTGACGTCCGCGTTCCCGATGCCCGGCTGGGACGTCGACGGCACGCTCGTCCGCCACAACTCGATCTACTTCAACGCCTCCTGGGGCATCAACCAGTACGCGGACCCGAAGTACCGCGAGGCCGCGTTCGCCTACATGCTCTGGACCGGCTACGGCAAGATCTACACGCTCATCAACGCCAACCCGGCCGGCTACCAGGACGTGGCGCGCACCTACGCGCTGACCGATCCGCTCGCCGTCAAGTCCTACACGCAGCGGACGATGGACGTGCTCGGCGCCACGTACCCGGGCCACGCGCCGTCGTTCTCGGGCGCGCTGAACGGCGCGTACGAGTACATCCAGGGCCTCGAGATCAACATGCTCGAGGCGCTTTCCGGGCAGGCCTCGCCCGAGCAGTCGCTGGCCTCGATCGAGTCCGCCTGGCAGAAGGCCACGGACAAGCTCGGTCGCGAGACGCAGATCGCGGCCTGGCAGACCTCCAAGGCCGGCTGGCCCACGACCCCCGACTCGGCCGGCGCGGACTTCGTCTAGGCCGGACGCGCGATCGGCGGGAGGGCCCGGCGAACCCGGGCCCTCCCGCCTCTCTTTCGCATAGCAGCGAAATCCGGGAGAATCCCCACCACCGATGTCCACAGTCGAAGAGACCGGTCTGACCGCGCCCGGCCCGGCCGTCGAGCCGCCCGCCCCGAGGCAGTCGCCGCTCGACGCCGCCGAGCGCAAGCTCGGGCGACTGCTCGTCGCGCCCGGCCAGCTGCTCCTCGTCCTGCTGGTCGCCTTCCCGATCGTGATGGAGATCTACATCTCCCTCACGGCGTGGACGCCGACCGGGGGCTCCAACTGGTACGTCGCCTACAGGGACTGGATCTGGTTCGACAACTTCATCGAGGGCCTCACGTCCGAGAGCTTCCTGTCCGCTGTCGTGCGGACGGTCCTGATCACGATCGTGGCCGTCGGAATCCAGTTCGTGATCGGCTTCCTGCTCGCCCTGCTCTTCGTCGAGAAGTTCCCGGGCAGGCGAATCGCGACGATCCTGTTCCTCCTGCCGATGATGATCATCCCGGCCGTCTCCGGCTTCATCTGGTTCCTCCTGCTCCAGACCGACGGCCCGATCAACAAGATGCTCTCGTTCGTCGCGCCCGGCGACATCCGCTGGCAGTGGCTCTCCGACCCGAGCTTCGCCCCCGTCGCAGTCACGATCGTGGACATCTGGCAGTGGACGCCGCTCATGTTCCTGATCCTGCTCTCCGGCGTCATGGCGGTCCCGGAGGATCAGCTGAACGCGGCGAACATCCTCGGTGCCTCGTACTGGCAGAAGCTGCGCCACGTGATCCTGCCGATCATGACCCCGATCATCATCATCGCCCTGATCATCCGCGCGATGGAGGCCTTCAAGATCTTCGATGCCGCCTGGCTACTCACGCAGGGCGGACCCGGTGAAGCCTCCTCGACGATCTCGGTGCACCTCTACCGGCAGGCGTTCATCAACTCCCAGTGGAGCTACGTGGCAGCCCTTGCGATCGTCGTCATGATCGGCGTCTCGATCGCCGCGGCGCAGGCGATCAAACCGATCGAGCGACGTCAGGCGGCCGAGGCATGAGCGCGAAGACGCTCCGCACCACCGCGCGCACCGTCGTGATCGCGCTCATCCTCGCGCTCTTCCTGTTCCCCGTCTACTGGATGATCACGATGGCGTTCAAGCCGCAGCCCCAGTGGGCGCCGACGACCGGCGAGACGTACTGGTTCCCCGAGTCGCCGACCTTCGGGAACTTCAAGCGGATCTTCGGTGGCGAGCCCACCGACGAGAGCGGGCTCGGCTTCCTCACGTCCACTCCGATCGACGCCACGGACTCGATCATCACGAGCCTGATCGTCGCCGGCCTCGGGACCGTGCTGGCCCTGCTCGTCGGGATCAGCACCGCTTACGGGATCTCGCGGTTTCGCGCCGGCGGCAAGCTGCTGCCCTTCGCGATCCTCCAGCTGCGGATGTTCCCGCCGATCGCCGTGATCATCCCCATTTTGTTCCTCTGGACATACCTCCAGCTCAACGACACGTACTGGGGCCTGATCCTGATCTACGGCGCGGTCACGTTCCCGTTCGTCGTCTGGCTGATGCGCAGCTTCTTCGACGAGATCCCGCGCGAGATCGCCGAGGCCGCGATCGTGGACGGCTGCTCGAACTTCGGGGCGTTCCGCAAGGCGATCCTGCCGCTCGTCAAGGGCGGGCTCGCGACAACGGCGCTGTTCGTGTTCATCCTCAACTGGTCGGACTACCTGATCGCGCTCGTGCTCGCCGGCAGCAGGGTGATCACCGCGCCCGTCTTCCTGAGCCAGATCCGCTCGGCGTCGACAGGCGTCGAGTTCGGATCGCAGGCGGCTCTGGCCCTGATCCTGATCCTGCCGCCCGTGATTCTCGCGATCGCGATCCAGAAGCACCTCGTCCGCGGCCTGACCTTCGGCGCGATCAAGCGATAGGGGCCAGGGTGGCGAAGATCGAGCTCGAGAACGTCTGGAAACGCTTCGGCCGCGTCGAGGCCGTCGTCGACCTGACGCTCGACATCCCCGACGGCTCCTTCATCGCGCTGCTCGGCCCGTCAGGCTGCGGCAAGACGACGACCATGAACATGCTCTCGGGCCTGCTCCAGCCGACGAGCGGCGAGATCCGCTTCAACGGGGAGGTCGTCAACGACCTGCACCCCGGCAAGCGCAACGTCGGCTTCGTGTTCCAGAACTACGCGATCTTCACGCACATGTCGGCGTTCGACAACATCGCCTTCGGCCTGCGCGTCGTCCGCAAACAGCCCGCCGAGACGGTCGAGCGGGAGGTCGAGCGGGTGGCGGAGCTGCTCGACATCTCCCACCTGCTCGAGCAACGCGCCGCCGATCTCTCGGTCAACGACATGCAGAAAGTCGCGATCGGGCGCAGCATGATCACGAACCCCGGCATCTTCCTGCTCGACGAGCCGTTCTCCAACCTCGACGCCGCGTTTCGCGCGTACATGCGCGCGGAGATGAAGAAGCTCCAGCGCGAGCTCCGGCAGACGATGATCTACGTCACGCACGACCAGGTCGAGGCGATGGCGATGGCCGATCACATCGCGATCATGGATCTCGGGAAGCTCCAGCAATACGGCACCCCGGACGAGGTCTACAACTCCCCCGCGAACCGGTTCGTCGCCCACTTCGTCGGCTCGACGACCATGAACTTCCTTCCGGCGGAGCTTGGCGCGACCGACGGATCGCTCGAGCTGCGCCTCCCGATTCCCGAGGCTCGACCCATCGTGCTCGAGGACGGATCGGCGAAGCTGCTCGACGAGAAGGGCGAGCGGGGCCACACGCTCGGGATCAGGCCGGAGCACCTGGAGCTCCTCGATCCGGCCAACGAGCGGGCCGACGCACGCGGCACCGTCTTGCTCGTCGAACCGCTCGGTGCACGCAACATCGTGCATCTCCGGGCCGGGGAGATCGACTTCCGGGTTGTCGTACCGCCGACCATCCGCCCGCGGGTCGGCGACGCGCTCGGGATCGAGCTCGAGCGTAAGTACGTGCACGTGTTCGACGACATGACCGGGAAGGCGCTGCGGTAGCGCCGCCGATGGAGGTCACTCATGGCTGACGTGCGGCTCGAGCGGATCACCAAGCGCTTCGGCGACGTGGTGGCGCTGAACGAGCTCGATCTCCACATCGAGGACGGCGAGTTCTTCTGCGTTCTCGGGCCGCCGGGCGCGGGCAAGACCACGATGCTTCGCACGATCGTCGGGCTCGAGCGCCCCAGCGAGGGCTCCGTGTACGTCGGCGGCACCGAGGTCACGGATGTGCCGCCGGGCGAGCGGAACGTCTCGATCGTCTTCCAGAACCTCGCGCTGTACCCGGACAAGAGCGTCTACGACAACCTTGCCTTCCCGCTGCGCCAGCAGAAGCCGAGGCCACCGAAGGAAGAGATCGACAAGCGCGTGCGTGACGCCGCCAAGATCCTGCGCATCGAGCAACTCCTCGACCGCAAGCCGGCGCGACTGTCGGGCGGGGAACGCCAGCGGGTCGCAATCGGGCGCTCGCTCGTGCGCGCCCCGCTCGTCTACCTGCTCGACGAGCCGTTGTCGGCCCTCGACGCGCTGCTTCGACTCGAGATGCGGGCCGAGCTCAAGTACCTCCAGCGCGACCTGAAGCGAACGCTCGTCTACGTGACGCACGATCAGGTCGAAGCGATGAGCATGTCCGACCGTATCTGCGTGCTGCGGGCCGGCGCCGTACAGCAGGTCGCTCCGCCCGAGATCGTCTACAACGAGCCTGCCAACACGTTCGTCGGGCAGACCGTCGGCACGCCGCCCATGAACCTCTTGCCGCTCCGCGCCGACCACGCCAACGGTGGCGTCGAGCTCCGCTCCCAGAGCTTCGCAATCGCAGGACGGGGCGGGGACGCCCTGTCGGCGCTCGCCGCCCGCGCCGGTCAGGCTGTGCAGTTCGGCGCGCGCGCCGAAGACGTACGGATCGGCCAGGACGCTGCCGGCTCCCCGCTCCGGTCTCGCGTGATCGCGGTCGAGCCGCTCGGCGGCGAGGTGATCGTCGATCTCGACGTCGACGGGCACATCGTGAAGGCGATGACCCCGCCGGGCATCCAGATCGAGCCGGACGAGCTCGTCCCGCTCAGCTTCGACTTCACGCGGGTGCACGTGTTCGAGAACGAGGGAAGCGCGGTCTACCGGGCCGGCGGGGAGGCCCACCTCTCGATCTCCGCTCCGGCGTGAGCCGCCCCTAGCCACCTCGCGAGATGTCCGTCGAGTCGCACATCGGCTACGAGACCCGGGAGGCGATTGCGCTCATCACGCTGCGCCGGCCGGAGAAGGCGAACGCGATGACCGTGCGAATGGCCGCCGACCTGCACGAGCTGTGCCGGCGCGCCGATGCCGACGATGCGGTGAGAGTCGTCGTCCTCACGGGCGAGGGCAAGACGTTCTGCGCGGGCTCGGACATCACCACCCTCGACGACTACCCCACCCCCTGGGCGTTCCGAAACCGGCTCGACTACTGCGACGCGATCCTCGGGCTGCGCAAGCCGGCGGTCGCAGCGGTCAACGGAGCCGCGTTCGGCGGCGGGCTCGAGCTGGCGATCAGCTGCGACGTCGTGGTCGCCAGCACCGCTGCGCGCTTCGCCGCACCCGAGGTGAAGCTGGGCTGGATCGGTGGCGGTGGTGCCTCCCAGCTCCTGCCTCGGATCTGCGGCCTCGCCAACGCCTCGCTGATGTTGCTCACAGGTGATCCCGTCGACGCGCCTGAGGCGCTGCGAATCGGGATCGCGCAGAGGGTCGTCGACCCGGATGCCCTCCTCCCGGCGACATTCGAGATCGCGCGGTCGATCGCCGCGAACGCCCCGATCGCGACGCAGGCGGCGAAGGCGGCCGCGCGCGCGTCGCTTTCGTTGGGCCTCGATGCGGGCATGCGGTACGAGGAGGAGCTCGTCACCATCTGCATGGGCAGCGAGGACCGCGACGAGGGAATCGCCGCCTTCGCCGCAAAGCGCCCGCCGGACTTCCGCGGACGCTAGTGCGGCCTCTCATGACGTCCGACCTCAAACCGCTGGACCGGATCGATCGCGACGATCTAGGGACCGGACCTGTCCGGCCCGCAACCCGTCCCGTTTCCCGCTGCACGCATCGTCTCGGGCGGGACGGGTCCCGCCCCTACACCTCCCTCCGCGTTTCCAGCGCAACGCCGTGAGACGCCGCGCTAGCCGGCTCACTCGCAGTCGGAGAGCCCGTCGGCGGCCTCGGCACGCGCCGCGAGCAGGCGCTCGCCGCCCCGCAGGATGTGGTCGCTGACCGCTTCCTCGGCCGACGCCGGGTCCCGGCGCTCGAAGGCGCGGATGATGCGGACATGCTCCTCGGCGATCTCACCGAGATCGGGGATGCCGCGATCGTGGAGGGTGCGGGCGATCAGGAGATCGTGGTACAGGCCGCGGAGCGCGTCGAGCAGGAAGGAGTTGCCGCTCGTCTCGACGATCCGCTCGTGAAAGACCCGGTTCAGGCGCACGAAGGTCGCGTAGCCGTCGAACCGCCCGTCGTAGCCCTGCGCCGCCAACCGGTCGGCGATCTCGACCAGCTCCCGCACCTGCTCCCGCGTCGCCCGCTCGCACCCGACCCGGGCGGCGAACGCCTCGATCCCCCGCCGCGCCTCGAAGGACGCCTCGATCTCCCGCCGGGTTGGCTCCGCCAGCACGGTGAAGCCGCGGTACGGCTCGGACACGATCAGTCGCTCGGCAGCGAGGCGTGCGAGCGCGTCCCGGACCGGCGTGGCGCTGACACCGAGCTCCCCCGCCAGATGGTCGATCACGAGCCGATCGCCGGGCCGGAAATGCATGTCGAGGATCCGGCGCTGAATCGCCTCGTAGACCTGGTCGGCGAGGCCGGCCCGAACGACGCGGGGCTCGTCCGGCACGGGACGCTCAGGCCCCGGCGGCGCCGGGCCGCCAGATGCAGCCGGACTCCTCGATCGTCGCCCGCTCGGCTGCGTCGAGCGCGAGCTCCGCGAGGATCTCGTCGGCGTGCTCGGACACGCGCGGCGGATGCGTGTAGCCGGGTGGGTGCGCGGAAAAGCTGACGGCCCCGTCCGGACCGGTGAACGACCCGCCACCCGGCAGCGGGATCTCCCGGAAGTAGCCCTCCACCCGGATGTGCTCATTGGCCGGGAGGTCCTCGTAGCGGTGCACGGGCCCGCACCAGACGCCGTGCGTATCGAGAACCTCGATCCACTCCCGCGACGTACGACCCCGCAGCGCGCGACTGACCTCGTCGTGAACAAGCTGACCGTTCTCGGCGGCCGCCTCCCAGGAGCCGAGCGCCCGGACGGCCCCGGAGCCGATCGCCTCACCGAGCGCCACCGGGTCGGCCATGGCGATCGCGACCCACCCGTCGCGCGTCTCGTAGACCCCGTACGGCGGATTCAGCATCGCGTGCGCCGCCGGAAAGGCCGGGCGCTCCATGCCGATGCCGAGGTTCAGGAAAGTGATCAGCTCCTGCATCTGGGAGTCGAGCATCGCCCCGAGCATGCTGACCTCCACGACCTGCCCCTCCCCCGTGCGGCCGCGCTCGATCAGGGCGGCCATCACCGCCTCGGCCAGGAAGTGGGAAGCAAGCACGTCGGCAGCGAAGATCGGCCCCGCGTTCGGGCGATCGTCGCGCGAGCCAACCGAGAACATCACGCCGCTGTAGGCCTGGAGCAGGAGGTCCTGGCCCGGTCTGCGGCTGTCGGGACCGAGCGATCCGTAGCCCGTGACGAAGCCGTAGACGATCCGGGGGTTGCGGGCGCGAACGACGTCGGGAGCGAGACCCAGCCGGTCGATCACGCCCGGGCGGAAATTGTGGCAGAACACGTCGGCGGTCTCGACCAGCTTCAGCACGAGCTCGGGGCCCGCCGGGTTTTTGAGGTCGATCGCGATCGAGCGCTTGTTGCGGTTGAAGCCGACGAAGCTCGTCGTCTCGCCGTCGATGAACGCGTTGCGGATCGGATGCACGCGGCTCCACTCGCCCGTGACCGGCGGCTCGACCTTGATCACGTCCGCGCCCCAGTCGCCGAGCCGCTGCGTGGCCGCCGGGCCCGCAAGCGCGAGCGTCAGGTCGACGATGCGGGTGCCTTCGAGCGGGCCCCTCACAGATCGCCCTCCGCTCCGATTGCCACCGTCCGCCGCTCGGCGGCGGAGCGCAGCAGCCCCTCCAGGATCTCGATCGCGCGTGCGGACGCCTCCGCCGGCGAGTCGTTCCGGTCGCTGAGCCCACGCACGAGCTCGATGAAGCGGTGCGGCGGACCGGTGCACTCGTACGCCCCGCTGCCGGGTTGCACCGAGACGATCTCGTCGCTGCCGTCATGGCGGCGAAGGACACACCGCTCGCGCTCCACGTCCAGGAGCAACATGCCGTCGGAGCCGAACACGCGGATATCGACCTGAAAACCCGCGTGCGCGGGTGCGAGCCCGCAGCCGGAAAGCGAACCGAGCGCCCCGCCCTCGAACTCGACCACAGCCGCGTCGACGACGTCCACGCCTGTTCCGCTCGCCGTCGAGCGGGCGCTCACCGACGCTCCCCGCAGACCCGTGAGCCAGCAGAGCAGACCGACCGAGTGGGCCATCTGCCCGAGCGCGTAGCCGCCCCGGTGTCCGGTCGAGGCCCACGTCCCGGGCGAGGCCTCGAACACGAGCCCCTCGATCTCGACCGTCCCGTAGCCGCCCCGGCCCTCGAACAGCTCGACGGTGGGAGAGGCCATGTGGCAGAGGACGTGGCGGATCTCCCCCAACGCGCCGGACCGGGCGAGCTCGTACGCAGCACGGACGAACGGCTTGTAGTGCCAGCCATGCGGGACAAGCGCGATGAGGTCGCGCGCCCGGGCAGCGTCGACGATCGCCCACGCTTCCCGGGCCGTCGGGGCGAGCGGCTTCTCGACCATCACGTGCAGGCCGCGCTCGATCGCAGCAAGCGCGTGGTCGCGGTGAAGGTCGTTGGGGCCGCAGATCACGGCGGCGTCGACCCCGGCGTCGAGCGCCTCGACCACGTCCTCCGTCGCGATCCGGAAGCCAAAGCGCCGCTGGATGACGTCGAGCTCCCGCCGGCCGAGTCGGCATACGGACACGAGCTCGACATCGTCACGCCCGGCCAACTCCGGGATGTGGTTGGCGACGGCCCAGAAGCCGGCGCCGACCACGGCCACCCGTACACGCGAGAGTGCGGCTCCGCTCATGCGGAGCGCCCCGGACGCCTCACCGTCGCTCGACGGTCACGCATGAGCCGCCGGCCCTGCTCGACTCGTAACAGGCCTCCATCACGATCGCGACGTCCCGCGCCTGCGCCGGCGGGATCGTGACGGGCGCCTCGCCACGCGCGGCGGCGCGGAAGGCGGCGATCTCGCGGAAGAAGAACGACTTGTTGGCGACGACGTGCCATTTCTCCCACGGGGTCGGCTCGTCGGCCCAGGGCACGGCAAACGTCGTCTGATTCCAGCGCGTCCAGCCCTTCCTGAACTCCGCGGTGTCGGCCTTCAGGTACAGCTCGTACGTCTCGGGTAGCACCCGGAAGAAGAGCGTCCCCTTCGTCCCGTAGAGCGCGAACTCCCACGTCTCGAGCCAGTCGTTCGCCTCCCAGGACGTGAAATCGAACGCGAGCAGCATGTCGTCGTATTCGAGCGCGGCGACCGCGGCATCCTCGAGCGAGTCCGCACCCGAGACGGACGCGAACTTCGACACTTTCGCGGTGGCGTTGTTCGGCATCCCGAACAGGTGGATGATCAGGTCAACGATGTGGCAGCCGTCCTCCCAGAAGCAGCCACCGACGTCGCCGGGCAGGTTGTACCAGCGGTGGGTCCCGTCGCCGGCCGGCCCGGCCGCGTGGACTCGCGCCTGAACGACTTTGCCGAGGACGCCCTCGGCAAGCATGCGCGCCGCGAAGTCGACCATCGGCGAGAAGCGGAAGTTGTAGCCGACCTGGACAACCCTGCCGGCAGCCCCCTCGACGAGGCGGTCGAGATCGTCGGGATTGGAGCCCGCCGGCTTCTCGACGAGCACGGCCTTGCCGGCGTGCGCGCACTCGAGGCTGAGGTCGACCATCTCGTACGTCCAGGGCTCGATGATCACCCCGTGAACCGCCGGGTCGGCGAGGAGCTCCTCCTTCGACCGTACCGGGGCGCCGAGGTGCTCACCGAGCGCCGCGAGGCCCTCCTGGTTGGCGGGATCGGGATCGGCGACACCGACGAGCTCGATCCCGTCGATGCGCCTCGCGACGTCCAGACGCACGGACACGTGCGGGTGGGTGATGCCGAGACACGCTATGCCAAATGGCTCGCTCAACAATCCTCCTTCGTCGTCCTATCCCCAGTACAGGAACGGCCGGTTCGTATGGGCCGCGTAGAGCAGACTGTCGGCGACGGCACCTGAGCCGTCGGCAGGCGTCCAGAGCGCGCGAGCGTCGGCGAGCAGCCAGTAGAGCAGGCTCGTCGAGCCGCGCAGGTAGTCCCAGAGGTAGTAGGCGCGCGCGTAGGCGGCGACGCCCAGCTCGAGCCGCCCGTCCTCATGCTCGACCTCGATCCTCCAGCCGACGGGCACCTCGACGCCGCTGCGCGGGTCGCGCCAGTGCTCGGTCTCCTCGACCCGAAGGGAGTCGCGTCCGAATCCGAGCCGACGGCCGGCGATCACGAGCTGCCCGTTCGCGAGGCCCGGCCGCTCGCCCGGCTGGTTCGCGAGCACCGAGAACGCGAGCTCCCGGCCCGCGCCGACATGCCAGATGTGCCGATCCGCGACCGGCGAAGTCGCCCAGCCGGCACCGTCGGTGCGCTGGATCGGCACGGACGTGTGCACTTTCTCGTGCTGGGCGACGCCCTCCACTGAGAACGTGCGCCCGCCCGTCTCGATCGTTCCCCGGACGCGCGCCAGCGCCTCGAACCCCTCGATCAGCTCGAACCCGTCGAACCAGGAGACCGGGGCAAGCGCCTCGAGATCCAGGTCGACGGTGAGCGGGCCTGCGGCACCGACCAGGCGCCAGCGAGGCGAGGCTCCCTCGTGGCGACGGCCGGCAAGCTGCCAGACGGCACCATCGCCGTCGAGCACGCACGTGAGCTCCCCGGGAGCACGGTACTCGCTCCAGTGAACACCGGCGGCGGTGAACGGCGTGTCGTGCATGGACGAGCGAGCCCCGGCCGGGAACTCGCCGTGAACCGCGATCGCCTGGTCGACACGCACGTCGCCGACCGTGAAGCGCCCACCTGGTGCGCCCTTCAGGATGTAGAACGCGATCCAGAGCAGGAACTCGTGCGCGCCGTCGGAAGCGCGGACGCAGAAGCCGTGGTTCTCCCAGAGCTCCGCGCCCGCCCGCAACCCCTCCAGGTGTGGAAGCTCGTCACGCGCGCACGCTCCCGCACCGTCGCTGCTTTCCCCCTCGACAGCCGCGGGAGACCCAGCGGCGACCCCCCAGCCCATGCGAAGTATCCTATAGGATCGCTCTGGGCGACGCTCTCCTCGCGCCGGATCGTGGCCCGCACACCCCCGCGCTCGAGCGTGACGTGGCGCGCGCTCACGCCGCGCCGTCTGCCCGCAGCCCGGCGACCTCGGCGCTCGTGTAGCCCGCCTCGGCCAGCACCTCCTCCGTGTGCTCGCCGAGTCGCGGCGGGGGCTCCGGCGCCCACCCGTTGCGAGAGCCGTCGAACACGAACGGGGAGGCAACGACCCTCACCTCGCCCGCGTCCGGGTGCTCGATCACGGTGACGAGACCGTTCTCGATCACCTGCGGATGCGTGACCATCGAGTCGTACGACAGCACCGGGCCCGCCCAGACTCCCCGCTCGGTCAGACTGAGCACCCATTCGTCCGACCGGCCGCCAACGAGCGCGGCGGCCACGGCCCTGAAGACCGCGTCGCGATCGTGCGCGAGCCTGTCGAGCCCGGGGGCTCCGATTGCCTCGCCGACTGCGCCCAGATCGGCCATCGCGACGGCCACGTAGCCGTCGGCAGTCGGGTAGACGCCGTACGGGGACGCGAGCATCGTGTGCCCGACCCGCTCCGCGGAACGCTTCGGCGAGCGTCCCGTAGCGAGATAGGTCGCGATCTCTTGCGCCTGCGCCTCGAGCAGCCCGCCAAGCAGGCTGACCTCGACCGCCCGACCGCGGCCGGTACGCGCCGCGTCGTAGAGGACGGCGAGCGCACCCTCGACCGCGAGGTGCGACCCGATCGCGTCCGCGACGAAGACGGGCGCGGGAATGGGCGGGTCGCCTTCGTTGCCCACGTTCCACATCAGGCCCGAGAAGGCCTGGATGAGTAGATCCTGGCCCGGATGTCCCGCCAGCGGCCCCTTGGAGCCCCACCCCGAGATCGACACGTAGGCGAGTCGGGGATTGCGCGCGAGCAGCGCGTCGGAGTCGATCCCGAGTCGCTCGACCACTCCCGGGCGGAAGTTCTGGATCAGGATGTCACAGCCGTCGGCGAGGCGACGGAACGCCTCGGCGCCACGCGGATGCTTCAGGTTGAGGGTGACCGAGCGCTTCGCGCGGTTCAACGCGACGAACGAGGTGGTCGTGCCACCCGGAAGCCACACATCGGAGATCGGATAGCGACGGGAGAAGTCCCCCGTCCCGGGCGCCTCGACCTTGACCACCCGGGCGCCGAGATCGGCCAGGCGCTGGGTCGCAGCGGGGCCCGCCATCGCGAGCGTGAGATCGAGGACACGGACGCCCTCGAGCGGCGGACGGCCGGTCAGTTGAGGGGAAGACACAGCTTTATCGTGGACGATACAGGATCACCGTTGAGTCGCGGCACGCGCCCTAGGCGCAGGCGGCATCGGCGGCTGCGGCGCCGACCATGCGCCGCGCACCACGGCGGATGTGCGCCCGCACCGCCGCCTCGATCGCGTCCGGGTCGCGAGCGCGCAGCGCCGCGACGATCGCTGCATGCTCCTCGTAGTTATCGCTGAGATCCGGGACGCCGCGCCCTCGCGTCGCCCGGGCAATCAGGGCGTCGTAGTTCATGCTCCGGAACGCGCGCAACAGGGGCGCGTTCCCCGACGCGCGTACGAGCGTCTCGTGGAACTCCTGGTTGTCCGTCACGAAGCCGGCATAGTCGGCATACGCGTCGGCGCCGTAGCTGCGGGAGACGATTCGCTC
Organism: Thermoleophilia bacterium; assembly: GCA_023382435.1. Taxonomy (GTDB): domain Bacteria; phylum Actinomycetota; class Thermoleophilia; order Gaiellales; family Gaiellaceae; genus JAHDVS01. The sequence goes on from JAHDVS010000002.1 coordinate 62,829, forward strand.
GTTGATCTCCTCGAGCCGCGCGATCTCCGCTTCGTCCATCCGCCGCGCCGCCAGCCGCCCCGCGCAACCCTCGATCGCCTCGCGCACGACGAACAGCTGCGCGATCTCCTCCCGGGACGGCTTGGGCTGGATCGCGTAGCCGATGTATGGCTCGACGCTCACGAGCTGCTCGGCCGCCAGGCGCGCCAACGCCTCGCGGATCGGCGTCGCGCTCACCCCCATCTGCCGGGCCAGCTCGTCGATCACGATCCGCTCGCCGGGCGGGAGCTTGTCGTTGATGATGTCCGACTTGAGCACCTGGTAGACCTGCTCGGAGAGCCCGGTCCGCACGACCCGCCGCGTCGACCTCGCCGTGCCGCGCTCGGCGCTCATCCCAGCCCCCCTGCCCGCTCCACGCGCATGTGATCGGTCACTCTACGCCACGACGACTCGGCCGACCGGCGCTCAGTCCGCGAGGTTCCCGAGATTCGAGCCCCAGGCGGCGCCGACGAGGACATCCTGCTCGGGGACGCCCTCGGGCATCGGCGCCTCGGGCGTCATCGTGTTCGTCGGCGCCGGCTCCACGAGACCCACTCGACCACGCGGGCCAGGCCTGCGCAGGGCCGCGACGAGCTCGGGATCGAGATACCGGGCATTGACGTCGAGCAGGTCGTCGAGGAGCGCCTCGCAGTCGTAGAGGTCACGAACGGTCGGCTCGAACGCGATCGACTGGAGCGCCGCCTCGCGACTGCGATGGACGCATGCCTCGACGGCCTTCTCGTGGCAGACGAGCATGCGCTGACAGAGGCTCGCGAGCGTGGCCGGTAGCTCGCCGACCGCGAACCCCCGAGGCCCGTGCGCGTCGAGCGTGCCGGGAACCTCGACGATCGAGCCCGGTGGCAGGTTCGTGATGTGACCGTCGTTCGGAACGTTGATCGCCTCGACCTGGTGCGGGCCCGTGCGGCCGGACAGAGCCAGCATCCAGTCGCCCGACTCCTCGGTGCGAGGCGGGTTGAGGAAGCGCTCGAGCACGGCCGGGTCGCTCCGGATGCGCTCGGGCCCGCCCAGGACGCCGAGCCGGTTCTGCGCGAGCCCGTCCTTGATCAGCTCCACGGGCGGAAACGCCATGTCGAGCTTCGGGATCGGCGTCGAGTGCTGCATCTCCCTGCTCACGAACGGGAGCTGGTCGGCGATGTGGTTGTCGCCGGGCGATGGGTAGTACCCGAGCAGCCGGTAGACGGCATTCGAGAAGCGGAAGCCGAACGGCCCGTTCTGGCGGATGTGCGGTAGCGCCGCGTCGATTCGCGGCAGCAAATCCTCGCCGGTGTGTCGATGCCACATCTTCAGGATGAACGTGAGGTGGTTGATGCCGGCGGCGATCACCTCGACGTCGTCCGGATCGAGGCCCATGGCCGTCGCCAGGTCGACCCGGGTGTGGATGATCCCGTCGCAGTGGCCCACGAAGCGGATCGACGAGTGGCGGCTGATCGCGTCGCAGATCCGAACGAGCGGGTTCGACACGGGGATGATCGTCGCCTCCGGAGAGACCTCCTCGAGCTCCCTCGCGACGCCGAGCGCGATCGGGACGTGCCTGAAGGTGTTGGCGAGCCCGCCGGGGGTCATCGTCTCCGCCTCGAGCGGGTAGACGCCGTGACGCTCGCACGCCTCGGTGTCCTGCACCCGCGTGCGCGGATAGTCGACGCAGGCGGCAAAGAGGACGTGGTCGGCCCCGCGCAGCGCCTCCTTGCGGTCGGCGTGCAGCTCGAAATCGACCCGCACCCCGGACCGCTGGCGCACGTAGTCGAGGATCGACGCGACCGCCTCGCCGCTCTCCGGGTCGCGGGCCCAGATGCGCAGGCTGACGGGACGCATCCGCTCGTCGCTGAAGATGCGCCGGTAGAGGTCGAACGCATACCAGCCGCTCGAGCCGATCACCGCCACGTTCATCGTCCGGTCAGAGCCCTCGGCCATGATCCCCCCTCGTCGACGCCTGATCGTGGATGATATTGGGCTAGCGCCCGCCGGTCATCTCCACGCCAGCGCACGCGTCGCGAGTGGCAGCCGATACAGGACGCGGGAGCGCTCCGTGCCATAGATCGCGATGCCGTCCCCGCGGGCGAGCGCAAGCCAGGCCGAGTCCGGCGACCAGGCGATGTCGTACACAACCGGCTCCTCGAGCACGACCGTCATCGTCCGGACGTCGACCAGGGCAACGAGCGTACCCGCACCCGGGTAGGCGAGCGCATCCGGGAAGAGCAGGGCGATCTCGTTGCCGTCCGGACTGATCTCGACCCGTAACCCGAACAGGCCCGGACCGGCGGGCGAGCTGAACGTGGGGACCCTCAGCGACGCGCGCAACTCGCCGTCGCGCCAGAGCTCGAGCAGTGCCAGCGGCAGCGCGCCGGCGGCCTGCCCGAGCGCCACGACGGCAACCGTGCCGTCCCCGCCGATGCCGAAGCCCGCGACCTCGAGAAGCGCGCTTCCGCGCTCGGCAAGAGGCGCATCGAGCTGGGCCGGCGAGAGAAGCTCGTGACCGTCAGCAAGCAGATACGTCGCAGCCGGCTGGCCATCTCGCGTCACCACGGCCCCCGCGGGCATGAATCGCGGTCGGCAACCGGCCAGCCGCTCCGGCTCGGCAACGCCGCCGACGCGCACCGCCACGGTGCCGTTCGGCCCGCACCACGCGAGCCGCGCCCCGTCCGGCGACCAGGCGACCTCGCCCACGGAGGCACCGAGCACGGTGCCCGCCAGCGGGTCGTCCAGGGGCGCGAGCCGGAGCTCGCGGGCAGCCTGACGACCATCGGGCGCGGCGACGAAGACGGCCTGATCCCCGCTCGGCGACAGCCAGAAGCGGCAGCCGACCGGTACGCCCGGTCCCGAGAGCACGAGCCGGGCCAGATCGAGCGTGCGCAGGCGGCAGTCGGGGCCCGCGATCAGATGGAGCGTCCCGGGCAGCGCTCCGGGAGCGGGAGCGTCCGGGTCGGCAAGCTCCTCATCCCGGCCTTCGGGCTCTACCGGTCGGGAGTCCGTCCCTGCCGGCGCCTCATCCGGACGAGAGCCTCCCCGGGTCGCATCGAGGGCAGCAGCGGCCGCCACCGCGGCGACGGCGGCGACGGCGAGCCAGGAGATCAGACGCTTCGGGCGGGTCAGGTCCCCAGGTAGACGGTCTTCAGGCGCGTATAGAAGTCGACGGCAACGTTGCCCTGCTCGCGATAGGTGCCGCTGGAGGAGCTCTTGACCCCGCCGAAGGGCGCGTTCAGGTCGACGCCGGTGGTGGCCCGGTTGATCTTGACCACACCGACCTCCGCCTCGTCGGCGTAGCGCATCGCAGCGCGCATGTCGTTGGTCACGATCCCGCCGGAGAGCCCGAATTCCGAGTCGTTCGCGAGCACGATCGCCTCGTCGAGGCTGTCCACGGCAAGCACGCCGATGACGGGACCGAAGATCTCCTCACGGGCGATCCGCATGGCCGGCTTGACACCGGTGAAGACGGCCGGGCAGAGGAAGAGGTCGTCGCAGTCCCCGCCCGTGACGAGCTCGGCGCCCTCCTGCTTGCCGACGTCGATGTAGGAGAGATCGGTCTCGAGTTGACTTCGATCGACGACGGGGCCCATCCGCGTCCCGGCCGCCTGCCCGTCTCCCGGCCGCCAGGCCTCCGCCTCGCGCGCGAGCGCCTCGACGAACCGGTCATGAACGCCCCGGGTGGCGATCACACGGCTGGTGGCGGTGCACGCCTGTCCGGTGAGGCCGAAGCCGCCCTGGGCGGCGACGCTGGCCGCGAACTCCGGGTCGGCGTCGTCGAGCACGACGAGCGCGTTCTTGCCACCCATCTCGAGCTGGACGCGGGCGAGGCGCGCGCTCCCGGCGGCGTGGATCCCGAGCCCGGTCTGGACGGAGCCCGTGAAGCTGATCGCGGCGACCCTCGGGTCGTTGACGAGCGCGTCGCCGACGACGGAGCCGCGGCCGTGGACGATGTTCAGCACCCCCGGCGGCAGGCCAGCCTCGAGCAGGGCGAGAGCGAGGTTCTGGACGGAGACCGGGACGAGCGTGGCCGGCTTCATCACGACCGTGTTGCCGGACACGAGCGCCGGGGCGAGCTTCCAGGTCGGAATCGCGATCGGGAAGTTCCAGGGTGTGATCAGGGCGACCACACCGAGCGGCTCCTTGACGGTGTAGAGATGCGTGCTCGGCAGGCTCGCGGGGAGACTCTCGCCGGCGATCCGCCAGCCCTCCCCGGCGAAGAAGCGCAGGATGTCGATCGCGCGCTGCACCTCGCCGGTCGCCTCCGTCAGCGTCTTACCCTCCTCGGCGCAGAGGTCGCGCGCGGCCTCGTCTCTCCGGGCGGCGAGCAACTCGGCGGCACGCATGAGGATCGCGCCGCGGGCGGGAGCCGGCGTCCGCCGCCAGCCGGGAAAGGCCTCTTGCGCCGCCTGGAGAGCGGCGTCCACGTCGCTCGGGCCACCCGAGGGGATCTCGGCGACGATCTCGTCGCCGCGAGCCGGGTTGCGGCGCTCGCCGGCGGGCGAGCCGGTCCACTCGCCGCCGATCAGGTGCTGGACACGGACGGGGGCGGATGCACTCATGCGGCTGCTCCTGGGGATCGGTAGACGGAATGGCGGAGGGCGCCGACGCCTTCGATCTCGATCTCGACGAGGTCGCCGTCCTCGAGGGTGAAGTCGTCAGGCGGGACGAGGCCGGTACCCGTCAAGAGCACGGCCCCTCGCGGATGTGAAAGCTCGCGGTAGAGGTAGCCGGCGAGCGTCTCGAAGGAGCGGCGCATCTGCGCCGTCGAGGTCTCACCCGAGAACACGGTGCCCCCGTCCCGCTCGATCGTCAGCGAGATCCGAGCGGCGCGCGCGCGCTCGCCGAGGTCGCGTGCGAGGACGATCGTGCCGGAGAGCCCGAGCGCGTCGTCGTAGATCTTGGCCTGCGCGAGGTAGAGCGGGTTCTGGCCCTCGATCGAGCGCGACGATACGTCGTCGGCGACGAGGTAGCCAGCGATCTCCCCGGCCCCGGTGAGGACCAGCGCGAGCTCGGGCTCCGGCACGTCCCAGGTCGAGTCTGCCCGCACGCGCAGCGGCGCCCCCGGCGGAGGAATGCGGCCCGGAACTGCCTTCAGGAACAGCTCGGGGCGGTCGGCATCGAATGCGAGGTCGTAGACGCTCTTGACCACGGCCTCCTCGACGCGTGCCTGGCGGGAGCGCTCGTACGTGACGCCCGAGGCCCAGACCTCCTGGACGTCGACGGGAGCAAGGACGGCTTCGGCCTCCCCGTCGAGCGAAGCCGCGGCCAGCGCCCGGTCGACCGCGTCGTGCAACGGTTCCAGCCCGGCCGCGAGGAGATCGCCGAGCGATCCCTCGAGCGGGTGGAGCGCGCCGTCGCGAGCGACGACGAGCAGCGGCTCACCGCGGTGGAGAACGCGCCGTAGACCGTTCACGACGTCTGAGTTTACGCGGCTCCTCCGGGAGCCGCGGCGATCAACGCCCGTACCCGCTGCGGATCGAGCGGGGCCTCGTCGACGTGCACGCCGAACGGCGCGAGCGCGTCCTCGATCGCAGCGGCGGTGACGGCCGGGGGGCTGATCGAGCCGCCCTCGCCGGCTCCCTTGATGCCGAGCGGGTTGAGCGGCGAGGGCGTCTCGAGGTGATGGATCTCGATCGAGGGCACCTCGGTCGCGTAGGGCATCAGGAAGTCGAGGAACGACGCGTTGCGGTGCTGCCCGGTCTCGTCGTAGACCATCCGCTCGAAGAACGAGTTCGCCACGCCCTGGGCGACGCCACCGTGGATCTGCCCGTTCACGATCGCCGGGTTGACCATCACCCCGCAGTCGTGGACGACGACGTAGCGCAGGTAGCGCACGTCGCCGGTCCCCGGGTCGACCTCGACGATGGCGGCATGCACGCCGTTCGACCACGTGGTCGAGGACGGGGCCCAGAAGGCCGAGCCCTCGAGAAGGGGGCCGTCCCCCCGCTCGAAGCCCGACCACGTCCGGGCGGGTGCGAAACGCTCCACGCCGGCGGTCGAAGGGTCGAGGGTCGTGTAGCGGATCGGATTGACCGCGATCGCGATCTCCCGAAGCGACACCGAGCGCTCGGGAACGCCCCGGACATGGATCATTCCGCCGCCGACCTCTAGATCCTCGGCTGCGGCCTCGAGCATGTTCGCCGCGTAGCGAAGCGCCTTGTCCCTGACCTCCAGCGCCGCCAGCGAGATCGCGTTGGCGCAGTTGACGATCGCGCGGCTGCCGAACGTACCGGCGCCGAAGCCGAACGCGGCCGTGTTGCCCTCCTCGATCTGTACCTGGTCTGGCTCGAGGCCGAGCACGTCGGCGGCGATCTGCGCGAACGTCGTCGCGTGCGACTGCCCCTGGGTGGTCAGCCCGGTCGTGACCTGCACCTTCCCGCTCGTCGGCTGCACGTAGACGCGCGCGCCCTCGTAGGGGCCCTCCCCGGTGCCCTCGACGTAGCAGGCGAGACCGAGACCCAGGTAGCGCCCTCGCTCACGCTCGAGCGCCTGCTCGGCTGCAAACCCGTCGTAGCCGATCGCGTCGAGCGCCAGCTCGAGCGCCTTCGGATAGTCGCCGGAGTCGAGCACGACCGGGTAGCCGGCGAAGAAGAGACCCTCCCGGGCGTACGGAAAATCCTCCGGCTGGACGAGGTTGCGCCGGCGCAGCTCGGCCCGGTCGAGCCCGAGCTCGTGCGCGAGCAGGTCCACGGCCCGCTCGAGGGCGAAGCTCGACTGCGGCCGACCGACGCCGCGCATCGGGCTGACGGAGACCTTGTTCGTGTACACGCACCTGTAGCGGACGGAGACGTTGGGGATCCGGTAGCTGCCCGCGACGTGGCTCGCGGCGATCCACGGCGTGATCAGCCCGTAGGCGATGAACGCACCTTGATCCTGGACGAAGTCGTCCCGCAGGCCCGTGATCACCCCGTCGCGGGTTGCCGCCAGCTCGATCGTGTGGGCCTGGCCGCGCTGGTGATTGGATGCGAGGAAGTGCTCACGGCGGTCCTCGTTCCAGCGCACGGCGGCCCGGAGGCGCAGCGCGGCCAGCGGGACGAGCAGCTCCTCCGGGTAGAGCAGGTAGCCCTTGAGACCGAAGCCTCCCCCGACGTCGGGAGCGATCACGTGAAGCAGATCCTCGGGCAGCCCGAGCTTCGCGACCAGAGCCGAGCGGACCGGGAGCACGCACTGCGTCGTGTCCCAGACCGTCAGCGAGCCGGTGCCCGGATCGAGGCGGGCGAGAACGGCGCGAGGCTCCATCGGCATCGACGAGCTGCGCTCGCAGACGAAGCGGTGACGAACGACGATCTCCGCCTCGGCGAAGGCCCGGTCAGGGTCGCCGACCGTCCACGTACCGTCGGCGGCGACGTTGGTCGGCAGATCGGCATGGACGAGCGGGCCCTGGTCGACGGCGGCCTCGTAGTCGACGACGGCCGGCAAGTCCTCGAGGTCGAGCTCGATCAACTCGACCGCGTCCTCGGCCGTGTAGCGATTCTCGGCGATCACCATCGCGATCGGCTGCCCGACGAAATCGACCTCGTCGACGGCCAGCGGCTGCTGGGTCTTCGGGTGGGGAAGATGCTCGTGCGGGAACAGCAGCGGCAGCGGCTCGGCGTGCTCGCCGAGGTCGGCATGCGTCCAGACGGCCGTGACGCCCGGGTGGGCGCGGGCCGCGGAGACGTCGAGCACGCGGATTCGTGCGTGCGCCACGGGGCTGCGCAGGAAGGCGACGTGAAGCGCGTCGGGCGCGCGCACGTCGTCGACGTACATCCCGCGCCCGCGCAGCAGGCGCTCGTCCTCGTTGCGAGCGACCGATCTCCCGATCACCCGCCCGGCCGCGCCGGTCACGCCGAGGCCTTCCCCATCGCCCTGGCCGCGATCCGGACTGCCTCGACGATGTTCTGGTACCCGGTGCAGCGGCAGAGGTTGCCCGCGATCGCCTCGCGGATCGCCCCGTCCGAGAGGTCGACGGTCTCGCTCTCCTCGAGGAATGCGGTGATCGCGAGCACGAAACCGGGCGTGCAGAAGCCGCACTGGAGCCCATGGGCCTCGCGAAACGCAGCCTGAACCGGGTGGAGCTCCTCGCCCTCCGCGAGCCCCTCGATCGTGCGCAGCTCGACCCCGTCCGCCTGCACGGCGAGCATCAGGCACGACCGGGCCGCCGCTCCGTCCACGAGGATCGTGCAGCAGCCGCAGACGCCGTGCTCGCAGCCGACGTGCGTGCCGGTCAGCCCGAGCTCGTGCCGGAGGAAATCGGAGAGGAGCAGGCGCGGCTCGACCTCGCGCTCGACCCTCTCGCCGTTGACCGTCAGGGTGACCGCGTGCTTCATGCTGCTCCTCCCGTCGCACGCTCCCGGGCGAGAGCGAGAGCACGCCCGCCGAGCACGGCGGCGAGCTCGCGCCGGTACCCGGCGGAGGCGTGGATGTCTCCCGCCGGCTCGATCGCGGCGTCCCAATCGGCCGGGTCGTCGGATTCGACCAGCACCGGCGTCGGCCCGAGCGCGGCGAAGCAGAGCCTCACGTGGTCGCCCGCCGCGATCGCCGCTGCTCCGGCGAGCGGGTAGTCGCCGTGGCGCCGGCTGAGCTCGAGGTAGGCGGATCCGGCGTCCGGACGCAGCGCCGGGAAGAAGACCTCCGTGAGGATCTCGTCCGGCTCGAGCGAGGTCGTGAAGTGGAACTGGAACAGCTCGTCCGCGTCGATCCTCCGCTCGCCACGCGGGCCGCGCACGGTGACGTGCCCGGCGAGCACGCGCAGCGCCGCGGGCAGCTCCGCGGCCGGGTCGGCGTGCGCGATCGTTCCGCCCACGGTGCCCCGGTTGCGAATCACGGGATGCGCGACGCAGCGCTGGGCCTCCCGCAGGAGCGGGCAGAGCCGCGCCGCGTCCACCGAGCGCTCGAGCTCGCGCTGGCTGGTCATCGCGCCCACCGCGACCCCGTCCTGCCCCGCCCTGACGTAGACGAGCTCGCGCACGCGGCGCAGATCGATCAGCGCGCTCGGCCGGGCGAAGCGGAGATTGAGAAGCGGGATCAGGCTCTGCCCTCCGGCCAGGATCGAGGCCTCGGGCCCGAGCTCGGTCCTGAGCCGGACCGCCTCGTCGAGCGTTGCGGGCGCGTGGTAGTCGAAGGGTGGCGGTTTCACGAAAGTGGCCTGGTCAGTGAGCCAATCCTACGGGCGCTACCCGGCCCCGTCAACGACACCGGGGCGATCCAGCGGACAGGATGTCAGGACTCGCCGGCGGCTGCGCCGGTGTGCGGGTCGCCGAGCAGGACCTCCCCACCTCGGAGAAGCTTGAGCCGGCGAACGATCTCGCGGTCGCGGGCGCGGCGGAACTCGCCCGGGTCGCGCGACGACCAGTCGTAGAAGCCCTTGCCCGCAGCCATCCCGGTCTCGCCGCGGCGGCGCAGCTCGCCGATGGGGCCCGAATCGGGATCGACGTCGCGCGCGAGGTCCGGCCAGACCTGCTTTGCCATCTCGCCCATCAGCTCGAGCCCCGCGAGATCGGCGTGCTCGAACGTCCCCATCACGGGGAGCCGATGGGCGAAGCCGTACTTGAGCACGGTGTCGCACGTCTCGGGCGTGACGTCGCCGCGGCCCACGAGGTAGACGAACTCCCGCAGGAGGGCCTGCTGGAGCCGGCTCCAGACGAAGCCGGGAATGTCCGCGCAGAGAGCCGGCATCTTGCCCGTGCGGCGAAGCAGCGCCGAGATCGTTTCCACGGTCTCCTCGCCCGTGCGGCGCCCCGGCACGACCTCGACGAGCATCATCAGGTGGGCGGGCTGCGCATAGTGGGCGACGACGAACCGCTCGGGGCGAGCGAGCGCCTCGGCGAGCGCGGTCGGGCTGAGCGACGACGTCGTGCTCGACAGTACCCCGTCGGACGGCGCCTCCCTCTCGGCGGCCGCGAGCAACTCCCGCTTCAACTCGAGCTGCTCGCTGACGGCCTCGATCGCGACCTCGACACCGTCGAGCGCACGCGCCCGCTCGGTCGTCAGCTCCACGCGTGCGAGCGCAGCCGCAGCATCCGGCTCCGTCACGAGCCCTTCCGAGGAGACGAACGCGGCGTTCGCACGCATGCGCTCCAGAGCGGAGGCGAGCCCCTCCTCGCGCCTTCCCCACAAGCGCACGACCTCGCCCCCCAGCGCGAAGCTGAGAGCGATGTCCGCCCCCATGACCCCTGAGCCGAGGACGGCTTGCGGCCGATCGCTCATGTCGCGCACCCGACGTGAGGCCGGGCGGTCCGCTCCCACCCGCTGCCCGCGCGGGCGACGACACCCTGGCGTTCGAGATCGCGCAGATGGCCATCGATCGTGATCAGCGCCCGCCACTCCCGGAGCTTCCCGAGCCGTTCCGTCACGATGTCGCGGACGCGCGCGAGGTCGGCGCCCGGAACCTCCTGCACGGCCTCGACGATCGCCTGCTCGATCTGCCGCGTCCGGTCGAGGCACTCGCCGGCCCAGGCGATCACCTCGTCGCGGCCGCACGGGTCGGCGTGACCGGAGAGGACCGACCGCACGTCACGGTCACGGGCGAGCTGCATGATGCGCCGGCAGGTGGCCCGGGTGTGGTGCGGCTCCTCGTAGAGAAACAGGACGGGCACGTGGGTCGGCATCAACGCGTCGCCGAAGACGAGCGTGCCGCTCGAGCGCTCGAGGAAGCCGATCTCGCCAAGCGAGTGGCCGTGCAGCTCGATCACCTCGAGCTCGACGCCGCCACCGAGGTTGACGACGTTCCCGTCCACCAGGTGCAGGTGAACCGGTGCTTCCTCCGCCTCCATCCAGTCGAGGTACTCGGGCTTCGGGTCGAAGACGGGCTCGGCGCCGGGAAAGCGCAACACCATCTGCTCGGCTCCGAGCTCGTGGTCTGCGATCCACGCGGCCCGCCGGGGGTGGGCGCCGACCAGCGCGCCCGACTCGCGCACCACCCGCGCGTTGTTGCCGATGTGATCCATGTGCTCGTGGGTGTTGAGCAGGAGATCGACACGGCTCATCGCGATGCCGACCTCGTCGAATGCCGCCTCGAGCTGGTCGTAGGCCCAGACGAGACCGGTGTCGATCAGCGCGACCCGGTCGGCCCCCTGGACGATGTGAACCGTCACCGACACGTTCGACTGATCGCCCTTGAGCTGCATGTTCAGGGTCGAGATGGGGCCGTGCCTCCACAACATGGACGTCTCCTCGGGTCAGCGCCCGCCGAAACGAGGCTCGCGCTTCTCGAGGAACGCGCGAATGCCCTCGCGGGCGTCGTCGGTCGCATACAGGTTCGAGAGCACGCGCTGCTCGAGCGCGAGGCCGGTCGGGAGCGACGCCTGAACCCCATCGTCGATCAGGCGCTTGCCCTCGCGGATGGCGAGCGGCGCCCCGGCCGCGAGCCGCTCCGCAAGGTCGAGCGCGGCGGGCATGAGCTCGTCCGGTTCGGCCACCGCTACGAGGAGACCGCGCCGCTCGGCCTCGTCGGGGCGCATGAACCGCCCGGTCAGCACGAGCTCCTTCGCGGCCCTCGTCCCGATCGCGCGCGGCAGCCGCTGCGTGCCGCCGCCGCCGGGGAGCAGTCCGAGCTTGATCTCGGGCAGCCCGAAGCGGGCCACGGTCGAGGCGACGATCAGGTCGCAGGCGAGCGCGACCTCGAAGCCGCCGCCGAGCGCGTAGCCGTTGACAGCGGCGATCGTCGGCTGCGGCAGCGCCTCGAGCGCGTCGAACGTGCGGCGCGAGAGGCGCTGGTAGTCGTCGAATGCGGCCTGCGTGACGCCGTCGTACTCACCGATGTCGGCGCCCGCGATGAAGCCCTTCCCGGTCCCGGTGAGGACGAGGGCGCGCACCGATCCGTCGCGAGCGAGACCGCCGAGGTAGCTCTCGAGGGCCTCGACCATCCCCCGCGACAGCGCCCCGAGAGCCTCCTCGCGCTCGATGCGCAGGACGGCGACGGAGTCGCGGCGGTCCTCGACGAGACCCGGGTGGAGCCCACCGTTCATCCGAGCGCGCCGGCTTTGCGCAGGGCCGCCAACTCGCCCGGCTCGAGCACCTCGGAGAAGACCTCATCGGTGTGCTCGCCGACGAGCGGGGGCGCGAGCCGAAGCTGCCAGGGCGTCTCGGAAAGCGTGATCGGGCAGCCGATCAACTCGAGCTCGCCCGCGCGCGGATGCTCGATTCTGCAGACGAGCTCCGAGCCGTCCGCGCGGAGCTCGTCGACCGCCTCCTTCGTCGTGCGCACCCTGGAGCACCAGATTCCAGCCGGCGTGAGCCGCGCCAGCCACTCCTCGGTCGTCGCCCGCTCGAAGACCGGGTCGAGCCGGCGCTTGACGTCGTCGCGATCGGCCCAGGCGTCGAGCCCGGCGAGCCCGGGGTCGGCGACCAGCGACGCGAGCGCCTCGAGTGGTGTCATGGAGAGCGCGAGCCACCCGTCGCTCGTTCGGTAGATGCCGAACGGGGCCGAGAGCCAGGGCTGGGCGATGCCGGCCTCGGAGCGAGCGGCGTCCGTCCCCTGGTTGACGATCGCCGAGATCTCCTGGCACTGGACGGAGATCGCGGTCGAGAACAGGTCGACCTCGACGCGCTGCCCGACCCCGTGGCGCTCGCGGGCCACGAGCGCCGCCAGGATCCCGAGCGCGAGCGTCAGCGCGGTTGTCGCGTCGCAGATCGACGAGCCGGCGACGATCGGCGGGTCGCTTCGACGCCCCGCGTTGAACGCGATCCCCGACATGGCCTGGATCAGCAGGTCCTGGCCGGGGCGGTTCTCGCGTGCAAACCGTGTCCGCTGGCCCCAGCCGGAGCCGGAGGCGAAGATCACGTTCGATCGGACCTGGCGGAAGTCCTCGTAGCCGAGCCCGAGCCGGTCCATCACACCCGGGCGGAAGTTCTCGGCGACGACGTCGCAGGTCGCGCCGAGGCGGAGGATCGCCTCTCTGCCGGCGTCGCTCTTCAGGTCGACCGTGGCCGAGCGCTTGTTGCGGTTCATCGCGTGGAACGCTGCCGAATCGCCGGCGACGAGCTGGCCCATGAACTCGAGCCCGCGCTCCCACTCCCCGGTCTCCGGCTTCTCGATCTTGATCACGTCGGCGCCGAGATCCCCGAGAAACTGGGTCGCGTACGGGCCCAGCATCATCTGCGTGAAGTCGAGCACCCGGATTCCGTCGAGGGCGGTACGCATACGAGTCCCCTACTGGCCTAGCCAGTGATCCACTCGCCAGGAGCCTAGCGGGTCAACCCGCGGCTGTCGAGAGCCGCCCTCCCCGGGCGGGGCGGTGCTCGCGGTAGAGCCGCTCGAGCGCCGAGGCGATCACCCGGGCGGGCACCCCGGCGCCGAGCCGCTCGGCGAGGAGGCCGCCGGCTGCCTCCTGGAAGCCCGGCCACCAGGCGTCGCGAGGCCGCACCCAGGGCGACTCGACCGTCCTCCGGGTGCCGCTGAAGAAGCCACCGGCCTGAGCATCGAGGGCCGGGTCGAGCCACGCGGCCCGGCTCGCGGGCTGGCCGCCCGCGGGGAACACGATGTCCGCCTGTGCGCGCGCCCCGCAGACCCAGGCCGCAAACGCCGCGGCCTCACCGGCCCGGACGCTCTCGGCGGAGACCGCGAGGCCGGCCCCGCCGAGGATCGAGCCCGTGGGGCCGTGGCCGGCCGAGGGGATGTCGAGAAAGCGCAGCCGCTGCCGGCCCGCGGGCTGCGCGCGCGCGTAGTTCGTGTAGCCGAAGGCAAGCGGGACGTAGGCGATCTCTGCCGTCGTGCTCATCCGCTCGAACACCGCGGGCGGGCCAGCGTGGAGCGAGGCCGGGTGCAGCAGCGGCAGCAGGTCGGCGAGCGTCGCCACCGCCCGCTCCCCCGTGATCGGGTCGAGAAAGAGCGTCGGCCCGGCTGCCGCCGCGACCCCCGAGTTGGCGCAGATCGTGAGCAGGGAGCAGATCGCGTCGGTCGGGTAGAGGGGCAGCGCGACCCGGCCGGGTCGGGAGCTGGCCAGCTCGAGCACCTCGCGCCACGTCGCCGGGGCCGGGCAGCCGATCTCCTCGAGGAGATCATCGCGCGCCGCGGCGACCTGGCAGGCGGTGTCGACCGCGAGCGCCCACTGGCTGCCCGCATACCCGTAGGCGTCGTGGCTCCCGCCGACCGAGTCGGCGGCGAGGACCTCGAGTTCGGCGGGGTCGAGCAGCCGCTCGAGCGGCGCCAGACACCCCAGCTCGGCCGCGGTGCCGACGAACGGGTGGTCGACCACGAGCAGGTCGTAGCGACCGGTCAGCTCCGAGAGCGGCTGATCGTTGAACGCCGCGAGCGGGCGGGTCTCCCACTCGATCGCCGCCGACCCGCTCAGCCCGGACCAGGCGGCCGCGGCCGCTCGCATCGGCGCGACGCAGCGCTCGTGGTCCCAGGCGATTCCCCGCAGTGCGCCTCCTCCCATCGGCGCAAGTATTCCCGGCCGCGCCCGCGCGGCCGCGGGAGAACCGTCGACAGGCGCTGTACGATGGTGTTTATGGAGGGAGATGGCCTCCCGAACATCGTCGGCCTGCGTGACGCGGCGCCGAGCCGCGCGTGCGACCTCGTCGTCGACCAGCTCCGCTCGCTGATCATCGGGGGGCAGCTCGAGCCGGGCAGTCGGTTGCCGGCCGAACGCGACCTCGCCCTGCGCTTCCAGACGAGTCGGGCGACGATCAGCCAGGCGCTGCGGATCCTGGCGGCGCTCGGCCTCGTCGAGATCCACCATGGCAGCGGCGTCTACGCATCGCCCCACCCGGACCGGCTGCTCACCCATTCGCTCGAGCTGATCCTCGCGCTCGACCGGCCGAGCATGATCCGGCTGTGCGAGGTGCGCGGCTGGCTCGAGGTGGCCGCGATCGCCAGGGCGGCCGAGATCGCAACACCGGCCGACGTCGAGGCGATCCGCGCCGAGCTCGACCGCCTCGCCTCGGAGCGCCGGTCGGTCGAGCGCTGGCTTGCCCACGACATCGAGTTTCACAGGGCTGTCCTCCGCGCGACCGGGAACATGATCGCGCTGTCGATGGTCTCGAGCGTGCTCGAGCTGATGGCCTCGGCCCGCGTGCGCGAGTACCGGGAAGCAGGCACCGCCCCCGACTGGTTTCGAGACGAGTGGGAGAGCGTGGTCGCGATCCACATGCGCATCACCGACGCGATCGCCGCTCACGACGTCACGGCTGCCCACGCGGCCGCCGGGGAGCATCAGGAGCGCCTCGCGCACTTCGTCGCGGAGATCGACCCGTGGGCCGAGGCCGCGCCGCGACCGCGGGCCGCGGCGCGACGGGCGAGCGGCACGCGCTGAGTCCGGTCGGGCGCGGCCAGGTGGCCGCCGCCTCGTCAACCCGCTCGCCGTCGCTCAGGCGATGTACGGGCGCAGGACTTCGCGCGCCAGGTGGAAGCCCTGGATCACCTTCTCCTCGCGCGAGTCCCTCCACGCGTGCCCTCGGGTCGGCCAGGGGCGACGGGCGCCCGCCTACGTCGCGAGCGTGAAGGCGAAGACGTCCTCACCCGCGGCGGAGAGCAGCGCATCCCCGCTCTCGGCGAAGAGGTGGAGCCGGCGCGGCTCGAAGTGCACACGTACCTCCTGGTCCTCGGACAGGGCCAGCGCCGGTGAGGCGATGGCCTTGACCACCCGATTGTCGAGATTGAGATCGACGATCGTCTCGCCGCCGAGCGGCTCCGTCGCGTAGATCGTCGCCGGCATGCCCTCGCCGGCGAGCTCGACGCGGACGTCCTCGGGACGCACGGCTACGAGGCACGCGGCTCCTTCGGGGAGCCGCTCGCGGAGGTGCGCGGCCGCCGCCGCCACCTGGAAGCGCGGATGCGAGACCCTGAGCGTCCCCTCCTCCCAGGACGCGGTCGCGCGCAGGAAGTTCATCGGAGGGGATCCGACGACGGTGGCCACGAAGCGATTCGCCGGCCGGTGGTAGATCTCCGCGGGCGCCCCGACCTGCTGAACCACCCCTTCGCGGAGGACCAGGATCCGGTCGGCCATCGACATCGCCTCGACCTGGTCGTGGGTGACGTAGATCATCGTGCGGCCCACGTCGCGCTGCAGGCGCTTCAGCTCGGTGCGCATCTCGAGACGCAGTAGCGCGTCGAGGGCCGAGATCGGCTCGTCGAGCAGGTAGGCCTCCGGCTCCCGAACGATCGCGCGCCCGAGCGCCACGCGCTGGCGCTCGCCGCCGGAGAGCTTCGCGGGCCTCCGCTCGAGCAGGTGCTCGATCCGGAGCGTTCGCGCCGTCGCCCGCACGCGCTCCTCGATCTCGCCTTTCGCGATCTTCTGCTGCTTGAGGGGGAAGGCCAGGTTCTTGAAGACCGTGCGGTCCGGGTAGAGCGCCAGGTTCTGGAAGACGATCGCGATGTCGCGATCGCCGGGATACGTCTCCGTGACCCGCTCGCCGCCGAGGTACACGTCGCCCTCGTCCGGCTTCTCGAGACCGACGATCGTCCGCAGCGTCGTGGTCTTGCCCGCGCCGGGCGGCCCGAGGATGGCGAAGAACTCGCCGTCCGCCACCTCGAACGACACGCCGTCCAGAGCCGTGATCGCGCCGAAGCGCTTGGTGATGTTCTCGAGCCGGATGCCAGCCATCAGCGGATCGCGTGCTCGGTCTCGTCGTCGAACAGGTGCACGTCCGCGGCCTCGAAGGCGATACCGACGTTGTCGCCGACCCGCAGCGGGGCATCCGGCCGGGCCACGGAGCGGATGTCGGCGCCGTCGAGACGGAGGTGGATCACGTCCGTGGCGCCGAGCGGCTCGATGGCGGTGATCGATCCCCGCACGAGCGCCTCGTCCGCATCGGGCCCGACCAGGCGGACCTTCTCGGGCCTCACCATCAGCGTGAGCGGCAGGCCGGCTCCGGCGCGCTCCGCGAGCGGCACCTTCCGATCGGAGACGTCGATCGGCTTCGAGCCGGTGCCCGTCACGCGCACGACGACGCCGGCTCCACTCGCTTCGGGCACGACCGGCAGGAAGTTGTTGAGAACCGAGCCGATGAAGTTCGCGACGAACCTGTTCTCCGGGCGGTTGTAGAGCTCATCGGGCGTGCCGTACTGCTGCAACTGGCCGCGATCCATCACGGCGATCCGGTCGGCCATCCCCATCGCCTCCACCTGGTCGTGCGTCACGTACACCATGGTCTGTCCGATCTCGTGCTGGATCCGCTTCAGCTCCGCACGCATGTACGCGCGAAAGGAGGCGTCGAGGTTCGAGAACGGCTCGTCGAGGAGGAAGATCGCCGGCCTCACGATCATGCTGCGGCCGAGCGCGGCCTTCTGGAGATCGTTGACGGACAGCCGCGTCACGCGTCGCTCGAGCTGCTCGGACAGCCCGACCGTCCGGGCGACGGCCCTTACCTCGCGGTCGATCTCGTCCTTCGGCGGCCGCGGCTTGCGCATCCGGAGACCGAACGCGAGGTTCTCGTACACGGTCATGTGCGTGAAGATCGCGTAGTTCTGGAAGACGAAGCCGACGCTCCGCTTCTCCGGCCCGAGTCCGGAGACCGGGAAGTCGTCGAAGTAGATCTCGCCCGCGGTTGGACGCTCGAGGCCGGCGATCATGTTCATCGTCGTCGTCTTGCCGCACCCGGACGGCCCGAGCAGGGCGATGAAGGAGCCGTGCTCGGCCACCAGGTCGAGCCCATCGACCGCCCGTACCTCGTCGAAGTGCTTCGTCAGTTTCTCGAGACGGATCTCTGCCATCGCTATCGCTTGATCGCTCCGAAGGTAAGGCCGCGCACGAGATAGCGCTGGATCGCGAGCCCGAAGATAGCGGGCGGCAGGATCAGCAGGCACGCGAGCGCAGCCTGGAGCCCGTATTCGTTCCCCGAGGCCCCGCCCTGGAGCGACTGGAGGTAGACGGGCGCGGTGCTGTGGACGTCGGTCGTCATCACTTTCGCGATCAGGAAGTCCGACCAGTTGAGGATGAAGACGAACAGCCCGGTCGCGGCGAGCCCGCCCTTGACCTGGGGGAGCACGGCCTTGAAGAAGGCGCCCCACTGGGTGCAGCCGTCGACGATCGCGGCCTCCGAGATCTCACGCGGCACATCCTGGAAGAAGCTGCGCATCAGCCACACGACGAAGGGGAACGTGATCGCCCCGTAGAGGATGATCACCCCCCAGTAGGTGTCATAGAGCTTGATCGCCACGTAGAAGAAGAGCAGGGGGATGATGATCGCGACCGGCGGAAACATCCGCAGCTGGAGGATCTGGAACGGCAGCAGCCCACCCCCCGCCCGGAAGCGCGCGATGCCGTAGGCGGTGACGATGCCGGCGAACAGAGCCAGCAGCGTGCCGCCGACCGAGAGGATGATCGAGTTCTTGAACGGCGTCAGAGCCGAGGCCGAGCGCTGGGTCGCGAACACGCTGTCTTCGGTGCTCTTGAGACCGAGGAGGTTCGTGTAGTTGTCGATGGTCGGGCTCTGGGGAGCCCAGTAGACCTTGCCCGGCGGGTTCCACTCCGGCCTCGGCTTGAAGGACATCGACACGACCCAGTAGAGCGGGAAGGCGAAGAAGGAGGCGATCATGACCACGGCGACCACCTTCACCCACGGCCGCGCGACAACCCACCTCGACGTGCTGGCATCCGCGGTGAAGCGAACGCGCTCTTCCTGGGGCATCGTCGTCATCAGATTTGCGCCTCCGCCTCGATTGCTTCCTCGATCCGCGGGCCTGCCCCCGCTGCCCGTGCCTCCGCGCCGGCGAGCTCCTCGAGCGTCTCCTCCTGCGCCCGCTCGATCGGGCGGATGGCCCAGTAGCCGGCGATCGAGACGAAGATCAGCACGAGGATCGCCACGGAGCTCGCGTACCCCCAGCGTGTGGCCACGGACGTCTCGTCGAAGAGGAAGATCGAGATGTTGGTCGTCGCCTCGCCCGGCCCCCCGCGCGTGAGCAGGTAGATCGGGTCGAACATCTTGAAGGCCTCGAGCCCGCGGATGATGAGCGCGATCAGGATGATCAGCTTCATCATGGGCAGAGTCAGGTAGCGAAGCTGCTGCCAGAACCCGGCGCCGAGGATCCTGGCCTGGTTCACCTGATCCTCCGGGAGCGCCGCGAGACCCGAGAGGAAGATGAGGAACATGAGCGGGGTCCACTGCCAGATATCGACGGTCATGACCGTCCAGATGGCGACGTTCGCATTCTGGAGCCATTCGATCTGGACGACGCCCGGGAGGATCGCCGACAGGGCCCCGTTCACGGGCCCGTCGACCTGGTAGAGCATGAAGAAGATGAAGCCGGAGACCGCGGGCACGACCATCATCGGCAGTAGGAAGAACACGGTCACGAGCCCGCGGCCGCGGAAGTTCTTTACGAGGAGCATCGCGAGCGCGAAGCCGAGGACGGCCTCGACCGTGACGCAGACGACGGTGATCAGCACGGTCCGCCACATCGCCTCCCAGAATGTGACGCTGGTGAGGGCCTCCCAGTAGCCGTCGAACCAGTGCCAGTGGCGGTACGCGTGCCAGAAGTCGTCGCCGCTCGTCGGCGACCAGCCGGTGAAGCCGATGTAGATGGCGACGCCGGCCGGGAAGAGGACGATGAACGCCAGCAGCAGCTGGCCAGGAGCGACCAGGAGCTTCGCCACCCGCTTCTCGTCGCGGCCACCGAAGCCCGGCAACCGCGAGTGCGGCTGCCGGGCTTCGATCTGGGAGTTGTGTGCTTCCACGCGGCGGTTCGGTGACGCGCTGCTACGCGATCTCCGTGGAGACCTCGGTCACCGGGAGCTGCTCGCCCGGGGTATCGACGACGGTCGGGTACGCCTCTTTGAGCGTCTTGAACGCTTCGACCTGGATCTCCACACCCTGGTCCTCGGTGATCTTGTTCCAGCGCTTCTCGAGCGCGGCGGCCGCCTGCTCGGGGCTCTGCTGGTTCGTCAGCACCTTCTGGAGCTCCTCGCTGAGCGAGTCGCGGTAGGCGCCGCCGCCCTTGAGCGTGATCGGCGGGGCCGTGCGCGGGATGATGTTCGCGAACTCCCCGAGCGGCTGGGGCTTGTAGCTCTGCGCCGTGTACGGGTCGCTGAGCGTGTAGACGTGGAACGGATCCTGGTAGCCGCCGGGATTGAACGTCAACCAGGTGTAGACGCGCGCCCCGCCCAGCCACTGCAGGAACAGGTACGCAGCCTCGTGGCGGGACGGGTCGGCGAACGCGTTCACGCCGTAGCTGATGTTGAAGAAGATCACCGGCCGGCGGATCAGCGCGCCGTCGAGCACCCGTCCGGGCGTCACGTCGGACTTGATGTACTGACCCACGCCCGCCGTGTCCAGGTCGGGGTTACCCGGAACCAGCTTCGACTGGTTCGAGAACGCGCCGCCCATGAAGCCGTTGCCGCTGCCCATCAGCTGGTACTGCGCGAACCAGTCCTTCTCGAGCGAGCCGGGCGCGTGGTACTTGACCGAGTTCAGCAGCTCTGCGAACGCCCGGACGCCGGCATCGTTGTTGACGTTTGCCGAGCCGTCGTCGTTGAAGTAGAGGAGGTTCGGGTTGGCGGCCGAGACGAATCGCTCGTTCCACTTGACGGCGCCCCAGAACGGCGCGAGCGTGTTGACGTCGCCGTAGAGCGGCACGTCCGCGTTGGGGCGGGTGAAGAACTCCGCCACCTGGTCGTGGTCTTCCCAGGTGAGCGGGAACTCGAGCGGACGGCCGTACTTGTCCGCGAACGCGGCCTGCTCCTCCGGGCTCTCGAGCAGATCGGAGCGGTAGAAGTAGGGCTGCGTGTCGTTGTCGGCCGCGACCGCGTAAGTGGAGCCCTTGTACTTGGTGAACAGGGTGACGAACGGCTCACCACCGGCGTAGCCCCACTCCGGGTCGAGCCATTGCGGCTGGTGCTTCTCGACGAAATCGTCGAGCGGGCGGAGCAAGCCGGCCTCGGCAAAGTCGCCCATCTCCTCGATCGCGCACGTGACGAGGTCGAAGGAGCCGTTCTTCGTCGCCGCGGCCTGGAGGTTGTCCGGGTACTCGGAGGCGGGCTCCGTCTCGACGAACTCGATCTTGATCCCGGTCTCCTCCTCGAACAGCGCGACGTGAGAGATGGCGCCCTTGGGGAAAGCCTGCTCGAACTGCGGGCGGGCGAAGTTCTGCACCTGCACGATCAGCTTGTCGGGCGCCTTGCCGTCCTGGCGCAGCGCGCGCAGCGTGGAGATCGCGCGGCCCTCCTGAGAGTCGAGCGGGTACTGGTAGCGCTCCGCGCCGGGCCAGCCCACGGGGCCGCCGTACATGCCCTCTGCGAGGCCATCCTTGAGCGGCGCCTCGTCGCTCGGGGGCGGCGCCTCGGTCTCGGAGGGCGGCGCCTCGGTCTCGGAGGGCGGCGCCTCGGTCTCGGCGGGCGGCGCCTCGGTCGTCGCCGCCTCGTCGCTACCGCCACCGCACGCCGCGAGCAGCAGCGCGAGGCTGCCGGCGCCGGCGCCGGCGACGAGCTGCTTGCGGGTGATCGGCTTCTCGAGCAGCTCCTCACCGGGCAGCAGGCTCTTCGCGGATCGTCTCCCGTACCTCTGTCTCATCCTCTCCTCCTCCGTCCAGGGCTAGGGCTGCTCACCAGTCCAAGCCCGATCGCGGCCCCCTGTTGAGAACGTTTCCTTGCCGTCCCGGGCACAACCGCAGCCCACCCCGCTCCGAGCGCCGCGGGGTCTGGGGACGTATAACAGGGTGGTCACGCTTTGTCCAGCGAGACCCGACCGATTCCCCTTCAGTGGCGCCCATGTACGGCTTCGACGCAGGCCGCAGCGAATTGTTAGCCTCCCGCTCGGCGAAAGCGGTGTTCGGATTGGCGGCCCAGGCGTGAGCGTTCGACCGATCAGGCGGGAGAACCTCCCCGTGAGCATCGCCGGCGATCTGCGTCGCCGGATCCTCCACGGCGAGCTGCCTCCCGGCTCGCGGCTGCCCGGTCATCGAGGACTTGCGGTCGCGTACTCGGTCAGCGTCGGGTCGGTGCGCGAGGCGATCAGCATGCTGGCGAGCGCGGGCCTCGTCGAGACGCGAGCCGGACGGGGCACGTTCGTCGCCGCGGGCGGCTCGCGCTCCTTCCCGGAGCACGGTGCGCCCCTCGGGATCGCGGGCACGGGCGCCACGCTCGAGCGCGCCGAGGTCGAGGAGCTTGTCGAGGCACGGGAGGTAATCGAGGTCGCGCTGGCGGCGATGGCGGCCAGCCGCCGCGACCCGGAGGCGCTTGCCCGCTTGCGCGCCTGCGCCGAACGGATGGAGGACGCCTCTGCAAGCCCCGCCGCGTACTCGGAGGCGGACGTCGAGTTCCACCTCGCGCTCGCCGACGCCGCCGGGAACCGCTACCTGCTGCGATCGATGCTCGCGATCCGCTCGCTCCTGAAACAGGACATGGAGCTGGGTGCCGAGGCTGCAATCAGGCGCTTCGGCGATCTGGGTGTGAGCGTCGAGTCCCATGCGCGACTCGTGGACGCGATCGAGGCGGGCGACCCCGAGCGCGCCGCCGAAGTCGCTACGACGATCGTCCGGCGCAACCGCGACTTCGTCCTCGCCCTCTACGGGCTCGGGCCGGCCGCGACCGCGGCGCACGCGCAGGATGTTCGTTGACACACCGCGACCCGCGTGGGTAGATTGGCCCGCGTGCCGCCGTTCCGAACAGTGACACGCTGAACGTGGCCTGGGACGGCGTCCACCTCTTCGAGTGCCCGACGCGGGTCTTCTACGGGCACGGCGCATCCGCGACGACGGGAGAGCAGCTAGCAGCGCTCGGCGTCACCAGGGCGCTGCTCGTCTCCGACCCCGGCGTCGCCGGAGCCGGTCTCGTGGAGCGGCTCGCGAGCGTGATCGGGGCGGCCGGGATCGGGGTCGCCGTCTACGCGAAGACCGAGCAGAACCCGACGACCGTCAACCTCGGCGAGATCGTCGGGCTCTATCACTCTGCCGGCTGCGACGGCCTCGTCGGCCTCGGAGGCGGTAGCGCGATGGACGCTGCGAAGGCCGCAGCGGCGCTGATCGAGAACGGCGGCTCGATCTGGGACTATCGGGGCAAGGATCTCGTCCCCCGGCCCGGACCGCCGGTCGTCTGCTTGCCGACCACCTGCGGCACGGGAGCCGAGGTCACGTTCGTCGTCGTCATCACAGACCCGTCCGAGCACTTCAAGATCGTCTGCGCCGCCCGCAACCTCGCCGCCCGGGTGGCGCTGGTCGACCCCGAGCTCGTCCTCACGGCGCCGCCGCACGTGATCGCCGCGACCGGCGCGGACGCGCTGGCCCACGCGGTCGAGTCGTACCTGAACGTCGGCTCCGACCCGCTCCTCGACGCGCTCGACCTCCGGGCGATCGAGTTGATCGGAGCCAACCTCGTGTCGGCAGCCTACGACCGCGATCGCGAGGCGGTCGGTCACGTCTCGCTCGCGAGCCTGATCGCGGGGATCGCCTTCAACATGAACGCCAACGCGATCGTGCACGCGGCCTCGACCCCGGTGACCGCCCGCCACGGCGTGCCGCACGGGGTCGCGAACGCGATCTTCCTGCCTGCCGGGCTCGATTTCCTGCGCCCCGCCTGCGAGCCGAAGCTGCGCGAGGTCGCGCTCGCGCTCGGCGCCGACGCGGGGGGGCTCGACGTGGCCGGCGCGGCCCGCCTCGGGGTCGAGGCCGTCCGCTCGCTGCTGTGCAAGGTCGAGCTGCCCTCGTCGCTGCGCGAGTGGGGGCTCGACCCCGCCGATCTCGACATCCCGACCCTCGTGGAGGACGCCATGCAGAGCCGCAACATCGCCACCAACCCGAGACCCGTGACCCGCGAGGATCTCGCGGAGCTGTACAGGGTCGTGGCCGGATGAAGGTCGCCGGCGTCAGGACCCACATCGTCGACACGCCGATCCCGGAGGAGCACCGGGTGCGAAGCGGCGCCGGGTACAAGCTCGCGCGGCAGGCGGCGTTCGTCGAGATCACGACCGACGAGGGCATCTCCGGCTACGGCCCCTGCTCGTTCGGGAGCGCCTCACTCGATCTCGGCTCGGTGGCGACGCTGTGCGACAACACGTTCGCGCAGGCGCTCGTGGGCGAAGACCCGCACCGGATCGAGCGGCTCTGGGACAAGCTCTACTACGGCTCGATCGTCCGCGTGCACGGCTACCGCAGCGTCGGCGTCGCGATCCTCTCGGCGATCGACATCGCCCTCTGGGACATCAAGGGCAAGGCGCTGGGGGCGCCCATCTACCAGCTCCTGGGCGGGGCGTTTCAGGATCCGGTGCCCGCCTACTCGAGCTCCGTCTACTGGGACACGCCGGAGGGCGCGGCGCGCCAGGCGCGGGCCTTCCTCGACGCCGGCTTCAAGGCCTTCAAGGTCAAGGTCGGGCTGGACGTCGAGAACGACATCGCCTCGCTCCACGCGATCAGGGACGAGGTCGGCTACGGCGTCGACATGCTCGTCGACGCGAACCAGTGCTACACACGGCACCTCGCCCTCCGGGTCGGCCGCGAGCTCGAGCAGCTGAATGCCCTGCTGTTCGAGGAGCCGCTGCCGATCGACGACGTGGACGGGCACGCGTTCCTCGCCGACAAGCTCGACGTGCGCATCGCGACCGGCGAGAACATGTACACCCGCTGGGACTTCGTCCCCTATATCGAGCGGCGGGCGGTCCACGTCGTCCAGGCCGACGCGTCGCGTTGTGGAGGTATCAGCGAAGCAAAGCGGATCTTCGACCTCGCCGGGGCGTTCCACCTGCACGCGATCCCGCACACGTTCTCGGATGCGCTGACCGTCGCCGCATCCGTTCATCTGGTCGCGGCCTGCTCGAATGCGCCGATGATCGAGTACGACGCCACCTACAACCCGATCCAGACCGCGCTCGTCAAGAACCCGCTCGTGCCCAGCGAGAGCGCGATCGAGCTGCCGACCGCGCCGGGTCTCGGCGTCGAGATCGACTGGGACTTCGTCGAGGCCCACCCGTACACGGGCACGATCGGCATCGGCGCCGGCTCGAGGCCGGCGTTCGGGCTCGGCTTCGAAGTGATCGAGGACCGCAGCGCAAAGTCGCTCGCATGATCGGAATCGCGAAGGTCGCGCGGGGCCCCGGCAACGTCGCGCTGGTAGAGCGCCAGGAGCGCCCGCCGGGCTCGGGCGAGGTCGCGCTCGAAGTTCGCGGCGCCGGCGTCTGCGGCACCGACCTGCACATCGAGGCAGACGAATTCCCCTGCGCCCCGCCCGTGACGATGGGGCACGAGGTCTGCGGCGTCGTGGCAGGGCTCGGCGACGGGGTCGACTCGTCGTGGGCCGGCGCGCGCGTCGTCTCGGAGACGTACTTCTCGACCTGCGGGCGGTGCGCCTGGTGCCGCGACGGCAGGACCAACCTCTGCCCGGAGCGCCGCTCGATCGGCTCGTTCGTCGACGGCGCGTTCGCGCCGCGGCTGATCGTCCCGGTCAGGAACCTCCACCGGATCCCCGACTGGCTCGACGAGCACGCTGCCGTCCTCGCCGAACCGCTCGCCTGCGTCTGCCAGTGCCTGTTCGACCCGCCGGTTGTCTCGCCGGGGGACCGCGTGCTCGTGACGGGCCCGGGCCCCGTCGGCCTCCTCGTCGCGCAGGTCGCCCGGGCCGCGGGCGGCGAGGTCCTCGTCAGCGGCCTGCCCGCGGACGAGGCACGCCTCGCCGCCGCACGGGGCCTCGGGCTCCGGACCGTGCTCGCGGGCGGCGCGCGCGGCGACGGGTTCGACGTCGTCGTCGAGTGCTCCGGCAGCGCCGGCGGGGCCGTCACTTGCCTCGATGCGGCCGGGCGCGGGGCTCGCTACGTCCAGGTCGGCGTGTTCGGCCGACCCGTGTCGGTCCCGCTCGACCGGATCTTCCAGAAGGAGCTCACGGTCAGCTCGGGCTACGCGTCCACACCGCGCTCGTGGCGGCGCGCGCTCGCATTGATAGAGTCGCGCCAGGTCGAGCTCGAGTCGCTCGTCTCCGAGGTGGTCGCGCTCGGCGAATGGGAGCGGGTGTTCGCGGACCTGCGCCAGGGCAGGGGAATCAAAGCTGTGTTCGATCCTCGGAAGGAGGCCCCATGAAGATCGGTCTGTTCACTGTCGTGTTCAACGACAAGCCGCTGGAGGAGGTCGCGAAGTACGCGTCAGGGCTCGGCTACGAAGCGGTCGAACTGGCAGCCTGGCGCGGCTCGAACCACTTCGACACCGACCGCGCGGCCGAGGACGGCGCGTACGCGAAGGGCGTCAAGAAGATGCTGGCCGATCACGGGCTGGAGATCTCCGCGCTCTCGAACCACCTGTTCTCGCAGATGGTGCTTCCGTTCAGCGACTCGTCGCTCGACGAGTGGGCGGGCACCTCCGACAAGGCGGAGATGGTCAAACTCGGAACCGAGCACATCCTGAAGACCGCCGAGGTGGCTTCCGAGCTCGAGATCGCGACCGTCTGCGGCTTCTTCGGCTCGACCGTCTGGGAGAGCTGGTACATCTGGCCGCCGCAGCGGCTCGCGATCTACGAAGAGGGCTGGGACCTGTTCGTGGAGCGCTGGAACCCGATCCTCGACCGCTTCAAGGAGCTCGGAGTCAAGT
This sequence comes from Thermoleophilia bacterium, assembly GCA_023382435.1. GTDB lineage: Bacteria > Actinomycetota > Thermoleophilia > Gaiellales > Gaiellaceae > JAHDVS01. The sequence continues at coordinate 89,254 of JAHDVS010000002.1, forward strand.
TCGCGCACGAGTGCCACCCGACCGAGATCGCCTACAACGTCTTCACGGCGCGAGAGGCGGTCAAGCGCCTCGACCGCGACGATTGGGGCTTCAACTTCGACCCGAGCCACATGATCTGGCAGATGATCGACCCGGTCGTCTTCATCAAGGAGTTCGGAAGCCGGATCCTCCACGCCCACGCCAAGGACTGGGAGCTGCAGAAGGACATCCTCCACATCGACGGCGTGACGGGAACGGGCTCCTGGCAGCGCGGCGATCGAGCCGCCCGCTACCGCGTCCCGGGCTGGGGCGACGTCGAATGGCGCCGGATCATCACGGCGCTGCTCGAGGTCGGCTACGACTTCGTGCTCTCGTTCGAGCACGAGGACCCGGTCATGTCCGAGGAGGACGGCTGCGAGCAGTGCATCAAGTTCCTCAAGCCGCTGATCATCAACAAGCCGCTCGTGCCGGGACAGGCGTGGTGGCTCGCGTAGCGGAAGGTCGCGACCGGGCCCCGCGCGGACACGGAGAGGAGTGAAGATGGCTGAGGAGCCGCAGGTCGGGTTCGTCACCATGGGCGACGCCGCAGCCGAGGGGGACGTCCCCCCGATCGGGATCGGCATGCTCGGGTACGCGTTCATGGGCAAGGCCCACACGAACGCGCTGAAGAAGATCGCCTACGTGCCGTGGCCACCCCCGTACTCGCCCAGGCTCGTCGCGATCTCGGGCCGGAACGCGGAGGCGGTCGAGGAGGCGGCACGACGCTACGGCTACGAGAAGTGGACGACCGACTGGCGCGACGTCGTCAACGACCCCGACGTGCAGGTCTTCGACAACGGCGGCCCGAACGACGTCCACCGGGAGCCGACGGTCGCGGCAGCGCGCGCGGGCAAGCACGTGATCTGCGAGAAGCCGCTCGGCCGCACGGCCGACGAGTCCTTCGAGATCTGGAAGGGCGTGGCCGGGACGGGCGTCAAGGCGATGACCGCGTTCAACTACCGCTTCTACCCCGCGATCTGCCTGGCCAAGGAGATGATCGACGGCGGCGAGCTCGGCGAGATCTACCACTTCCGGGGCCGCTACCACCAGGAGTGGATCATGGATCCCCAGTTCCCCAAGGTGTGGCGGCTCGACAAGCAGGTGGCCGGCTCGGGCGCGCTCGGCGACCTCGGCGCCCACGTGATCGACCAGTCGCGCTATCTCGTCGGCGACCCCGTCGCCGTGACCGGCCTCCTGCGTACGTTCATCGCGGAGCGCCCGGGCGGCACGGTCGACGTCGACGACGCCTTCGAGGCGACCGTCGAGTTCGAGAACGGGGCGATCGGCACGTACGAGGCCACCCGGTTCGCGGCCGGACGCAAGAACCAGATGCGCTGGGAGATCAACGGCTCGAAGGGAACGCTCCTGTTCGACTCGGAGCGGCAGAACGAGCTGCTCGTCAACATGGTCGGCTCGAAGCCGGGTGCCCATGCCCAGGGCTTCCGCACGGTGCTCGTCTCCGAGGCCTACCATCCGTACTGGCAGCACTGGTGGCCGCACGGCCACATGATCGGCTGGGAGGACAACTTCGTGCACGAGCTGCTCCACCTCCTGACCTGCATCAAGGAGGACTCGCCGATCGGGCCGCGTGGTGCCACGATGGAGGACGGCTACCGCTGCGCCGAGGTGTGCGACGCGATCGTGCGCTCGCACGAGACCGGGCAGCGGCAGGAGCTCTCCTACCGCACGCTCTGATGACGGCCTCGCCCTACGACCTCACCGGCAAGCGGGCCGTCATCACGGGCGCGTCGCAGGGCATCGGAGCCGCGGCGGCGGTCGCACTCGCCCGCGCGGGCGCCGACGTCGCTTTCACCTATCGAAGCGCGACCGAGCGGGCCGAGGCGACCGCTGCCGACATTCGGGCGGCGGGACGCAGAGCGATCGTCCTGCAGGGGGATACCGGCGATGCGGCGCACGTCCAGGAGCTCGCCGACCGGGTGACGGCGGAGTGGGGCGGGCTCGACATCTGGATCAATAACGCCGCCGGGCTCATGGTCAAGCCGTTCCTCGAGCTGACCGACGAGGACTGGCACGGCCTGCTCGCCGCGAACCTCCACGGCTACTTCTACGGCTGCCGGGCGGCGGCCGGGCAGATGGTCGCACAGGGCGGGGGCGGCCGGGTGATCAACGTGACGTCCGTGGTCGACATCCAGCCGATCGCCGAGCTGTCCGCCTACGTGACCGCGAAAGGCGGCATCCTCGGCCTGACGAAGACGCTCGCGGTCGAGCTCGGCCCGCACGGGATCACGGTCAACGCGCTGGCGCCCGGCGCCACGGACACGCCGCTAAACCAGGTCGCGTACACGCCCCAGGTGCGAGCCAACTACAACGAGCGCATCCCGCTCGGCCGCATCGCCTCACCGGAGGAGATCGCCGACCCGTTCGTGTTCCTCGCCTCCGACGCGTCCCGCTACGTGACCGGCATCGAACTCGTCGTCGACGGCGGGATCGTCCTGAACGGCAACGTCGGCCACGCGCGCACGCACGACTGACGGCGGCCCGCCGGGCTACGTCTCGAGCGGGTACTCGCGGGCCGCCCGCACCATCGTCCGGATGTTCTCGAGCGGTGCGATCCGCGGCACGACGCAACCCGAGCCGAGCATGTAGCCGCCGCCGGCGGCGGCCGCGTCGAGACACGCGCGCGAGACCTCGAGGACGCGCTCGGGCGTTCCCTGGAGGAGCACCGTGACCGGGTCGACGTTGCCGATCACGGACGCGCGGCCGCCGACGACCTCCTTCGCGTGCGCGAGGTCGACCTTGTGGTCGATCTCGATCACGTCAGCGCCCGTGTCGGCGTAGAGATCGAGCACCTTCGTCGAGTCGCCGCAGATGTGCAGGAGCGTCTTCGCCCCGTAGTCCTTCCAGGCCTGGATCACCCGGCGCTCGTAGGGAAAAGCCCACTCCTCGTAGTCGGCCGGCGAGATCACGTCGCACGAGGCGAGCGAGTCGCCGCAGTGGAGAAGATCCGAGCCGGCGTCGAACGAGGCCTTGCCGAAGGCGATGAGCGCGTCCGCCGCGAGCCCGAGAGCGTGGTGGATCGCGTCCGGGTTACTCCCCGGCAGGCCGGCCTTCGCCATCCCGACCTCGATCAGGAACTCCTGGGTGCCGACGAAGTAGGAGGCAAGGGCGAAGGGGCCCGTCCCGGTGGTGCGGATCGCCACCTCGTCGCCCACCGCCGCTCGCACGAGCCTCGTCGCCTCGATGAAGACCGGCATCCGCCCGTCCGTCAGGGGGTCGGGCACCTCGAGCCCGTACACGTCATCGAGGCTGTCCAGTGCCGGCTCGAGCAGATGGGGCGTCTCGTCGGGCGGCAGCTCGGCGACGCAGCCGAAGCCCTCCGCGAGGTAGTAGTTGTCGCAGCTCAGGAAGATGATGTCCTGACCGACCTGCTCGTGGAGCGCGAGCTGACCTCGCGCCATCACCTCGGCATCCGTGGCGTACTGCCTGACCGACGCTCCGATCGCAGTCGCACCGAGATCGGCCATCATCGGCCCCACCGGAACCGAGTCGACCGCGCGGCGCTCGAGCGTCGCGATCACTCGCTCTCTCGAGTTCACGACGGGCGACGCTACCAGACGGCAGTCCCCACCCGGACGGCGGCCGCGTCAGTGGCCGTCGCCGTCGAGCCGGGTGGCCCAGAAGCCGCGGATGTGGTCCTCGACGAGCCGCTTCGACGCCTCGGCGTCCCCCGCCTCGATCGCGTTCAGGATCGCGCGGTGCTCTCGAGTCAGCCGCTCACGGAGGGAGTCCCAGTCGTTCTGGAGTAGAAGCGCGTCGAGGATCATCTGCTCGGTCGAGTGGCGGATCGCCTCGAAGATCAGCGTCGCGAGCTCGTTGCGACTCGCCCGCACGAGCGTGGAGTGGAAGTCGATGTCGACGGACCTGAACTGGATCGGATCGAGCGGCTTCGCTTCCATCTGCTCGACGATTCCCCCGAGCTGGTTGATCAGATCGTCTTCCCGCCGCTCGGCGGCGCGCCCGGCCGCCCAGACCTGGAGCACGAGCCGGAACTCGAGCACGGTCTCCTCGGTGAGATGCCGTAGCGCGATCAGGAAACGCAGGACGTCCACGAAGGCGTTGCCGGGCTCCTCTCGAAGCCTCACGCCGTGCTCGGCTCCACGACGGACGTCGACGAGCCCGAGCGCCTCGAGCACGCGGAGGGCCTCGCGGACGGACGTGCGCGAGACACCGAGCCGGGCGGCCAGCTCGCGCTCGGGGGGCAACTTGTCACCCACGGAGAGCTGACCGGCCAGGATCGCCTCCTCGAGCTGATCGAGGATCTCCTCGAAGGCGCGCCGCGACTCGACTGGTCTCAGCGAGAGAGCTGCGCGATCAAGAGGTATTGGACTGACCATTGATTACTAAGTTGGTCTGACGTATCATAGCTGCCGACCTCGACGTTACAGACCTCGACGAACAGGGGAGCGCCCATGAGTCACACTCCCGTAGTACTCACTCCGGCGTCGGCCGACCAGGCGGTCTCCGCCTTCGGCGACGGCTCCGGAGTCACCGTCATCGGCGGCGGCACGATCGTGATGCCGGAGATCGCCGGCCGCCGGGCCTCGTTCTCGAAGGCGCTGCTTCTCTCAGGGGCCGGCCTTGCCGGTATCACCCGCCAGGGCGGCGTTGTCAGGATCGGCGCGGCGACGACACTCCAGGCTCTCATCGGTGCAACGCCGGATCCGTTGTCGACGGCGGCGCAACGCGTCGGCGACTACGAGATCCGCGGCCAGGCGACGATCGGCGGCAACCTCTGCGCCGGGCCGGGGCGCGAGACTCCCCGGGGAGACCTGCAAGCCCCGCTGATCGCGCTCGCCGCCAGCGTGCGCACCGCGGGCGCCGGCGGGGAGCAGGTACAGCCCGTCGAGGACTTCCTCGAATCGGGCCCGGCCGGGCGGCTCGTACTCGAAGTCGAGTTCTCCGAGCCGACCCGGGGTGCATACACGTCGATGGGGCGCCCGCACACCCACGTGTACACGGTGCTCTCGGTCGCGTGCGCCGAGACGCCCGAAGGACTCCGGGTCGCGATCGGCGGCGCCGGCCCGACCGGCGCGAGAGCACCGTCGGTCGAGCGCGCGCTCGCGGATGGAGCGTCTGTCGAAGACGCCGCCGCCAGGGTGCTCGACGACGTCGAGCCGCAAGACGACGCCCTTGCCTCTGCCTGGTACCGGCGCAAGGCGCTGCCGGCGCTCGTTGCCCGGGCCCTGGCCGACATCGGAAAGGAGAGCGGATGAAAATCACGGTCAACGGTGCCGAGCACGAGCTCGCGAGCCCGCCGCTCACATCGCTTCTGAACGCCCTGCGAGACGAGCTCAACGTCACCGGCCCCAAGGTCGGCTGCCAGGGAGGCAACTGCGGAACGTGCACTGTCCTCGTCGACGGTGAGCCGCGTCGCTCGTGCCTCCTGCCACTCGCCATGGTCGACGGAGCAGAGGTGACGACGATCGAGGGCCTGGGCACTCCCAAGCGCATGCACCCGATGCAGGCTGCCTTCCACTTCTACTACGGCTCCCAGTGCGGCTTCTGCGCGCCCGGGATGATCACCGCGAGCGTGGCGCTGCTCGAACGGAACCCGAACCCGACCAGGAAGCAGATCCAGAACGCGCTCGGCGGTCACATCTGCCGCTGCACCGGCTACGTGAAGATCATCGACGCGGTCGAGGCCGTCGCGCGCGGCGAGAGCTTCGACGGAGCCGAGCTGACGCGTAGCCGCGGCGGAGAGGCCACACCGAAAGGAGCGTCGGCATGAAGGCCATCGGCGCACGGCTGCCCCGCTACGAGGGGGCCGGCCACGTAACGGGGCAGACGCTCTTCGTCGACGACATCCGTCTACCGCAGGGAAACCTGTGGGCGAAGGCGCTTCGCTCGCCACACCACTCCGCGCGGATCACGAGCTTCGACGCCAGCAAGGCCGCGTCGTTGCCGGGCGTCCACGCGATCATCACCCACGCGGACGTGCCCAGGAACGTGTTCGGGCATCTGGCGTTCCTCGGCGTCCCCGCCGACGAGCCGCTGCTCGCGGTCGACGAGGTCAGGTATCTCGGCCAGCCGATCGCGGCCGTGGCGGCCGACAGCGAGGAGGCAGCGCAGGCGGCGGTCGACGCGATCGAGGTCGAGTACGAGGAGCGCGAGCCGCTCTTCGACATGCGCAAGGCGTTCGACCCGGACGCCCCGAAAGCCCACCATTGGGGCAACTGGCTCCCCTACTTCGGCGGCGAGCTCGAGAACGCGGGCCCGGACCGGCGCAGGATCCGCAAGGGCGACCTCGAGTGGGCATTCGAGAAGGCGGACACGATCGTCAAGGGCGTCTATCGCCCCGCCGCGATCGAGCACGCCCCACTCGAGACCCAGGTGGCTCTGGCCGTGCCCGAGCCGTCGGGACGCATGGTCGTCTACTCCTGCACGCAGGCGATGCACTTCTCGGCGGGGCACGTCGCGGCGCATCTCGGCGTGCCGCTGAACGGCGTCAAGCTCGTGAGCTCGGCGGTCGGCGGCGGCTTCGGCGGCAAGGTCGACAGCTCGAGCGACACGATCGCCGCCGTGCTCGCGCTCAAGACCGAACGCCCGGTGAAGTGGCGCTGGACGCGGGAGGAGGAGTTCCTCTGCTCCGGCACCCGCGCGGCCTGGCACATCGAGGTCGCCGACGCGGTCACGAAGGACGGCTGGATCCTCGGGCGCAAGACGCTGACGCTGCACGACGCCGGTGCCTACCTGCGGCACTCGTCCTACGCGACCACGAAGCACACGTTCCACTGCGCCGGCGCCTACACGATCCCGAACGTCTCGTTCCTGGCGTTCGCGGTCTTCACGAACCGGGTGCCGTCGACCGCGATGCGGGGCTTCGGCGTCACCTCGACCTCGTTCCTCGCCGAGATGCAGGTCAACCGGATCGCCAAGGTGCTCGACCTCGATCCGTACGAGGTGCGGCTGAAGAACGCGAACCGGATCGGCGACACGATGCCGAACACGGTTGTGCTCAAGGATCCCTCGACCGTGCCGGTCGTCCAGGCGATCGCCGAGCACGCCGGGATCGAGCTCGCGCCGGAGTACAAGGCAATGACGTGGGAGCCGCGCACGGGCGCTGTTCTGCCCGAGTGGCTGGTCGAGCAGCAGGCGAAAGGGGGGCAGGACTGATGGCCAGGCACAAGGGTCGCGGACTCGCGACGATCGAGTACCCCACCGGGATGAACCAGAGCGGCGATCTGACCCAGTCGTGGATCAAGCTCAAGCATGACGGTCGGGTCGACGTGCTCTCCGGCACGGTCGACATCGGGAACGGCTCGAAGACCGCGCACAGGCAGATCGTCGCCGCCGCGCTGGGCGTCCCGGTCGACTGGGTGACGGTCGACGTCTCCGACACCGACGCGTCGCCCTGGGACACCGGGACGTTCGCCTCGCGGTGCACGTTCATCGGCGGCAACGCGGTCAAGATCGCCGCGGAGCGGGTGCGCGAACGCGTGCTCGAGATCGCGGGCAAGATGCTCGAGATCGATCCCGCCGACCTGACGATCGAGGAGGGCGTGGTCTTCGCGAGAGGCGCCCCGGAAACGAACATCTCCGTTTCCGACGTCGCCCACGCTGCGACCTGGCAGCTCGGCGGCGAGCTGATCTCCGGCACCGGCACGTTCGTCAAGCCGTTCGCGAAGATCCTCGACCAGGAGACCGGCCGGATCGACCGCGACCCGCACGCGGCGCTCTCGTACGGGGCCTCCGTCGCCGAGATCGAGGTCGACGACGAGACCGGCGAGGTGCGAGTCGAGCGGTTCATCGAGGCCTACGACATCGGCTACGCGATCAACCCGACGATCGTCGAGGGCCAGATCCAGGGCGGCACGGTGATGGGCCTCGGCCTCGCCCTGCTCGAGGCCTCCTACCCCTACTACCCGAGTCCGGAGCACCGGGGAGCGGACTTCGCGAGCTACATGGCGCCCAGCATGGTCGACCTGCCGCAGATCGACTTCCTGTGCCTCGAGAACCCCTCGGTCGAGGGGCCGTTCGGCGCCAAGGCCTGCGGAGAGATGGCGAACAACGGGCAGGGCCCGTCCGTCGCCGCGGCGATTCACGACGCTGTCGGCGTCTGGGTCACCGAGCTGCCGCTCACGCCGGAGCGCGTGCTCCGGGCGCTCGAGAAGAAGGCGGCGGGTGAGGACGCCCCCCGGGTCGACGGGAAATGGGTGATCTTCGACGAGGAGCTCTCGATCAACGCGGTGGGAGCTCCCGACGCAGACGTGAAGTTCACGTTCGATCCGTTCTAGATCCTCTGACCACACCTTTTCCGAAGGAGACGCATGAGCACGAATACGCCCGAAGCCCGTCTCGAGGCCCTGGGTCTGTCCCTGCCGCCACCACCGGCGGCGGTCGCGAACTACGTCGGGCTCGTGAGAGTCGGGCAGCTCGCTTTCGTGTCCGGGCACGGCCCCGTCGAGAACGGCGAGCTGACGTTCATCGGCAAGCTCGGCCGCGACATGGACGTCGAGACCGGCCAGAAGGCGGCGCAGCTGACGATGCTGAACCTGCTCGCGACGCTCGCGGCCGAGATCGGCGGGCTCGACCGGGTCGAGCGGGTCGTCAAGCTGCTCGTCATGGTCAACTCCACCCCCGACTTCGCCGAGCAGCCGTTCGTCGCCAACGGGGCGTCGGATCTCCTCGTCGAGATCTTCGGCCCCGAGCGGGGCCTGCATGCACGCTCGGCAATCGGCATGGGCGCGCTTCCTTTCGGGATCTCGGTGGAGATCGAGGGGATCTTCGAGGTTCGCGAGTAGCCAAACGTCAGACGAGGAAAGAGGAGGCTTCACGATGCCGAAGGGCTCGGTGTGTTTGAGCTTCGACTTCGATGGGATGTCGCTCTGGATCGGCTCGTTCCAGTCGAACAACCCGAGCATGATCTCGAGAGGGGAGTTCGGGACGATCGGCCTCTCGCGGCTGCTCGCCCTGCTTCGCAAGCACGAGGCTCCGGCCACGTTCTTCGTGCCGGGCCACACGGCCCACTGCTACCCGGACCTCGTCAAGCAGATCGCTGACGAGGGCCACGAGGTCGGCCATCACGGCTGGGTGCACGAGAACCCGGCCAAGCTCGAGCGGGCGGCGGAGCTCGAGGTGTTCGAGCGCGGATTCGAGGCGCTCGACCACGCGATTGGCCAGCGCCCGGTCGGCTACCGCTCCGCCGCCTGGGACTTCAGCCCGAACTCGATCGAGATCCTGCTCGGCTTCGGCTTCCTCTACGACTCGAGCTGCATGGCCAACGACTTCTACCCGTACTACCTCCGCCAGGGCGACAGGTGGTCGACCACGGAGCCCTACGTCTTCGGCAGCATCGTCGACCTGGTCGAGGTCCCGCCGAGCTGGGGGCTCGACGACTTCCCGCCGCTCGAGTACGTCTGGGGCGCGAACGGGGGCCCGATGACGCCGTCCCACGTCCGGGAGCTGTGGCAGGGAGAGTTCGACTACATGGTCGCGAACTGCCCCGGCGGCGTCTACAACCTCACGTGCCACCCGCAGTTCATCGGCCGCGGCGCACGGATCACGATGCTCGAGCAGCTGATCGAGCACATGAAGGCAGCCGACGTCGCCTTCGAGCGCCTCCGCGACGTCGCGGAGCGCTTCAAGAAGGAGAACCCGGTCGAGGCCTGGATCAAGGCCAACCCGCACCGGACCGGAGCGACGGCCCGCCCGCCCGCCGCCGGCTAGCGCGGCGTCGGGCGGCCCCGCGGCCGGAGATCGTCAAACCACCGAGCGAGGAGATCGGAGATGGGATCGCAGCCGGAGGTCGTCGTCGTCGGCGCCGGGATCGCAGGAGCGTCGACGGCCTTCCACCTGGCCGAGCGCGGCGCGAGCGTCACCCTGCTCGAGCGCTCGACGCCGGCCTCCGGCCCGTCCGGCCGGTCGGGCGCGCTCTCGCACGCGTTCTACTTCATGCCCGAGCTCTCCCAGCTCGCTCGCGACGGCACGAGCTTCCTCCGCACGATGCCCGAGCGGATCGGCCAGCCCTCGGACTTCCGCGAGGTCGGCCTGCTCTGGGGCTTCGGGGAGGCGCTCGCGGCCGACGTCGAGCGAACGGTCGAGCGAGTCCGGGCCGAGGGCACCGAGCTCGAGACCCTGACGCCCGAGCAGATGCTCGAGCTAGCCCCGGGCTTCACCGCCGACGGCCTCGCCGTCGCGATGTGGGAGCCGACGGCCGGCTACGCCGACCCCGCGGCCGCCACGGCGGGGATCGTCACCGCGGCCAGGGAGCGCGGCGCCACCGTCCGCCTGAACACCCCGATCGCGCGGCTCGTCGCGAACGGCTCGCGGGTGACGGGCGTCGAGACCCGCGACGGCGAGCGGATCGAGGCCGGGACGGTCGTGCTGGCAACCGGCCCCTGGACGCGGCCGCTGCTCGAGGAGATCGGGATCTCGCTGCCGCTGACGATGGAGCGGCACTCGATCATGGCGCTCGACGTCCCGGATCGCGCTCGCGAGGTGCTGCCGTTCACGTGGTGCGACGACACGCTCGTCCACTACGCGCGCCCGGACGGCGAGCACCGCGTGCTGATCGGGAGCTGGGCCGGCGGCGGCACCGGCTACCGCCACCCGGACGTTCCCCGCTCGGAAGTGACGAACCCGGATGTCTACCAGGGAAGCGTGAGCGACCGCGAGGCGGCCTGGGTCCTGGAGCTGATGGTGCCGCGGGCGCCCGGCCTGGCCGACCTGCCGCTCGGGCGCGGCTGGGCGTGCGTGTACGACATGAGCCCCGACGACGCCCCCGTGATCGGCCCGGTCGCGGGCACCGAGGGCCTCGTCGTCGTCGCCGGCTCGAGCGGCCACGGCTTCAAGCTCGGGCCGGCGATCGGCGAGCAGGTCGCCCGACTCGTCACGACCGGGGAGGCGCCTCTGCTCGCCCCCTTCTCCCCGGATCGGTTCGCGAGCGGCAGCTAGTCCGGGAAGGCGAGCTCGCCGACGAAGCGGTCGTTGAAGTCGGCCCGATCGGACAGCTCGACGTACTCGACCTCGTCGAGCAGCGCGGTCGCGGCGTGGCGCTCCTGGAGCGACAGCAGGGCCATCTTCGCCCCCTCCCCGGCGAGGTTGCCGGCCGGGACGATCCGCGCCAGCGGCAGGCGCGGAACGAGCCCGATCGTGACGGAGCTCGCGGGCGACAGGTAGGAGCCGAACGAGCCGGCGAGCAGGACCTGCTGGACATCCCCTTCACCGGCGCCGAGCTCGTCGAGCAGGATCCGCCACCCGGTCGCGATCGCCGCCTTCGCGAACTGCAGCTCGCGCACGTCGCGCTGCGACAGGTAGAGAGACCGCTCGACGTCCCCCTCCCCGCCCCGCCAGTGGAGCACGAAGATGCGCTCGCCGTCGCCGCGCGCAACCAGGCGGCGGGCGAGCGCGGGCGCGATCCGCGCGGCCTGCTCGTCCGGGACGAAGCGCCCGGACGAGTCGAGCAGCCCGGCCCGGTGGAGCTCCGCGGCGGCGTCGACGAGGCCGGAGCCGCAGATCCCGACCGGCTCGACGTCGCCGATCACCCCGAGCTCGAGCTCGTCGCCCGCGACGCGGACGACCTCGACCGCGCCTTCGGCGGCCCGCATACCGCAGCGGATCTGCGCCGCCTCGAACGCCGGCCCGGCGGGCGCCGCGGTGCAGACGAGACGCTCGGCCGAGCCCAGCGCGAGCTCGCAGTTCGTGCCGACGTCGATGAAGAGGCGCAGCCGGCGGTCGCGGCTCATGCCGCTCGCGAGCAATCCGGCGACGATGTCTCCGCCCACGTAGGCGCCCATGGCCGGGAAGACGGTTGCGCGCGCCCGGGGGTGGAGCGAGAGGCCGAGCTCGGAGGCGTCGAGCCCGGGGTAGGTTCGCGCGGCGAGAGCGAACGGCGCCACTCCGAGCGGCTCGGGGTCGATCCCGAGCGCGAGCTGGGTCATCGTCGCGTTGCCGGCAAGCGCGACCTCGTGCACCTGCGCCGGGTCGACCCCGCCCTGCTCGCAGACCTCCGTGGCGAGCTCCTGGAGGGTCTCCGCCGCGGCCGTCCGCAGCCGGCCGAGCGCCCCAGGATCGAGCATCGTCGCGGAGATCCGGGAGATCACGTCGGCGCCGAACGGCTGCTGGCGGTTCAGCATCGAGCGCACCGCGACGGGAGTTCCCGTCGCGAGGTCGAGCAACGTCGCCACGACCGTGGTCGTGCCGAGGTCGAATGCGATCGCGTGGAGGCGGCCGGTCGTGTCGCCCGGCTCGACGTCGACCAGCAGATCGTCGACGACCACGCAGGTGACAGCGAAGCGGGACTCGCGCAGGACGCGCGGGAGCCGCCGCAGGACGTCGACGCTCACGCGCAGCTCGAGGTCGTCGAGGGCGTCGTGGATCCGTTCGAGATCGGAGCGCTGGTCGGCGAGAGTCGGCTCGTCCAGCTCGACGAATCGCTTCTGGAGCGCGGGCCGGAGGATCACCTGACGCCCGGCGCCGACGGTTGCAGCCTTGGGCCTCGTCACGAGCGGCGGCACGTCGACGACGAGGTCGCAGCGAGCCTCCGCCCTGCAGGCGAGGCGCCAGCCCGCGGCGAGCTCCTCCTCGCCGTAGGCGCGCTCGTCGAGCGACGAGGCCGGGACGTGCCCGTCGATCACCCGGACGCGGCACTTGCTGCACGTCCCGTGGCCGCCGCAGGTCGAGTCGATCGCGATCCCGTTCCAGGAGGCCGCGTCGAAGACGGAGACCCCGGCGGGCACGCGAACGGCGACCCCCGAGGGCTCGAATCGAAGCTCGACCCGGCTGGAGCGCTCCTCCACGCTCGGTCCGCCCGGAGCGACCGCGCCCGTCACCCGCTCAGGCGGTCGCGAGCGCCCGGCGCGCGTCCAGGAGCTCCTTGGCCAGCTTCGTCGCAGACGCCGCATCGGGCGCGTAGCCGTCGGCGCCGATCGCGTCCGCGTACTCCTGGGTCACGGGAGCACCGCCGACCAGGACGATCACGTCGTCTCTCAGACCGGCCTGCTCGATCGCCGCGATGTTGACCTTGAACATGGGCATCGTCGTCGTGAGAAAAGCGGAGAAGCCGACGACGTCGGGCTCGTGCTCGCGGATCGCCTCCACGAACGTCTCGGGGGCGATCTGGACGCCCAGGTCGACCACCTTGAAGCCGGCGCCCTCGAGCATGATGTCGACGAGGTTCTTGCCGATGTCGTGCACGTCGCCCTTGACCGTCCCCATCAGGAACGTGCCGACGACCTCGCTCCCGGTGTCGGCGAGCAGCGGCCGCAGGATGTCGAGCGCGGCCGTCATCGCGCGGCCGGCGATCAGCATCTCCGGGACGAAGAAGTCGCCGCGCTCGAACCGTGCGCCGACCTCCTCGAGCGCGGGGATGAGGGCGTCGAAGAGCAGCGTCTCCGGGCCGATCGCGGCGGCGAGCCCCTCCTCGGTCAGCTCGACGACGGCGAGCTTGTTGCCCGACAGGGTCTCGTCGTAGAGCCGCTGCAGGATCTCCTGGTCGTTCATGCCGTTCCCTCTCCTTCCTGATGACAGAGCTTGATGTGCGCCGAGAGCGCAGCGGCGGCCTCGACGACCCGGCGTGAGAGCTCGGCCAGCCGCCCGCGGGACGTCCGCACCGTCGGCGCAGAGACCGAGATCCCGGCGATCACCGTCCCGCGCGCGCCGCGCACCGGCGCCGCGGTCGAGCAGAGCCCGGCCTCGAGCTCCTCCCACGTCGTCGCGTACCCCTGGCGCCTGACCTGGTCGAGCTCGGCGAGCAGGCGCTCGACGCTCGTGATCGTGTTCGGCCCGAGCTTCGCGAGCCGCCCGAACGGCGGTTGGGCGGCGCCGAAGGCCATGAACACCTTCCCGAGCGACGAGGCGTGCGCGGGGATCCGCGCGCCGACCCAGTTGCCCGCCCCGAGCGCGTGCGTCGAGTCGATCTGCGCGAGTCGCGCGACGCCCCCCGGCGTCGGGATCGCGACGTTGGCCGTCTCACCCGTCTCCCTGCCGAGCTCCTCGAGGAACGGCCAGGCGAGCGTGGCAAGATCACCCACGCTCGCGTCCCGGCGCGCGTACTCGACGAGCACCGGGCCGGGCCGGAAGCCCCCGCCCCGCCGCCGCTGGGCAAGCCCGTTGCGCTCGAGCGCCCTGAGCAGGCGCGCCGCCGTCGACTTCGGCAGCTGCGTCTCCCGCATCACGCCCGCGAGCGTCACGGGCTCCTCGGTCGCGACGAGCCGCACGAGGATCCGCGCGGCGCGGTCGATTGCCTGGGCGCCTTCCTCTCCTGTTGCCATAGTCCCATAATATGGCACTCTTGACCCGCATCGTCAACACCAGTCCTGCGAACGCGCTAAGATCGATCCTCGTTTGGTGCCGCCATATGGCACTCTTCCGGGCGAGCTAGCCTGTCGGAGGGCAGACCCTTCGCCCCCAGCCGAGGAGCAAAGGAGAGATCGTGAAGACCGCCGAGCGCACACGCATCGCCTTCGAGCGAGGCACCCCCGACCGCGTGCCCGTCCACTGCTGGCTGGGCCTCCCGCTGATCAAGAAGCTCCGGCGCCCGGACCAGTCGTTCCTCGACCTGTTCGAGCTCTGGATCGACGATCCGCTGGGCTCGATCGTGAAGATGCAGGCCGACCTCGGCCTCGACCCGATGATCACGACGTACAGCCAGCACATCGGCGAGCACGAGATCTGGCCGCGAATGCTGTTCGCGCGCCCGCTCGAGACCGACTCCTGGGCCGAGACGATCGAGGAGTCGGGCCGCGGCGACGGCTGGCGCGAGCACCACCACACGATCCGCACGCCGGACGGTGGCCTCGACTACTCCTACCGCACGGAGGACGGGTTCGGGACCTCCTGCCACGACTTCCTGCTCAAAGGCGACGAGCCGGAACGGAAGCTGCCCGCGCTCCGCCACTTCCCCTCGCCCGAGACGTTCGACATGTCGGTGCTCGCGGGCATGGTCGAGAAAGTAGGCGACGAAGCCTGGTGGCTCCACCACGTGGTCGGACCCTGGGACATGGCCGCGGAGATCCGCGGTCTGGTCGACCTCTCGATGGACGTGTACGACCGCCCCGCCTTCGTGCACGAGTTGATGCGCTTCTGCACGGACTGGCTGAAGGGCTTCTACCTGCGGCTCGGCGAGACCGGGATCCACTCGATCTCGATGAACGAGACCTGGGTCGGCGTCGGCGTCGCGCCCGAGCACTTCCGCGAGTTCATGCAACCCTACGAGACGGAGTGCGTCCGGGCCGCGCACGAGGCCGGCTACCTCGTCAGCTTCCACAACTGCGGGCGGGCGACGCTGATCCTCGAGGACATGGCCGCCACCGGTCCGGACGCGATCGAGACGCTCACCTCGGATCGCTCGTCGGGAGACGTCGACCTCGCCGACGCGAAGAGGCGGATCGGCGACCGCGTCTGCCTGTTCGGGGGCTTCAACGAGCACCTCCTCCACGAGGCGGACGAGCGGGCGGTCAAGGAGGAGGTGGCGCGCTGCCTCGACGCGGCGATGGCGGGCGGCGGCTACGTGCTGCGCTCGACCGGCCAGCTCTTCGACGCCAAGCCCGGGCTGATCGAGGTCATGTGCGAGACGGCGCGCGAGCTCGGCCGTTATCGATGACGGGCGGCGAGCCGGACCTCTTTGACGTCCAGACCTCCGCGCCGGGCCCGGCAGGCACGCTGGCGCTGACGGACGAGCTCCTCCGCGACAGCCCCTCCGGAGACCTCTTCGGCCTGACCCAGGGTGCCGGGATGGGCTGGGACCCGGCCAAGGTCGGCCGCGACCAGTGCCTGATCCTCTCCACGCAGGGCGGGCTGCGCGCCGACGACGGGACCCCGATCGCGCTCGGCTACCACACCGGACACTGGGAGGTCGGGCTGCTCGTGCGCGAGGCGGCCGAGGAGCTCGACCGGCTCGGTGCGCTCCCGTTCGCAGGCGCAGTGACCGATCCCTGCGACGGCCGCTCCCAGGGGACGGTCGGGATGTTCGACTCGCTCCCCTACAGAAACGACGCCGCGATCGTGCTGCGCCGCCTCGTCCGCTCGCTGCCGCTGCGAAAGGGGGTAATCGGTGTCGCCACCTGCGACAAGGGCCTGCCGGCGATGCTGATGGCGCTCGCCTCGTTCCGGGACCTGGCCGGCGCGATCGTCCCCGGCGGCGTGACGCTGCCGCCCCGCTCCGGCGAGGACGCCGGGGCGGTGCAGACGCTCGGCGCGCGCTTCGCGCACGGGCTCGTTACGCTCGAGCAGGCCGCGGACCTCGGCTGCCGCGCCTGCGCGACACCCGGCGGCGGCTGCCAGTTCCTCGGCACCGCTGCGACCTCGCAGGTCGTCGCCGAGGCGCTCGGGCTGACCGTCTCCCATGCCGCGCTTGCTCCCTCGGGGCAGCCGATCTGGCTCGACCTCGCGCGTCGCACCGCGCGCGCGGTTCAGGATCAGTGGCGGCGCGGCCGCACGCTCGGGGAGGTTCTGACCACCGAGGCAATCGAGAACGCGATGCTCGTGCACGCCGCGTTCGGCGGCTCGACCAATCTGATCATGCACATCCCGGCGATCGCGCACGCGAGCGGGCTGCCACGGCCGACCGTGGACGACTGGCGCCGGATCAACCGGGCCGCCCCCCGGCTCGTCGACGTGCTGCCAAACGGGCCGCACAATCACCCGACCGTGCGCGTCTTCCTCGCCGGCGGCGTGCCCGAGGTGATGCTCCACCTGCGAGCGCTCGGGCTCCTGCACACGGACGCGCGCACCGTGAGCGGCCGCAGCGTCGGCGAGACGCTCGACGAGTGGGAGGCAAGCGAGCGGCGCGCGCGGCTGCGAGCACGGCTCGCCGAGCTCGACGGGATCGACCCGGACGACGTGATCTCGCCACCCGAGCGCGCCCGCGCGAAAGGGCTGACATCCACGGTCTGCTTCCCCGGCGGCAACCTGGTACCGGGCGGCAGCGTGATCAAGTCGACCGCGATCGATCCCGCGGTGATCGACGAGGACGGCGTCTACCGGCTCACCGGCCCCGCACGCGTCTTCACGAGCGAGCCCGCGGCGATCGCGGCGATCAAGGGCACCGCGAGCGAGCAGATCCGGGCCGGCGACGTGATCGTGCTCGCGGGCCGTGGCCCGCTCGGCACCGGCATGGAGGAGGCAGCCCAGCTCACCTCCGCGCTCAAGTTCCTGCCGTTCGGGCGCCACGTCGCGCTCGTCACGGATGCCCGCTTCTCCGGCGTGTCGACCGGCGCCTGCATCGGGCTCGTGACTCCGGAAGCGCTCGAGGGCGGCCCGATCGGACGGGTCGTCGACGGCGACCGGATCCGCGTCGTCGTCGACACCGTCGGGCTCGAAGGATCGGTTGATCTCGTCGGCCACGACGACGTGGAGTGGACGCCGGAAGAGGCGGCGCGTGTCCTGGCCGCCCGGCCGACACGCCCCGAGATCGCTCCCGATCCGCGCCTGCCGGCCGACACGGCGCTCTGGGCGAAGCTCCAGTCCGTGAGCGGCGGCCTCTGGGGCGGCTGCGTCTACGACCTGGACGCGATCGCGGAGGCGCTCGGGGCACCGCCTGCAGACCGCAGGTAGCCGCCGGCCGGCGGGGCTGCGCTCACGAAGCGAGCGGGCTGCCCCCGGCCGTCTTGGTGATCCACGCGCCACCGTCGACCGCGAGCACGGCGCCGGTGACGTAGGCGGCCGCGGGCGACGCCAGGTAGGCGATCGCGCCGGCGACATCCTCGGGCCGGGCGAGCCGGCCGACCGGAATCCCCTCGAGCAGCGCCGCCGGCTCGCCCTCGAGCCAGCCGTGGACGACCGTGTTGACCGTGATCCCCTTGCCACCGAGCTCGACCGCGCCGACCTGGGCAAGCGTGGTCAGGAAGCCACCGACGGCCGCCTCGAGAGCCGCGCCCTGGACGACCCGCGCCGAGGCGGTCGAGACGACGAATACGACCCGGCCCGCCTGGCCCTCCCGCTCCCACGCCGCGGCCCGCTCCCGGGCGACCCGGAACGCGGCGCGGGCGCCGGCGAGCGCCGAGTCCCACTCGGCCTGGGTCAGGTCGAGCACCCGGGCGCGCGCCGGCGAGCCGGGGCCGGCGACGACCACGGGCAGCTCCGCGCCGGCGAGCGCAGCCCGCACCGCGGCCTCGAGACCCGCCGGAAGCCCGACGACTGTCGCGGCGCCCATCAGTACTTCCCCACCACGAAGCCGCCGTCGACGCGGAGAAACTCACCGGTCACGTAGTCGCCGTCCGGAGAGGTGCAGAGGTAGACGACGGCCCGCCCCTGCTCGACCGGCTCGGACGGTCGGGAGATCGGGATCAGCTTCAGCGTCGCCTCCTCGTCCTCACTGGTGCGCAGCCCGGGCGAGCGGTCGTTCAGCTGCGACTTCACCCAGCCCGGACCGATGTGGTTGACGTTGATCCCGTGCTGGCCGAGCTCGATCGCCATCGTCTCGCAGAGGGCCCGCACCGCCTGCTTCGTGGAGCCGTAGACCGCCATCGTGGAGAAGCACATCTGCACGTGCACCGAGGAGGTGAACACGATCCGGCCGCCGTCGCCGCGCGCGACCATGGCTCGCGCGGCCGCCTGCCCGACGTTGAACGCGCCGGTCAGGTTGACGCCGACGATCCGATCGAGGGAGTCCTCCGTGATCTCGGTCCACGCCTGCCAGTCGGCGACGCCGGCATTCGAGCAGACGATCCAGGGCGAGCCGAGCTCGCCCTCGACGCGGCGGAACAGCTCGTCCACCTGGGCGCGCTGCGCCACGTCGCAGCGGTAGAACGCCGAGCGGCAGCCGAGCTCCCGAATCTGCCCGGCGAGCTCGTCTCCCGCCTGCTCGAAGCCCACGTCCGCGCAGGCGACGTCCGCGCCCTCCGCAGCCAGCGCGAGCGCGATCCCGCGGCCGATGCCCCGCTCGTGCGAGGCGCCGGTGACGAGCGCCACCTTCCCGTCGAGCCGGCCCATCAGCCGGGCGCCTTCCTCGCCGCCCAGGCCCGCTCGAACCCGGCCTTGCCGCGGCGCACGACCTCGAGCGGGTCCTGCTTCCAGAGCGAGTCCTCGAAGTCCAGGTCGGAGAAGGAGCCGTCGTCCGAGAAGATCTCGAGGTCGAACCAGCCGACGACCCCGGCCGCGTCGAGCGCCCCGAAGATCGCGGGCAGGTCGATGATCCCGTCGCCCGGGAGCACGCGATCGAAGTCGTTGCGCGTCGGGTCTCGCCAGTCGCAGACATGGACGCTCGGCACGATCCTGTCCCCGTGGCGCACGGTGTGCTCGAGCACGTCGTCCGTATCCCAGAGGTGGTAGACGTCGAAGAGGAGCTTGACGTTCGGTTCGCCGATCTCGTCCAGCAGGTCGATCGTGCCGGGGATGTCGCCGATGATCGACCACGTCCCGTAGACCTCGCGATGGAGCGGCTCGAGCCCGAGCGTGAGGCCGTGGTCGGCGGCCACCCTGGCCGCCCGGCGCAGCCCGTTCACGGCGACACGGCGTTTCTCCGCCGCGTCGACCCCGTCGCCGGGGTCGCCTGTCAGGCAGAGGATCACCTCCGGCTCGAAGGGAGCAAACCGGCGGATCGCGGCGCAGAGCCCCTCCGTGCGCTCCTCGGGGTCGGTCGGGCCCGGGAACGGCACGGGCCAGATCGAGAGCGTGCCGGGGATGATCGTCGTCGCCTTCAGCCCGCTGTCGCGGAGCCTGGCGAGAGCGTCGGCGTCACGGCCCTCGCCGAGCTTGAACTCCCAGATCCCGATCCCCTCGATACCCGCCTCGCGGTACGTCTCGAGGTCCTGCTCGAACGTCTGGTGGAACGTCGTGATCTCGGAAATCGAGAACTTCGGGTCTGCCATGGTGACCCCCTCAGGGCTTGATCACGGTCTTGACGACCTCGTCTTCCCGGTTCAGCACTCGCTCGATCGCTCCCGCGATCCCGTCGAGGCTGGCCGAGTGCGTGATGATCCGGTCCGTCGCGATCTTCGAGTCGGCGAGGATCTGGATCGTCTTCGGCCACTGGAGCGGGTAGAGCAGCGAGAACCGGATCGTCTTGTCCAGGTACAGGTTCCCGAGCAGGGGGACCGAGATCGCGTCGGTCGGACCGGCGAGGCCCATCAGAACGACGACCGAGCCGGGCCCGGTCACCTCCACCGCCTGCTGGTTCGCGGCCACGTTCGCGGTCGCGACGAGCGCCCTGTCGGCGAGCTGGCCGCCGTTGGCGTCCTGAATCGCCCGGGCGACGTCCTCGACGTAGAACGGCGAGGACTCCTCCTTGGGGTTCCAGGCGAAGTCGGCACCGAGCTCCCGCGCGACCTGGAGGCGGTAGTCCCGGGTGCCGACGATGGCTACGCGGGCGCCCTCGTTTCTCAACAGCTGCACCATCGCGAGGCCGACCGGGCCCGGCCCCCAGACGACCGCGAAGTTCCCCGGCTCGATCTCCGCACGCTTGACCGCGTAGACCGCGGACGAGAGCATCTCCACGAACGCCCCCTGCTCGTCCGTGAGCGTCTCCGGAAGCTTGTACGCGTGGGCGACCTTCCCGGTCACGTACTCGGCGAAGCCGCCGTTCATGGTCACGCCGAGCACGGTCAGGTTCTGGCAGAACTGGAGCTTCCCCGCGCGGCAGGCGTTGCAGGCGTTGCAGCTCTGCACCGGGTTGAGAGAGACCCGGTCGCCCACGGCGAGACCGTAGCGCTCCGCCAGCACGCCGCCCTGCACGACCTCGCCGCAGATCTCGTGCCCGAGCACGAGCGGCCCTTTCCCGTCGGGCGTCCCGAGCGGGCTCTTGCCGTAGTAGTACTCGATGTCCGAGCCGCAGAAGCCACAGGCGATCACCTTGACGACCACCTCGTCCGGCCCGGCCTCGGGCTCGGGGAGATCCTCGAGGCGCAGATCCTCCGCCTCGTAGAAGACGGCAGCCTTCATCGCGTTGTCCTCCTCGAGTTGTGCGTTCCCGTGAGCGGCATCCTCCGGCTCACCCCTTGCGGACGTACTGGTCGAGCTTCTCGTTCAGCCACAGCACGCCGTCCCAGGTGTCCTGCCACGCCTTCGAGCCCATCGGGATCGAGTCGACGGCCCACCACTCGCCGTCGTACACGTCGGCCAGGACCGGCATCAGCTCGTCGAAGTCGATGATCCCCTCGCCGAAACTGGACTTCGTCCCGAACATGTTGAAGTGCGTGTTCATGTCGGTGTCGCAGAGGTGGACGTGCCCGATCGAGCCGGCCGGCAACATCTTGATGAACTCGATCTGGTTCGGCAGCGTCTCCGCGGGCTGAACGTGGTTGTGACCGATGACGCCGCAGGCCTGGAAGTGGCCGGTGTCGTACATGATCTTGAAGTTCGGGCTCCCGACGTCCCGCAGCATCTTCACGGTCTCCGACGGCTTGTTGAACGGCTGCAGCGACTCGAGCTCCCAGAGCATGACGACGCCATGCTCGGCGCCCCGCGCCGCATGGTGCTGAAACGTCTTGACGACGCGGTCCCAGACCTGATCGTAGTCCGCATCGTAGGGGAGCGGCCCGGCCGCACCGGGATCGACCCGCATCCCCGGGATCTCCATGTCGGCTGCCAGCTCGAGATAGCTCTCGAAGTACTTCAGGTACTCGTCGTAGACCTCCTGGGAGCCGGTCGCCCAGGGCAGCCGGAACAGGTCGCCGTACGGCCCGGGCGCGATCCCCGCGATCTCGAGCCCGAGATCGTCGGTCAGCCACGTGCGGAGCTTCTGCCGGCTCGCCTTGTCCGGAAAGCGCTCCACCGTCGCGTGGTCGAAGAAGCCGCCGATCTCGATGCCGTCGTACTCGAACGCGGAGAGCACCTTCGCAACCTGCTCGAGGGTGGCCATCCGATCGAACCCGAATGCCATGCACCAGCTACCACGACAGACCTTCGCATTCGCCATTCCCATCCTCCTAGTCCATGTGGAGGCCGCCGTTGACATCGACGTGCGCTCCGTTGACGAAACTGGCTGCGTCCGAGGCGAGAACGACAACCAGCGCTGCCACTTCCTCGGGCAGGCCCACCCGTCCGAGCGGGGTCGCGCCGACCGTCCGCTCGCGCACCTCGGCGGGCCAGGCGGCGATCATCGGTGTCTCGATGATCCCCGGGTTGACGCAGTTGGCGGTCACGCCGTGCGGACCGGCGAACCGCGCGATCGACTTCGTGAGCGCGGCCACCCCCGCCTTCGAGGCGGCGTACGCGGCGCCGGCGGCGAGTCCCCCCACCTGGCCGGCGAGAGAGCCCATCGTGACGATCCTCCCGCTACCTCGCGGGATCATCACGCGCAGCGCGGCCTGGCAGCAGAGGAACGTGCCACGCAGATTGACGGCCTGGATTCGGTCCCATTCGCCCGGGTCGATCAGGTCGAACGGCGTTGCGTGGAAGGCGCCCGCGCACGTGACGAGCACGTCGAGCTGCCCGAAGCGATCGACGGCCGTCCCCACCATCCTCTCGATCTCGTGGGGATCGGTGACATCGACGCGAATGCCGGCGCAGCCGTCGCCGAGCTCGCCGGCAGCGCTGGCCGCGCGCGTACCGTCCAGGTCGGCCAGCAGAACCCGCGCTCCCTCACCGGCGAGCGCGCTAGCCGAGCACAGACCGATGCCGCTGGCCGCGCCCGTCACGATCGCCGTCTTTCCCCCGAGCCGCCCGGTCATTCGCTCGCTGCCCCGATCGGGCCGGCATTGGCTAGACACATTCGTGCCCCATCGTATAGCCGCGAATCGTCACGCCTGCGGCCCACTGGGCCATGGCCGCACGAGCTCGAGGATCTCGACCGCGTTCCCGTCAGGGTCATCCAGGTACAGGCCCTTGCCGCCGTCGTTCGGGCCGCCAACCACCCGTACGGGTCGGCCGCCCGCGGAGCGGATCCGCACGCCTGCCGCATGCAGGCGGTCGCAGACGAGCTCGAGATCCTCGACGACGAAGCAGAGGTGTGCGGATCCGGCGTGGTTCGGCTCCCTCGCCCGGCTGTCTCCCCTCGGTTCCTTGTACTCGAGCAGCTCGAAGTTGGCCCCGTAGCCCTGGAGATGGACGAGCCGGACCCTGGCGCCCGGTATCCCCGTCACCCGCTCGACGAAGCCGCCCGGCTCGACCTCGCGATCAGATACGAGTCGCATCCCGAACAGGTCGCGATAGAACGCGAGCGAGCGGTCGGCATCCGAGCAGGTGATCTCGAAGTGGTGGAGCCCGGTGATCGGCAACCCGCTCATCGCCCCCCCGGCTCGCGCCAGCGGCGGCCGGGGCCGGCCGCGCTCGTGACGACCCGCCTCACGCGCCCAGCACCCCTTCCGTGACGCGCGGTCGACCCGTGCTCCCCCGCACGAGCAGGCGCGTCGGCAAGACAAGGCGATTCGGCGGCCCGTCGTGGCCCGCGAACCGCTCCAGCAGGAGCCGGCCGATGATCCGCCCCAGTTCAGGCAGATCACGCTCGATCACGTCGATCGGCGGTGCGTGCAGCCGGGTCGCGGCGATGTCGTCGCACGCGACGATGGAGAGCTCGTCGGGGACACGGACACGGAGCTCCTGGAGCGCCTCGAGCACGCCGACGGTGAGCTGGTTGTGCCCGGTGATGATCGCCGTCGGCGGCTCAGCGAGCGCCAGCAGCTCCCGGGCCACGCGGGCTCCGATCGCCCGGCCGGGCTCGAGGCTGATCACGAGGCGGTCGCTCGCCGGCAGCCCGAGCCGGCGCGCGTGCCTTCGAAACCCGATCATCCTGGCCCTGCTCCCGAGTTGCCCCGAGCTGCCGGCGACGAGCGCGACGCGACGGTGCCCGAGCGCGACGAGCCGCGTCAGAGCCTCACCCATCCCCGCCGCGTGATCCGAGATGACCGAGTCCGCGTTCGAGCCGGGCACGTCGCGATCGAAGAGAACGCAGGTGAATCCGCCGAGCCGATCGGCCAGGCCGGGAGCGCGCTCGTCGGCGACCGCCGCGACCAGCCCGTCGAGCCGGCGCTGACGGAGCACCGTGAGCATGCTTGCCTCACGCTCCGGGTCGTTCTCGGAGTGGGCGAGCACGAGCGCGTACCCGGCGGGATCGAGGACGGCATCGACGCCCTTGGCCACAGCGGCGAACGACGGGTTGGAGATGTCGGCCACGACAAAACCGACGGCCCGGGTCGTGCCCGTGCGCATGCTGCGCGCGACGAAGTCGGGAAGGTAGTCGAGCTCACGCACCGCCTCCAGCACGCGGCGGCGGGCGCCCTCCGACACGTAGGGATAGTCGTTGAGCACGCGCGAGACAGTCGAGACGGACACGCTGGCGCGCTTGGCGACCTCACGGATGGTGGACGGTCGGGGCAACATCGCGGACGATCCTGGAAACGTTTTCCGGCTCACCCTAACGCGCCCCTTGGGAGTGGTCAAGGTCGGCGGGCGGTCGAGACCGCTCGCGTCGTGACTCAGCCTGGATCCACCGACTATGCGTGACCACGGGGCGTTCGGCTGGGCCGGCAGGACGTGGCGGGGTGACGGCGGGCGGGCCGAGACCCGGACAGGGAGCGGCCTGACGAGCCTAGACGGGCGGCACCGTCCGCGCAGATCGGTGGATCCAGGCTCAGGCCGCCGACGCGGGGTACGACCACCGCTCGCCGCGGAGCTTCGCCAGCAGCCGGTCGCGAAGGAGGATCGTTTCGGAGACCGTGTCGCAGTCGTTCAGGTGCTCCCAGTCGATCCAGAGGTACTCGAGGCCGATGTCGCCGCCGTATCCGGTCTCCCGCATCACGTCGACCATGCGCTCGAAGTCGATCACGCTGTCTCTGAGTGTCGCCTGCATCCGCCCCTTGCGCGCGCCCCGCGCATGGAAGTGGCGCGCATGCGGCACGAGCGTCTCGATCGCCCCCTGCGCGTACCCCTGGTAGACGAAGTGGCTGTAGTCGAGCGTCAGCTCGAGGTCCGGAGTCTGCTGGCAGAGACGCCTCGCCTCGTCCGGAGCCTGGGCGATCGATCCGAGGTGGGGCTCGATCGAGAGGCGCAGGCCCGCCGCACGGGTGCGCTCGGCGCGCCAGCCGAGCTCATCGACCGAGCGCTGAAACGAGTCTTCGTGGCGCTCGGCTTCCCAGTCGACGCCGGGAAGCATCGTCAGGCCCGGCGCGCCGATCCGGATCGCCAGCTCGAGCATGCCCTCGAACAGCATCCTGGAGCGCGCGCGCTCGGCGGCCGCAGGATGGTTGGGGGCCAGCGTCTGGAAGTCGGTCCAGGGGATCACGAACAGATCGGAGACGGCGAGCTCCCGGCGCTCGAGTCCCTTCGAGATGCGAGCGGCCGCAGCGGGGATGTCGTCGCGCACGGCCTCGGGGCGGATGTGGGAGCGATTGCCCATCAGGCACACGTCGACCCCGTCGAGCTCGAGCAGTCTGATCAGGTCGAGGACGCTCTCCCATGGCTCCAGGAGCCGGAACGTGTTGTCCGCGCAGGCCAGGCGCATCCGCGCGTAGGCTACCCGCTCACGGCGTGCTGCTCGTCTCCCACCCCGACTTCGCCCGCTTGCACCCGACCGGGGAGCACCCCGAGTCGCCGGAGCGGATCGCGTCCCTGCACTCGGTCTTCCCGGACTTCGCAACCGCCGCTCCGGCATCGGTCGAGCAGGTGGCGGCGTGCCACGAGCGCGACTACGTGGAGATCGTCCGGACGATCTCCGAGAGCGGCCGGACGGTGCGGCTCGACCCCGATACGGTTTGCACGCCCTCGTCGTTTCGACTCGCGCTGCGAGCGGCCGGAGCCGCGATCGAGGCAGCCGAGCGCGGCGGGTTCGCGCTGGCTCGCCCACCGGGCCACCACGCCCTGCCCGATCGTGCGATGGGCTTCTGCCTCTTCAACAACGTGGCGGTGGCAGCCCGCCACGCGCAGCGGGAGCTCGGGCTGGCCCGCATCGCGATCCTCGATTGGGACGTCCACCACGGCAACGGGACGGAGGAGATCTTCCGCGACGACCCTGCCGTGCTATTCGTCTCGCTGCACCGCTGGCCCTACTACCCCGGCACGGGCGGGCCGGACGACCAGGGAGAGACAACCGTGAACGTCCCGCTCGGCGCGGGCTCGGGCGACGAGGCGTATGTCGAGGCGATGGAGCGGGTGGCCGAGCCGGCGATCCGCGGGTTTGCTCCCGACCTCCTGCTGATCTCGGCCGGCTACGACGCGGCGGAGGGTGACCCGCTGGGCGGGATGTGCGTCACGGCCGCCGGCTATCGCGAGCTCGCGCGCAGGGCGCGCGGGCTGTGCGATCGGGTGGCCTGCGTGCTCGAGGGCGGCTACGACGTCACGACCCTCCCCGGGCTCGTCGGTGCGACCCTGGACGGGCTCGGCGATTGAGCCCGTGCGGCCCGCGCGAAGCGGCTAGGCTTGGCCCGTGACCGCGCTCGACGCGACCGAGGTGACGTTCGGCGACACGGTCCTCGCGCGTTCCCACGAGCTGCCCGTCGTCGTCGATTTCTGGGCCGGCTGGTGTGAGCCGTGCAAGGCGCTCGCCCCGGTCCTGGAACAGGCCGTCGAGGCGCGTGGCGGACAGATCGAGCTCGTCAAGGTGGACGTGGACGCGAACCCCGGGCTCGCGCAGGCGTACGGGATCCGCGGCATCCCGGCAGTGAAGGCCTTCCGCGACGGCCAGGTGGCCTCGGAGTTCGTCGGCGCCCAGTCGCCGCAGTCCGTGGAGACGTTCCTCGACTCGCTGCTCGGGCCGAGCGCGGGCGAGCGGCTGCTCGAGGAGCTGGCGGCGAGCGGCGAGTTTCCCGAGATCCTGGGCCCGCTCGCCGAAGGCGACCACGAGCGCGTGCTCGAGTGGCTCCTCGGCCGAGTCGACGACGCCGACGCGACCGGTAGAGACCGGATCCGCGAGGTGATGGTGGCCGTGTTCGAGGAGCTGGGGCACGATCACCCCCTGTCGGCGAGCTACCGCCGGCGCCTCGCGAGCACGCTTTACTGATCCCGCCGCGGTAGGCTGGCGCATCGCGCGCGAGCCCCGCCACGACATCCTCTTCGAGCCGGTCGCGATCGGCCCCAAGACGCTGCGGAATCGCTTCTACCAGGTGCCGCACTGCACCGGCTTCGGCGTCGACAAGCCCCACTCGCAGGTCGCGCACCGCGCCGTCAAGGCGGAAGGCGGCTGGGCGGCCATCTGCACCGAGTACTGCGCGGTCAGCCCCGACTCGGACGACGCACCCTACGTGTCGACCCGGCTCTGGGACGACGACGACCTGCGAGCGCTGGCGCGGGTTGCGGACGCGGCGCACGAGCACGGCGCCCTCGCCGGGATCGAGCTCTGGCACGGCGGTGTTCATGCGGAGGGTCGCGAATCCCGCTGGCCGCTCGTCGCGCCCTCCCAGCGCGCCACCGCGTACGCGCCACACGCGGTCCCGAAGGCGCTCGAGCTGGCGGACATCCGCCGCATCCAGACGGACTGGGCGGCGGCGGCCGCGCGGGCGCGCACGGCGGGCTTCGACATCGTCTACGTGTACGGCGGCCACTCCTACCTGCCGCTCCAGTTCCTCTCCCCCGCCCTGAACCGTCGCACCGACGGCTACGGCGGCTCGCTTCGAAACCGCGCCCGGTTCTGGCTCGAGACGATCGAGCTCGTACGGGATGCCGTCGGCAGCGACTGCGCGGTCGCCGTGCGGCTGTCGGTGGAGGCGTTGCATCAGGACGGCGTGGCGCTCGAGGAGGGGCTCGCGTTCATCGACCTCGCCGACCCCCTCGTCGACCTATGGGACGTGATCGTCGGCAGCATCGCCGGGCCCGGACGGGTCGACGCGGGCCCCTCCCGGTTCTTCCCGGAGGGCTACCAGCTCGAGTGGACGCGCGCCGCCCGCCAGCGAACCCGCAAGCCGGTCATCGGCGTCGGCCGCTTCACGAGCCCCGACGCGATGGCCGAGGCGGTCCGCACAGGCGCGCTCGACCTGATCGGCGCGGCCCGGCCGTCGATCGCGGACCCCTTCCTGCCGCGGAAGATCGAGGAGGGTCGCTACGTCGAGATCCGCGAGTGCATCGGCTGCAACCAGTGCTACGCGCGGGCCAATTACGGCCGCCACCTCGGCTGCACCCAGAACCCGACCGCCGGCGAGGAGCATCGCCGAGGGTGGCATCCGGAGCGTGTACCGCCGGCGGCCGACGGCGCGGTCGACGCACTCGTCGTCGGCGCCGGCCCGGCCGGCCTCGAGTGCGCCCTCGTGCTCGCGCAGCGGGGGCTCCGGCGCGTCCACGTCGTCGATGCCGGGGACGAGCCGGGAGGCCACTTCCGCTGGCTGACGCGCCTGCCCGGGCTCGGCGAGTGGGCGCGCGTCGTCGGCTGGCGCCGGATCCAGCTCGAGCGCATGCGCAACGTGGAGCTGCTCGCGGGTGTCAGCCTCGACGTCGAAGGCGTGCTCCAGTACGGCGCCGACGTGGTCGTGTGCGCGACCGGCGCCCGCTGGTCGCCGGACGGCGTGAACGCGCTCACGCACGAGCCGATCCCCGGGGCCGGCGCGGGGCTTCCGAACATCTTCACGCCGGAGCAGGTGATGCTCGAGTCCCGGCGACCGGACGGGGAGCGGGTGATCGTGTACGACGGCGAGGGCTACGTGACCGCCGCGGGAATTGCCGAGCTGCTCGCGAGCGAGGGGTACACGGTCGAGCTCGTCACGTTCCTCGAGCGGATCGCACCGGTCTGCGACGAGACGCTCGAGGGACTCCGCTTGCGCCGCCGCCTCCACGACGTCGGCGTCGCGATGCGCCCCGCAACCACGCTCACCGCGATCCACGCGGATCACGTGAGCGCGGAGACGGAGCACGGGGAGCCGCTCGAGCTGCCCGCGAGCGCCGTCGTCCTCTGCACGCAGCGGCTCTCCGCTGACACCCTCTACCGCGAGCTCGCGGCCGATCCGGCGGCTCTGGCCGAGCACGCGATCCAGGCGCTGCACCGGATCGGCGACTGCGTGTGCCCCCGCACCGCCGCGGACGCGATCTTCGACGCCCACCGCCTCGCCCGCGAGCTCGACTCGCCGGACCCGGCGACGCCGCTGCCCCACCGGCGCGAGCGCCTGGTCGTCACGGATCCCTGACGGATCCGGCGCACTTCCGTCACGGATCTGGCCGAAAAGGCCGATGCCGACGCGCCCGCGCGGGCGTACAGTGACACGAGGACGCGATAGCCCGCGCCCGCCGCGCCGGAAGGAGGTGAACGATGGATGCGAACGCGAACACGAATGCTCGTCGCTCTCGCCGGTGCGACGCTGGCGGCGGCGCTCCTGACGGGAACGAGCATGGCAGGCACCTCCGGCTCGGCGAGCTCGTACCGGGCGACGGTCACAGACCTGGACGCGAGTGGCGTGCCGCTCGGCCCGCCCCGGCCGGCCCGATCGTTCGAGCGCTCGCTCCAGGCCTCGGGCTGCCGCGACGTCGACATCTACAAGGAGGCGAAGAGCTTCCTCTTCCGGGTGACCGTCTACCGGTGGCACCACACGAAGCGCTGGTGCTGGTCGAACGGGAAGATCACGACGGTGGTCACGTCGGCCTACGCGACGAACGTCGATCCGAACTGGTACTACAGGGGGATCGCCGCGAGCGCGAGTTACTTCTACAACTCGAACACCGCCCACTACTCGTTCCGGCAGGCGCGGATGGAGAACTGCGTGCTGAAGTTCGGCTGCGTCGGCAGCGAGTACCCCTGGGTGAAGATCTGGGCGTTCGGTGATGGCAGCTACCGCTGGGAAAGGGGGACGTGAGATGACCGAAGCACCGGCGAGCGTCGCGATCCAGGTGCTCAACCTGATCGGGCGCTTCCTCTACCGGCTCGTGCTCGCCGTCGTGATCGTGTGGCTGCTGGGGCTGATCGTCGGCCTCTTCGTCGGGGAAGGCCCCGGCGGAGGCGTGATCGAGATCACCCCGTGAGCCTCCCCTGAGGGCCGCAGCCCGCGCGGCCCTCCCCTCCCCGCGCTGGAAGCTAGATGTCCGCCGGGTAGGAACCGAAGACGACGAGTTGACGGGTGAGTGCGGTCATCTCGGCCAGGGTCTCTGAGACCACGCGGTCGAGGGGATGGCCGGCGAGCACCGCGTCGAACCGGTAGCGCCACGGGGTCTGCGGAATCGGGCGTGACACCAGCTGCACGAGGTCGAGGCTGTGGCGCGCAAACGGCTCGAGAGCGCGGTGGAGCGCGCCCGGGCGGTGGTCGGTGACGAATGAGAACGCGGTGCGCCATGCGCCCTCGTCGCGGTCGAGCCTGACGTACGGGGCGATCGCCACGAACCGCGTGTAGGCCTCGGGGTGGTCGCCGACGTCGCTCGCGAGCACGCGGAGCCCGTACATCTCCGCGGCGCGCTCGCTCGCGATCGCGACCTCGGAGGGGTCGCCGGCTCGGGCGACCTGGGCCGCCGCGTCCGACGTGGTCGGCGTGGCGATAGCGGTCGCCCACGGCATCGACCCGAGCAGGGATCTGCACTGGTCGAGGGCCATCGGATGGGAGCGGACGACCCGCACCTGCTCGAGCGCCACCTCCTCGGCGCCGAGCAGGAGATGGCGGATCGGCAGCACGGTCTCGCGGGCGATCGAGAGCGACGAGGTGTAGAGGAGATCGTGGGTCTCCGCGACCGGGCCGACCAGCGAGCTCTCGATCGGGAGCACCCCGAAGTCCGCGTCGCCGAGAATCGCCGCCTCGACGACCGCCGCGAACGTCGGCAGGGCAACCAGCCGGGCGTCTCCGGGAAACAGCCGGTCGGCAGCGACGGCCGCATGCGTCCCGTCGGGCCCGGGATATGCAACCTGGACGGGCATCCGCTCAACGGTAGCGCAGGGGCTGACGAGGAGTCGCCCCCGCTAGCGCAGCTCGGCCGGGAGACGGAAGTACACATCCTCCCGGGTCAGCTCGACCTCGACCCGCTCGGCGAAGCCCAGCTCGGCGAGCCGGTCGGCGACACGATTGACGAGCAGGTCGGGCGACGAGGCGCCGGCCGTGAGACCCACGGTCTCGTGCCCCACGAGCCAGGCCGGATCGAGGTCCGACTCGTCGTCCACGAGGTAGGCGTCGGCGCCGCATGTGCGCGCCACCTCGACCAGCCGGTTCGCGTTCGAGCTCGTCGTCGAGCCGACGACCAGGACGAGAGTAGCCTGCTCGCAGATCTTCTTCACGGCGTCCTGGCGGTTCTGGGTCGCGTAGCAGATGTCGGCGGACGGCGGGCCGACCAGGTCGGGGAAGCGGTCGCGCAACGCATCGACGACGTCCGCGGTGTCATCCACCGACAGCGTCGTCTGCGTCAGGTACGCGACGCCCTGGTCGCCGTCCAGCTCGAGGCGCTCCGCCTCGCCGGCGGTCTCGACGAGCACGATCGCGTCCGGCGCCTCGCCCATCGTGCCCACGACCTCCTCGTGGCCCGCGTGCCCGACGAGGGCGATCTTCAGGCCCCGCGCAGCGTAGCGCCTGGCCTCGGCATGCACCTTCGAGACGAGCGGGCAGGTCGCGTCGATCACTTTCAGGTCGCGCTCGGCGCACTTGCGGTACACCTGCGGGGCCACCCCGTGCGCCGAGAGAACGACGAGCGCCCCCTCGGGCACCTCCTGCTCGGACTCGACGAAGATCGCGCCTCTCGCCTCGAGATCGCGCACGACGTGGACGTTGTGGACGATCTGGTGGCGCACGTAGACCGGAGGGCCGTGCGTCTCGAGCAGCGTCTCGACGATGTCGATCGCGCGGACGACACCCGCGCAGAAGCTCCGGGGAGCGGCGACGAGGACGCGCTTGCTCACGCCGAGCCCGCCCGCACGAGCGCGCCCGCGGCGCGCTCGAGCGCCGTGAGCCCCAGACGCGCGTTTCTCGCGGCACGCAGAGCGCGCCGCGGCTCGCGCAGGAACGCAGCCGCCACGACGGCCCAGGCGGTACCCCCGCCAGGGGTCGCCGCCCCGCCCAGCCGGCCGACGGGCTCGTCGGGGGTATCGGAGATCGCACGGACGACGCCGGCGAGCCGCCCGCTGGCCGCGAGCGGGCCGCTCTCCATGTCGACGGCGACCGCGCCGGTGCGCGCGGCCAGGCTGGCGCGCTCGTCCGCCGTGTCCACGATCCGCTGCACGGCGCACACGACCGCGGCCGCGGCGTCGGGAACAGGGAGTGGCTCGCCCTCCCAGAGCAGCCCGCCCCGCTCGTCGACCACCTTCGTGGCGGTGACGAGCGCCCCGGGGCTGTAGCCGGGCACCAGGGCACCGGCCAGCCCGAAACTCGCCAGGGGCCCGTCAGGTAGCGGCAGCGAGGCGCCGAGCCCCACACGTGCGGCGCATGCGCCTGCCGCCCGGGCAGCCCTCTCCTCGACCGCGAGCGCGCAGGCGAGCGTCAACGAAGCGTCCACGCGAGGCTCCGCACCGTCTCCTTGACGCTCGACGTGGTCGCGAGGGTCGCCGAGGGCTCGAAGCCGCAGTGGATCGCGCAGTGCTCGCAGCGCGGGTCGTTGCCGGGCCCGTAGCGCTCCCACTCCATCCCGTCCATCAGCGCTTCGTAGGTCGGGAAGATCGCGTCCGTAAGCAGGTAGCAGGGGCCCTTCCAGCCGTAGGGATTGCGCGTGATCGAGCCCCAGGGCGTGCAGGGAAGCATCCGCTCGCCCCTGAGCAACTCCTGGTAGATCGGGCTCGCGAGCCAGCGGTAGCCGTGCTTTCGCGCCTCGACGCTGATCCGGCGGAACTTGTCCTCGTGCTCGGCCCGCGTCATCGTCAGGTTCGGGTCGATCTGCGAGTACTGGTAGCCGGGCGCGATCAGCATGCCGTCGATCCCGACCTCCTTCTCGAGGAACCGCATCATCTCGACGACGTCGCCGACCTCGGTCTCCTTGAAGATGGTCGTGTTGGTCGTGACGCGGAAACCGCGCGAGCGCGCCTCCCTGATCGCTTCGATCGCGACATCCCAGAGGCCGGGGTAGTTGCAGACGTAGTCGTGGATCTCGCGCATGCCGTCCAGGTGGATGACCCAGGTCAGCCGCGGGTTCGGCGTGAACCGATCGAGCATGTCGGACAGCCGCAGCGCGTTCGTGCAGAGCTGGATGCTCTTGCGCATGTCGAGGAAGCCGTCGACGACCTCCTCGATGCCCTTGAAGATCAGGGGCTCACCGCCGCAGATCGAGACCACGGGCGCGGGGCACTGGACGCCCGAGTCGAGGCACTCCTGCACGGAGAGGCGTGCCTTGTTCGACTCGTACTCACGGATCTTCCCGCAGCCGATACAGGCGATGTTGCACCCGAGCGTCGGCTCGAGCATGAGCACGAGCGGGTAGCGCTCGACACCCTTCTGGGACACGACGTACCGGCCGATCTGGACGGTGCTGCGCAGCGGAAACTTCATGCTTCTCCCTCCCCGTCGACACCCGCTCCCCGGATCGCCCGCGCCAGCGCGGGTGTCACCGGGCCCGGCTCGTACCCCAGAACGCTCCGTGCCTTCCCCGAGGAAAAATACATGGGAACGCGGGCGAGCCGCACCTCGTCCGCGCTGGCGAGCCCGAGCCGGGCCGCGGCAACGGCCGCCACGTAGGGGACGCGCAGCCTCGGTCGCGGCACGCCGGCGAGGTCGGCGATCGCCGCAAACAGGTCGGCGAGCGGCAGGTTGACGCCGCCGAGCAGGTAGCGCTCCCCGCGGATGCCCCGCTCGAGCGCGAGCGCGTGGCCACGGGCGACGTCGCGCACGTCGACGACGTTGAGACCGGTGGTGGCGACGTAGCCGCGGATCCGCCCGCTGGCGACGCCTGCGACCATCCGACCGGTCGGGGTCGGCTTGCGGTCGCCGTCCCCGACGGGCGCGGTGGGGTTCACGACCACCGCGTCGAGCTCCGCGCGGGCCGCCTCGAGCACGAGCCGTTCGGCCGCGAGCTTCGTGCGCTTGTACGGCACCTCGAGCTCCCAGGCCGGGGGCCCGTCCCGCTCGGTCGCCTCCCGCCCGGGCACGGGGCCGCACGTGCCGGCGGTGCTCGTGTGCACGAGCCGGCGAACGCCGGCGCGCACGCAGGCCTCGATCACGTTGCGGGTGCCCTCAACGTTGACGCGCTCGATCGCGTCCGGATCGGCGTCGTAGCTGTAGAGAGCGGCGACGTGGAACACGGCGTCGCACCCGTCGACGGCCCGCCGCAGCCCCGCGGCGTCGAGCAGGTCGACCCGCTCGGCGCGGACGTCGGCACCCCGCCCGGCAAGCTCCCGCGCCACGTGGGCGCCCACGAAGCCGCCCGCGCCGGTCACGTAGACCCTCACCGGGTGGCCCCCTCCGGCTGGCGGAGCGCGGTGCGGTAGCGGCCGAGGGCGATCAGCGGCCAGACGATCCGGTAGAGGTGGTAGCGGATCAGGAAGTCGCGCGGGAAGCCGGTCCCGGTGAAGTGCCGCTCGTCCCAGTCGCCGTCCGGGCGCTGCCGCTCGCAGAGCCAGCGCGCGGAGCGCCCCGCCGCGGCGCCGCCCGCCTCGCCGGCCGCGACGAGCCCCATCAGCGCCCAGGCCGTCTGGGAAGGCGTCGACTCGCCCCTGCCCTTCCAGACGCGTCCCGCGTCGCCGTGGTCGTAAGAGCGGCAGTCCTCGCCGAAGCCCCCGTCCTCGTTCTGCACAGCTTCGAGCCAGGCGACCGCGCGGCGCACGGCCGGGTGGCCGGACGGGAACCCCGCCGCCTCGAGCGCGGGCAGAGCGGCGCCCGTTCCGTAGACGTAGTTGACGCCCCAGCGGCCCCACCAGGAGCCGTCCTGCTCCTGCTCGGCGAGCAGGTACTCGAGACCGCGGCGGACGGCCGCCTCGTACCCTGGCTCCCTGGCGAGCAGCTCGAGCGCGTGTGCGGTGACGTCCACGCTCGGCGGATCGATCACGGCGCCGAAGTCGCAGAACGGAATGTCGTAGAGCCAGAAAGCGTCGTTGTCGACGTCGAACGCCCCCCAGCCGCCGTTTGCGCACTGCATGCCAGCGATCCAGCGACAGGCGCGCTCGACCGCGCCCCGGCCGGCGCCGAGCTCGCGGAGCGCGAGCGCGACGACGGCGGCATCGTCGACGTCCGGGTAGAGATCGTTCTCGTACTCGAACGACCAGCCGCCCGGCTCGACACCCGGGAGGCGCAGCGCCCAGTCGCCGCGGGAACGTACCTCCTCGCGCAGGATCCACTCGATCCCGCGATCGACCCCGGGGTCGCCGCGGCCGGCGCCGGTGGCAGCGAGCCCGAGCAGTGCGAGCCCCGAGTCCCAGACCGGCGACTGGCAGGCCTCGGGGCGCAACCGGTCGCCGTCGTCGAGGAGGAAGCCGTTCCAGCCGTCGAGGCCGCGACGGACGTACGGGGAGTCGGGGCCGTGGCCGCGGCACGCGAGCGCGATCAGCGACCACACCCACGGGGGCTGGATACCTCCCCAGCTCCCGTCCAGCTCCTGGCGATCGACGATCCAGCGCTCCGCCAGGGCCAGCGCGTGCGCGCGACCCGGTTTGACCGGCGAGCGCGCGTACAGCGAGAGCAGCCGATCGACGTCGTCCCACACGTTCCGCCGCGGGCGCCCGTTCCGCCCGCGCGGGAGCTCGCTCCAGGCCCGCTGCTCGGGCAGAGGTCGCACCGGCCGGTAGTGCATGACGACCGCGAGCGGGAGCACCGTCTGGCGAGCCCAACACGCGAACGTGTACGGGGAGACGGGCGCCCACGAGCGCAGCAGCGCGAGCTCGACCGGGAGCATGGGCACGTCGTCCCAGGACCAGAGCCCGAACAGCGAGAACCAGATCCGCGTGAAGACGCGAGCGGCGGCGATCCCGCCGCGCTCCCCGACGAACCGGCGCGCCTCCGCGAGCTGCGGAGCGCGGTCGGAGAGACCGGCCAGGCGAAGCGCCGCGTAGGCCTCCGCGGTCGCGTTCAGGTCGGGCTCACCGCCGTGGTAGATCGACCAGAGCCCGTCGGGCCGCTGCTGGGCCAAGAGCTCCGTCATGACGCCGAACGTCGACTCCTCGTCGCGCAGCCGCATGAACTCGAGGAAGAACAGGTGCTCGGCGGTGATCGTCACGTTCGACTCGAGCTCGCCGACCCACCAGCCACCCGGCTCCTGGAGCTCGAGGAGCCGCCGGACACCGGCATCGACGGCGCGCTCGACGGGCGGCTCGCTCGCCACGCTCATCGTCTGGCGCCGGGCTTTCGTGGACGTCCCCGCATCCCACCAGTGATCGTACGGCCTCGACCTGCCGGGCGGTGCCCCCACCGCAGCGGGCGGGTCAGAACGGGCGGGTCAGGACCCACCCGCATGCGAGGGCATCGCGAGCAACGCACCGGCGGCGGCGCGGCCGCTTCGGATCGCCCCTTCCATCGTCGCCGGCCAGCCCGTGTCAGTCCACGCGCCCGCCCGGACGACCCCCGGGCGTCCCGTACCGGGCCCGGGGCGGAGCGCCGCCGTGCCAGGCCGGCAGGCGAAGGTGGCGCGCGGCTCGCGGGAGACGCGCGACCAGAGCAGATCGGCAGGCCCGAGCCGCTCGACGAGCGAGCGCCGGACGAGCTCGACGAGTTCCCCGCCCCGCGTCGCGGCGAGCTCGGGGGCGCCGCTCGCGACCACGGTCAGGTACTGACCCCGGGCGGGCTCGTTCCCGGTGAGGCGGCCACGGTCGAACACCCAGTGCGCCGGGCTGTCGAGCAGAGCGGCGAGCGGCGGCCCGAGAACCACCCGGTCGAGCCACAGGTGGACGCTCACGATCGGCGAGTCCTCGAGCGGCGGCGGCGACTCGCCGAGCAGCGCGGCGCTCTCGGGCGCGGGCAGTGCGACGACGACGGCATCCCCGGCGACTCGCTCCCCGTCAGCGAGGACGACCGTGTGCCCCTCGAGCGCGACCGCGCGACTGCGCAGCCGCACCGTTGCGCCGGCTCCGGCGAGCGTCCGACCGGCAGCGTCGCCGTGGAGCTCGCCCAGCGGCGCCGCCGGTAGGAGCAGATCGCTCGCCTCCCGCGGGCCGAGCATGGCGGTCTGGACGGTGAAGACACCGGCGGCCGCGCTCGCCTCGTCCGAGCGGAGATTCAGCGCCGGCCTGATGAAGACGTCCCAGAAGCGGTCGACCGCCGCCCGCGAGCAGCCGAGGCGGCGCAGGAGATCGCCGAACGCCTCGCCGTCGTGAGCCTCCGGATCGAGGCGCCCGAGCCGGCGGGCAACAAGCCCGATCGACAGGCGCTCGCCGACCGACAGGTGGCGGTAGCGCAGCAACGCCGCTGCCCCCGGCCCGAGCAGGGCAACCCGCCCCCGCCCGTCGACCACGGGCATTCCCAGGCGCACCCGCCTGACGCCGGCGGCGCTGCCGACACGCTCGAGGAAGCGCAGATACTCCGTGCAGCAGCCGAGCCCGACGTGCTGGCCGTTGTCGGGCGGGGGCTCGGGGTCGCCGTCGCGTGCCGGCAGGGTCTGCACCGCGCCCCCCAGGGTCGGGCGCGCCTCGAGCAGCTCCACCACCCAGCCGGCGTCCACGAGGTCGAGGGCAGCGGCGAGACCGGCGAGACCGCCGCCCACCACGACCGCCCTCACCGACGTCTCGCTCCCTTGACGAGGCCCGATCCGATCACGCGTAGCTTCCCGGGCGCCGAGAGACGAGGCCGCGAGCTGAAGACGTCGTAGTGGCGCCGCTCGATCTCCTCGAGCACGCCCGCGTAGATCCCGGCGAGCGTCCGCACGCAGAGCGCGCTGCGCCGGTCGAGTAGCGCAACGAGGCCGAGCCCCTCGTTCATGAGCCCGTGCGCCCGGGCGGCCTGGTGGGCCATCAGGCCCCGCCAGCCGGGTCCGATCCGCCCGGCAGCGATGTCGTCCTCCGTGACGCCGAAGCGGGAGACCTCGTCGAGGGGCAGGTAGACCCGACCGAGCTGCCAGTCCTCGGGGACGTCGCGCATGATGTTGATCTGCTGGAGGGCCAGGCCTAGCGCCTCAGCCAGCGGGCGGGCACGCTCGGGATCGGAGGGCCCGTACACGGCCGTGCAGGCGAGCCCGACCGTCCCCGCAACGCGGCGGCAGTATTCGCGAAGCTCCTCCCAGGTCTCGTAGCGCGTCCGATCGACATCCCACAGCGCGCCCTCGATCAGGTCGCCCAACGCGTCGCGAGGCACGGGGTAGCGAACGAGCGTGTCGGCGAGCGCGACCAGCACCGGGTCGCTGCCGGACGAGCCGGGGAGCCCGTCCAGCGCGACGCGCAGCTCGCCGAGCCGCAGCCGGCGCTCGTCGGGGGCGCCGTCGCCGTCCGCGATGTCGTCGACGCGGCGGGCGAACGCGTAGAGAGCGGAGAGGGCGAGCCGCTTCGGGCGCGGCAGGAGCATGATGCCCCAGGCGAAGTTGCGCGCCTCCCGGCGCGTGATCTGCTCGCAAACCGCGTACGCGGCGGCGACGCTCATGGGCGCACGAGCTCCCGCGCGGTCAGCCAGGCGAAGGTCAGTCGCGAAGGTGCCGGGCGCCCCGCGAACACGTCCCAGCCGGCCCGCTCCAGAGACCCGAGCGCGGCCAGCCCGCCCCGCGCGAACAGCGCCACGGAGCGCCCGGCCCGCCCGCCGAGCGCGTCGGCGAGCGGCAGCCCGCGGCGAAGCAGGACGGCGGCCCGACGGGCCTCGAAACGGCAGAGCGTGGCGAGGCGATCGGAGCGGGGGCCGGCCAGCTCCGCCTCGAGCACGCCGAAACGACGCAGGTCCTCGAGCGGCAGGTAGACGCGCCCGAGCGCGAGGTCGCGCGGCGGGTCCTGGAGGAAGTTGACGAGCTGGAGCCCCGTGCAGACGTCGTCCGACATCGCCACGAGCTCCGGCTCGCTCGCCCGCCCGTAGACGCCGAGCACGAGCCGCCCGACCGGCTCGGCCGAGTACGTGCAGTACCCCCGCACGTCCGCCCACGCTTCGTAGCGTGGCCGTCGCTGGTCGAGTCGGTTCGCCTCGATCAGCCGGCGGAACGGCTCGGCCGGAAGCTCGCAAGCTGCGATCGTGTCTGCGAGGCGACGCATGATCGGCGTCCGCGGCTCGCCGCCGTAGCAGCGACCGAGTTCCGCCTCGAGCGCGTCGAGGAGCGCCTCCCGATCGCCTGCCGCCTCGTCCCCGAGCGTGTCGACGAGCCGGGCGAATCCGTAGATCGCACGAAGGTGCGGGCGCGCGGAGCCCGGCGCGAGCAACGACACGACCGGGAAGTTCTCGCCGCCGGAGCGGGCGTCGATCCGCTCGAGCGCGAGCTCGGGCGCCTCGAGGATACCGCCCGCCGCCATGGCCGGGAACGTACCACGCGCGGCCGGGCTGCCGGGATCGCTCAGCCGCGCACCGGGCCGGGCTTCGGGTAGCGCAGTCGCTTGGCGGCGTTGAACATCGCGAGGACGTTCGTGCCGGGCACGTCGGCCTGGATGTTGTGGCACGCGGCGAGGACGAAGCCGCCCCCCGGGCCGAGGTCGGCGATGCGCCGCTCGACCTCGTGCACGACCTCCGACTCGGTTCCGAACGGCAACACCCGCTGGGTGTCGACGGCGCCCCAGAAGGAGAGATTGGCACCGAACTCGGCCTTCAGCTCGCGGGAATCCATCCCGGCGGCGGTGGTCTGCACCGGATTGATCGCATCGATCCCGATCTCGACGAGATCCCGTAGCAGCTCCCGCAGCGAGCCGTCCGAGTGGAGGAGCACCGTCGCATCGGTACCGCTCCGGATCGCCTCCACGAGCGCCCGGTGATGGGGCTTGACCCGCCTGCGGTAGAGGTCGGGGTGCATGTAGCAGCGATCCTGGAAGCCGAGATCGTCGTAGAAGACGACCACGTCGACGAGGTCGCCCACCTCCTCGACGGCGCGCCGGACGACTCGCGCCTCCACGTCCGCGACACGTGCGGCCAGCTCCTCGGCGAAGTCGGGACGGAGCAGCAGATCCTCGAGCCACGCCGTGAACCCGCGGACGCGCTGGCACTTGTTGACGATCCCGACATCGAGGTCGAGGACGAGCGCGTAGTCGGTGCCCTCGCGGATCCGCAGCGCCTGCTCGCGCAGGGCGCGGAACCGCCCGGGATCATCGGCGTCGGGCCAGACGTGACGTTCGAGATCGCGCGGCGTCGGCTCGTCGAGGCCCTGGAACGGCCCGTCACGGTTCATGAACTCCCCACCGCCGACCCGTCCCCAGACCACGCCCCACTCGTCCGTGAACCGCTCGTCGGAGACGACGACGATCTGCGCGGAGTCGGGCGCTCCCAGCGAGATGCTGCGGAAGTCGACGTCGAGGAGCCGGAGCACCTCCTCGTCGGGCACGACCATCTCGCCGGCCAGCAGGTAGTGGCGGCGGTGGACGTCCGCGTCCTTCGCCGCCGGTCGGGCCGGCGCGAGGCCGAGCGCCGAACGGAGGTCCTGGTACGCGCGATGGCTGATTTTCGACGCGTTCGTGGAGCCGAGATCGAGCGGGACCCGATCCGGCTCTTCGTGCCGGAGGGCGGCGAGAACTCGATCTCGGTGCGATGGCGTCGTCACGGCTGGCGCTGCCGATTGTCGTCCCCCCGGACGCGCGGAGTATGGCCAACCTTGACCAGCCGCACGCGGCCGAAGGCTAGCCCGGCCGCTCGGGATCCAAAGCGGGCTCGCGGCGCCGTCTCGCCCACGCGAGGCCGGCAAGGCCCGCGAGGACACCCGCACCGAGATACGGCACCCACTCGGGCACGTCAGCTCACCGCGGCGATCTCATCCTCGCCGAGCCCGAGCTCGGTGAGCACCTCCCGGGTGTGCTCGCCGAGGGCGGGAACCGGCCCGAGCCCGGGCCGCTCGCCGTCCAGGGCGATCGGGCTTCCGATCGTCGGGATTCGCCCGACCGGGGAGCCGACCTCGGTCACGAGCCGGTTGTGGGCGAGCTGCGGGTGTTCCATCACCTCGTGGAACTCGCGCACGAGCCCGCACGGGATGCTCGCCCGCTCGAGCCGCTCGACCCACTCCTCGGGCTCGCGGCCGGCAAAGACCCGATCGAGCACCGGCTCGAGCTCGCCGCGATGGGCCGACCGCCCCTCCATCGTGTCGAAGCGCTCGTCGTCGAGCAGCTCGGGCCGCTCGATCACGTCGAGGCAGAACCGCCGCCAGTGCTCGGGGGAGAGGACGGCGAGATTGAACAGCCGACCCCCCCGGGCCCGGTAGGGCCCGTAGGGGCAGAAGAGCGGGTGCCGCATCCCCCAGCGGCCGGGCTCCTCGCCGCGATGCCACCAGAAGTGCGGGTAGTAGCCGGTCCAGTCGAGCATCACGTCGAACAGCGAGACGGAGACGCGCTCGCCTTCTCCGCTCACGGCGCGGCGCAGGAGCGCGGCGAGCGTGCCGATGGCCGCGTAGGAGCCGGCCCCGATGTCGGCCACCGGGATCGAGATCCGGGCCGGCGCCTCCTCGGTGCCGGTCATCGTGATCAGGCCGGCCTCGCCCTGGACGACGAGGTCGTAGGCGTTCTTGCGCGCGTAGGGGCCCTCGCTGCCGTAGCCCGTGATCTCCGTGTAGACGATGTCGCGGCGCAGCCGCCGCACGGACGGCTCGTCGAGACGCGTGCGCTCTGCCCAGCCGGGCGCGAAGTTCTGGAGGAAGACGTCGCTGGCGGCGATGAGTCGCTCGAGCACGCGGCGCGCCGGCTCCGTCTTCAGGTCGAGCGCGACGCTCCGCTTGCCGCGGTTCATCCACACGAACCCCGTCGCGAGGCCGGCGGCCCCGGTGTCCCAGCCGCGGGTGACGTCGCCGGAGCCGGGGCGCTCGACCTTCACGACGTCGGCGCCGAGGTCGGCGAGAAGCCGGGAACAGAGCGGCCCGGCCAGCCCGTTCTCACAGGCGACGACCCGGTAGCCCGCGAGCGGTCGCACGCGACTACCCTATCGGCAACGAGACTGGAGGAACGATGGCAGCGATCCCTGACGGGGTACGAGCGAAGCTCGAGCAGAAGACCTTCTGGCACCTGGCGACGATCAACGAGGACGGCTCGGCCACGTCGACGCCCGTGTGGGTCGACGTGGACGGCGGCCACGTGATCGTCAACACGGCGATCGGCCGGCTCAAGGAGCGCAACGTCCGTCGCGACTCGCGTGTCGCGCTCTCGATGACCGACTTCGAGAATCCGTACGCCTGGGCCGAGATCCGCGGCCGCGTCGTCGACTTCGTCGAAGGGGAGGCCGCCGACGCGTCCATCGACGCGCTCGCGAAGAAGTACCTGGACGCGGACAGCTACCCGTTCCGCACCCCGGCTGAGCGGCGCGTGATCCTACGGATCGAGCCGACTCGCGTTCTCCAGCCGGCGTCCTGAGCGGCCGGACTTGCCCGACATCGTCTACCTGACGCGGCAGGAGGTCACGGGCCTCCTGCCGCCGCTTCCCGAGCAGATCGACATCGCCGAGCGCACGTACCGCGAGCTCGCCACGGGACGCGTCGAGCTGCCTCCGAAGCCGGGGATCCGCCCCCGGGAGGACGCCTTCATCCACGCGATGCCCGCGTATCTCGCGGGCGACGACGTCGCTGCGCTCAAGTGGATCTCGGGTTACCCGGCCAACAAGGGCCGGGGGCTCCCCTACATCTCGGGATTGATCATCGTCAACGACGCGGAGACCGGCTTCCCGATCGCGGTCATGGACGCCGCGGAGATCACCGCGGCGCGCACGGCGGCGGCGAGCGGCGTCTGCGTCCGCCGCTGGGCCCCGGAGGGCTGGCGTCGGGCGGCGATCGTCGGTTGCGGCGAGCAGGGCCTCTACCACGCCCGGATGCTGGAGGCTGTGAACCCGGGCGTCGAGATCGCCGCCTACGACGTCCATCCGGAGCGAGCGGCCGGGCTCGGCCGGACGGTGAAGGCGGCCGAGAGCGCGCTCGACGCGGTGGCGAAGGCCGAGATCGTGATCACCGGGGTGCCGATCGTGGCGAACCCCGACCCGGCGATCGACACCGACTGGCTCGGCGACCGCTACCTGGCGCTGCCGCTCGACTTCGACGCCTCGTTCCGGGTCGGTCCGATCGCGGACGCGGGCCTGTTCGCGACCGACGACGTCGCCCAGTTCGAGCACTATCGTGACCGGGGCCACTTCCGCGGCTGGCCCGAGCCGCACGCAAGCGTCGGCAAGGCGCTCGTGCGAGCAACGGAGGCGCGACGCGTCGTGTGCTGCAACCTCGGGGTGGGCGCCCTCGACGCGGCGTTCGCAAGCGCCGTGCTCGGGCGGGCGCTCGAGGGCGGGATCGGCATCCGCCTCCCACGCTGAGCCGGGGGTGGACGTGCGCGCCACCGGGGACGGCATCGAGATCCTGACCGTCGGGCGCATCGGCGTCGACCTCTACGCCGAGGAGCCCGGGGCGACGTTCATCGAGGCGCGCCGATTCCAGAAGTCCGTCGGCGGCAGCCCCACGAACGTCGCCGTCGCAGCCGCGCGCCTCGGCCGGCGCGCCGCGGTCCTCACGAAAGTGGGCGACGACGCGCTCGGCGCGTACGTGCGCCACGCGCTCTCGGCCGAGTTCGGTGTCGACACCCGGTTCGTGGGCACCCATCCCACGCTGCGCACGCCCGTTGTCCTCGCGGCGCTCGACCCGCCCGCCGACCCGCAGATCGTCTTCTACCGCGAGCCCGCGGCACCCGACTCGACGATCCTGCCCGGCGATGTCGATCCGGGCCTGGCCGGGTCCGTGCCGATCCTCTGGGTCAGCGGGGGTGCGCTCGCCGCCGAGCCATCTCGCGGCACCACGCGCGGGCTCCTCGAGCTGCGTGGCCGCCGGCGCCACACGATCCTCGACCTCGACTACCGGCCCTCGTTCTGGGCGAGCGAGCGAGCGGCCACCCGGGAGATCGGCGGCTCCGTCGACCTGGCGACGATCGCGGTCGGCAACCGGGAGGAGTGCAGGGTCGCGGTCGGAGAGGCGGACGCGGACATGGCTGCCTCCGCCCTGCTCGCCCGGGGGATCGAGAGCGCGATCGTGAAGCTCGGCAGCGAGGGCGTTCTCGTCGCCACCCCCGGGGAGCGGCGCGTACTGGCGCCGCTCCCGGTCGAGGTCGTCTGCGGGCTCGGCGCCGGCGACGCGTTCGGCGGAGCGCTCTGCCACGCCCTGCTCTCGGGCCTCGGCGCGTTCTCGGCGGTCGAGCTCGCCAACGCGGCGGGAGCGCTCGTCGCATCGCGCCTGCTCTGCGCGGACGCGATGCCGACCGAGCCCGAGCTGCGCGCCCTCCTCGAGCGAGCCCGAGGCTGAGCTGAGCCCGCTGTCAGGCGAGCCTGGCGACGACCGCGTCGCCGACAGCGGCCGTCGCGGCGGTGCCACCGATGTCGCGGGTGCGCGGGCCGTCGCGACAGACATCCTCGAGGGCGCGCATGATCCGCTGCGCCCCCTCTCGCTCGCCGAGATGCTCGAGCATGAGCGCCGCGCTCCAGATCGCGCCGACGGGGTTGGCGATCCCCTGCCCGGCGATGTCCGGGGCCGATCCGTGCACCGGCTCGAACAGGCCCGGCACGTCGGCGCCAGGCGCGACGTTCGCGCTCGCCGCCATCCCCATGCCGCCCTGGATTGCCGCTGCAAG
Source organism: Thermoleophilia bacterium (assembly GCA_023382435.1). GTDB lineage: Bacteria > Actinomycetota > Thermoleophilia > Gaiellales > Gaiellaceae > JAHDVS01. The sequence goes on from JAHDVS010000002.1 coordinate 133,580, forward strand.
GTCGGTGAGGATGTCCCCGAACAGGTTGGAGGCGACGACGACGTCGAGGCTCTCCGGGTTGCGCACCATGCGGGCGCAGAGCGCGTCCACGATCACGCGCTCGTAGCGGACGCCCGGGTACCGGGCCGCGGTCTCCGCGGCGATCTCGTCCCAGAGCGTGTAGGCGTAGCGCACGACGTTCGACTTGGTGGCGCTCGTGACAACGCCCCGACGACGCTCCGCGAGCTCGAACGCGTAGCGCAGGACCCGCTCGATGCCCTTCCGGGTGAACACGCTCGTCTCGATCGCGATCTCCTCGTCGAGCCCCTCGTGGGCGCGCCCACCGACTCCGGAGTACTCGCCCTCGGAGTTCTCGCGCACGAACAGCATGTCGATGTCCTCGGGCCCGCGGCCGGCCAGCGGACACGGCACGCCCGCAAGCAGGCGCGACGGCCTGATGTTCGCCCACAGATCGAGCTGCTGGCGAATCCGCAGGATCGAGCCCCACAGCGCCACGTCGTCGGGAACCGACGGGTGCCCGATCGCGCCCATCAGGATCGCGTCGTGGTTCCGCGCGACGTCGAGCGCGTTCTCCGGCATCATCTGCCCGTGCCGGTGGTAGTGGTCGGAACCCCAGTCCAGCTCGGTCCAGTCGACGTCGACGCCGACGGCGTCGACAGCTTTCCGCGCCTCGGCTGTGACCTCGATGCCGACGCCGTCGCCGGGCAGGAGTGCTATCCGGTGGGGCACGCGGCGAGTGTAGTGACCTGGCAGAGCGGGTGCTGAAACAGTTGAATCAGCTCATGCACGCACGGAGCCCCTGGGTCGCGGTATCCGGGACGGCGCTCGCCGTCGGACTCTCGTACATGGCGATCTTCGCGGTGCCGCCGCTGATCACGGTGTTCGTGGACGACCTCGGCCTCACCCACGCCGAGGCGGGATCGCTGATGAGCGTCTGCCTGGCAGGCTTCCTGGTCGGCAGCGTGCTCTCCGGCAGGCTCGCCGCCCGCTTCGGACCGGCGGCCACGATCACGGCAGGGCTCCTCCTCTGCGCGGTCGCGTCAGCCGGGTTCGCGCTCACGACGAGCCTGCCCGCTTTCCTCGTCTGCCGCGCCGCCGTCGGCTTCGCCGGGGGACTGATCTACGCGCCGGGGGTGACGCTCACGACAACGGTGCTGCCGCCCAGGCAAGCGAACATCGGCGTCGGTGTCTTCCTCTCGGGCCTGTCGGTCGGGGGCACGATCGCGTTCTTCGCGACCCCGCTCCTCGAGGACGGCCTCGGCTGGCGGTGGCCCTTCTTCGCCTTCGCCGCCGCCAACCTCGTGGGCGCCGTCCTGGCACGGATGCTGATGGGAACCGCGGGCGGGCGGGCCCCGGCAACGGCCGACCGCGCGCCGGGCGCCGTCACCGTGCTCGCGAACCGGACGTTCCTCCTGCTCTGCGGCAGCCTGTTCGCGGCCCTGTTCGTCGCCTACGGAGTGTTCACCTGGATCCCGCCCTATCTGGACGAGACGCTCGGGCTCTCCACCGCCCAGATCAGCACGACGTCGATGCTGATGACGATCGTCGGGATTCCCGCGACGTTCGGCATCGGCTGGCTCGCCGACCGGACGCGCAGGCCGCTCGGGGTGGCGACCGCCGCGCTGGCGCTTCCACTCATGCTGGCGGCCCTGATCCGCTCGGAGGGCGTCTCGCACGCGACCGTGAGCGTGGTCGCCGCGATGTCGGCGCTCGGCATCTCCGGCGGGCTCGGCCCGCTGTACGCGCTGCCGCCCGCGATCGTCGGTACCGCCGCGGCCGCGACGGCCTCCGGGCTCGCAGCCGCGGCGGCCATGGGCGGCGGGATCACCTCGAGCTACCTGGGCGGCTTCCTGGTCGGTGCGACGGGCGGCTACGGCGTTTCGTTCGCCGTCTACACGACCGTCGCCGCCGTGACCGTGCTCGTCCTGCTGCCGCTGCTTGCGCTGAGCCTCCACCGCGCCCGGCTCGCGGCAACGGCGCCCGCCTGGGGCCGCGCCTCACAACGTTGACTGGAAACGCAGGGAGGTGTCGTCGCGACCGATCCCGGCCAGCGGTTTCCGATCGAACGTGATCAGAGGCCGCGCTAGGGCTCGAGCGCGACGAGGGCAGCGGTCGCGATCGCGCCCGGCGAGAGGTCGTGAGCCTCGTAGACGGACGCCAGGTCGCCTGCCTGGCCGAAGCAGTCGACCCCGAGCGGGACGACGCGGGTCCCGAGGCAGCCGCCGAGGAAGGCGAGCGCGTGCGACGCACCGTCGTGGACGGTCACGATCGGGAGCGTCCGGAGCGCGGGGGGCACGATCCGCTCGAGCTGAGAGAGCTCGCGACTGGCGGATAGATCATCCAGGTGGGTCAGGCGGCGCGCGCGCCAGTCGCGATAGATCCGGTCGGGCGAAGAGAGGCAGAGCACGCCGGCCGCCACCCCCTCCTCCGCCTCGAGCAGCTCGGCCGCGACGAGCACCTCGGGAGTCATGGCGCCGCAGGTGGCGAGGACGACCGTGTCCGGGCCGGGCTCGACCTCCCGCAGCCAGTACGCCCCGGCGAGCACGTCGGCCCGCACCGCTTCGTCGCCCCGCCGGGCGCACAGGTCGGCGAACGGCCCCTGCGCGACCGGCTTCGTGGTCAGACGCAGATAGAGCGACTCGCCGTCCGGCTCCTGGAGGCGGCGCAGCCCGTCGAGCAGCAGCCACTCCGTCTCGCGCGCGTACGTCGGCTCGGCGTACGCGAGCCCGGGAAGCTCGAGGCCGATCGACGGGGTGATCGTGGACTGGTGCGCGCCACCCTCGCGGGAGAGCGAGATCCCGGACGGGGTGCCGAGCACGACGAAGCGGCTTCCCGAGTAGAGGCCGTAGATGAGGGCGTCGAGCCCGCGCGCCACGAACGGGTCGTAGAGCGCACCGATCGGGAACAGCTGCTCGCGCTGGTACTCGCGGGTCAGCCCGAGCTGGCCGAGCGCGAGGAACAGGTTCATCTCCGAGATCCCGAGCTCGATGTGGCGCCCGCGCGGGGTCACGCGCCAGGCGAGCGGGGACGCCTCCGCCCCCTCGTAGGCGGGCTCCTCCTCCGCTCCGAACACCCCGACCTTGTTGATCCAGCCGCCGAGGTTCGTCGACACGGACACGTCGGGGGAGACCGTCACGACCCGCTCGGCCAGGCCCTCGATCCGCGAGAGGTCGAGCAGGACGCGGCCGACCACCTCCTGCGTCACCGCCACCTCGGGGTCGCGAGCGGACAGGCTCGCGGGAACCACGACCCGTGCCGGCGAGGGCCGGGGCGTCCGCTCGAGCCGTGCGCGCGCCTCGTGGCATGCCCGCCCCTCCGGGCTCTCCGGTGGGAAGGCCTCCCACTCCGTCTCGGGCGTCAGACCGAGCTCCCCGCGCAGCCCGTCGATCTGCTCGCCGTTGAGGAGCATCGAATGGTTCAGCGGCCGCCCGGCGATCGGCAGCCGGTAGCCCTTGATCGTGTAGGCGAACACGATCGTCGGGCGGTCCGCCCGTGCGCGAGCCGAAGCGAGCGCGTCGAGAATGTCGGCGAGATCGTGGCCGCCGAGGTCCTGGATCAGCGAGCCGGCCTCCCCCCGGTAGCCGGCGAGCAGGTCGCCCAGCCGTCGACGCTCGGTCGCCGGCAGGTCACCGAGGAGCGCCTCGACGACGACCTCCTCGCTCGCGCCGAAGAGGCTCTGGTAGAGCTGGTTCGGCATCTCGTCGATGCGACGGCGCAGGAGCTCGCCGCCGTCCCGGGCGAAGGCCTCGCGCAGCCGCCGCCCGTATTTCAGCTCGAGCACTTGCCATCCGGCCGCCTCGAACTGGTGCTCGAGCGCGCCGGCCTTGATCACCGGAACGACCCGGTCGAGACTCTGGCGGTTGAGGTCGACGAGCCAGAGCGCGTTGCCGAGCCCGCGGGTCTGCGGCTCGAGTACCGCCTCCCAGAGGTTGCCCTCGTCGAGCTCGGCGTCCCCGAGCAGGGAGATGAACCGCCCCCCCGTCGCGCTGCCGAAATGCGCGCCGACGTAGCGGTCGGCGAGCGCGCCGAACAGAGGCGCCGCCGACCCGACGCCGACCGAGCCGGTGGAGTAGTCGACCGGGAACGGGTCCTTGCTGCGGCTCGGATAGGGCTGGAGCCCCCCGAGCTCGCGCAGCGTGGTCAGGTAGCGCCGCTCGAGGCGGCCGAGCAGGTACTCGATCGCGTGCAGCACCGGAGAGGCATGCGGCTTGACCGAGACGAGATCCTCCGCCCGCAGGTCGTGCAGGTAGAGCGCGGTCATCAGCGAGACCATCGACGCCGACGAGGCCTGGTGCCCGCCGACCTTCAGCCCGTCGGCCTTCGGCCGCTCCCGGTTCGCGTGGTCGATGATCCGGGTTGCGAGCCAGAGCACGCGCCGCTCGATGCGCCGGAGCGTCTCGAGCTCCGGCGAGGCGGGTGCCTCGGGAGTCAGAATCCCTTCGTTCGCCACCACATCCCTACACTGTCAATAGATCAGGTTTTTGTACCTTACCTCGTGACGGACGCGCTTGTCATCCAGAAGCAGCCGGCGGCCGAGCCGGGCGGCTTCCCCGACCTCGTGCTTCCCCGCGCCTCCGACGCGGTCGTACGGGCGCTCGTCGACGGGATCCGCGCGGGAGCGGCCGCCCCCGGGACACGGCTGCCGCGGGACTCGGAGCTGGCGGCTCGCTTCGGCGTCAGTCGACCGGTCGTGCGGGAGGCGATCGACCAGCTGCGGCGGGCCGGCATCGTCGAGGTGCGTCGCGGCAACCGCGGCGGCGTCTTCGTCCGCTCGCTCACGATTCCGACGGCGTTGCTCACGGAGCGCACCGCGCTGCGCCGCGAGGAGATCCGCCAGCTCCTCGAGGCGCGGCGGACGATCGAGACCACCTGCGCCCTCCTCGCCGCCGAGCAGGCCGGAGCCGGCGACCTCGACGAGCTCGAAGCGCTGGCCCGCCAGCTCGAGGACGTGCGCGAGCGCCCGGCGGACTTCGTCGAGCTCGACATCCGTTTCCACCTGCGGATGGCTGCGCTCTCGCGCAACCTGCAGCTCGAGAGCTTCCTCGCGCTCGTGTTCCGCGACCTCGCCGCCGCTCGCAGCGCGTTCCCGGTCGGCTACGGCGACATCGAGGCCGCGATCCGCTCCCAGCTCGACACCGTCTCGGCGCTGCGCACACGGGATCCGGAGTCGGTGCTCGAGAGCGTCGACCGCCACCTGGCCGGGCTCGAGGGCCACTTCCTCGGCCGCGCGATCGTCCTACGACGGCCCAGGCCGGCATGATCGACGACTGGCTCGAGCGACTCGAGCGGAGGCTCGCCGAGGGGGACGAGGAGGAGCTTGCGACCGCCGTGGTCGCTCTGGCCTTCTACGCCGGGCAGGAGATCGACGTGGCCGTCGCCGATCGCCGCGCGTCGGCCCGCCGGGCACTGCTCTTGCTCGCGGCCGGCGGCGACCCCGCCCGCGGCCTCGATCTGGGCGGCCGCGCGGTCGGCGCCCTGGCCGCAGACCTCGACTCGTCCGAACGCCGCTCGGAGCTGCTGACGGGCCTCGGCCGCCTCACGCGCCGCTGCTCGGGGCTTCCCCACGTCACCGAGGTCGTCCGGGCGCTGGTCGGGGACGCCGACCTCGTCTGGCGCGCGTACGCGGCGGGGCTGCTCGCGGAGGCGCTCGACACGGAGGAGTAGGCGCGGTCAGCCGACGGTCGCCCAGAAATCCTCGAGCGGTTGTACTCCTCCGGCAGCTCCTGGAACGGCTGGCGCTCCGCGCCGGGGATCACGACGAGCTGGGCTCCCGCGATCAGACCCGCGAGCTCTCGGGAGAACTCGCCGCCGCCCCGGCGAGCGAGCCGTCCATGGTGCCGTCGTTCCAGATCCGCGGCGAGAAGCACCGCAGGTTGACGGCAACCAGGAAGTCGCGCACGGAGTCGGCCCGACCCACAGGTCGACGCCGTTCGCCTCGACGATCAGTGACGTTCCCGCGCCCGCGTTACCGGACGATGAGCACGTCGCACTCGGCGTGGTGAACCACGTTCGTGGACACGGAGCCGAGCAGCAGCCGGCCCGCGAAGCCCTGGCCGCGCGAGCCGACGACGATCAGGTCGGCGCCGACGTCCGAGGCCTGCTGAACGAGGATGTCGGCGGGGTTGCCCCGGCCCTCGACCAGGTGCACGTTCGTGACGCCCTTGCCGGCCAGCAGCGTGCGGGCCTCCTCGAGATTCGACGCGCGCGCCTCCGCCTCGGCGGGTTCGATCGCGGCCACGCCGCCGGCCGGGTCGCGCATCAGAAACGACGAGATCCTCGCGGCGGCGACGACGTACAGCTCAGCACCTTCCGACGCTACTACCGCCGCGCGCTCGAGAGCGCGGCGCCCGTGGTCGGAGCCATCGAACCCAACGACGATCTTGCGCATCCTCATCTCCTTTCCGGGAGAGGTCTGAGCACGTTCCTGTCCTTCCGAAAGCCTCACCGGCCCGTTCGCCGCCGGCATCGGGGAGTCGAGCACTCTCGCTTCGGAAAACTACGGAACCGCGCGCCCGCGGTCAAGGAGCGGGGCAAAGCCGGATCCTACACGTCGAGCCCGAGAAGGCACGCGCAGATCGCCGCGGAGCACTCGGCGACGGCAAGGGAGCCTTCGGCGTCCACGGTCTCACGGAGGTCGCTCGAGCCGTCGGCGAAGATCGCGAGTGCCACGGTGCCCCGCTCGGATCGCACGAGGCCGGCGTCGGCGCGGATGCCGTCGAGCTCTCCGGTCTTGTTCCCGACCCAGAGCGGCCAGTCACGGCCGTGGTACTGCGCGTACGTGTTCCAGCCGAGCCAGCGGGGCATCTGATCGAGGTAGTGCTGGCGGCCGAGCACGCCGAGCAGGTGCGCGCACAGGTCGGGCGTCAAGAGCTCGCCGCGGGCGAGCGCGGCGAGGAGGCGCGACTGCTCCCGCGGCGTCGAGACGCCGATGCCCCCCTCGAGACCCGGGCCGATCCGGGAGAAGTCGACCGGGCCGAGCAGTCGCGTGCGCCCGAGCCCGACCCGGTCGAGATAGGCGTTGACGCGCTCGTGGCCGCCGCAGCGGTCGAGGACGACGTTGGTCGCGACGTTGTCGGAGAGCACGATCGCCAGCTCGACCGCGTCGCGCAGCGAGATGCGCTCGAGCTCGAGCTGCTTGAGGATCCCGCCGCCGACGACGCGCGCCTCCGGCGGCGGCAGCGTGGCCGTCTCCGCGAGCGACGCCTCGCCGGACGCGACGAGATCGAGCAGGCAGCACACGAGCGCGACCTTGATCACGGACGCGGTCGGGAAGAGCTCGTCGGCGCGCAGCGAGAGCTCCTCGCCGCTCTCGAGGTGCAGCGCGTGGTAGCCGAGCCGCCCGGAGAAAGCCCGCTCGAGCGCCTCGACGCGCTCGGCGAGCGGGAGCTCCGGCCGGGGGCCGAGCGGGATGTGGTCGCGGGCGCTCGTCACCGGGTTGCGGTCAGGCCGCCGTCGACGGGAAGCGCGACCCCCGTCACCCAGGCGGCGTCGTCGGAGGCGAGCCAGAAGCAGGCGCCGGCGACGTCCTCGGGCTCGCCGAGGCGCGGCAGCGGCGTCGTCGCCCGCACCCGCTCGAGCCGGTCGGCGTCGTCCCAGATCAGGCGGGTCATGGCCGTGCGCACGTAGCCGGGGCAGACCGCGTTGACGGTGATCCCATGCCGGCCGACCTGGCCGGCGAGCGTGCGCACGAGCTGAACGACCGCCCCCTTGGACGTGTTGTAGTCGACGCCGGTGGGGGTGCCGACAAGGCCGGCCGCGGAGGCGATCGCGATCACGCGTCCGCCGCGGCCGAGCTCGACCATCCTGCGCACCGACTCCCGGCACGTCCACCAGACGCCGTGCTGGTTGACGCGGACGACCAGCTCGTACTGGTCCCAGGGCTCGTCGACGAGGTCGTGGGAGCGCGGCGAGGCGCCCGCGTTCGCCACGGCGATGTCGAGCCCGCCGCCGAGCTCGACCGCAGCCTCGACCGCCGCTTGCACCTGGTCGCCGTCGGTGACGTCGCAGAGCCGGAAGGCGGCCCGGCCACCTTCGCGGAGGATCAGCTCGTGAGTGGGCGGCCCCTCGTCGTAGCCCCCGGCCAGCGGAGCCACCTGCAGGTCCGCGCAGAGAACGGCCGCTCCCTCCCGGGCGAGGCGCAGCGCGATCGCGCGGCCGTTGCCGCTGGCTGCCCCGGTGACGAGCGCGACCCGGCCCGCAAGGCGCCCGCTCACGTGCACTCCCCTCCCTCGATGTGGATCGTGGCCCCCGAGACGTAGGACGCGAGTCCGGAGGCGAGGTACACGAAGGCGTCGGCGACCTCGGCCGGCTCGCCGGGGCGCCCGAGCGGAACGCCAGCGACGAGGCGGCGGCGCACGTCCTCGGCGTCGCGTCCGGCACGCTCGGCGATGCCCGCCATGTGCGCCCGGTGCATCGCCGTCTCGATCAGTCCGGGCGCGACCGCGTTGACGCGAACGCCGTACGGGCCGAGCTCCTTGGCCAGCGTCTCCACGAGCGCGATCACCCCGAACTTCGAGGCGCAGTAGGCACCGAGGCCCGGATAGCCGTGCAGCCCGGCCTGCGACGCGGTCGCGAGCAGCACGCCCGCGCCCCGGTCGCGGAACCGGCTTCCCGCGGCCCGGAAGCAGTTGAGGACGCCGAGCAGGTTCACATCGAGCGTCTCGCGGACCTCGGCGAGCGGCTGGTCGAGCAGGGGCCCCTGGCGAAGGATCCCCGCGTTCGCGACGAGCACGTCGAGGCCGCCGAGCAGCCGCTCGGCCTCGGCGACCCCGGCCTCGACCGCGTGCTCGTCGGCGACATCGAACGGCACCGCCACCGCCCCCAGCTCCGCCGCCGCGGCCTCGACGTCGGCCGCGAGCGCATCGCAGAGCACGACGTTCGCACCCTCCTCGAGGAAGCGCCGGGCGGTTGCGAGACCAATCCCGCGTGCCGCCCCCGTGACGAGGGCGTGCCGTCCGGCCAGCAGACCGGCCGCGGTCACGCCCACCGGGTGTCGGCCCGCATGGCGGCGCCGGCGGCGCCGTCGATGCGAAGCGTGGCGCCGGTCATGTGGGAGGACTCGTCGGAAGCCAGCCAGTCGGTCGTCTCGGACAGCGGCGCCTCGTGGAGCACGCCGGCGTTGAGGACGAGCGCGTCGAGGCCACCGAGGACGGCGACCGCCTCCCGCACCGACCCGCCGACCGCGTCCGGATCGCGCAAGTCGGCGCGAACGAACGAGGAGCCGGTGCGGCGGGCGACTTCCTCGCCGCGCTGGGCGTCCCGGCCGGTAAAGGCGACAGCGGCGGCGCCGACGCGGAGCCGCGCGACGATGGCGGCCCCGATGCCGGAAGTACCTCCCGTGACGAGGGCGCGGATGCCGTCGAGATCCCCCATGCGCCGCGATTATCCACAATCCGTCAGGGCGACCCCTTGCAAAGGCCCGTTTCCGAGTTTACGCTGCAGACCTCACGTCGTCCGAAAGACGCGGAACCGCTGCGCGATGGTCAGTAGGGCCACGCCGGAGGCCGCGGAAGGGGGGTCGTATGGAAGCGAGTGGCACCAGCCCAACAGGCGTCCAGAAGATCGTGGCATCCCATGAGCTGGCGCGGAACGCACTCGGGCTTCCGCAGATCCTGTTCTGCATCGTCACGGGCTCTGCTCCGATCGCAGCAATGATGTTCAACGGCCCGCTCTCCATCCGCGGGATCGGGATCAGCGCCCCGGCGGCCTTCTGGCTCGCCATGCTCGGCTTCGCCTTCTTCTCGGTCGGCTACGTCGAGATGGCACGGCGGGTCACGACGGCCGGCGGCATCTACTCCTACATGTCCTACGGCTTCGGACGGGTCGTCGGCCTCGGCTCCGCAGTGGCGATCGCTGCAGCGTACATGCTCTTTGCGGTCGGCGTGAACGGCATCACGGCGTACTTCGCCCAGGTGAACATCGAACACATGAGCGGCGGCTTCGACATGGATTGGCGCATCTACGCCTTCCTCTTCCTCCTCCTCACGCTCGCCGTCACCTACTTCCACATCGAGTTCGTGGCGAAGCTCCTCGGCTTCGCCCTCGTTGGCGAGCTGCTCGTCCTCCTCATCTTCGCGTTCGCCGTGGTCGTGAGGGGCGGCCCGGACGGCATCATGTGGGAGGCCCTCAACCCGGCCGGCCTCTTCAGCGGCGGCGAAGGCGTGGCCGGTGCGGATGAGGTCTTCAAGAGCGTCGGCGGCGCCGCGGCCGGCATCGGCTTCTTCGCCGCGATGTGGTCGTGGGTCGGCTTCGAGATGGCGCCGAACTACGCGGAGGAGGCCCGCAACCCGAAGAAGATGATGGCGTACGCCATCTACATCTCCGCGATCGGCCTCGGCATCCTCTACACGTTCGTCTCCTGGATGCTCATCACCTCCTACGGTGGCGACAGGTCGCTGTGGGCGGTGGCCGCGCAGTACGGGATCGACCCCGAGAACGGGCCCGTGAACGCGGGCTACCCGAATGGCGACTTCTCGAGCATCTTCTACCCGGTGGTCCAGGACTTCGCCGGCGTCGGGGTGACGAACATCTTCCGGGTGCTGATCATCACCAGCGGCTTTGCCGTCACGCTCGCTTTCTGGAACACGGCCAACCGCTACCTGTTCGCCATGGGCCGCGAGAGCATCCTGCCGCGGATCCTGGGACGAACGCACGCGACGCACAAGAGCCCCTTCATGGCGACGATCGTCGTCTTCCTCTTCACGATCATGGTCACGGCCCTGTTCGCGACGGGCGCGGCCGGCACCGGCTTCCAGCAGACGCTCGGCATCGAGCGGAGCGATCCCCTCGTCTCCCTCGTCGAGATCGCCACCTGGATGCCTTTCCAGGGGAACATGCTCCTCTTCCCGCTCATGTCCCTCGTCAACATCGCGGTCATCATCCACTTCCTGCGACCCGAGAACAGGGAGGGCTTCCACTGGTTCAAGACCTTCGTGGCACCGATCATCGGCGCCGGTGCGATTGCCTTCGCCGTCTACCTCATGTACAAGAACCGCGCCTTCCTTACCACGGGCGAGTACAAGGGCTGGACCAAGGCCGTCCCCTACTACTCGCTCGGCATCTTCCTCGGCGGCTGCCTGCTCGCCATCCTCTATCGCTGGCGCTCGAAGGAACGGTACGAGGCGGTCGGGAAGTTCGTCCACGAGGACGCCTAGGAGCGTGTCGCCAGTGTTGGCGGAGTGGATCCCTGAGGACGAGATCGCCCACTTAGTGGGCGATCTCGTCGAGGGCGTGCTCGATCTGCCGGCGGTCTAGCTGTAAGAGCTAGCCGCCGATGAGGAGCAGGAGCTCCGGCGCGTCGAGCGCGCCCCCGTCCCGGAGGGTCCGGCCGCACAAGGGGGTGAATGCCGGCTCTGGGACGGGTCAGCTCTTCTCGGTGCGATCCTCGTACCTCACCGAGCAGTGGCCGGCCACGGTGTCGTGCTCGGCGTCGCTTCGCGTGCCGCTCACCCTCCAGGTGCCGACCGGGTTCGTCTCGACCCTGACCGTCGGGAGCGGGCGATCCTCCCGGAGGATCAGCGGGCAGGACGTCTCCGCGCGCCCGACTGCGCGCCGACGTCGAGCGGCGATTCGCCAGCGGAAGGAGACGTAGGCCCCTTCGAAAGCGCGTGGGAGCTCCGCAGGAAGGTCGAAGGCAAAGGGAAGCCAGTTGTCGCCCGACACCTCACCGAGGTCAGCTCGGGCTTCCCACAGCTGCTCGTCGAGCCAGATCCGAATGCCGATTCCGTGCATCAGCAGGTTCGACCCCACCGTTCCGGCGGACACGCCTGTCTGCCGTTTCGGCGGCGGGGCGCAGTCGAGCCAGGCGGCGGAGCAGGTGACCGAGACGAAGTAGCGGCCCCTTTGGTGGGCCTTGCGCGACTCGACGCGCCCCTGTATTCGCCCGCCGCCCCACGGCTCCGCCACGTCGAGGACGAGCTGGAAGCCCGCCGCGAAGCGAGCTGGCTCGATCGAACGCCCCCACAGGGGCTTGTCGATGTCAGTCACAAGCATGGTCGAAGCGAGCCGGCCCGCACGCGGTTCATCCGATGGAGCCGTGCCCCTCGAGGAGGAGAGACCCGACGTCCCGAGTGGAGCATAGGCGCCCAGGGGCGATCTGGCGGAAGAGGATATGCACGTCGCTGTCGAATAGCACAGGCATCTGATGGAGCCGTGCCCCTCTCGAGGGGGAAAAGAGACGCGGCCTCCCGAGCGGAGCATAGGCGCCCAGGCGCGAGCTGGCGGAAGAGGGTATGCACGTCACTGTCGAGTGGCACAACCTGACCCCGGCCCAAGACCTGCCCCACACCGGCCGGCTAGTGACGGTCGGAGGAAGAGCGGGACGGCGCCGGTGGACCCTGCCTCGTGAGCTACGGGGAGCGCCGGCCGGAGGGCGTGCCGCTGCCCGGCGAGACGCGGGAGCAGGAGCTGGCACGTCGGGGAGCCCGCTGAAGGCGGGGGCAACTCCGTATGATCGGGGGCTCGTGCGATCGTCGGCCTCCTCTCTCCTCTGCACCCTGCTGGCCGCGGCGGTCGCGCTCGTCCTGGGCGCCGACGCGCGCGCCCAGCAGCGCTGCCCGACCATCTCGTTCCTCAGCTACGCGGGCGTCGTCTACGCGTCGGAGGAGATCCCGGCGTCCGTGTCGATCCCGCCGGGCGACCGGCTCGGCGAGGGCTCGATCGACGAGCCCGACTCCGAGGACGGCTGCAAGCGCAAGCGCGACGAGCCCAACGTCCTGAGGGCCGGCGACATCGACCCCGCCGTAGCCGTGGCGGTCGAGGGCCGGTCCGGCTCGCTCTTCGTCCTCGGAGGTCGCTGCAGCGGCTACGAGGGGCAGGCTCGCTGGGACTGCCTCCTCCGGCCGCTCGTGTTCGACGGCAAGGGCTACACGGGCGTGGCGTATCCGGCCACCCCGGCTCCGCGCGGCACCGTTCGCCTCGGCGAGTCGCTCGGGACCGGCGAGCTTGACGGCGCGAGCGCGAGCGTGGTCGTGCTCGAGGGCGTCGACCCGGACGTCGCCGTGGGGATCGAGGGTCGCCCGAACGAGGTCTTCCTCGTCCCGGGGGTGTGCCCCTACGAGCGCTTCGCGAACACGGAGCCGCAGGACGACCTCGGGCGCTGCCTCCGCGCCCCGCTCTGGCTCGTGTTCGACCCGATCGGAGCGAAGGTCGGCGACACCGTCACCGCCCGCGCCGACCGCGTGCTCCGACCCGAGCTCGAGGGCGCCGAGGTGGCGCTAGTCCGGCTCGGCGTCACCGCCGACGTCCTGCCCGAGGACCGCTCCGGGGCCGTCCCGATCGGCGTGATCACGATCGACGGGCAGGGCCGTGCAACGCTCCCATTCGACGTGCCGGACGTCGAGGAGGGGCTCTACGAGACGATCGTCACGTGCGTGCGGTGCGGCCCGGCCTTCGGAGGCGACACCGCCTTCGCGGCCGGCTCCATCGTCGTGTTCGAGAAGAAAGGCGGCGGGAGCGCCCGCCCGATGCTGATCGGCGCCGGCGCTGTCTTCCTGCTCCTGATCCCCGTCGCGTTCTTCGCCTGGCGCAGGGGCTGGCACAGAGGCTGAGCGAGGCCGTTCGTTCGGATAGACTCGGCAGCGATGCCCGGCGTCGACAGCTTCTCGCTCCCCAGGGAATGGGTACCGGACGAGGCCTGGGACCTCGTGGAGGCGGTTCGCGGCTGGGCCGACCGCGAGGTGATCCCCGTCCGCCAGCAGATCGACGAGGACTGGGAGGCGCACGAGCTCGTGAAGCCGCTCCTCAAGTCGCTGTGCTGCGACCTCGGCTACCAGCAGGCCTGCTGGCCCGAGCAGTACGGCGGGCTCGGCATCGACGGCGTGACGTCCTGCCTCCTGCTCGAGGAGATGTCGCGTGCGGACTCCGGCCTGGCGACGGCGGCGAGCTGCTCGATCTGGGCAATGTCAGCGGTGTTCCCGCCCGAGGACAACCCGCACATCATGGAGCACTTCACGCCCAAGTTCCTGGACAAGGAGCGCTGGTACGTCGGTTGCGTCGCCCTGACGGAGCCGCACTCGGGCTCCGACATCGAGAACGTCGACGGCACCCACGGGCGCTTCATCCGCACCCGCGCCACGCTCGACGGGGACGAATGGGTCGTGAACGGCCACAAGCTGTGGCCGACGAACTCGGGCGGGGTCGGCGACGTGTTCTGCACGCTCTGCACGACCGACCCGAACGCGGGCGACGACGGCGTCGCGATCATCTACGTACCCGCCGACACTCCCGGGGTGACGCAGAGCAAGCCCTACCGCAAGGCCGGCATGAACGGCGACGCGAACGGCGACATCTGGTTCGAGAACGCCCGCGTCCCGGTCGAGTTCCGAGCGCACGGGCCCGGCAAGGACGCCGCCCGAGCCCGCGCGATGGTCACGTCCGGCAACGTCGGCACCGCCGCCCAGAGCATCGGCGTGATGAAGAACCTCTACGAGCTCGTCAAGGACTGGTGCGACACGCGGATCGTCGCCGGCAAGCCGCTGAAGGAGCACTCGATCACGGCCGCCACGCTCGCGGACATCGTCACCTCGATCGAGGTCAGCCGGGCCGAGACGTACCTGAAGGCGCGCATGCTCGACCGGCCGGACGTCTACGGGCGCAGGGACACCCCGGAGATGCTGGCCCGCACGCGTGTCACGAAGCTGTTCGTCTCGGATCAGCTCACGAAGGTCGTGAACCAGGTGATGGACCTGATGGGCTCGTACGGCTACGCGCGCGAGTCGGACGTCGAGAAGCACTGGCGCGACTCGAAGATCATGAGCCTCTGGATGGGCGGCCGCGCGCTGCCGCAGCTCGACATCGCCCGCTGGTTCTTCGAGGCGACCGAGTACTGAGGAGAGCCGGCCCCTACGGGGCGCGCTGGTAGTCGTACGTACCGGGCGGGGTCCAGACGAGCTCGAGCTTGAGCCCGTCCGGGTCGAGGAAGAACACCGCGTGGTAGCCGGAGCGGTATTCGGGGAACTCCCGGGGCCCGTCGGTGATCGTGGCGCCAAGCCTGCGCAACCGCTCGGCCGCCGCCTCGAGCGCCTCCCTGGAGGCCGCCTCGAGGCAGAGGTGGTGCAGGCCGATCCGGTAGCGGTCGACCGGGAGGCCCGCCGCCGGTTCCGGGGCCTGGCGCAGACCGATTGTCGAGCCGGGGCCGTAGAGGTAGTGGATCGTCTCCCCCCGCTCGCCCGGGGCGTGCGAGACCCCGTGCCAGCCGAGCGGCACGAGCAGCTCGCGGTAGAAGTCGAGCGACCGCTCCAGGTCGGAGACGACGAGGTCGACGTGGTGGATCCCGGTCGAGCGCACCCGAACACCGTAGCGGATTGTGATATGAAGCTATGCTTTCAGATAGTAGATTTCTCGGAACTGTTGCTCTATAGTACGATCAATCCCGCACAAAGGAGGACACCGCAATGGACGTGACCCAGCTCCTCGAGGAGGCCCGGCGCGAGTTCGACGCGGGGCACGGGAAGAGCGCCGCGCGCCTGCTCACCGAGGCGGCGTACGGGACGCGTGACACCGCCCTCGAGGCGGAGATCCGCTCGCTTGCGCTCAGGGGGCGCGACGGCGCAGGCAGATTCGGCAAGGGCCGCTGGGACGAGATCATCCGAATCACCGAGTTGCGGCAAGCCGGCCACGCAAAGACCGAAGCCGCGTAATCCCTAGAACGCGAGCGGCCGCCGGGCCGCCACTCGCGCCGCCGCATGGCCGAACGCGCGGGCCTGCGCGACCGCGAACTCGAGGTACGGGCGGCCCGGTGAGGCGGAAAGCACGAGCACGAGCCACTCGGCGTTGCCGCCGATCCCGAGGCCGAGCGCGGAGCGACGGGCGGCCTCGCGTGCGAGCGTGAGAGCGTCTTCCCGGCCCACCAGCTCGGCGGCGAGTGGCACCCCCTCCTCCTCGAAGCCGGCGGCAAGGGCGGCGCCCGGGCGCTGGTCGGCGAGCAGGGCGACGACGGCGGTCAGCGCCCGCTCCCTCGAGCGTGCGCGAGCACGAGCCCGACCGCGACGGCCGCACGCGGCCCGTGACGCCCGAGCACGTCGCCGCGGGCGACCGCGACGTCGAGATCGGCGAGCCCGGCCGCGACCGCATCGACGACCTCGCCGTCGGCGGCGGAGCCGCCCACGAGCGTCACGAGCTCGCCGCGCGGGACGCCGCCTGCCGCCTCGATCGCGCGACGCACGTTTCGAGCGATCACGTCGCGCTTCGCAGCCCGGCGCAGCCCGCACCACACCTCGGGTGCGAGCTGCGCGCGAAGCGGCCTGAGCTCGCGCCCGTCGAGGACGCAGAGCCGGGCTAGCGTGGCGGGCGGCGCGGGCTCGCCCAGGAAGCTGCGACTCCCGTCCTCGTGATGGAGCGCGAACGGCGTCTCGACCCGCACCGACCGATGGCGCTTCGCCCGCTCGGCGAGCGCGGGATCGCAGCCCAGAAGCGCCGCGCAGATGCGGGTGACGAGCTCGCCGGCGCCGGCGGTGGACACAGCGCGCTCGTCGCCGGGAGCGAACGAGCAGTGGAGATCGACCGTTCCGCCGCCGATGTCCACGACGAAGGGAGCGCGGCCGGCCCCGGGAGTGGTCGAGGCCCCGAACACCGCGGCCTGCGTCTCACGCGTCACGACCCGCGCTCCCCCCAAGCACAGCTCCCCGACTGTCTCGACGAGCCCGCTGGCGTCGCCCCGCACGAGCAGCGCGAGCGCGACGGCGCGACGGCGCGCGAGCCGTAGCGAGAACGCGTGGTCGTCGGGCGGAGCCGGCAGCGGGCGCCAGAACAGGTCGAGCAGCCCGTCCCGGTCGCCGGCCGCGCCCCTGATCCCCTCGACCGTTCCCGGCGCGGGCGGAGCGGCACGCTCATCGAACAGCCGCTCGCGGCCGCCGGTTTCGAGCAGCGTGATCGGCGCGGCGCCGGCAACCTGCACCGGCGGCCGCGCGGGTGCCCGCACGGCGATCCCCGCGCGGTGACCCGCCAGGGCACGCGCCGCGTGGCGGGCGGCTCGGGCGTCGTCCGGTCCGAGCCCGAGCAGCACCGCGAGGCGGAGCGGGTCGCTCAGGTGCTCGATCCCGGACCCCGGCGGAGCGACCTCGACGGCGGCCTGCGCGCCCAGGGGCAGCGCCGCGGCATCCGCGACCTCGTCCACGATCGGCAGCACCCGGTCGAAGCGGTTGCCGATCAGGACGGCGTCGTCCGCGTCGACGATCGCGCCGGCAATCGCCCAGCCTCGCTCGCGCGCGGCTCGAAGACGTGTGGCAGCCGCCTCGAAGTCCTCGCCGGTGACCACGACGATCGTCGCCCCGCCGCCCGGATCTCCGCCGAGCTCGTCCAGGGAGCGAAGCACCCCGGCTGCGACACCCTCCCCGGACGGCGTCGCGCTCGCGGGTCGCGCGATCGCGGTGCGGGCGAGATCGAGCTCCTCGATCCGTCCGAGCTCGACGAGCCCTGTCTCGACGGGGTGCAGCTCGGCCAGTAGCAGCAGATGAGGCCGCTCGCCGAGGCGGCGCTCCGCGCGTTTCACGAGGTCCGCCACCGTCCCGGCGCACGCCATCGACCCCTTCGGCCCGCTCGTCGGCGCGCGCAGGACGAACAGCCATTCGGGCTCGCGCGCCGGCTCGACCCGGGCGAGAGCGAGCTCGGTCGTCGAGTTCCCGACGTCGACGCCCGCGACGAGCACGCTTACGCGGAAACCGCGCCCGGGCCGCGGAAGAGCTCGGCGAGCAGGCCCGGGTCGAGCCGGTGGGCAACGACGCCGCCCCGGCCGGCCATCGTCTCGGCCTGGAGCAGCGCGTTCACGATCGCCTCCTCGGTCGCCTCGATCGTCGCGTAAAAGAGCGGGTCGATCGACTCGTTCGCGAGCATCGAGATGGATCTTGCTCCCGCGCCGACCAGGCCCCGGTTCGCGGTCGAGAAGGCGATGAAGATGTCGCCGGAGCCGTTCTCGCCCGCGCCCCCGAGCCTCGCGACGCCGAGCCCGGCGCGCTGCGCGAGCCGGTGGCACTGGTGCGGCAAGAGCGGCGCGTCGGTCGCGACGACGATGATGATCGACCCGCCCCCGGGCGGCAGCCAGTGGCCGGCAACCGGGATCCGCTCGTGCGGGATCGCCCGCCCGACCGGCACGCCCTCGATCGAGAGCCGTTCGCGCGCTCCGTGGTTTGCCTGCACGAGCACGCCGACCGTGTAGCCCCCCTCCGCGGGCGGGAGCAGCCGGGAGGCGGTGCCGATGCCGCCCTTGAAACCGTGACAGATCATGCCGGTCCCGCTGCCGACGCTGCCCTCGGCAACGGGGCCGTCCGAGGCCGACTCGATCGCCTCGAAGACGTGCTCGGGCCTGACGTGGAGGCCGTTGATGTCGTTGAGTGTCCCGTCCCAGGTCTCGCCGACGACGGGGAGGCTCCAGGAGTCCTCGGTCATCAGCC
>JAHDVS010000003.1 GCA_023382435.1 Thermoleophilia bacterium
TCTCTGCAACAAATCCCTTGAACACGGCCATCGCCGTGGAATCAATCATCTAGCGTCGGACCTCTCGCCTGGGCGAGGTTTCAGGAATGTTCCCCGACGAGGATCAGGGTCAACCAGCCGAGCGCGGCCCACTCCTCGCTACGGTTTCCGGTGTATGAGCGGTTCGAGTGTCGGCGTCCTGCATCGGCATGGACACCGCATCCATAGCCATCCGCACGGCGGGTCACACCGTCACGTTGTGCTACCGCACCGGTCGCAGCCACTCGCAGACGCCTACGCACGCGACGACGAGCGTAGGCTTGGCCACGCTCACGATGATGGTCACGGCCACTCGCACGGGCTCATTGATCCGTCGGTAGTCCGGTCACGCGAGGGCGTGAAGGCAGTCTCGATCAGCCTCGCTGTGCTCGGAATCACGGCTGGGGCGCAGGTGGCCATCTTCACCCTGTCGGGCTCGGTCGCGCTCCTCGCTGACCTGATCCACAACGTCGGTGACGCCCTGACGGCGGTACCCCTCGGGATCGCCTTCTTCCTTCGCTCCGTCCGGGGCGAGAAGCTCGCAGGGCTTGCGGTCGTGCTCGTGATCTTCGCTTCAGCCTGCGTGGCGCTGTACGAGACGGTCCAGCGTTTGATCCACCCGCAGCATCTCTCGCACCTGTGGGTCTTGGCCGCTGCCGGAGTGATCGGGTTCGTCGGCAACGAGATTGCGGCGCAGGTACGCCTCCGCGCTGGCAAGCGACTGTCGAGCCCAGCCCTGATCGCGGACGGTAATCACGCTCGCGTGGACGGCTTGGTCTCGCTCGGCGTCGTCGCCAGCGCTATCGTCGTGTCACTCGGCGCGCAAATCGGTGACCCGATCGTCGGGCTTGCGATCACGCTCGTCATCCTGCGCATCACCTGGCAGTCGTGGCGGACGGTAACCACGACCGACCCCGGCGAGATGATCGAACCGCACGAACACTAGCCGGGGCAGCTGCCCACTGGCAGCGCGTGGCTCGCCTAGGCGAGACCTCAAGAATGTGTTGTGTCCCGGGCCGTAAGGTGGCTCCTGCCCCGATGCGTGCCCGACGGCCAGCGCGCGCAGCTCAGTCAAGGCGAAGCCGACCCCCGGAGCGTAGCGAAGAGGGTTGACGGGGCGAGCACGTCGGCCAGAATCAGCGGCGCTCGGGGCCGGCGCGAGACGATGCTCCGATGCGCCAGCGTTCCGGAATGTCCCCTGACGCTGACGTGGCGTTGACTCGAGGGCGGCACGGGTCTCGGTGTCCAGTCCGGCAGCGTTTCGCACCGACCGCCGACGGCGCTATGCAGAGGAGCGGCCGCCGGTGCGAAGCACCCGGAGCGCGTGCAGGGTGAGCAACTCGCTCGGTCCGGAGCCCCAGTCGACTACCTCGACATTGCTGCCCGTGGAGCCCGGCGTCTTCCACCAGCGGGCGCCGGCGCGCCAGCGCCCGTCCGGGAGCCTCCGCTTCTCGAGCAGGTCGAGGGCGTCGAACGCGCGGGGGTCGCCGACCAGCCCCATTCGGGCGAGCACGACGAGTGCCTGGAAGAAATCGTAGTGCCAGAACGGCGGCGAGTGCACCGTCACGAATGACTCGCGGATCGGCGCGCCAGTGGCGAGCGCTCGGAAGAGCCGGTGCTCGAGGAAGAGCTCTGCGGTGCGCCGGGCGGCGTTCCGCGCCGCCGTCTCGCCGGTCGCCACCCAGTACTCGTGCAGCCCCCACATCGGCACCAGCGACTCGTTGAACGACGAGCGGCGGCCACTCGCCTTCATGTCGCAATTCCAGCCGCCGTCCGGCCACTGCCACTCGACAAGCGACTCCGCGAGCAGTCGGACACGTGGATCGGTGGCGAGCCCGAGCCGGCAGCAGACCGCGAGTGCGTTGCCCTCCTGCGATGCGCAGCGCCGCGTCAGCCCGTCGATGACCGGAATACGGTCGCGATGGGTCTTGCCGGTGAGCCAGGCAAGTACGGTCTCCGCCGCCGCGACACAGCGCGGCTCGCCGGCCGGGACACCGAGCTCGACCAACGAGACGAGGCGCCAGTGGGCGCCGCCCCATTTCGCGTAGGCGTGGCTGCCGAAGCCCCCGTCCGCCCGCTGACCAGAAAGCAGCGTGCGCACCTTCGGGCCTTCGAGCACCCGCCCCGCCTCCGCCGGAGCCTGCTCATCGAGGAGGTCCCGCTTCGCTTGCGCGACGATCCCCGGCTCGTCCGACTCGAGCAGCCAGGAAACCGCCGACACGGCGACGCTCACGTGAGACCTCTACGTCGATCCTCGCCTTCCACGGCGAGCGCGGCTTTCGCCACCACGAGTCCGAGGAACGACTCCCGCTGCACGCCCCTCGACTATAGATGCCAGCCGGGGACTGGGTCACACCGCCTGCGCGAGCGTTCGGGAATGCCCCCGACGCCGATCGCCGTCGCGCGGTTGGACGAAGAGCGGAATAGGCGCCGCATGACCCGAACCTAGTGCCGCTCTTGCCCGGCGACCAAGCCTGGCGCCGCCACGCCCTGGACTCGTGTCGACCTATTCACCGGTCTTTCGGGAATATGCCCTGAGGGTTCCACTCGTCCGCGTCTGCACTCCAGGAGCAGTGGGCCTCAGATCGCGTACAGGACGAGAACGGCGGCTGTCGCCAGGATGATCGCGGCGATGAACGCGATCTCGCTTCTGCGATCGCGAAGGCCGCTCACCTGGTATGCGATCAGGATCCACATCGGGACGAGCTGGCTGAAGAAGTCGAGTTCCACGTCGATCACGTTCTTCGCGATAACGGCCTCGACTAGAAGGCAGGCAGCGGCGACGAGCGAAACCAGGACCTGCGGATCGCGGATCTGACGTCGCCACCAGGAGCCGCCTTGCCGCAACCTCAGTGCGTGCATCACAACACGCCTCCCTTTCCCGAGGGTACGTACCTGGATGCTTGAGCCTCTATCGTGCTCCCCTGCATCAAGCCGCGCATCCGCGCCGCCCCTGATCCCGCTCGCGGAGGACTACGGATCTCCCGCCGCCAGCAACCGGTGACAACGACCAGAACCGCGGCCTGGGCGAGCGTGCCATCGCCCACGTGGACGGTCGCGCGGTCGCGGTTACCGGAGGCGTCGAGCGCCAAGGTTGCCCGCGCAGCCAGCTCGGGGACCCGCTCGATCGTGAGCACGCGCGCGCCAAGCTCGGCGAAGACGGCCGCCCGATACCCGGAGCCCGTCCCGACGTCGAGGACGTGACTCCCGGCCCTGTCGCTGCCCCCTCGCAGATGAGCGCGACCGTGTAGGGCGCGGCGACGGTCTCGCCGAAGCCGATCGGCACCGGCACGTCGCGGTAGGCGAACGGCCGCTTCGCCGGCAGGATGAAGCGCCCGCTCGAGCGCCGGGTCAGACCCCGGCCACGGCGGCGGGCGCCCGGGCACCGGGAGCGTCCAGGCCGAAGTGCCCCGCGACGAGCGGCGCGAGGTCCGTGATGCTCGGTGCGGGCGGAAGCTGGAGGCCGTCCGCGAGCCCGACCTGGATGACCGGGACGAGCGAGTCCCCGGCGAGCAACGACCCGTGGCTGCCGCCGCCGGCGTGGTGCCGGCCGCCGAGATCGACGAACTCGTAGCCCTCGGCCGCGGAAACGATCACCTCGCCGGCCGCCGGGCAGCGAAGCGCGCGCCAGGCCCGTTCGAGACCGTTCGGGTAGCGGCCGGGGTCGAGCACCTCGGGGCTTCCCTCGAGCAGCCAGCCGGCAGGCGACGGCTCGAAGCGAAGCTCGGCGCCGCCGCGGCGTGCCACGCCGGCGGCGCCCTCGAGGAACAAGACGACATCGGCAGCAGGGTCACGGTCGAGGCGCTCGGCGAGCTCGCGTGCCGCGAGTGGGCAGCCAGGCAGCCGGTAGACCATGCCGGCGCGGTTGGAGGCGGTGACGACGAGGTCGGCGCCGCCGGCGCGCTGCCGGCGAGGCTGCAGGAGCCGCAGCCCGGCGAACGTCCGCTCGAGGCGAACCGCATGCCCCACGGGCATCTGGCCGTGGTCGGCCGAGACGATGATCGCGTAGCGCGAGAGGAACTCGTCCGGCCCGCCGGCTGCCGCGAACAGGCGGCCGAGGCACGAGTCCGCGCGCTCGAGAGCGTCGCCGGCCCCCTCGGGGCCAGCTCCGTGTGAGGCGTAGTCGTAGTCCGGAAGGTAGTAGACGAGGAAGTCGAACCCGTCGCGGGTGATGAGCCAGCGACCGACCGCGGCCGCGTACGCGTCGACCGAGCCGGCCGCGCGCGAGCGCACGGCGAGCGGTGCGCCCGTCGCGTCCGACTCGAACAGGTTGAAGAAGAAGAACCGCTCCGGGCCGTCTACGGACTCGTACCAGCGGTTGCGCGCGGCGACTCCGGGCAGACGGATCCGGTGGGTGTGGCGGCCCCGGTAGCAGGTGAAGTTGACGGCGGCGGTCACGAGGCCCGCGTCGCCGAGCTGCTCGAACACCGTGATCGCTCCGGGGGAGAGGTGGTCGCGGCTGAGGCCGGCCACCGAGTCCCGCAGCGCCCCGCGGAGCCCGGTCGCGCGGATCGCGGCGAGCGACGACCCGTATTCGACGATCCGGCCCTCCCCGCGGTGATACCAGGCGAGGTGGGGGATACCGTGGACGTCCGGCCCGGCGCCGGTGGCGATCGCGCTCAGGCAGACCGGGGTCACGGACGGGAACGTGCTCACGCCCCGGACGTACTGACCGCCGGCGTCGAGCAGGAGCCGGAGCGCAGGCAGCCGGCCGCGCTCGAGCCCGCGGTCGAGCGCGTCGGGCGTGAGACCGTCGATGACGGCGAGCACGAGCTTGCGGAACATCCACTCCCAGGTTAGATCAGCACGCGCAGCGCCCCGCGCTCGGCCTCGAGCACGACCTCGGCGACATCGCCGACGTCCTCCCCGTCGAGCTCGAGCGGCAACGGCCGGTCACACGTGATCTCGACCCGGTCGGCGTCGTGCAGGTAGCGAACCGCGGGGGAGTCCACCTGGCGCGGGCGGACGAGCAGCCGCCACGCGAGCGCGGCGAGGCCGCCGAGCCCGAGCCGTACGGGAGCGACGAGGTCGAGGCCGAGCTCGAAGCGGGCGAGCGGCGTCGCGTGCACGGGCAGGCGCCCGGCGTAGGTGTACGGGTCGCAGTTCGTCGCGATCGCGAAGGCGGCGCGGCCGAGGCCGGCGATCTCGAGCTCCGGCTCGAGCAGGAAGCGCCGTGCCGCGAGGAGCCGGACAAGCTCCGCGACGAACGCCAGGTCCCCGGGCCTGACGCCATCCGGACGGCCCCGCCGATCGACGGCGCGCACGATCGCCGCGTCGAGGCCGATCCCGGCAGCGAACGCGAAGCGCCGCCCGTTCGCGCGCCCGAGCGAGATCAGGCGCTCGTGCCCGGCGGCGGCGAGCTGGCGGGCACACGCGATCGGGTCGCGCGGGAGGCCGAGCGCCCGCGGCAGGACGCTCGTCGCCCCGCCCGGGACGAACCCGACCGGGACGCCCCCGGGCAGCCCGTTCAGGACCTCGTTGTAGCCGCCGTCACCGGCGAGCACGTACACGGCGGAGCAGTCCGCGCATGCACCGGCGAGCTCGCTCGCGTGGCCGGGACGCTCGGTCAGGATCGTCTGCGTCGGCCCGCCGGCCGCCAGCTCCGCGCGCACCCGCTCGATCAGCTCCGGCGTGACCGCGCTCGCTCTCGGATTGACGATCAGGACGCGCCGCACGCGCGGAGCATGCCACGCGCGTGCGGCTGCCCGGCGCTCCCCTGTCAGCCCGCGCGTGCCGAGGCGTCGACGAGTGACGCCTCGAGGATCTCGAGCCCGTGGTCGACGTCGTCGTCGGAGACGACGAGCGGCACGAGGATGCGAACGACGTTCGAGTAGATGCCGCACGCGAGCAGCAGGAGGCCCCGCTCGAGTGCGGCCGCCGTGGTGGCCGACGCGAGCGCTGCCGCTGGCGCCTTCGTGTCGCGATCCTCGACCAGCTCGAGCGCCAGCATCGGGCCGAGACCCCGCACCTCCCCGACGGCCGGGACGCGAGCCGCGATCTCCTCGAGCCGCCCCCGGATGCGCTCGCCCAGCGCCGTCGCGTGCGCCTGGAAGGCCGGCTCGGTGACCGCGTCGAAGACGGCGAGCGCGGCGACGCACGACAGCGGGTTGCCGCCGAACGTGCCCCCGAGCCCTCCCGGGTGGGCCGCGTCCATGACCTCGGCGCGGCCGGTGACGCCCGCGAGCGGCAGCCCGCCGCCGAGCGACTTCCCGGTGGTGATCAGATCCGGCTCGACGCCGTAGTGCTCGATCGCCCACAGCGGGCCCGTCCGGCACATCCCCGCCTGGACCTCGTCATCCACGTAGAGGATGCCGTGACGGTCGCAGAGCTCGCGCAAGCGCGGCGGGAAGTCGGGCGGCATCGGGATGAAGCCGCCCTCGCCCTGCACGGGCTCGAGGACGACGCAGGCGACGCTCTCCGGGTCGACGTCGCTCTTGAACAGCCGCTCTAGGCTCGAGATCGCGTCGGCGGACGACACACCCCGGTAGGGGTACGGGGCCGGCGTGCGGTAGACCTCCGGCGCGAACGGCCCGAAGCCCTTCTTGTAGACGAGCTTCGAGGTCATCGTCATCGCGAGGAGCGTCCGCCCGTGGAACGCGTTCTGGAACACGACCACCGCGGGTCGCCCCGTGGCCGCGCGCGAGATCTTGACGGCGTTCTCAAGCGCCTCCGCGCCCGAGTTGGCGAGAAACGACTTCTGCTCGGCGCCGCGGCAAGGCGAGAGCTCGGCCAGCCGTTGGCAGACCTCGACGTAGGGCTCGTACATGCCGACGACGAAGCACTGGTGGAGGTAGCGGTCGAGCTGCTCGCGAAGTGCCTCGACGACCGCGGGAAGGTTGTGGCCGGTGTTCTGGCAGCCGATGCCGCCGGCGAAGTCGAGGAAGCGCCGGCCGTCGACGTCCTCGATCCAGGCTCCTTCGGCGCGGGCCACGGCGACCGGGCCGGTGGCGACGCCGCGGGCAACCCAGCGCTCCTTCGCCTCGACGGCCGCCTCGGTGCGGGTGCGTTCCTGAAGGGACATGCGGTCGAGTCTAGACACGCCGGGCCCCGGCCACCATGGCCGGGGCGGCTGGACGGAACTGCCGCCTTTGGCCACCGCGGCAGCCTCAGGCGAGCGGCACGAGGCGCGCGGCGGTGGCCTTGAACGAGGCGACCGCGACGACTCCCGGCTCGAGCCCGAGGCGCTCGGCCGAGGCAGCCGTGAGCTCCGCGACGAGCGGGCCGACCCGGATGCGGACACGATTGCCGGCGGGAGTCATCGCGACGATCGGCGCGCGCACGTGGTTGAGGGTCGAGTCCCCCGGCGGCTCCCGGGCGACCGAGACCTCCCACGGGTGGACGACCACCCCGACGCGTCCCTCGAGCCCGTCCGTCGAGTAGAGGAAGCCCCCGGTCTCGAGGACGATCTCGGTCAACCCTCCCTCGCGCCTGCTCGCGATCCCAGGGATCAGGTTGCCGCCGGTGAAGCTCGCCACGAACGGGTCCGCGGGGCGGGCGACGAGGTCGGCGGGCGCGCCGAGCTGGACGAGCTTGCCCCCGACGAGGACGCCGACCCGCCCGGCAAGCGCCGCGGCCTCCTCAAAGGAGTGCGTGACGAGCAGCGCCGGCAGCCGCAGCTCGCGGAGCAGGTCGTGCAGCTCGACGCGGACCGCGGCGCGGGTGTGGGCGTCGAGCGCGGCCGTGGGCTCGTCGAGCAGCAACACGCGGGGGGCACGGGCGAGCGCGCGGGCGAGCGCTACCCGCTGGCGCTCGCCGCCGGAGAGCGACCCG
Source organism: Thermoleophilia bacterium (assembly GCA_023382435.1). Classification (GTDB taxonomy): domain Bacteria; phylum Actinomycetota; class Thermoleophilia; order Gaiellales; family Gaiellaceae; genus JAHDVS01. Next base: position 7,789 of record JAHDVS010000003.1, read on the forward strand.
GGCCGCGCGGAGGCGAGGTGAGCGATGCCTAGGCGCTCGAGCAGCTCGCCCGCGCGGCCCCGGTCGGCGAAGCCGACGTTCTGCTCGACGGTCAGGTGAGGGAAGAGCGCGTAGTCCTGAAACACGAACCCGACCGACCGCTGCTCGGGCGGGCGGTCGATCCCCGCGTCCGTGTCCAGCCAGATCTCGTCCCCGGCGGCGACGCGGCCGCGCGCGCCGGCGGTGAGGCCCGCGACCGCACGCAGCGCGGTCGTCTTGCCCGCGCCCGACGGCCCCGCGAGCGCGACCGGCTCGTCGCCGACCTCGAGCGCTAGAGCGAGGTCGAAGGCGCGGAGCGGGACGGTGAGATCGAGGTGAAGCGTGTCCACGACGGGAGCAGCTTGACGGCAAGCAGGACGGCGAGGCTGACGAGCACGAGCAGGGCACCGACGGCGAGCGCGACGTCGAAGTCGCGGTCGAGCTGCGCATAGATCATCAGCGGCAGCGTCTGGGTACGCCCCTGGAGCGAGCCCGCGAACATGATCGTGGCGCCGAACTCCCCGAGCCCGCGCGCGAACGCGAGCGTGGCACCGGCGCCGAGTCCGGGCGCCGCAAGCGGCAGGGCGACGCGCCGGAATGTCCGCGCGGGGGAGGCCCCGAGCGTACGCGAGGCCTCGAGGAGGCCCGTGTCGACCGACTCGAAGGCCGCGATCGCGGCCCGCAGGTAGAACGGGCTCGCGACTAGCACGACGGCGAGCACGACCGCCGCCTGCGTGAACGGGATGGACACGCCGAGGGCATCGAGCGTTCCGCCGAGCAGTCCGCGGCGCCCGAACGCCGCCAGCAGCGCGATCCCGGCCACCGCGGGGGGCAGCACGAGCGGGAGCTCGATCAGGGTCAGCGCCACGGCCCGGCCGCGGAAGCGGCGGGTCGCGAGCAGATACGCGGCCGGCGTCCCGACGCAGAGCACGAGCCCGCTCGCGATCAGGCTCGTCTTCAGGCTGACGAGCAGCGCGTCGACGGCGGCCGGGTTGCCGAGCTGGGCGAACAACTCGACCGGCGAGACGCGCAGGAACACGGCCGCTAACGGCAGCGCGAGGAACGCGAGCGCGAGCGCGCACGCGGCCACGAGCACGGCGTCGAAGCGCCTGCTCACGGCAGCCCGAACCCCGCGGCCTCGAGCGCGGCGCGCCCTTCCGGCCCGAGCAGCCGGTCGACGAACGCCTCGGCCGCCTCCCGGCTGTCGCTGTCGGTGACGACCGCGACGGCATACTCGATCGCCGGCTGGGCCGCGGGCGGCAGCTCGAGCACCCGCACGGCCGCCCCCGCCGGCGCCACGTTGGTGACGTAGACGATGCCGGCGTCCGCCTCGCCGAGCACGACCTTGGCGACGATGCCGCCGACGTCGTCCTCCTCGCTGACGACGTTGTCGAGCACATCCGAGGCGCCGAGCGCCGCGAGCGCGGCCCGGGCGTAGTCGCCCACCGGGACGCCCTCCGCCCCGACGACGAGCTTGACGCCCGGCCGGGCGAGGTCGGCCACTGAGGCGAGCTCGGACACGGAGGGGACGATCACCGCCAGGCGGTTCGTCGCGAACACGCGCGGCTCCTCGACGAGCCCTTCCTCGCGGAGCGCGCGCGCGTGCTCGACGCTCGCGGCGGCGAACACGTCGGCAGCCGCGCCCTCGCGGATCTGGGTAGCGAGGCTCGCGGAGCCCCCGAGCTGGTAGGTGGCGTCCGGCTCGAACGCCGGCAGCGCCTCCGCGAGCGACGCCGCGGCGAAGACCGTGAGCCTGGCGTCGCCGCCCGCCCCACCGCAGCCCGCGGCCAGCGCCGCCAGAGCGCCGAGGAGCACGCCGAGCCTCCTCACGGCGCCACCGCCTCGACCATCACGGAGGTCGCCTTGACGATGCCGGCGGCCCGCGCTCCGGGTCTCAGCCCGAGCTCGGCGGCGGCGTCGCTCGTGATCACGGCGACGACCCGGGCCGGGCCGTCCACGTCGATCTCGATCTGGGCGAGCAGGCCCTCGACCCTGACGCTCGCGACCACGCCCTCGAAGCGGTTGCGGGCGCTCAGCTGCTCGGCGGCGACGGCGCCGCGCAGCCGCTCGACCTCGGAGACCGGGACGAGCCGGCGGTTCGCGCCGTCCCGCGCCGTCTCGATCCGGCCCGTCCGGTCCCAGCGGCGCAGCGTGTCGAGCGAGATCCCGAGCGAGCGAGCGGCCTCGGAGGCGTTGAGCATCTGCCTAGGCACTACCTAGGTAGGGTAGCGGATGGCGCCGGCGCCGGAAATCGACGTAGGGGCCGCCCCTACGTTTCCAGCGCAACGTCGCGAGAAACCGCACTAGAGACCGAACGGGTTCGGCGTCCTCGCGCCGATGCCGACGAGCACGCTCTTCGTCTCGAGGTAGGCCTCGAGCGTCTCGAGCGCGAGCTCCCGGCCGAACCCGGACTGCTTGTAGCCGCCGAACGGAATCCCCGGCCGGGCCGTGAACGGCGTGTTCACCCCCACCTGCCCCGCCCTGATCCGCTGCGCCAGCCGGTGGCCGCGGCCCGGGTCGCCCGTCCAGACGGTGGCGAACAGGCCGTAGCGGACGTCGTTGGCGATCCGCACGGCGTCGTCCTCGTCCTCGAACGGGATCGCGGACACGACGGGCCCGAAGATCTCCTCCTGCGCGACGGTCATCGCGTTGTCCACGCTCGCGAGCACGGTCGCGGGGTAGAACGCCCCGGGCCCGTCCGGAATGCCGCCGCCGCAGACCACCTCGGCGCCCTCCTCGACGCCGGCGGCGACGAAGCCGTGGACGCGGTCGCGGTGCGCGCGGGAGCTCAGCGAGCCGAGCTGGGTCTCGGGATCGAGCGGATCGCCCGCACGGATCCGCCCGGCCGCAGCGGCGACCCCGGCGACGACCTCGTCGTAGACTGATCGCTCGACGAGCAGTCGCGAGCGGCACTCGCAGCTCTGCCCCGCCGAGGCGTAGACCGCCCAGGCAGACGCGGGGATCACCTCCGGGAGCGGCGCGTCGGCGAAGACGACGTTGGGGCTCTTGCCGCCGAGCTCGAGCGTGAGCCTCTTGATACCCGCCGCCGCCAGACGCATCACCTCCGCACCGGTGCGCGTCGAGCCGGTGAACGCGACCTTGTCGACGCCCGGGTGGGAGACGAGGTAGGCACCGGTGGTCGGCCCGTCCGCCGGTAGCACGTTGACCGCGCCGGCGGGGAAGCCGGCGGCGGCGGCAAGCTCGGCGACCCGGAGCGCCGTCAAGGGCGTCTGCGGGTCCGGCTTCAGCACGACCGCGCAGCCGGCGGCGAGCGCGGGGGCGAGCCTCCAGCCCGCCATCAGGATCGGGTAGTTCCAGGGGACGATCTGGGCGCAGACCCCGACGGGCTCCTTGAGCGAGTAGTGGAGGAGCGAGCTTCCGAACGGCGTCGCGCGGCCCTGGATCGAGGCGATCCCGGAGGCGTAGTAGCGCAGCACCTCGGCCGCGCCCGCGACCTCGCCCCCGGTCGAGGAGATCGGCTTGCCGGTGTTGCGAGTCTCGAGCTCGGCCAGCGCGTCGCGCTCGGCCTCGATCGCGTCGGCGAGCGCATGCAGGAGGCGGGAGCGCTCCGGCGGCGGCGTCTTACCCCAGCGCCCGTCGAGCGCGCCCCGCGCGGCCGCCACTGCCCGGTCGACGTCGGCCTCGCCGGCGAGCGCGCAGCGCGCGAGCGGCGCGCCCGTGGCCGGCTCGGAGAGCTCGCGGAGCTCGCCGGACGCCGCCTCGACGAGCTCGCCGCCGACGAAGAGCCCGTGGACGCGGCCCGCGGTCATGCGCCGGGCCTGTCGAACAGCGCCGCCTGCCCCTGGCCGACGCCGACGCACAGCGTGGCGAGGCCGTAGCGCCCGCCGCGGCGGCGCAGCTCGTGCAGCAGGGAAACGACGAGGCGAGCTCCGCTCATGCCGAGCGGGTGCCCGAGCGCGATCGCCCCCCCGTTGACGTTGACCCGGGCCGGATCGAGCCGCAGCTCCCGGATCACGGCGAGGCTCTGCGAGGCGAACGCCTCGTTCAACTCGACGAGGTCGAGGTCGGAGACCGCAACCCCGGCGCGATCGAGGAGCTTCCGCACCGCGGGTACCGGCCCGATTCCCATCACGCGCGGATCGACACCGGCGACGGCGCTCGCGACGAAGCGGCCGAGCGGCTCGGCAGCGAGCGAGCGCGCCTTCTCGGCGCTCGCGACGACCAGAGCGGCCGCGCCGTCGTTGATGCCGCTCGCGTTCCCGGCGGTGACCGTGCCGCCGGTGCGGAAGGCCGGCTTCAGGCCGGCGAGCTGCTCGAGCGTCGTCTGCGGGCGAGGATGCTCGTCCGTGTCGAGGCCATCGACCGGAACGACCTCGTCCGCGAGATGCCCTGCCTCCCGGGCCGCCAGCCAGCGACGCTGGCTCTCGAGCGCGAATGCGTCCTGATGCTCGCGGCTGATTCCGTACTCGGCGGCGACGTTCTCGGCCGTCTCACCCATCGACTCGGGCGGGAAGCCGAGCCGGGGGTTGACGAACCGCCAGCCGATCGTCGAGTCGTACGCCGTCCGGTCGCCGCGCGGGAACGCGGCGTCCGGCTTGCCGAGCACGAGCGGCGCGCGGCTCATCGACTCGACGCCGCCGGCGACGAACAGGTCGCCCTCGCCCGCCCGGATCGCGTGGCAGGCGGCGACAACAGCGGACAGCCCGCTAGCGCAGAGGCGGTTCACGGTCACACCCGCCACCTCCTGCGGCAGCCCCGCGAGCAGGGCCGCGAGCCGGGCAACGTTGCGATTGTCCTCGCCGGCCTGATTCGCGCAGCCGAGGTAGACGTCCTCGATCTCGCCCGGGTCGACGCCGGCGCGCTCGACGGCCGCCCCGATCGCGCGGGCCGCCAGATCGTCCGGTCGGACGCCGGCGAGCGCGCCCGCGTAGCGCCCGATCGGAGTACGCACGGCGGAGAGGACGACCGCGTCCGGCACGGCCGCAGCCTAGCGCGCGGCCGTCAGGTAACGAACTCGACGCGCACGGGGCCGGGGAACGCACCGATCTCCTCCCCGCGGCGCAAGAGCTCGGTCACGGCCGCCCGGCCCTCGTCCCCGTAGTCCTGCGTGAGCTCGTTCACGTACATGCCGACGAACCGGTCGGCCAGCGCCGGGTCGAGGCCGCGCCCGAACTCGAGCGCGTACTCGAGGGCCTCCTCACGGTGCTCGAGCCCCGCCTCGATCGAGTCGTGCAGGATCTCCGAGAGGACGTGGAGCGTCTCCGCACCGAGATCGCGCCGCGCGACGTTGATCCCGAGCGGAAGCGGCAGCCCGGTCTCGAGCAGCCACCACTCACCGAGATCGACAACCTTGTGGAGACCCTGGCGCTCGAACGTGAGCTGCCCCTCGTGGATGACGAGCCCCGCGTCGCAGCGGCCCGCCGTGACCTCGTCCATGACGCTCTCGAACGGGACCTCGCGGTAGGAGAAGTCCTCGCCGAGGCAGAGCCGCAGGGCCAGGAAGGCGGTCGTCATCCTGCCGGGAACTGCGATCTCGATCCGGCCGAGATCCTCGCGGGCCAGTGGCTCGCGGGAGACGACCACCGGCCCGTAGCCCGAGCCCATGCTGGCCCCGTGGGGCAGCAGCATGTAGCGCTCCTGCACGAACGGGTACGTGTGCAGCGAGATCGCGGTCACCTCGAGCCGGCCCTCGAGCGCCCATTCGTTGAGCGTCTGGATGCCCTCCAGCACGTGCTCGAAGTCGAACCCGCGAGCGCCGACCCGCCCGCTCGCCAGGCCCCAGAACATGAACGCGTCGTCTGGGTCTGGGCTGTGGCCGAGGCGAATCAGCATGGAGCGCGTGAGGCTAGCAATCCTGCGTGGTCCGTGGGGAGAGAGCCATCCGGGCTGCCGTAGAATCCTCGGCGTGTCGAAAGTCGAGCTGTCCGACGCGATCCAGGACTACCTGAAGGAGATCTACAAGCTCCAGGCAAGCGGTGGGCGAGCCACGACAACGGCGATCGCACGGGCGACTCACGTTGCGCCCTCGTCCGTGACCTCGATGCTGAAGAAGCTGGCGGCGCTCGGACTCGTCGAGCATGCCCGCTACCGCGGCGCGCGCCTGACGCAGCCGGGAGAGCGCGTCGCGCTCGAGGTGATCCGCCACCACCGACTGCTCGAGCAGTACCTGGCCCAGACGCTCGGGCTGTCGATCGACGCGGTGCACGCCGAGGCCGACAGGCTCGAGCACGCTCTCTCCGAGGAGCTCGAGGCGCTGATCGACCGGGCGCTCGGGTATCCGACGCACGACCCCCACGGCCACCCGATCCCCAACGCCGAGCTCGAGCTCGCGCACTCGGAGCTGAGGCCGCTCGCGGAGCTCGGCCCGGGCGAGCACGCCACGGTGCGGCACGTCCCGGACGGCGACCCGGCGCTCCTGCGCTACCTGTCGAAGCTGTCACTCGTGCCCGGCCGCCGGGTCGAGGTCTGCAACGCCGCCCCGTTCGGCGGTCCGGTCACGGTGCTGGTCGAGAAGACGGAGCACGCGATCTCGCGCGAGCTCGCCGGCCAGATCGGCGTTTCGTAGCTCGAGCGCCCGCTACGGGAGCGGTGGGTGGCCGAAGAACCAGCGCTCGAGCGGTCGCAGCAACTCGTCGTCGGAGAACTCGGAGACCGGCTCGCTGACGCCCTCCGTGCGGGAGACGGCGAGATCGTCGCGCAGGGCGGCGTTGGCGGCTTCGAGCGCGTCGCCGAGCTCGTAGCCCTCGAAGACGTAGTCGTCGGGCCTCGGCTCGGGAACGGCCCGGTTGTTCGGGTTGATCGCCCGCCCCACGCCCCAGACCGCTCCCGGACGGCGCTCGATCCAGATCACGATCTCCTGGCGGACACCGTCGTCGCCCACGCCGTGCAAGACGCGTTCCGCGAACCGCATGCCCTCGGACGCCTGCTTCACCCGTCTAAGGATACAATCCCGCTCATGGGCCGCCTCTCCAGGTACCTGCGCAACCCGCTCGCGTCGCTGTTCTCCCGTAACACCCGCGAGGATCAGCTTGCCGCCTACGTGATCCGGGAGCACAAGCTCGGCCGCGATCTCGACGACATCCTCGACGACCCGTACATGCGCAACCGGGCAAGCGATCTCGAGCGGCGCCGGCTGCTCGAGCGGCCGGATCTGATTCGCGCGATCGGCGAAGACACCGCCCGCGCCGGCCAGCCCGAGTAGCCCGCCTCACGAGGCCAGCGCGCGCTCCAGCACGAGCGCGGCCAGCGAGGCGTCGGCAAGCGCCGCTCCCGAGCTCTTGTACAGCATGACGTCGTCGTCACGCCCGCGCGGCTGGACCGCGCCGCCGACGACGCCGGCCAGAGCGTGCACCTCGAGCCAGTCGAGCACACCACGCTCGACCGGCTCGGCCAGGTCGCCCGCCTCCAGACGGGCCTGCCCGAGCGAGTCGCAGCAGACGAACGAGGCGCGCGCGAGCACCGCGTTGTCGAGTTCCCGGTCCTCGCGGCGCGTGGCTCCCGTGGCGAGCACGCAGGCGCCCGGCCGCAGCCAGTCGCCCCGCAGGACGGGATCGCGCGAACTCGTGGCCGTGACCACGATCTCCTGCTCTGCGGCGTCGCGGCCGTACTCGGCCGGCTCCGCCCCGGTCCGCTCGCAGAATGCGGAAAGCCGGGACGGCGTGCGGCAGTAGGCAACGACGCGGTCGAGCCCCGGTAGCGCCACCCGCAGGCATTCCACGTGAGCGGTCGCGAGGCGGCCGCACCCGATCAGACCGAGCGCCCGAGTCCCGGGCCGGGAGAGCAGGCGTGCCGCGACCGCAGAGGTCGCCGCGGCCCGCAGCGCGGACAGCCGGCCGGCCTCGACGAGTGCCAGCAGCTCCGGACGGTCGGACCCGACGAGCACGACCGCCCCCGCACTCCCGTCGCCGCGCGCGGACAGGAGGGCCGTGACCGAGCCGAACCCGAGCTCCGGGTCGGCCGTGGAGGCCGCGGTCAAGGAGCCGGTCTCGAGCGCGACTCGCCCCCCTGGCGGACAGTCGACGGAGCCGGCCGCAACCCGCAGGAGACAGGCCTCGACGACCGCGATCGCGTCCGACGGGGCGATCAGCGCCTCGACGTCGGCCTCGCGCAGGTGGAGCGTCACGGGTGCCTCGCCACGACCGCACCCATCCCGGACCCTCCTCGCTCGACGTGCACGCGAACGCGACCCATGCGCCCGAGAGGATTCGAACCTCTGGCCTCAGCCTCCGCAGGGCTGCGCTCTATCCCCTGAGCTACGGGCGCGCCGGAGCGACCATTGTAGCCGTGCGCCCGCCGACGCCGAGCGCTGCGTCCTCGGGCACCTCGACGCGGACGAATCCGAGCGCCACGACCGCCCCGTCCGCTGCGGCGGCGCTCGTGATCCGGCCGACCGCTTTTCCCCCGAGGAAAATCGGGCTCCCCGGCTCGGGCGGCAACTCCCCGTCGATCTCGAGCACCCGGAGAGCCCGGTTGGGGTGGCCGCGGTAGTGCAGCCGGGCCACCGGCTCCTGCCCCGGGTAGCAGCCCTTCTGGAAGCTGACCGCGCGCTCGACCAGGCCGGCCTCGGCGGGAAGGACACGGTTGTCGATCTCCAGACCGAAGCGAGGCGTGCCCGCCCGGATCCGCAGCCGCTCGAGCTCGTCGGCGCCCAGCTCGACCGCGCCGGCGGGTGGCTCCAGATCGAGGAGCTCGTGCCCCGGAAGTCCGTAGTCGCCCGTCGGCACCGCGAGCGAGCCGGGTGGCGGCGGGGCGCCGAGGACGACCCGCGAGGAGTGCTCCTCGAGCACGATCTCGGCCCGCGCGGCGAACAGTGTGCGCAGGAGCTCGCGGCGGACGACCTCGCCGAGCTCGGGCTCCGTCAGGACCAGGAAGTCGTCCTCGGCCCGGCGCAGGACACGGAGGGTCGCGACCACCCGGGCCTTCGCCGTCAGGAGCAACGCATCGCACGACTCGCCAGGAGCGAGGGCGAGCACGTCGTTCGAGACCATCCGCTGGAGGTGGTCGCCCGCGTCCGGTCCGATGACGCCCACGAAGGCGCGCGGCCGGGGCGCGACGCGCACGCGTCGGCTTGCCACCACTCCATTGTACGGAGCGCGTCCAGCCGCCCGGGCGGCTCGGGCGAGTCATGGACCCGCCCCTACACGTGGTCGCGGGGAACGCTCGCGTTCCAGCGCCGCGAGAAGACCCGCTCGGCGCCGTCGTGGGCATCCACCTCGTTACACGTGAAGAAGTGCTCGGCGTCCGCCCACATCACGCTGCGTGCCTCGATGCGGCGCCGGTCAGGCCCCCGGCCCACGACGACCGTGTGATCGGTCTCGACCCGGGCCGAGAGCGGGGAGCCCTCCACGATCGAGAACGTCTCCCTGTAGGCATCGTCGAGCACGATCCCCCCGGGTAGTCGCCGCTCGCCGCCGCCGTAGGAGTAGACGAGCTCGACGCGCCCCGTCGCGAGGTCACGGGTGACGACGCGCGAGGCGTGGCCGGGCGAGAGCTCCTCGACGTCGAGCGCTGGCGCGCCCTCGGGCGGGCCGAACGGCGGCAGCTCCCGATCGCCGGCGGACTGCGGGCGCACGGGCAGGACGAGGCGGCTAGCGCCCGCGATCACGGTCAACGTCGCGGCCTCGGGGGAGGGCCAGAGCAGCGGCCAGTAACAGGTCGAGAGAGCGAGGCGGATGCGGTGCCCGGGCTGGAACGCGTGGCCGATCGCGTCGAGCTTCACCGAGACGTCGTAGCGGCGGCCCGGATCGAGCGGCTGCGGATGCTCGTGGCTCTCGCGGTGAGTCAGGTTCAGGTACCCGCGCGTGACGAGCGCCGAGCTTCCGTCGGGGGCTACGTCGCAGAGGCGCGCCGCGACGAGCGCGCGGGGCCGATCGGCCGAGAGGACGAGTCGCGCCTCGGGAAAGCCGAGCAGCTCGAGGCGCTCCCGGAGCGGGGGCGAGTCGAAGACGAGGGAGAGACCGTCGTCCCGGCGCTGGTCGCCTGGCAGGTCGGCCGCGTCGCCGTACGGGCACCAGAGACCGGAGTCGAGCCCGGTCGCCTGGAGCGACGCGTGGGCGAGCGCACGCTCAGGGCCGGGAGCGGCGTCGAGGCTGCCCGGCCCGAGGAAGAGCTCGCGCGGCCCGCGGCCCGGCGGCGGCCAGACGGGCTCGGCCACCCACCGGCCCGGGCGACTCCTCACGCAGGCCCCGGGCCGGGTCGGCTCCTGGAGCCAGGCGCGCAGCATCGGCTCGTCCATGACGCCGGTGTCGATCCCCTTCAGCCACTGGTCCCACCAGCGCAGCGACTCCTGCAGGAAGCCGATCGCCGGCCCGGGCACTCCCTCCTCCGGAAACGCGTGCGCCCAGGGCCCGATCAACCCCTTGCGCGGGCAGGAGAGCCCCTCGAGCAGCCGCGGCACCGCGTTCGTGTACCCGTCGGCCCAGCCGCCGACCGCGTAGACGGGGCAGCGGATCGCCGCGTACTCCTCGCAGACGGAGCCATGGCGCCAGTAGGCATCGCGGCGCTGGTGGGCGAGCCAGGCCTCCACGTAGGGCGGCGTGCCCTCGAGCCGCTCGAGCCAGCGCTCCCGCCACCCGGGTCCGACCACCTCCGGCTCGGGGGGCGCGGCGTTCCAGACGAGCGTCTGGGAGGCCCACGGGAGCATATCGACCGCGAGCACGCACCCTCCCGCGTAGTGGACGTCGTCCGCATAGCGGTCGTCCGTCGAGCACACGGTCAGAATCGCCCCGAGCGCCGGTGGGCGACGGGCCGCCACCTGGAGCGCGTTGAAGCCGCCCCACGAGATCCCGAACATGCCCACCACACCGCTGCACCAGGGCTGGGCGGCCAGCCACGCAATCGCCTCGACCAGATCGTCCTGCTCCCGCGGCAGGTACTCGTCGAGCAGGAGGCCGTCGGAGTCGCCGCTGCCGCGCAGGTCGACCCTGGCCGCCGCGTAGCCGTGGCCGGCAAGATAGGGATGCCGCAGCGCGTCCCGCGCCGCCGTCCAGTCGCTCTTTCGGTAGGGGATCGCCTCGATCAGCGCGGGCACCGGGCTCGCTTCGGCGTCCTCCGGAAGCCAGATTCGCGCCGCGAGCCGGCAGCCGTCGGAGAGCGGGATCCAGACGTTCGGGATCTCGCGTACCCGGCGGGGAAGATCGGCCCTTGCTCGCATCCGTCCGGTCACGGAGGATAATGCCGCCAGCTCGGACGACCGCGATGCCCATTCACGCCACCCGCTTCGGCAAGGCCCTTCCGCCCGGCGGCACGATCGGCGTGCCCGCGCCGGCGAGCCCCGCGCACAACCGCTCCGAGGTGCTGCGCGGAGCCGAGTGGTGGGAAGCGCGGGGCTATCGGGTGAAGCTCTCGGAGGGGATCTACGCGCGCGACGACTGGGTCGCGGGCGACGCGGGCGACCGGGCGCGCGACCTCGAGGCGATGTTCGCCGACCCCGAGGTCGACGTCGTCCAGTGCGCCGGGGGCGGCTACGGCTCGGCCCAGCTCATCCCCCAGCTCGACTTCGACCTGATCGCGGACAACGCGAAGCCGTTCGTCGGCTTCTCGGACATCACGGCGCTGCACGTCGCCATCCGCCAGCGCGCGGGGCTGGCCACCTTCTACGCGAACGGTCTGACGGGCGTCGGCGACAAGGAGACGACGGACTTCTCGAAGGCCCGTCTGCTGTCGGTACTCGGGGGCGAGACGACCGGCGAGGTGCCTCGCGATCCCGACGATCCCTACGTCCGGGCGCTCAGCGGCGGCACGGCCACCGCCCCGCTCGTCGGCGGCTGCCTCTGGCTCCTGATGCAGACGCTCGCGACCCCGTGGGAGGTCGAGCTCGACGGCGGCATCCTCTTCTTCGAGGACACGGACCTGCCCACCTGGTACCTCGACGGCGCGCTGGTGCAGCTCACGCAGGCCGGCAAACTCGCGGGCGTTGCCGGCGTCGTAGTCGGGGAGATGTGGAAATGCGACTGGCCCGAGCACGGCTCGAACGACTTCGCACGGACGAAGTCGGTCGAGGACGTGCTCGAGCAGCGCCTGCAGCCGCTCGGCGTCCCGGTGCTGTACGGGCTGCCGCTCGGCCACGGCAAGCACCTCGCGACGCTACCGCTGGGTGTCACGGCCACGCTCGACGCCGACCGGCGGACGTTGACCATAGACGAGCCCGCGCTGCGGGCGTAGGATCGCAGGCCCCGTGGGCACGGGGACAGATGGGGAAAGGAGACACGGAATGAGGGCACGGATGTTCCTCTTGCTTGCCGCGCTGGCCGCGGCGGGAGCGCTCCTCGTCGCGGGCTGCGGCGGGGAGGACTCGGAGAGCGCGCCGCCGACGACCGCCGCTGCGGAGACCGAGGCGCCGCCGGCGGAGACCGAGGAACCTCCCGGGACGGAGCCGGCGGCGACGGAGCCCGACCAGGAGCTCCAGAAGGGCGGGATCCTGCGGATCGGCACGATCAACGACATCGACTCGCTGAACCCGTTCAACTTCATCGAGGCCCAGGCCTACCAGGCGTTCATCATGCTGCTGCCGCAACTCGTCCAGTACGACTACGGCGAGAACGGCTACGAGATCGTGGGTGACTGGGCGACGTCCTGGGAGACATCGTCCGACGGCCGGGACTGGACGTTCCACCTCGCACCGGGCACGTCCTGGTCGGACGGGACGCCGATGACCGCGGGCGACGCGGCCTGGACGATCAACACGACGGTGAAGTACGCAAACGGGCCGACGGCCGTGATGGCACCGTCCGTCAACCACGTGGCCAGCGCCGAGGCGACCGATGACCAGACGCTCGTGCTCCATTACGAGAGCCCGGTCGGCAACGCGCTCGAGCAGCTCGAGCAGCTGTTCATCGTGCCGCGCCACGTGTGGGAACCGCTCGAGCAGGAGAACCCCAAGGAGCTGAAGCGCTTCAAGCCGGAGCAGAACCTGCCGATGGTCACCGGCGGCGCGTTCCTGCTCAAGCAGTTCGAGCCGAAGGGCACGATGGTGTTCGTCCCCGACCCCAACTACTGGGGCGAGCCGGCCAACGCCGAGGCGGTCGCGATGGTCTACTACACGAACTCCGACTCGATGATCGCCGACCTCCGCGCGGGCGAGCTCGACTGGGTCGACCAGGTGCCGTTCAACGCGGTCGACGTCCTCAAGGCGGACGAGAACATCGTCGTCAACGAGGTTCCCGGCGCCGAGACCACGAACATCACCTGGAACGCGAACCCGCGGAAGCCCGAGAACCGCGAGCTGCTCGACCCGCAGGTCAAGAAGGCGCTCTCGATGTGCATCGACCGGGAGAAGCTGATCGAGGTGGTCTTCAACGGCTACGCCACCACCGTCGAGAGCCTCGTCGGCCACGTCTCGCCGCTCGAGAACCCGGACCTGGGCCCGCTCGTCCATGACTGCGCGGAGGGCAACCGGGTGCTCGACGAGCTCGGCTACACCCGCGGCTCCGACGACATCCGGGTCGCGCCCGCGACAGCCGGCGAGTACGCGCAGCCCGAGCACCGGATGTCCTACGAGATCGTCACGCCGACCGGGGTCGACTTCAACATCGACCGCTCGTTCCAGATCGTCCAGGAGGGCTTCGCCGAGGCCGGCGTCGAGGTCACGCAGCACGTCGGCGGCGACTCGACCTCGACGTACGAGATCGAGACCGGCAACGACTGCGACCCGGATGCCGGCACCGGATACACGGGCTGGGACATTGCGATGTGGGACTGGGTCGGCTACGTAGATCCGGACTTCATGCTCTCGGTGGTCACGAAGGGGCAGTGGTGCTCCTGGAGCGACACCGGCTGGGACGACCCCGAGTACGACGCTCTCTACGAGCAACAGGGCACCACGGTCGACCCGGAGGAGCGCAAGGAGATCATCTGGGAGATGCAGCGGATGATCTATGACGCGTTCGTGTACACCCAGCTCACGAACCACGTGTACCTCGACGCCCACCGCAAGGAGTGGGGCGGCATTACGCCCGAGCTGACGAACCTGAACGCGTACTCGAAGCACTACTGGACGCGCCCGGGCCTCGCCGGGTAGCCGGGCAGAAGGGGGGCGGGAAGAGGGCGAGGGGTGGGACGCGGCGACTACATCGCGAAGCGCGTGGGGTTCGCGCTGATCACCGTGCTCGTCGCGATCACGCTCAACTTCGTCCTCTTCCGCGCCATCCCCGGTGACGCGGTCTCGGCGCTGCGCTGCCGCCAGTGCACTGCGGCGTTCAAGGAGTTCCAGCGCCAGGAGCTCGGCCTCGACAAGTCGAAATGGGAGCAGTACCGGCTGTACCTCGCCGACCTCGCCCACGGCGACCTCGGGCGGTCGCTGAGGACCGAGCGCTCGGTCGCCAGCGAGCTCTGGGCGCCGATCCGCAACACCCTGCCGATGGTCGCGCTAGGCACGTTCTTCTCCATCCTCCTGGGAGTGGCGGCCGGGGTCGTCTCCGCCTGGCGACGGGGCACGATCGTCGACCGCGGCACGCTGTATACGGGTCTCGGCTTCTACTCGATGCCGCCACAGTGGCTCGGACTCCTGATGGTGCTGTACGTCTCCGGATGGCTCGGACTGCCGACATCGGGGGTCAAGGACCCGATCCTCGGCATCCTCGGCGACGCGTCCACCTGGGACGTAGTCGTCGACCGGCTCGAGCACATGGTGCTCCCCTCGCTCACGCTCGGGCTCGTCCTCCTCGGCGAGTACGCGCTGATCACGCGCTCGGCGATGCTCGAGACCCTGGGTGAGGACTACGCGCTGACGGCCCGGGCAAAGGGCCTTTCGAACTGGGCCGTGGTGCGCAGGCACGGGCTTCGCAACGCGCTTCTCCCGGTGGTCACCCTGGTTGCGCTGTCGCTCGGCTTCATCATCGGCGGCGCGATCACGATCGAGTACGTGTTCTCCTACCCGGGCATCGGGCTCGCGATCGTGGAGGCGATCGACAAGCGCGACTTCCCCGTGCTCCAGGGAGCGTTCCTCCTGCTCACGCTCTCGGTGATCGCGTTCAACCTGCTCGCAGACCTCCTCTACTTCAAGCTCGACCCGCGGGTGACGACGTGAGTGCCGGCGTCGAGGGGGCCGCCTTCGTGGAGCGCCAGGGTCGCGGGCGCGCGCTCCTCTCCGCCCTCCGCGGCCCGCAGCTCGCGATCGGCCTCCTGATCCTGCTCGCCTTCACCGTGATCGCGGTCTTCAGCCCGCTGATCCTCTCCCGGGACGCGAAGACGAAGGTCGGCGACGTGTTCGAGCCCCCGAGCGGAGCGCACGTGCTCGGCACCGACGGCGGCGGGGCCGACATGGTGGCGCTGCTCGTTCAGGGCGCCGGGGTGTCGCTCGCGGTCGGGTTCGCCGCCGCGGTCGTCAGCGCGCTGATCGGAGGCGCCGTCGGCCTCCTCTCGGGCTACTTCGGCGGCAAGGTCGACACGCTCCTGATGCGGATCACGGACTACGTGCTGGTGATACCGGACGTTCCGCTGATGATCATCGTCGCCGCCCTGTTCGGCCGCTCGCTCACGAACATCATCCTGATCATCGGAGCGATCTACTGGACCACGACCGCGCGGCTCATCCGCGCCCAGGTGAAGAGCGTCCGCGAGCGCGTCTACGTGAAGCGCGCCCGCGCGATCGGGGCCGGCAACACCCGGATCATCTTCCGCCACGTCCTCCCGCAGGTTGCGCCGCTGCTCGTCGCCAACACCGTCCTGCTCGTCGCGCTCGCGATCTTCGCCGAGACCTTCATCACGTTCCTCGGCCTCGGTGACCCCGCCCTCGTCTCGTGGGGGCGCCTGATCGAGAACGCCTTCAAGGACGACGCGCTCCTCAACGAGGCCTGGTGGGCGATCGTCCCGCCCGGGGTCTGCGTGACCCTGCTGATCCTCGCCTGCACGATGATCGGCCAGTCGCTCGAGGACTCCCTCAACCCGCGCCTGCGGGTCGGCCACCTGTCGGTCCGGCGCTTCCGCCTGCGACCGCTCGACGGGAGGCTCGACGCCGAATGAGCGCGCCGCTGCTGCGGGTCGAGACGTTGCACGTGTGGTTCGAGCTCGCGGGCGGCGGCGAGTTGCACGCGGTGCGCGGGATCGACTTCGAGCTCGCGGTGGGGGAGCGCTTCGGCCTCGTCGGCGAGTCGGGCTGCGGAAAGACCACGGCGATCCTTGCGCTGATGGGGCTGCTGCCCCCGAACGCGAGCGTGGCCGGCCGGGTCGTCCTCGACGGCGAGGACATCCTCGCCCGCGGGGAGGACAGCGTCAGCCCCCACCGCTGGCGTGACATCGCCATGGTCTTCCAGGGCGCGATGAACGCCTTCAACCCGGTGCGGCGGATCGGAGACCAGATCGTCGAGCCGATGGAGCTGCACCGAGTTGCCGAGGGGAAGGAGGCCCATCGCCGGGCGGCCGAGCTGCTCGAGCTCGTCGGGATCGCGCGCAACCGGATCGAGTCCTACCCGCACGAGCTCTCCGGCGGCATGCGCCAGCGAGCCGCGATCGCGATGGCGCTGGCCTGCAAGCCCAAGCTCGTGCTCGCGGACGAGCCGACGACGGCGCTCGACGTGATGGTGCAGGCCCAGATCCTCAACCTCCTCGTCAGCCTGTCCGAGGAGCTCGGGCTCGCCCTCGTCCTCGTCACGCACGACCTGCCCGTGGTCGCGCAGACCTGCGGGCGGACCGCGGTCATGTACGCGGGCCGGATCGCCGAGGCGGGGCCTCTCGACGCCCTCTACCACGACCCCCGGCACCCGTACACGCGCCTTCTGTTCGCGACCACGCCCGACCTCTTCGAGCAGCGGGAGGTCGTGTCGATCCCCGGCGTGCCGCCACGCCTCGATCGGGAGCCCGCGGGCTGCGCGTTCGCCCCGCGCTGCGACAGCGCGTTCGCTCCCTGCGCGAGCGTCACTCCGAGAGCCCTCATCGTCGGGGACGGGCGAACGGCGGAATGCCACCTCAACGACCCGGCCGCAAGGGCGGCGTCTTGAGCTCGAACGGGGTCACGGCGCTGCTCGAGGTCGAGGGGCTCGTGACCCGGTTCCCGGTTCGCCGTGGCCTCGCGAGCGCCCTGGCACGGCGCCCCAGGCAGATGGTGCACGCCGTCGAGGGGGTGTCGTTCTCACTGCACGCCGGCGAGCTGCTAGCGCTGGTCGGCGAGTCCGGCTGCGGCAAGACCACGACCGCGCACACCGCGATGCGCCTGCTCGAGCCGGACGCGGGCACGATCCGCTTCCACGGCCACGACATCACGCGGCTCCGCCCGCGCGAGCTGCGGCCGCTACGCAGATTGATGCAGATCATCTACCAGGACCCGTACGAAGCCCTCGATCCCCGCTTCCGCGTGCGCCAGACAATCGAGGAGCCGCTCCTCGTGCACCGCCTCGGCACGTCGCGGGCCGAGCGGAACGCGCTGATGCACGAGGCGCTGACGCGGGCCGGGCTGACCCCACCGGAGCTCTACGCAGAGCGCTTCCCGCACGAGTTGTCGGGCGGCCAGCGCCAGCGAGCCGCGGTGGCCGCGGCCCTCGTGCTCGGCCCCGAGCTGCTGGTCGCCGACGAGCCCGTATCGATGCTCGACGTGTCGGTGCGCGCCGGCATCCTCTCGCTGCTCGACGAGCTCCGCCGCTCCGGGCTCGGGGTGCTGATGATCACGCACGATCTCTCGACAGCCGCCCACTACGCGGATCGGATCGCCGTCATGTACCTCGGACGGATCGTGGAGGAGGGCCCGGCGCGGGAGGTGGTCTCGAGCCCGCGCCATCCGTACACGCGGGCGCTCGTCTCGGTCATCCCACGGCCCGACCCGCGCGAGCGCTCGACCCCGCAGATCCTGCGGGGAGAGGCGCCCGACCCCGTCGACGTGCCGCCGGGCTGCCGGTTTCACCCGCGCTGCCCGCTCGCCTTCGACCGCTGCGCGACTGACGACCCGGTCGAGCTCGTGACCGTCGGGTCGAGCGGGCACCGGGCGGCCTGCTGGCTGCTGGGGAACAGCACGAACGACGGCCCCTAAAACGTCGGAAGGGCCGGTCTCCCGGCCCTTCCGACGTCGATCCCCTGGCGCGGGGTCTCTACATCATCCCGCCCATGTCGGGCATGCCCCCGGGGCCGGCGGCGGCACCCGCCTTCTCCGGTGCCTCCGCGACGATCGTCTCGGTCGTGATGATGTTCTTCGCGATCGAGGCCGCGTTCTGGAGCGCGGAGCGGGTGACCATCGTCGGGTCGATGATCCCCGACTTGATCAGGTCCTCGTACTCGCCCGTGTCGACGTTCAGGCCCTGGCCCTTGCCGGCGTTGCGGACCTTGTCGATCACGACCGAGCCCTCGAGGCCCGCGTTCTCGGAGAGCTGGCGAAGCGGCTCCTCGAGCGCGCGGATGATGATCCGGGCGCCCGTGCGCTCGTCGCCGTCGAGCTGGTCGAGGTTCTTCCTCGCGAGCTCCGCGGCGTTGAGCAGCGCGACGCCGCCGCCGGGGACGATGCCCTCCTCGAGGGCGGCCCGGGTGGCCTGGAGCGCGTCCTCGACGCGGTGCTTCTTCTCCTTCATCTCGGTCTCGGTCGCGGCACCGACCTTGACGACCGCGACGCCACCGGCGAGCTTCGCAAGCCGCTCCTGCAGCTTCTCGCGGTCGAAGTCGGAGTCGGTCGTCTCGATCTCGCCCTTCAGCTGCTTGATCCGAGCCTTGATCGCGTCGGAATCGCCGGCACCGTCGATGACCGTGGTCGAGTCCTTGTCGACGACGACCTTGCGGGCGCGCCCGAGCTGCGAGAGCTTCGTGTTCTCGAGCTTGAGGCCCATCTCGTCGGTGATTACCTCGCCCCCCGTGAGGATCGCGATGTCCTCGAGCATCCGCTTGCGGCGGTCGCCGAAGCCGGGCGCCTTGACGGCGACGGCCGTGAACGTGCCGCGGAGCTTGTTGACGACGATGGTCGCGAGCGACTCGCCCTCGACATCCTCGGCAACGACGAGCAGCGGCCGACCGGCCTGGATGACCTGCTCGAGCACCGGCAGGAGATCCTTGACGGCGCCGACCTTCTGGTTGGCGATCAGGACGTACGGGTCCTCGAGGACCGCCTCCATGCGCTCGGCGTCCGTGATCATGTAGGGCGACAGGTAGCCCTTGTCGAACTGCATGCCCTCGGTGAACTCGAGCTCGAGGCCGAACGTCTGCCCCTCCTCGACGTTGACGACGCCGTCCTTGCCGACCTTCTCGATCGCGTCGGCGATCACGTCGCCCACCTCGCGCTCACGCGCGGAGATCGTGGCGACCCGGGCGATATCCTCCTTGCCCGAGACCTCCTTGGACTGGCCCTTGAGGTCCTCGACAACCCAGCCGACCGCGCTCTCGATGCCACGCTTCAGCGCCATCGGGTTCGCGCCGGCGGCCACGTTCTTCAGGCCCTCGCGGATGATCGCCTGGGCGAGGACGGTCGCCGTCGTCGTACCGTCGCCGGCCACGTCGTTCGTGGCGGTCGCTACCTCGCGGACGAGCTGCGCGCCCTGGTTCTCGAACGGGTCCTCGACCTCGATCTCACGCGCGATCGTGACGCCGTCGTTCGTGATCGTGGGCGCGCCGAACTTCTTGTCGAGGACCGCGTAGCGGCCCTTCGGGCCGAGCGTGACCTTGACGGCGTTGGCGACGATGTTGACGCCACGCTCGAGCGCGCGACGGGCGTCCTCGCTGAACTTGAGCTCCTTGTGTGCCATTCAGGTTTCCTCCGTGCCTTTCCTAGGCGGCTTTCTTCGACTTCTTGGTCTCGGTCTTCACGACCTTTGCGAGCACGTCGGACTCCCGGAGGATCAGGTACTCCTCGGCGCCGATCTTGATCTCCGTGCCGCCGTACTTGGAGAAGATGATCTCGTCACCCTCGTCCACGTCCATCTTCACGTGCTCGCCGTCCTCGTCCCGGGGGCCCGGGCCGACCGCCAGCACGCGGCCCCGCTGCGGCTTCTCCTTCGCCGTGTCCGGCAGAACGATGCCGCTCGCCAGGACCTCCTCCTCGTCGAGAACCTCGACGATGAGGCGGTCACCAAGAGGCTGCAGATCCATGTAGCGCTCCTCCTGTCTTCGCCGTTTCGAATCGCTGGCACTCGCTAGAGGGGAGTGCCAGGAATTGCTCCCTGCGAACTGTAGCGCAGCCGGAGCGATTCCCGCAAGTGCTGCCTGGCACTCGACACGTACGAGTGCCAAAACGACGAACCGGGTGCCCGTTCGTGCTCCCGGGGCGGGAACCTCTATCATTCCCTGCGCCCCGGGGCACGCCCATGCCGAGCTACGCTCTCAACTTCTACTCGCCGATCGTCGCCGATCAGCTGCGCAGCCGGCGCAAGACGGCCACGATCAGGCTCGGAGACAAGTCCGGGAAGTACAAGAAGGGGATGATCGTCCGCGTCCTCGCCGGCACCCGCTTCGGCCCGCGGGAGCTGATTTTCGACGCGGTCATCGACAAGGTCGAGGTCAAGCCGCTCGGAGAGCTGTCCCCCCGCGAGGTCACGCACGACAGCCCGGAGCTGCGCCGGACGGACGAGGTCGCGCAGTTTCTCTCGCAGCTCTACAACCGGGACGTGACCGAGACCGACACGGTCACGGTGATCTACTTCTCGGAGATCCTCAACGGGGCAAGGCCCCGGTAGACGCAGCCGGCGACTCTAGCGGCGGGAGGCCCGGCGGATCGGAACGCCGAACCTGGTCGGCTCCCTGAGCGCAGCGCCGCACTCCTCGCACTCGACCGAGAACACGGAAGGGATCCTCGCGTCGCAGGCCGGGCAGCGGCTGAGGTACGCGGTCGCGCAGGCGGGGCATGCCGACGGCAAGGCGGCCTCGCCGCCCTCGAAGTAGCGCTGGGCGTGGCCGCAGGCCGGGCAGAACGCGACCCAGTCGCCGAGGGTCTTCCGCCGCTCCTCCTGGAGCCAGGTTCGTTTGCGGGGCATGGCCTCACTCTAGTCGCGCCGGGGGGTCGGGAGCCGTCGGCTAGAGTTGGCGGGAGCGACGAGAGGAGACGCTCGCATGGCCCTCGCCAGGGAGGCAGAGCCGGTCGGCTCGCTCCACGAGATCAGAGAGGCCGGGCTCGCCCGGGATGACCTCCTCACCATCTACCGCCACCTCCTCGTGACCCGCGGTGTCGAGGAGCGCGGCCACATCCTCTACAGGCAGGGCAAGATCCCCGGCAGCTTCTACACGGGCCGCGGGAACGAGGCCGCCGCTGTCGGCGTGGCCACCGCGATGGGCCCGCACGACGTCGGCGCGCCACTGCACCGCGACATGGGCGTCCAGATCGTCCGCGGCGTGGAGCCGTGGCGGATCTTCGCGAACTACATGGGCCGGGCAGGTGGGCCCGCGAAGGGCAAGGACGGCAACGTCCACATGGCCGACGACCACCTCGGGCTGATCGCGATGGTCAGCCACCTGCCGGCCGTGATGCCCGTCGCGGTCGGCTGCGCGCTCGCCTTTCGCATCCGCGAGGAGGCCCGCGTTGCGGTCACCTGGTTCGGCGACGGCGCCTCCGCACGCGGCGACACCCACGAGGCGATGAATTTCGCCGGCGTGCGGCGTCTCCCCGTCGTCTTCGTCTGTGACAACAACCACTGGGCCTACTCGACCCCGAGCCATCTCGAGTACGCGTGCGATCGGATCGCCGACAGGGCGCAGGCCTACGGCTTCGAGGGGGTTGTCGTCGACGGCACCGACGTGCTGGCCGTGTACCGGGAGGCCGGGCGAGCGATCGAGAAGGCGCGCGCCGGCGGGGGGCCGACGCTGCTCGAGTGCGAGACGATGCGCATGGAGGGCCACGCCGCGCACGACGACGCGTCCTACGTGCCGAGGGAGATGCTCGAGGCGTGGGCCGAGCGCGACCCGATCGACCGGTTCCGCGCCTGGCTGCGCGAGCACGCCGGCCTGACCGAGGGCGAGGAGGACGACCTGCGCTCGGACGTCAAGCGGCTGCTCGAGGATGCGGTCCGCCGCGCGGAGGAGAGCCCGCTGCCCGAACCGGAGACCGCGCTCGAAGGGGTGTACGCGGAGCCCGGCGAGCTCGACGTGCTGCACTTCCCCTGACATGGCCGAGCTGACCTACGTCCAGGCGATCTCGCAGGCGCTCGTGGAGGAGCTGCGCCGGGACGAGCGTGTGTTCGTGATCGGCCAGGACGTGGGCATGTTCGGCGGCGCGTTCAAGGTCACGAAGGGCCTCCAGGAGGAGTTCGGCGAGTGGCGGGTGATCGACGCGCCGCTGTCGGAGGTCGCGATCGTCGGCGGCGCGATCGGGGCCGCGCTCGTGGGCCTGCGCCCGATCGCCGAGATCCAGTTCGCGGACTTCGTCTCGATCGCCTGGGACCAGCTGACCACCGTCGCCGCCAAACAGCACTACCGCGCCGGCACGCCGGTGCCGCTGGTCGTGCGCCTGCCGTCGGGCGGAGGCTTCTCCGGCGGCCCCTTCCACTCGCAGAGCCCCGAGTCGAGCTTCGCGCACGTGCCCGGCCTCAAGATCGCCTGTCCGGCAACCCCGGCGGACGCCAAGGGCCTGCTCGTCTCGGCGCTCGCCGACCCGAACCCTGTCCTCTACTTCGAGCACAAGCACCTCTACCGGCGCATCAAGGGGGAGGTTCCCGACGGTCGCTTCGCCGTGCCGTTCGGCAAGGCGCGCATCCACCGCGAGGGCTCCGACGCGACGGTCGTGACCTGGGGGGCCATGGTGCACACGGCTGCGGAGGCGGCCGAGATCGTGGCAGCCGACGGGATCTCGGCCGAGATCCTCGACCTGCGCACGCTCGCGCCCTGGGACCGCGAGGCCGTGCTCGGGTCGGTCGCGAAGACGTCGAAGCTGCTCGTGCTGCACGAGGACGTGCGCACCGGCGGCTTCGGCGCGGAGATCGCCGCAACCGTGGCGGAGGAGGCGTTCGAGTCGCTCGACGCGCCCATCACCCGGATCGCCGCGCCCGACACCCCCGTCCCGTTCTCGCCGCCGCTCGAGCGGCGCTTCATCCCCCAGGTGGAGGACGTCGCTCGCGGCCTGCGCGAGCTCGCCGCCTACTAGTCTCCGGAGGAGCGATGGTCACAGGAACCGCAGTCGAGGTGGTGATGCCCCAGATGGGCGTGTCCGTCTCCGAGGGCACGATTACGCGCTGGCTCAAGTCGGAGGGTGACGCCGTTGCCGCCGACGAGCCGCTGCTCGAGATCTCGACCGACAAGGTGGACACCGAGGTGCCGTGCCCCGCTGACGGGGTGCTCGCCCGGATCCTCGTGGGAGAAGGCGAGACCGTCGCGGTCGGGACCGCGCTCGCGACGATCGTCCCGCCCGGAGGCGAGACACCGCCCGCGCCCTCGCCTGCTGCCGCGCCGGCAGCGGAGGCTCCGGCGGTAGCGCCTCCCGTGGCGGAACGCGAGCTCGCGCCCGCGAGCGGCGACGGCGAGAACGGCCAGGGCGAGGGCCGCGCGTTCGTCTCCCCCGTCGTCGCCCGGATCGCAGCCGAGCACGGGGTCGACGTGAGTCGCGTGCCGGGCACCGGCCGCGGTGGGCGCGTCACCAAGAAGGACATCCTCGCGCACGTCGAGTCCGGCGCGCCCGAAGCGGCGGCTCCCGCCCCTCCCTCCGAGACCCCGCCCGCGGAGCCGCCGCCCCACCTCGCGCCGCCCGAGCGGGCGCTCGCCCCGCCCGCGACCCCGGCCCAGCCGGCCGCGGCGGAGACGCTCCCCGGCGAGACGATCGAGCCGCTGAGCGTGATGCGCCGCGCGATCGCCGAGCACATGACCCGCTCCGTCCAGACGTCCGCGCACGTCACCTGCGTGTTCGAGATCGACATGTCACGGGTGGTCGCGATCCGTGAGCGGCGCAAGCGCGAGTACGAGGAGCGCCACGGCGTGCGCCTCACCTACCTCCCGTTCATCTGCCGCGCGATCGTGGACGCGCTCGGGACGTGGCCACGGCTGAACGCGGAGATCCGCGGCGACACGATCGTGACGAAGCGCTTCGTCAACCTCGGTGTCGCGGTCGCGCTCGACGACGGCAAGGGTCTGATCGTCCCCGTGATCCGAAACGCCGAGGAGAAGAACCTGCTCGGGCTCGCACGCTCCATCGCCGATCTGGCCGAGCGGGCACGCACCAAGCGGCTCTCCCCGGACGAGGTCCGCGGCGGCACGTTCACGATCACGAACCCGGGCGGGTTCGGCGCGATCATGGGCACGCCGATCATCAACCAGCCGCAGGTCGGGATCATCGACGTCGAGGCGATCGTCAAGCGCCCCGTCGTCGTCACCGACGAGCACGGGAACGACGCGATCGCGATCCGCCCGGTCATGAACCTGTCGCTCTCCTACGACCACCGCCTCGTCGACGGCGCGTACGCCGCTCCGTTCATGCGCGACATCCGCACGAGCCTCGAGACCTGGGAGGAGGAGGCGTATTAGCCGCGGCGCCTACCTCCTGAACGCGGGCCTGACCGGCTACCGGGAGGCGTGGGAGCTCCAGCGCAACCTCGCCGCCGCCGTCCGCCAGAGCGCGATCCCCGACACGGTCGTCCTGCTCGAGCACCCGCCGACGATCACGCTGGGACGCCGCACCTCCGGGGAGGAGCTACACGTGCCGCACGGGCTCGGCGTCGAGGTCGTCGAGACCGACCGCGGCGGGCGCTCCACCTACCACGCGCCCGGCCAGCTCGTCTGCTACCCGATCCTCGATCTGAACCGCCACGGGCGCGACGTCAGGAAGTACTGCCGCGACCTCGAGCAGGCGGTGATCGAGACGCTGTCGGCCTTCGACCTCGAGGGCGCGAGGATCGACGGTCTCACCGGCGTCTGGCTGAGGGATCCCGACCGGAAAATCGCCTCGATCGGCGTCCACATCGCGCGCTGGGTCACGACCCACGGCTTCGCGCTCAACGTCGATCTCGACCCCGCTCCGTTCACGGACTGGATCACCGCCTGCGGGCTCGAGGGCGCGACGTTCACCACGATCGCGGCGGAGCTCGAGCGGCCCGTCACGGTCGCCCAGGCGCGCCCGCACGCCGCCCGCGCCGTCGCCTCCGTTTTCGACCTCGCGCTCGAGGAGCTGCCGGCCGGCGATGGCCTCGACCTCTGGCCCCAGCCGGTGCACGAGCGCGTCGTGAGGAACCCCGCCCCTCCGAAGGAGCCCCGTGGAGCCGAGCAAGTCGCTGCCCGTAGCTGAGCGGCCGCGCCGGCCCGAGTGGATGAGGGTTCGCGCGCCGAGCCGCGACTCACGCTACTTCGAGGTGCGCGAGCTCCTGCACGGCCAGCGGCTCGCGACGATCTGCGAGGAGGCGCGCTGCCCGAACATCGGCGAATGCTGGGGACGCGGCACGGCGACGTTCCAGATCCTCGGCGAGACGTGCACGCGTGCCTGCCGCTACTGCTACGTGCACTCCGGCCGCCCGGATGCGCCGCCCGACCCGCTCGAGCCGCTGCGCCTCGCGCAGACCGCAAAGCAGATGGGGCTCTCGCACGTCGTCGTCACCTCGGTCGACCGCGACGACCTCCCCGACCGCGGCGCCGGCCAGTTCGCGGCCGTCACCCGCGCGCTCGCGCGGATCCTGCCCGCCGCATCCGTCGAGCTCCTCACTCCCGACTTCCTCGGCGTCGAGGAGGAGGCGCTGCTGACCGTGCTCGCGGAGCGCCCGCAGGTGCTCGGTCACAACATCGAGACCGTTCGGCGCCTGCACCGCTCCATGCGCGGGGCGAAGGCCGACTACGACGGGGCGCTGGCACTGCTCGCCCGCGCGAAGGAGCTCGCCCGCTACCCGGTGCTGACCAAGTCCGGGCTGATCGTCGGGCTCGGCGAGACGAACGACGAGGTACTCGAGACGATGCGGAACCTGCGCGCACACGGCGTCGACGTGGTCACGATCGGCCAGTACCTCCGGCCCTCCCCGAAGCACGCGGCGATCGACCGGTGGGTGCACCCCGACGAGTTCCGCGCCTTCCGCGAGGAGGGGGAGCGGATGGGCTTCGGCAGCGTCTTCGCGGGCCCGCTCGTGCGCTCCTCCTACCGCGCCGACGAGCAGCGCCACGCGGCCGAGAGCGGCCGCGGCGCGGTCGCCTACTGAGCTCCCGGCGCTAGCCGTGCGGCCGCGCCATCGCGCGGTAGTCGAGCGCCCGGTCGAGCACGTCGTCTGCGACGCCCCGCTCGCGCGCGACCTCGCGCAGCGAGCGACCCGAGGCGGACGCCACCTTCACGATCTCCGCGGCGGCGTCGTAGCCGATGTAGGGGTTGAGCGCCGTGGCGGCCGAAAGCGTCAGCTCGGCGTAGCGCTCGCACTGCTCCCGGTTCGCCTCGATCCCGTCGACGCACTTCTCCGCGAGCAGCCGGGAGGCGCTTGCAAGCAGCCCGATCGACTGGAGCAGATTGCGAGCCATCAGAGGCACGAACACGTTCAGCTCGAAATGACCCTGCATGCCCCCCACCGCGATCGCCTGGTCGTTCCCGATCACCTGCGCCGCGACCTGGGTCACGACCTCCGGGATCACCGGGTTGACTTTTCCGGGCATGATCGAGCTGCCCTTCTGGAGCTCAGGGAGGAACAGCTCGGCGAGCCCCGCCCTCGGCCCTGATCCCATCAGACGGAGATCGTTGGCGATCTTCGTCAGCGAGACGGCAACGACCTTGAGAGCGCCCGACGCCTCGACGAGCCCGTCGCGGGCGGCCTGCGCCTCGAACGGGTCGGCGGGCGGATTGATCGCGAGGCCCGACCCCCGCGCGAGCAGACCGCGTACCCGGACCGCAAACTCGGGATGCGTGTTCAGGCCGGTGCCGGTCGCGGTGCCGCCGAGCGGGATCTGGCCGAGGCGTCCGAGCATCGACTCGAGGCGGGCCGCCCCCTCGCGCACCTGGGCCGCATAGCCCGAGAGCTCCTGCCCCAGCGTCACCGGCACCGCGTCCATCAGGTGCGTGCGCCCGGACTTGACGACGTCGGCGAACTCGGTTGCCTTGCCGGCCAGCGAGGCCTCGAGCTGCCGCAGCGCCGGCAGCAGATCGCCGACGACATCGTGGAGGGCGGCCAGGTGCACGGCCGACGGGAAGACGTCGTTCGAGGACTGGCCCATGTTGACGTGGTCGTTCGGATGCACGCCCTCGCCCGCGAGCGTCGCGATTACCTCGTTGGCGTTCATGTTCGAAGACGTGCCCGAGCCGGTCTGGAAGACGTCGATCGGGAACTGGTCGTCGAACTCGCCCGCGGCGACGCGGTCGGCCGCGGCCGCGATCCGGTCGGCCAGCTCGCGGTCGAGCAGCCCGAGCTCGGCGTTCACGCGGGCGGCGGCAGCCTTGATCCGCGCGAGCCAGCGCGCGACGGAGACGGGGATCGGCTCCCCCGAGACGGGAAAATTGGCGATCGCCTTGCGCGTCTCGCCGCCCCAGAGCTCCTGCCGCTCGCTCGCAGCCACGGATCGTGAGTCTAGCCGGGCGGCGGAGTTGCGCGGCGAGGCAGCGTGCGCGACGATTGACCTGGAAGCGATGCTTGAAGACACCGTCGTCGCCACAACCGGGATTCCGGAGCTCGATCTCGCGCTCGGCGGGCTCTACTGGGGCGACAACGTCGTGTGGGAGATCGAGGGATCCGGCACGGCGGAGCCGTTCTTCCGCGCCGCCGTCACCCGGGCGGGCACGTATGACACTGCCGCGTACGTGACCGTGACACGCTCGCCCGACGAGGTGCGGGCCGTCTTCCCCGGCCTCGACGTGCTCGACGCCCGGCCCGGCTCGCCGCTCGCGGCCGCCGACCCCCTGATCCGCGAGATGCGCTCGCGCTGCAAGGCATTCGAGCGAGATCTGCTCCTGTTCGACCCCCTCGACGCGATCGCCGAGCAGTGGGGCGCGGACTGCGCCCAGCACTTCTTCACGCGCGGCTGCCCGATGCTGCTCGAGCTCGGTGCCATCGCCTACTGGTCGCTCGCGGCCGGGAGCTACCCGCTCGCGCTCCGGCGCGAGATCGAGGAGGTTACCCAGTGCGTCTTCGCGGTAGCCGACGGGCGAGTGCGCATCGCGAAGGCGG
Source organism: Thermoleophilia bacterium (assembly GCA_023382435.1). Taxonomy (GTDB): domain Bacteria; phylum Actinomycetota; class Thermoleophilia; order Gaiellales; family Gaiellaceae; genus JAHDVS01. Next base: position 35,706 of record JAHDVS010000003.1, read on the forward strand.
AAGGCAGGCCGTTCGGCGTCCAGGGCACCGTGTTTCGCTACGAGCTCGAGGGCGATACCGTGAGCCTCGCTCCCGCGCCAGCAGCCGCGCGCCTGGGGGGGGCCCTGCGCTCGATCCGTCTCCAGCGCCACCTCTCGCAGAGCGAGTTGGCGCGGCTTGCAGGCGTCTCGCCGAGCGCCGTCTCCCAGGCCGAGCGGGGCCAGCGCGGCCTCTCGCTCGAGACGCTGCTCGATCTGACCTCGAGGCTCGGCATCACACTCGACGAGCTCCTGCGCGGCGAGGTCGCCCCCGGCTACCGTCTCGCCCGTCGTCACGATCCGCCGCGCCGGACCTCGGACGGCAAGCCGGTGGCGCTGCTCGACGATCCGCAGACGGGTCTGCGCTGCTACCTCATCCGACTGCCGGTGAAGGGAACCTCGGAGCTCGGCTTCACGCACAAGGGCATCGAGCTGATCGCCGTCGCCAGCGGCCTCGTCCAGGTCGTGCTGGCGACCGGTCGGCCGGTCCTGCGCCAGGGGGAGGCCCTGCTCGCGGAGCGCAGCGGCATCTCTGCCGTGCGCAACCTCTCCGACTCCGAGGCGGTTGTCTTCTGGGTCCTGCGCGACGAGCCCGCCCGGCCCGAGGCCGCACCGGTCTGATCCGGCCGGGTCAGCGAGACGCGCCGAGCGCGGTCGCGAGCAGGTCGTCCCACGTCACGAGCTTCACGCGAGGGCGGCCCTCCCGCTCACCCCGCGCGCGCTCGGCACGATCGATCGCCTCCCAGGCCTCGTAACTCACGACCCGGCAGCGACGCCGGGCAAGCAGCTCCTCGACGCTCGACCCGGCGCGGGCAGGTCGCGGCAGCCGCCCCGCGCGGGCGTCCTCGAGCAGGCCCTCGGTCGTCTCGGCCGCGCACTTCTTGTTCGTTCCGATCACGCCGCTCGGACCCCGCTTGATCCAGCCGGCGCAGTAGACCCCGGGGAGCGGCTCGCCCGCCGCGTCGAGCACGCGGCCGTCGCGGTTTCGAATCGTGCCACGCTCCCCGTCGAACGGCACCCCGTCGAGCGAAACGCCGCGGTAGCCGACGCTCCGGAGCACGAGCCCGCACGGGATCGTCTCCCGCTCGTCGGTCGGGACGGCCCGGACACTGCCGCGCCCGTCGGCGACGAGCTGGTTGCGCACGACCTCGATCGCCTCGACCCGCCCGTCCCCGTGAATCGCAACAGGCGACGTCCGGAAGCGCAGCCGCAGCGTCCGCCGCTTGCCGCGAGGGGAGCCCGGCGCGTACTCGCGCAGCACCTCCAGATTGCGCTCGGCGGTCGCGTCGACGCCGGCGTCTCCGCCCGCACCCGGCTCGAGATCAAGGGGATCGATGGTCACGTCGGCATCCGCGAGCTCCCCGAGCTCCCTGAGCTCCGGCGTCGTGAACGCAGCCTGGGCCGGCCCCCGCCGCCCGAGCACGAGGATCTCCCGAATGCCCGAGCTCACGATCGCGGCAATCGCCTCGTCGGTCGTGTCCGTTTTCGCCAGCTCCGACTCCGAGAGCGCCAGCATGCGAGCCACGTCCACGGCCACATTCCCGTTGCCGATCACGACGGCCCGCTCGCACGAGAGGTCGAACCCGGCCCGCTGGAAGTCCGGATGGCCGTTGTACCAGGCCACGAGCTCGGTCGCCGGCCACGAGCCCGGCAGGTCCTCGCCCGGGATCCCGAGCCGCCGGTCCGTCTGGGCTCCGACCGCGTAGACGACGGCGTCGTAGAGCGCCACGAGGTCGCCGTGGCCGAGATCGCGGCCCACCTCGACGTTCCCCAGGAAGCGGAAGCCCGGTTGCCGGGCGATCTTCTCGAATACCCGCGAGACGACCTTGATGTTCGGATGGTCGGGCGCGACGCCGAAGCGCACGAGCCCCCATGGCGTCGGTAGCCGCTCGATCAGGTCGACCTCCACCGGGAGGTCGGCCGCGAGCAACTGGCCGGCCGCGTAGAAGCCGGCGGGACCAGACCCGACCACCGCGACGCGAAGCGGCCGGCCGTCCGTCACAACATGCTGTCCCGAAGCGGGTCCGGAGCCGTCAGTGCCCGCAGCCGGAGCCGCAACCGCCGTGGCCGGCGTGCACGTCCTCGGCGTCGTCCTCGTCCTTCGCCTGGAACGAGGAGCCGCAGCCACACGAGGAGACGACGTTCGGGTTCTCGATCGAGAACCCGGCGCCCATCAGCCCGTCGAGGAAATCGATCTCCGCACCGGAGAGGTACGGGGCGCTGTGCGGGTCGACGACGATGCGCACGCCGTGAAGCTCGAGCTCGTGGTCGCCGTCCTGCGGGCCGCGATCGAACCCGAGCGCGTACTGGAAGCCCGAGCAGCCTCCGCCCTGAATCGCGATGCGGAGAACCTCGGCCTCGCCGGCGGGCTCCTGGCCGGCCAGCTCTCTGACTTTTCCGGCCGCGCGCTCGGTGAGGGAGAGCAGCTGGCCTGTCTCGGTGGTTGCCATGGCCCGATTCTAGCAATCGGGGCGCGGCCGACCGGTGGGCACGGTCGAGCCGGGCTTTGTGACACTCGTGGCAGAGAAAACTTGCCCGCTCAGACGGCACTCTTCCCGCTCGCGCGACGCGCGCTTGTGGCGGTAGGATGCACCCGGTGCTGGACAGCTACCTGCCCCTCTTCATCTACGCGCTGCTCGCGCTGGCCATCCCGGCGTCGATGATCGCGCTCTCCTTCGTCCTGTCGACGCGGCCGTCCCGCCGCACGCGAGCCCGGACGCTCCCGTTCGAGTCGGGCGTCTCGACCGGACCGCCGCCGCAGCAGCGGCTCTCCGTCAAGTTCTATCTGATCGCGATGCTGTTCCTCGTCTTCGACATCGAGGTGGTGTTCCTCTACCCGATCGCCACGATGATCGGGGACATCGGCTGGTTCGCGGTGGCCGAGTTCGGCTTCTTCCTGGCGATGCTGGTCGTCCCGCTCGTGTACGTCTGGAAGAGGGGAGCACTCGAGTGACCCGGGCGGCGCCACCACGGCGACTCGCCGAGCTCGGGCTTTCCTCGGAGCGCGTGCTGATGAAGGACAAGGAGCCGGGCTCGTTCGAGCGCGAGGTGGCCGAGCTCGAGGAGCGCCTGCTTCCGACCACGCTCGAGAAGGCGGTCTCCTGGGCGCAGACGAAATCGATGTGGCCCGACACGTTCGGGCTCGCCTGCTGCGCGATCGAGATGATGTCGATCGTCTCCGCGCGCTACGACATCGCGCGCTTCGGGATGGAGGCGTTCCGCGCCTCGCCCCGCCAGGCCGACCTGCTGATCGTCTCGGGACGCGTATCGCACAAGATGGCGGCGCCGCTGCGTCAGATCTACGACCAGATGCTCGAGCCGAAGTGGGTGATCGCGATGGGGGCCTGCGCCAGCTCCGGCGGCATGTTCAACAACTACGCGGTCCTCCAGGGTGTGGACCGGATCGTCCCTGTCGACATCCACGTTCCCGGCTGCCCGCCGCGCCCGGAGGCGCTCATGGAGGGCATAGTCCGGCTGCACGAGAAGGTACGGGCAGGGGTGCCGCCCGCCTACGAGTTCCGGAGGGTCGCAACGTGACAGCCGGGGATCGCGCCTAGTGGCGTACGAGCACGTCCCCGGGTACGTCTCCGAGGAGACCTCGCGCGGCGAGACAACCGTCGTCGTCGAGCGAGCACGTGTACGCGAGGCCGCCGAGTACCTCCGCGACGCGCACGGCTTCAACTTCCTCTCCGACGTCGCGGCCGCCGACTACCTCGGCTGGGGCGGCGCGGGCGTTGCCGGCTCCTGGGGCAGCGCGGGCGGCCGGGACGGGAGCTCCCCGGGCTCCGGGGGGCTCGCGAGGCTGCCGGGGCCGAAGCCGAAGCGCTTCTCCGTCTCCTACCACCTGCTCTCGCTGCGCCGGGGCGCGCCCAGGGTGCGACTCCAGGTTTGGTGCGACGACGGCGAGCCGGTCCCGAGCGTCGTGCCCGTGTGGCCGACCGCCGACTGGCTCGAACGCGAGCAGTACGACCTCCTCGGGATCCATTTCGAGGGTCACCCGAACCTCGTGCGGATCCTGATGTCCGAGGACTGGGAGGGGCACCCGCTGCGCAAGGACTACCCGATCGGCGGCGAGCCCGTCCGCTTCTCGGAGGCCGAGTGACCGGCCGCAGCGCGGCCGCGGGGGTCGAGTTCCCCGCCACCGGCGCCGCGCGCGTGCGTCGCGTCTCGGTCGGTGAGCCCGTCTACCGCGGCACCCGCATCCCCTCGCCGATCCCGACGATCCTCCAGGTGCCCGAGGAGATCGCCGCGGCCGGGGACGTGCTCACGGTCAACTTCGGGCCGAACCACCCCTCGACCCACGGTGTCCTGCGGCTCGTCGTCGACCTCGACGGCGAGCGGGTCGTCGGCATCCGCGCCGTGATCGGCTACCTGCACACGGGCTTCGAGAAATCGATGGAGTCGAAGTCGTACTGGAAAGCGATCACGTATCCGGCGCGGATGGATTACCTCTGCTTCCAGCAGAACGAGCTCCTGTTCGTGATGGCGATCGAGAGACTGCTCGAGACGGAGCCGCCGCCGAAGGCAATCTGGATGCGCACGCTGCTCGCCGAGCTGACCCGCATCCACTCGCACCTCGTCTGGCTCGGCACGACCGGGCTCGAGCTCGGCGCGATCTCGATGTTCTGGTACTGCTTCCGCGAGCGCGACCAGATCCTCGACCTGATGGAGATGGTCACGGGGGTGCGCATGCACACCCGCTACTTCCAGGCGGGCGGCCTCGCGGAGGACATCCCGCCCGGCTTTGCGGCGGAGTGCCGCAAGCTCATCGAGGTGATGCCGGGCCGGATCGGCGAGTACGAGGCCCTGTTCGACCGCAACCCGATCTTCCTCGAGCGCACGAAGGGGGTCGGCCTGCTGTCCGCCGAGGACGCCATCGCGCTCGGCCAGTCCGGACCGATGCTGCGCGCATCCGGAGTGGACTGGGATCTCCGGCGCGACCAGCCCTACCTCGCCTACCCGGAGCTCGACTTCGACGTCCCCGTCTACCCGGAGTGCGACGTGTACGCCCGCTACCGGGTGCACATGGACGAGATGCGCCAGTCGGTCAGGATGATCGAGCAATGCCTCGACGGGATGCCCGACGGCCCCTGGATCGTGAACGACCGCAAGTTCGTCCTGCCGCCCCGTGACGAGCTGCACACGTCGATGGAGAGCCTGATCCACCACTTCAAGCTCGTGAGCGAGGGCTATCGCGTCCCCGAGGGCGAGGTGTACGAGACGATCGAGAGCGCCCGCGGCGAGCTCGGCTGCTACCTCGTCTCCGACGGCGGCCCGCGCCCCTGGCGCGTGCACTTCCGCGCGCCCTCCTTCGTGGCGCTCCAGGCGATCGCCGCCTGCCTGACCGACAGCCTGATCGCCGACATGATCGCGATCGCGGCCTCGCTCGATCCCGTGATGGGGGACGTTGACCGCTAGATGAGCGAGCTCCGCGACGAGATCCACGCCGTTGCCCGACGCTACCCGGCGCGCCGCTCCGCGGTCATCCCGGCCCTGCGCCTCGCCCAGGAGCGCTACGGCTGGCTGCCGCCGGAGGCGTTTCGCGAGGTGGCCGCCGCGCTCGACCTGACGCCCGCGTACTGCAAATCGGTCGCGAGCTTCTACGACATGTTCCACCTCGAGCCCGTCGGCGCTCACACGGTCGAGATCTGCACGAACGTCTCCTGCGCGCTCGTGGGGGCCCAGCGCACGCTCGAGGCGTTCGAGCGGGAGCTCGGAATCCGAGCCGGCGAGACGACGCGGGACGGCGCGGTCAGCCTCCGGACGATCGAGTGTGCCGGGGGATGCGGCTGGGGGCCGGTCGTGGCCGTCGACCACCGCTACCGCGAGCCGGTGCGACCCGAGGACGTCCCGGCGATCGTCGGGGAGCTGCGGAGGACCACCGGTGGCGCCTAGGCACGTCGTCTTCGAGCTGGCCGAGAGCGCCGACGTGACGCGGCTCTCCGACTACGAGCGGGCGGGTGGCTACGAATCGCTGCGCAAGGCGCTCGCGATGGAGCCGGCGCAGGTGATCGAGGAGCTGCTCGCCTCTGGCCTGCGCGGCCGCGGCGGAGCCGGGTTCCCGATGGGCCGGAAGGCGAGCTTTCTGCCGAAGCCCGATCAGACGCCGAAGCCGATCTACCTGGCGGTCAACGCCGACGAGTCCGAGCCCGGCACGTTCAAGGATCGCGAGATCATGCTGCGCGTCCCCCACCAGGTGATCGAGGGGATCCTGATCTCGAGCTACGCGATCCAGGCTCGAGCCGCCTTCGTCTACATCCGCGGCGAATACCTGACCGAGTACGAGGTGCTGAGGACGGCCCTGGAGGAGGCTCTCGACCGCGGCCTCGTCGGCGCGAACATCCTCGGCTCGGGCTACTCGGTGACGATCGTGCTCCACCGGGGCGCGGGCGCCTACATCTGCGGCGAGGAGACCGGGCTGCTCGAATCGCTCGAGGGCAAGCGCGGCCAGCCGCGCACGAAGCCGCCCTTCCCCGCCATCGCCGGCCTGTACGCGGCGCCGACCCTGATCAACAACGTCGAGACGCTCGCCACCGTCCCGCGCATCCTCGCGCTCGGCGGGGAGAACTACGCGAAGCTCGGCGTCGAGAACTCCTCGGGAACGCGCGTCTTCTCCCTGTCCGGGAACGTCGCGCGGCCGGGCAACTACGAGCTCGAGCTGGGCATGAGCCTGCGCGACCTGATCGTCGGGATCGGGGGCGGCGTTCCCGGCGGGCGCCAGCTCAAGGCTGTCATCCCGGGCGGCTCGTCGACACCGGTGCTGACGGCCGACGAGCTCGACACCCGGCTCGACTTCGATTCGATGGCCCGCGCCGGCACGATGCTCGGCTCCGGCGCCGTGATCGTGATCGACGACCGCTGCTGCATGGTGCAGCTCGCGCTCAGGGTGGCGCAGTTCTACCGGCACGAGTCGTGCGGCAAGTGCACGCCCTGCCGGGAGGGCACGCGGTGGATGGTGGAGATCATCCGGCGAATCGAGCAGGGCGCGGCCGGCCAGGGTGAGCTCGACCTGCTCCTGAACGTCTGCGACCGCATCCTCGGCAGGTGTCTCTGCCCGCTCGGCGATGCCGCCGCGATGCCGGTCGCGAGCTACGTGGCGAAGTTCCGCTCCGAGTTCCAGCGGCACATCGACGAGGGCGGCTGCCCGTTCCGGGGCACGTCGTCGCTCGAGGGCGTTCTCGCCCCCGTCGACGAGCACCATGCCCGCGCCCGCGCCCGCATCGAGGTTCCCGCATGAGCGCGCCGCCAGAGCAGGTCACGATCACGATCGATGACCGCTCGGTCTCCGTGCCGAAGGGCACGGGGCTCGTCGAGTCGGCGCTCCAGGCCGGAATCGAGATCCCCGTCTTCTGCTACGAGCCGCGGCTCGGCCCGCCGCTCGGCGCCTGCCGGATGTGCCTCGTCGAGATCGAAGGGCTACCCAAGCTCCAGGCGGCGTGCACGCTGAGCGCGCAGGACGGGATGGTCGTCAGGACCTCGGCAACGAGCGCGCAGGCGGCCGACGGCCAGGAGGGCGTGCTCGAGTTCATCCTGCTCAACCACCCGCTCGACTGCCCCGACTGCGACAAGGGCGGCGAGTGCCCTCTCCAGGATCTCACGCTCCGCTACGGGCCCGGAACCAGCCGCATGGTCGTGCAGAAACGGACGTTCGACAAGCCGATCCCGATCTCGCCGTTGATCGCCCTCGACCGCGAGCGCTGCATCCTCTGCTACCGCTGCACGCGCTTCTCCGAGCAGGTCGCCGAGGACGGGCAGCTCGTCGCCCTCAACCGCGGCGCCAGCTCGATCATCGCCACGTTCGAGGACGAGCCCTACCGCGCCCACTTCAGCGGCAACGTGATCGACCTCTGCCCGGTCGGGGCACTCACCTCCACCGTCTACCGGTTCCGGGCTCGCCCCTGGGAGATCCAGAACGTGCCGACCGTGTGCGCCATGTGCCCCGTCGGCTGCAACGTCTGGGCGACGACCCGCGAGGGCAAGGTCGCGCGCGTCCTCGCTCGCAATCACCCGGAGGTGGACGGGGGCTGGCTCTGCGACAAGGGCCGCTTCGCCCACGACCATCTGCGCGCCGCCGACCGGCTGACCGAGCCGATCCGCCGCATCCGCATGCGGGGCCTCGTCGCCGTCCCCTGGGAGGAAGCACTCGATGCCGCTGACGAGGGGCTGCGCGCCGCCGGCGCATCGGTCTGCGTCGCCTTCTCGGGTGGCGAGACCGTCGAGCAGGCGGACGCGCTCTCCCGGCTCGTCCGGCAGGGCCTCGGCGCGGACGTCGCGCTCCTGCCCGACGACCCCGACCCTGCGCTCGATGCGTTCCGCGCCCCGCTCGCCGCGATCCGCTCCGCCAACGTCTGCCTCGTCGTCGGCGACGAGCCGGTGCTCGAGCGGGCGCCGATCGTCGACCTCTGGCTGCGCGCGGCGCGCCGTGGCGGCGCCGAGGTCGTGACCGTCGGTCCGGCCGGAGCGATTGCCGCTCCACCCGGCTCGGCCGCGGCGATCTGCGCGGCGCTGGCCGCCAGCAGCCCGCCGGAGGAGCTCCGCGAGCTGGCCCGCGACCTGCGTGAGGCCGATCGCGTGGCCCTCGTCTGGTCGGGCGACGACGACACCGGGGGACGGCACCTCGCGGGGCTCGCCGCCGCGCTCGAGCTCGGTGAGGGATCGGGCGCCTATTTCCTGCCGCGGACGCCGAATGGGCGGGGCGTCGCGCAGGCGTGGCGGGCGGCCGGCGATGGACGCGGGATAGACCCGTCCGGCGACGAGGCGCTGGGCGCGCTGATCGTCTCCGGCGACGAGGCCCTCCGCGACACGCGCGTCGTCGCGCTCGCCGATCGCGCCCGCTTCGTGCTGACCACCGCCATGTTCATGAACGAGGCGGCCGGGCAGTCACACGTGATCCTTCCGGGCACCGGCTACCTCGAACGCGACGGCACCGTGGTCAACCTCGAGGGTCGCTCCCAGCGCCTGCGGCGTACGGTCGAGCCGCCCGGGTGGGACGAGCTCGCCTTCTTCGCGCAACTCGCCCGGCGCTTCGGCGTCGATGTCGACCCGTGGACACGCGCTGGCGTGGACGAGCTCGCGGCGCTGCCCGCCCGCTCGGGCACCGCACCCGTCGTTGCGGCCCCCGCCGCGCGCGGGCCGCAACGAGCCGCCGGAGCCGGGGGAGACTTCGAGCTCGTGCGCTACCGGGCGCTCTTCTCGGGCGCCGCGGTCGAGCGCGTGCCGCAGCTCGCGTTCCAGCGCCCGGCCGCGGAGGTCGAGCTTCCCGGGGGTGACGCGAGCCGTCTTCACATCGCCACCGGCGAGCGGGTCGTCCTGCGCTCGGGCGAGGTCTCGCGGGAGCTCGCGGCACGGGTCAACCGCCGCCTCGCGCCCGGTGTGGCCCGCGTCGCGGAGGAGCACGCCGACGGGCTCGCGGACTCGGTCCGGATCGAGAAGGCCTAGGCGATGGACGGGACGGCACTCAACCAGCCCTGGTGGATCGACCTCCTCAAGGCCGCCGTCGTCATCAACGTGTTCCTCGGCGTCGTCGCGTACGCGACCCTGATCGAGCGCAAGCTGCTCGGCCGGATGCAGCTTCGCTACGGCCCCAACCGGGCCGGCCCGTTCGGCCTGCTCCAGCCGATCGCCGACCTCGTCAAGATGGTGCGCAAGGAGGCGTTCGCCCCGGCCGCCGCGGCGGATCTCCTCTACATCGTCTCGCCGCTAGTCGCGGCATTCACCGCCCTGACGTCGTTCGCGCTCATCCCCTGGGGCCCGGTATGGTCGATCGGCGGCTACGACGTCACCGGCTGGGTCGCCGACGTCCCGATCGGGCTGATCCTCCTGTTCGCGCTCGGCTCGCTCGGGATCTACGGGTTCATCGTCGGCGGTTGGGCGAGCGGGTCGAAGTACTCGCTGCTCGGCACGATGCGCACGTGCGCCCAGATGGTCTCCTACGAGGTCTCGCTCGCGCTGTCCGTGCTCGGCGTCGTTTTGATGGCGGGCTCGCTCTCGCTCGTGGACATCGCCGTGCGCCAGCAGGAGACGGTCTGGTTCGCCGGGCCCCAGTTCATCGGGTTCCTCGTCTTCTTCGTCGCGGGCGTCGCCGAGACGAACCGGGCCCCGTTCGACCTCCCCGAGGCGGAGTCCGAGCTCGTCGCCGGCTACCTGACCGAGTACAGCGGCATGCGCTGGGGCCTGTTCCAGCTCGCCGAGTACGCGAACGTCGTCATGCTCTCGGGCCTCACCGTCACGCTCTTCTTCGGCGGCTGGGGCGGGCCGGGCCTGCCGGGGCCGATCTGGTTCGCGATCAAGCTCGCCTGCGTCCTGTTCGTGATGATCTGGATCCGCGCCACGCTGCCGCGGCTGCGCTACGACCAGCTGATGCGTTTCGGGTGGAAGGTGCTCCTGCCGGTCGCGACGCTGAACGCGCTCGTGACCGCGATCCTGGTGGTGGCGGTCTGATGCAGAACCCGTTCGAGGGAGCCAAGGGCTTCGCCGTCACGCTGGGGCAGATCTTCCGCAAGCCGATCACGCAGCAGTACCCCGAGTACAAGCGGCCGGTCTACCCCCGCTTCCGCGGGCGCCACCGCCTCCACCGTCACGAGAACGGGCTCGAGAAGTGCGTCGGCTGCTCCCTGTGCGCCGCCGCCTGCCCGTCGGACTGCATCCGCGTCGTGGCCGCCGAGAACTCGCCCGGGAACAGGGTCTCGCCGGGCGAACGCTACGCGCGGATCTACGAGATCAACCTGTCGCGCTGCATCTTCTGCGGCTACTGCGAGCTCGCGTGTCCCTTCGACGCGATCACGCTCGGCAACGAGTTCGAGCTCTCCGAGTACTCGCGCGACGACCTGATCTACACGAAGGACATGCTGCTGCGGCCGCCGACCAAGACCATGCCCGTCGCCGACCGCGATCTGTACGACACGCCCGACCCGGTCTGGAAGCGGGAGAGCTGAGCGGATGATCCTCGCCTCCCTCGCCGGTGACGTGCTCGTCTGGGTCGTGTGGGTGGTTGCCGCCATCGCCCTGCTCGCTTCCGGCTTCGCGGTCGTCCTGTTTCGCAACCCGTTCCACAGCGCGCTCGCGCTGATTCTGAACCTCGGCTCGCTCGCTGTCCTCTACCTGCTGCTCTCGGCCGAGTTCGTCGCCGCCGCCCAGGTGCTCGTGTACGCGGGCGCGGTGATGGTGATGTTCCTGTTCGTGATCGCCTACCTCGGTGGCCGCGCCGACGCTCCCTGGGCGAGCAGCCAGGCCGCGGTTCGGGTGGCCGCCGTCGTCACGTGCGTCGTGCTCCTAGCCGAGGTCGTGCTCGTGATCGCGCTCGATGCCCGCGACGGCCTCTCGAGCGCGGCGGAGATCACCGAAGGCTTCGGTAGCCCGAGGGAGCTCGGACGGCTGTTTCTCGGCGACAACCTGCTCGCGTTCGAAGTATCGTCGCTCGTTCTGCTGATCGGGGCTGTCGGCGGCGTCATCCTGGGGGCCACGGTGCGACGCGGGGAGGTCGAGGAGTAGTGCTCGGGCCCACCGTGGCCGCCTACCTGGTGCTATCCGCGATCCTGTTCGCGACCGGCGCCGCGGGCGTGCTGATCCGCCGCAGCCCGCTGATCGTGCTGCTCGCGCTCGAGCTGATGCTGAACGCGGGCAATCTGGCGCTGATCGCGTTCGCGCGCCAGCACGCGGACAGCGGCGGCCAGGTGTTCGCGCTCGCGGTGATGGTCGTGGCGGCCACCGAGGTCGTCGTGGGGCTCGGCCTGATCGTGGCGATGTCGCGCAAGAAAGTGGAGCTCGACGTCGACGCCCTGACGGAGCTCGAGGGATGACGGCGGCAGCCTGGCTCGCGCTCTTCTCGCCGCTCGGAGCCGCGGTCGCGCTCGCCGTGCTCGGCGACCGGATCAGCCGGAGCAGGGCCGGCCTGCTCGTGTCCGGCTCCGTGCTCGTCTCGTTCGTGAGCTCCGCCTACGTGCTCGCGCGCCTGCTCTCCGAGCACCCCGAGCAGCGCTCGCACGTCTCCACGCTCTGGACCTGGCTCTCCGCCGGCGACCTGCAGGTTGGCTTCGAGATCCTCGTCGACCCGCTCTCCGTGTTCATGATGCTGGTGGTCTCCGGCGTCGGCTTCCTGATCGTCTCCTACGCGACCGGTTACATGAGAGGCGACGACGAGGAGCGCCGCTACCACGCCTACAAGGCGCTGTTCGTCTTCTCGATGCTCCTGCTCGTCCAGTCGGGGAATCTGTTGCTCCTGCTCGTCGGCTGGGGCATGGTCGGGCTCTCCTCGTACCTTCTGATCAATTTCTGGCACCAGCGGCGCAGCGCGGTCGCTGCCGGCAAGAAAGCGTTCATCGTCAACGCATTCGGCGACGCGACCGTCGCGCTCGGCCTGTTCCTCGTCATCCAGCGAGTGGGCGCGCTCGACTTCGCAACCGTGTTCGGCAGTGCCGAGGCGGAGATCGGCCGCTCGAACACGGTCGCGGTGCTGATCGCGCTCGGGCTCCTGGGCGGCGCGGCTGCGAAGTCGGCGCAGGTGCCTCTCCACACGTGGCTTCCGGACGCGATGGAGGGCCCGACCCCGGTCAGCGCCCTCATCCACGCGGCGACCATGGTCACCGCGGGCGTGTACCTGATCGCGCGCACGCACGTGCTGTTCGAGCTCGCGCCCGTCGTGCTCCACACCGCCGCGGTGCTCGGCGGCGTGACGCTGCTCGTCGCCGGGGTGATCGCGCTCGTCCAGACGGACATCAAGCGCGTGATCGCCTACTCGACGATGAGCCAGATCGGCTACATGTTCGTCGCCGCGGGCGTGGGCGCGTACGGCGCCGGGATGTTCCACCTGATGACCCACGCCTTCTTCAAGGCGCTCCTGTTCATGGCGGCCGGTCTCGTGATCCATGCGCTCGCGGGCGAGCAGGACATCCGCAGGATGGGCGGGCTCGGCCGCGAGCTGCCGCGGACGACCCGCGCCTTCCTGATCGGGACGCTCGCGCTCGCGGGCGTGCCGCCGCTCGCCGGCTTCTTCTCGAAGGACGAGATCCTCGCGAACACGCTCGACGGTGGCCCGCTCGGGATCGTCCTGTTCGTGTTCGGCGTCGCCGGGGCGTTCCTGACCGCCATGTATTCGTTCAGGCTCCTGTTCGTGGTCTTCCGCGGCAAGCAGTCCGAGCACGTCCAGCATCACCTCCACCGGGAGCCGAACGAGGGGCCGCTCTCGATGGTCTGGCCGGTCGGCGTGCTCGCCGTCCTCGCGGTCGTGGGCGGCCTCGTCTCCGTGCCCGGCGGCTGGCACGCCGTCGACACCTGGCTCGAGCCGGTGTCGCGGCCGCTCGTGCACCCGGCCGGGTGGATGGAGGCGTTCTCGCCGATCCTCTCGGTGTGCGTGGCACTGCTCGGAATCGCGGTCGCCTGGCGGCTCTGGGGACAGGCGAGCGACCTGCCCACGGCCCTCGCCCGACGCTACCCGCTCGCGACCGTCGCCCTCGAGCGGAAGCTCTACTTCGACGAGGTCTACGACGCTCTCCTCGTCCGCCCCGCCGCCCGGCTCGCCGTCACGCTCGAGCGCGTCGTGGAGCGGCCGATCGTCGCCGGGTCCGCCCGCGCGACCGCGGGCGGGATCCGCGGGCTCGCGAGTCGGGTCGCGGCGACCCAGTCCGGCCTCCTGCGCGTGTACGCGCTCGTCGTCGCGGTCGGGCTCGCGACCCTCGTCCTCGTCTTCATCTCGGTGCGCTGATGCTGTCGACCTTCCTCGTCTTCCTCCCCATTGCCGGCGCGATCCTCGTCTGGGCGCTCCCCTGGCGGACGCCACGCCAGGCGGGCGGCTTCGCGCTCCTGCTCGCGCTCGCCGAGCTCGCGATCTGGGTGGGCGGAACGGCCGGCTTCGACTACGGCAACCCGGGCCTCCAGCACTCGACCACCGCCGTGTGGTCGGGGGATCTCGGCATCGCCTACAAGGTCGGCCTGTACGACTGGTCGCTCTGGCTGGTCGGGCTGACCGTCGGGGTGATGGCCGTCGCGATCGCGTACGGACTGTGGGTCGGTCGCGAGCGAGCGCGAGCTTACTTCGGCCTGATGCTGTTCCTGACCGGGGCCACGGTCGGAGTGTTCGTCGCCCAGGACCTCCTGCTCTTCTACGTGTTCTACGAGGCGATGCTGATCCCGCTCTACGTGCTGATGGGCGTGTGGGGCGGCGCCGGGCGAGCACTCGCGACGATCCGCTTCGTCATCTACACGATCGCGGGCTCCCTCCTGATGCTGGTCGCGATCGTCGCGCTCGGGCTCACGGAGGGAACGTTCGACCTGACCCGGATCGGAACGAGCGGCAGCCTCGTCATGTTCCTCGGCTTCGCGATCGCGTTCGGGGTCAAGGCGCCGGTCTGGCCGCTCCACGGCTGGCTCCCGGACGCCTACCGGGAGGCGCCCCCCGAGGTGTCGGCGGTGCTGTCCGGCGTGATCTCGAAGACCGCCGCGTACGGCCTCCTGCGGATCGCGATCCCGGTCTTCCCCGAGCCGGTCGAGGACATGCGGGTCGCGATCCTCGCGCTCGCCTCGATCGGGCTCGTCTACGGCTCCCTGCTCGCGTTCCGCCAACCGGACTTCCGCGGCGTCGTCGCCTACTCGAGCCTCGCGCAGATGTGCCTGATCGTGATCGGCCTGTTCGCCGTCAACGACTCGGGCCTGAACGGCGCGCTGCTCCTGATGGTCAACCACGGCCTCGTCTCGGCGGCGCTGTTCCTGATCGCAGGCTGCATCGAGCGGCGCACGCTCACGGGCCAGCTCGCCCGCCTCGGCGGCATGGCCCGGGGTCGGCCGATCCTCGCCACGCTCTTGATCACGACCGGCGTGATCGCCCTCGCCGTCCCCGGCTCGAGCGCGTTCGCGGCCGAGTTCCTCGTCCTCAACGGCGTCTTCACGGTCGGCTGGGGCTGGGCCGTCGTCGGGGCGATCGCGATCGTCCTGGCCGCGATGTACATGCTCCGTGTGATCTCCGCCGCCCTCCACGAGGAGCGGGGCCCGGCGGTGCATGACCGCCAGCTCGACCTCCGGCCGGCCGAGGTCGGCCTGATCGTCCCGCTCGTCGCCGTGCTCATCTTCCTCAGCTTCTGGCCTGCGAGCATCACCGACCACAGCTTCGGGGGCACCCCGACCGCGACGGTCACGAGCCGCTTCGAGGCGCCGTGAGCATCGACACGCCCGCCATCGACTGGGCCGGCCTGTCGCCGTATTTCGCGCTCCTCGGCGGAATCGTCGCCGCGCTGCTTTCCTCCGTGTTCTTGCGCGGCCCGGCCCGCAACGCGGCCGGCTTCGCGATCGCCGCCCTGGCGCTGCTCGGCGCCCTTGCGGCAGCGATCGCGCTCGCGGTCGTGGACGAGACCGGGTCGGGGATGATCGCCGACTCCCTGCGTCGCGACCGTCTCGCCGACGTCGCGCAGATCGTGGTCGTCTGCGCCGGCCTGCTCGCCGCGCTCCTGTTCGTCCGGGAGCCGGACGCGGGGGAGCGTAGGGGCGACGCCTACGCGCTGCTCCTGTCGGCGGTCGCCGGGATGGCGCTCTTCGTCGCGGCCAACGACCTGATCGTGCTGTTCCTCGGGCTCGAGTGGTTCTCGATCTCGCTCTACATCCTCTGCGCGGTCACGCCGGAGCGCACGCGCTCGCTCGAGGCCTCGCTGAAATACCTGATCGTGGGCGGCTTCGGGTCGGCGGTGCTGCTCTTCGGCGCCGCGCTCGTGTACGGAGCCAGCGGGAAGCTGAGGTTCGCGGAGATCGGGCTCGCCGGCCCGGGTAGCGACCGGCTGCTGCTCGTCACCGGGCTCGCGATGCTGCTCGTCGGCCTCGCCTTCAAGGTCTCGGCGGCGCCGTTCCACATGTGGACACCCGACGTTTACCAGGGCGCGCCGACCCCGGTGACCGGCTTCATGGCGGCGGCGACGAAAGCTGCGGCGCTGGTCGTCGCCCTGCGCTTCCTCACGGAGGCGTTCCCCGGGGAGGCGGCGCTCTGGACGATCACGCTGGCCGTGCTGGCCGTCGCGTCGCTTGCGGTCGGTAACCTCGGAGCGCTCGTCCAGCGCGATCTCAAGCGCCTGCTCGCCTATTCGAGCGTGTCCCACGCGGGCTTTCTGCTGATGCCCGTCGCCGCCGGCAACGCACTCGGTGGCCGCGCGCTCCTCTACTACCTGATCCCGTACGCGGCGCTCTCGGTCGGGTCGTTCGCGGTCGTCGCCGCCCGCGAGCGGGAGCTCGGCCGCGCGGTCACGATCGACGGCATGACCGGCCTCGGCTGGGAACGGCCGGTGCACGGCGCGGCGATGACGACGTTCATGCTCGGCTTCATCGGGCTGCCGCCAACGGGCCTCTTCCTCGGCAAGTTCTACGCGTTCTCGGCGCTCTACGAGCGCGGCTGGACCTGGCTCATGATCATCGGCGCCGTCTTCACGGCCGTCTCGGTTGCCTACTACCTCGGGGTCGTTCGCGCGATCTACGCGCGCCCGGTGCTCGCAGCCGCTCCCGCGGGCGGCTCGCCGCCACGGGACACCGCGATCGACGTCGCGATCGTCGCCTCGCTCGTGATCGCCGTCGGCACGTTCTTCGGGGTCGACCCCCTGATCGACGTCGTCACGCGCGCGGTAGCCGACCTGACGTTCCCGTTCTGACCGGGGTCAGCAGGGAGTCTCCGCCGGCCGGGACGCCGGGCCTTCCTGGCTCCAGGTCCGGCCGAGGTACGCGACCTCGGCGCAGTAGCTCGCGGTTTCGACCCGCTCGAGGCGAAGGGTGCCATCGACATCAAGCCGGTACTCGGTCGCGAGTCTGGCGGGCGTCGCGCCGACGTACGTCCCGTGGTCGGCGCGGTAGGCCTCGAGCGTCGTCGCGACCGCGGCGGTGCTCGCCCGCGCGACGGTGCTCGCAGTCCGCCGCAGCTGCGCCTGCACCTGAGCGACCACGACCCCGCCGAAGACGATCACGATCGCGAGGATCACGATTCGCTCGACCCTGGCTATGGTCCGAGTCCTGGTCATCGCAGTCGCAGGGCGCGCACGGAGCCCGTGGGGCCTGAATCGGCGAGACAGCGCGGGACCTTAGTCATGTACCTGGAAAGGGGGAGTCGTGAGCGAATCGCTGACGTGGTTCGGGCACAGTGCTTTTCGGCTCGGCAGCGCTGGCGGGGTGCGCCTCCAGATCGACCCGTGGCTCGCCAACCCCTCGTGCCCGCAGGCGGAGCGCCCGACCGACCGGGTCGACCCGGTCGTCCTCGCCGAGCTCCGTAAGCGATAGCGGCCGCTAGGCCGAGACGAGCGGCAGCGTCTTCGTGATGCCGATTCCGGGCTCGCGCGGAATCGCGAGCAGCGCCTCCGCGACGGCCCGGATCGCTTGCGACGCCTCCGCGTCGGGCCGGGACAGCACGACGGGGTCGCCGGCGTCGGCGGCCTCCCGAAGCGCCGGGTCGAGCGGCACTTTGCCGAGCAGGGGCGCGCCGATCGCTGTCGCGAGCTGGTCGCCTCCGCCCGAGCCGAAGATCGCGTCGCCCGTGCCGACGAGGTAGGACATGTTCTCGATCACGCCGAGGAGCCGCATGTTCGTCTTCCGCGCCATCTCCGCGGCCCGGACGGCCACCTCCTGCGCGGCGCGCTGCGGGGTCGTGACGACGATCACCTCCGCCCTGGGCAGAAGCTGGCCGAGCGAGATCGACACGTCCCCCGTGCCGGGGGGCATGTCCACGACGAGCCAGTCGAGCTCACCCCAGTGGACGTCGGAGAGGAACTGCTCGAGAGCGCGGTGCAGCATCGGTCCCCTCCACATGATCGGGGCGTTGTCCTCGAGGAAGAACCCGATCGACATCACCTTGAGGTCGCCGCGCACCGGCGGGACGATCATGTCGTCCACGGCCACGGGTCGCTGGTCGATGCCGAGCATGCCGGGGATCGAGTAGCCGTACACGTCGGCGTCGAGCACGCCGACGCGCTGCCCGAGCGCCGACAGCGCTGCGGCGAGGTTCACGGTCAGGGACGACTTTCCGACGCCGCCCTTGCCGCTCGCGACAGCCACCACCCGCGTCCGTGCGTCGACCGAGAGGCCCTTCGCCCGCTCGGTCACGCCTCCCCGCAGCCTCGCCGTCAGGGCGGCCTTCTCCTCGGGGCTCATCACGTCGAATGCGAGCGACACCCGCTCGACCCCGGGAAGCGCCCCGACCTCACGATCGACCTGCTCCTGGAAGCTCGACCGCAGCGGGCAGCCCGGAACGGTGAGTGCGATCGTCACGGTGACGTCGGGCCCGTCGATCCCGATGTCACGCACCATCTCGAGCTCGACGACGGAGCCGCGGAGCTCGGGGTCGATCACCCGCTCGAGCGCCTTCAGAACGTCCTCGCGCGTGACACCCATGCTCCCAAGGCTACCGGAGGCAACGGGACGCCCGCGTCGGCTCGGAGACTCGCCCGCGTTGAGCCCGGGAGGCCCCTCCCGGGCGGTCTCGTCAGAGCAGGAGCGCTCTGGCGAGCCTCGCGCAGTCGCCGGGTGTCCGCCCGGCGACGACGCGCGAGCGGGCGGTAACGTCGAGAGGCGCCTCGTCGAGCGGGCCCGCGTCGGGCAACTCGATCGAGAGGCCGCGCTCGCGCACGAGCAGCTGCGCTGCGGCGATGTCGACGCTGCGGATCGGGCGCAGCGACACGACGGCGTCCACGCGGCCGGCAGCGAGCTGGCAGAGCGAGAGCGCTAGCGAGCCCATGATCCGAAGGCGCGGGGCGAGATCGCGGAACGCCTCGACCCGCGCGGCGACGTACTCGGTCAACGTCGCCTCGAGCGAGAGCAGCTCGATCTCCTCCTTCGGGCCCGCGCAGTCGAGCGGCAGCCCGTCCAGCCACGCCCCTTTCCCCCGCTCCGCGACCCACTCCTCGCCGGACCCGAAGTCGTGGACGTAGCCGAACACGATGTCGCCCATCGCCGGGCCGGTCGCGACTGCGACCGACAGTGCGAAGAACGGGATCAGCCGCTTCGCGTTGACGCTCCCGTCGATCGGGTCGACGACGACCCGCCACGCGGGCCTCTCTCCGAAGACGCGCTCGCCGAGCTCTTCGGACACGAGCACGAGGTCGACGCCGGTGGCGTGGAGCGCCTCGAGGCGCCGCTCCATCGCCCGCTCGGCCGCGATGTCGATCGCGACCGTGTCGTCGCCGCCCTGGCCGCGGCCGGCCGGCTGCTCCCGCTCGGCGCGCGTCGGGAGCTCGGCGAGCGCGTGATGGATGTCGCCCGCGACCTCGCGGCAGAGGCTCAGCCACGGGCCCCCGGCCCCGGCGGGGACGGTCGGGGCGCCGCTCACTCGTCGAACGGCGAGAAGAGCAGCCCGCTCGCCAGCTTCGGGTAGAAGTACGTCGACTTCTGCGGCATCGTCCGGCCGCTGCGGGCGATCTCCTGGACGTCCGCCACCGTCGGCGCGCGAACGAGCAGGGCCGCGCCCGCGCGGCCGCTCGCCACCGCCGCCTCCGCGTCGGCGAGGAACGGCGTGAACGCAACCCGCTCGAGCGCGAGGCGGTCGACGGCGGCGACGTCCAGCCGTTCGACCGGGTCGCCGGCAGCCGGCGCCTCCGCCAGCACGACCCCGCTCGCCGAGACGACCACGAACGCCGGATGGTCGCGGCCGAGCGCGTCGAGCCGGGCCAGCCCCTCCCGGGTGCCGCCGAGCACGCTCGTCAGCCGCAGGTCGCCGTTCAGAAGCGGCGGCTCCCCCTCGACGAGGCGATGGGTCGGAAAGATGGTCAGCCCCTCGTCCTGCGCGCTGACGAGGACCGCGAGCACATGCGATGTCTCCGCGCTGCCCTCCTCGCGGTGGAAGCGCAGCGCGGCATCGTAGCGATGGTGGCCGTCGGCGATCACGAGCGGAGCCCGCACGGTCGCCACGGCCCCCGCGATCCGGCCGGGGTCGTCCACCCGCCAGAGGCGGGCGGTCGAGCCGCCGAGGTCGGCCTCGAGGTCGGGTCGGCCGACCGGCGGCGGCGGCGGCGGGCCGTCGTGGAGCGCCAGCACGGGCGAGAGCTTCGTCCGCGTCGCGCGCAGGAGCTCGAGCCGCCGCTCCGACTGGGCCGGGAAGATCCGCTCGTGCGGGAGCACGACCCCGGCCTCGTACGGCTCGAGCCGCACCCTCGCAACGAGCCCGGCTCGTGTACGGGAGACCCCGTCCGGCCCGACGAACTCCTCCTCGAGCTGCCAGATCGCCGGTAGCGCCTCGCGGCGTAGCACGCCCGCGGCCGCCCACTCGGTCAGGCGCCGGCCCGCCTCGGCCGCCTCGCGCGGGCGGATCAGGCGGATCACGTTGTACGGGCTCGCCGCTGCCAGCATGTCGCCGTCCTCTTTCGAGATCACGTCCCAGGGCGGCGCGATCAGACGGTCGAGCGGGCCGGCGACCTCCTGGTCGTAGCGCAGGGCGCGAAACGGCTGGACGAGGCCCACGCCGGCGAGCTTACCATCCTCTCCCCGGCCTAGACTCCGATCGTGAGCGCCGCGACCCCGATCGCCGAGCTGGCCGCGGACCGCACCGCCGAGGGGGTTTTCGCGGTTGCCCGCAAGGAGCGCCTGCGCACCCGTTCCGGGGCCCCCTACCTCGCGCTCGAGCTCGTCGATCCGACCGGCCGGCTCGACGCCCGGGTGTGGGACGACGTCGAGCTGATCGACCGGCGCTTCGAGGAGGGCGACGCGGTGCGCGTGCTCGGGCGCGTCGAGCGCTTCCGCGACCGCCTCCAGCTGGAGGTGCGGGCGCTCGAGCGCGCGGACGTGGAGGCGGCCACGCTCGTGCCCACCTCCCGCCGGGACCTCGACGAGCTCGACGGCTTCCTCGAGTTCCTGGCCTCCGAGATTCACCACGCGGGGCTGCGAACGGTCGTCGACCGCTTTTTCGCGGACGCGGCGCTGCGCGACCGGCTTCGCCGCCTGCCCGCCACGCCCGCAGGGCACCACGGCTACGCGGGCGGCCTCCTCGAGCACACGGTCAACGTGGCAACGCTCTGCCGCGAGACCGCCAGCGTCCACCCCAGACTCCGCTCCGACCTGCTCGCCGCCGCCGCCCTCCTCCACGACGTCGGGCGGACGAGAGAGCTCGACCGCGGCCCCCTCTCCCTGCCGACCCGCGAAGGCACGCTGCTCGGGCACGTCCACCTCGGACTGCGCCTGATCGAGGAGCGGGCGACCGCACTCGACGTCGACACGCGGGCCGAGCTCCTGCACGCGATCGCCGTCCACCACGACCTCCGCGACGCCCGCACCGCCGAGGCGGCTGTCCTGTACCACGCGAACCAGCTCGACGCCGTCGCCGCGACTCGTCCCGTGGACGATCCCGGCGAACAGCGTTAGCCAGGACGCTCAGACGTTGAAGCGGACGTTGAGGACGTCGCCGTCCTCGACCACGTACGTCTTGCCCTCCAGGCGCTGCAGACCGCGCTTCGCCGCCTCCGCCCGGGAGCCGCACTCGACGAGGTCTCCCCAGCGGATCACCTCGCAGCGGATGAATCCACGCGCGATGTCGGTGTGGATCGTCGCGGCGGCGTCGAGGGCGGTCTCGCCACGCGCGAGCGTCCAGGCGCGCGTCTCCTGCTCGCCCGCGGTGAAGAACGAGATCAGGTCGAGCGCGGCGAACAGGCGGTGGACGACCTCGTCGAGCGCCGATTCCTCCCCGTCGCGAAACGCCGCCGCCTCGTCCGGGTCGAGCTCCGCGAGCTCCGCCTCGAGCTTCGCGTCGATGCCGCCCGGGCCGTTGACGATCTCGATCAACGGCTTCGTCGTCAGCGGCTCGAGCTCCCCCGGCAGCGGGCCCGGGTACGTGGCGAGCGGCTGCTCGGCATCGAGCTGGGCCAGCAGACGCTCGAGCTCCGCCGCCTCCGCCCTGAGCCCGGCGTCCCCCGACTTGGCCTGCTTCGCGACCCGCTCGAGCCGCCGCTCGACGTGCTCGCGGTCTGCCACGAGCAGCTCGAGCCGCAACGTGGCGAGATCGCGCTCGGGGCTCGCGTTCGCGGAGAACCCGTCGACCACGGCCAGAATCGCGTCGCACTGCCGCAGATTCCCGAGCAGGGCCGCGCCCGTTCCGGACACGTCGACCACCCGAACGGCGGCGGGCGTGACCTTGCGGGCGGAGACGACGGCCGCGACTCTCGGCAGCCGCTCGTCGGTGATTGCCGCCATCCCGACATTCGTCCTGCTCCCGCCCGGCGACTGGGCGCCGGGCGACTGGCCGGCTCGCGTCAGCGCTCGGAAGAGCGTCGTCTTGCCGGAGTTCGGAAGCCCGACGATGCCGACCTCGAGCGCCACCGTCAGCTAGCGGCCGCCGAAGCCGATCTGGCTCTCCCGCGAGAAGCGCTTGAGATAGCGGACGTGGCCAACGACGATCGTGAGACGGCCGTCGCCGTCCTCGAGCTCGACGGCTCCGCCCTCGCCGGAGAGGAGGTGCCTCTCGACCCGGTCCGCGTCGCCCGGCGACACCTCGGTACGGAGCAGCTGCCCACCCTCGAAGCCGATCTCGATCCGGACCCGCTCGTCAGCCACGGCTCACCACCTCGACGAGGACGCCGTGCAGCGACTCGGGGTGCACGAAGGCGACCTCGTGGTCTCCGAGCCCGCGACGCGGTCGGGAGTCGATCAGCCGCGCGCCGACGCTCTCGAGCTCGTCGAGGGCGGCGGTCACGTCTTCGACCTGGAGCGCCACGTGGTGCATGCCGGGGCCGCGGGCTGCCAGGAAGCGGGCGACCCCGGACTCCTGGTCGAGCGGGCAGATCAGCTCGAGCCGGGCATCGCCGGCCCGCAGCATCGCTGCCTCGACGCCCTGCGCCTCGAGCGTCTCCCTGTTCTCCACGGTCGCACCGAGCAGCCGCTCGTAGACGCCGAGCGCGGCGTCGAGGTCGGGAACGACCATCGCGACGTGATCGATGGCGCGGATCTCCATGCCGCGATCCTACCGGGCAGCGAGGCGCCGCTA
Organism: Thermoleophilia bacterium; assembly: GCA_023382435.1. Classification (GTDB taxonomy): domain Bacteria; phylum Actinomycetota; class Thermoleophilia; order Gaiellales; family Gaiellaceae; genus JAHDVS01. Next base: position 58,638 of record JAHDVS010000003.1, read on the forward strand.
GTCGGAGACGGTGATCGCACGCGGGGTGCCGACTGTCTCGGAGGCATCCGATTCACGCTCGACGTCGCCGAGGAGCTCGTCGAGCTCGGCGCGACCGAGTGTCTCCTTCTCGAGCAGCGAGACCGCTAGGCGGTCGAGCGCGGCCCGGTGCTTGCCGATCAGGCGCTTCGCCTCCTCGTACGCGGTGTCGGTGAGTCGCGCCTGCTCGTCGTCGCGAAGCCGCTTCGTCTCCTCCGACAGCGCGTAGTTGTCCGCTCGCATCGTCCGGGAGGTGATCTCGTCACCCATTCCGAACTCGAAGATCATCGCCCGCGCGATCTCGGTCGCACGCTCGAGATCGTTGGCCGCCCCGTTCGTGATCCGCCCGAACACGACGTGCTCGGCGGCGCGGCCGGCCAGGAGCACCTCGAGCAGGTCGAACAGCTCCTCCTTCGTGTGCAGGTAGCGGTCCTCCTGGGGGGTGTTGAGCGTGTAGCCGAGAGCGCGGCCGCGGGAGATGATCGTGACTTTCTGGACGGGCTGCGGCTCACCGACCAGATGCGACATGAGGGCGTGGCCGGCCTCGTGGTACGCAAGGATCCGCTTCTCCTTCTCCGTCACCACGCGGCGCTGCTGAAGCCCGGCGACGACGCGCTCGAGCGCTGTGTCGAAGTCGATCTGGCAGATCCGCGCCCGCTCCGCCCGCGCGGCGCAGATCGCGGCCTCGTTGCAGATGTTCGAGAGGTCGGCACCGGTGAGCCCGGACGTCTGCCGGGCGACCGCGTTCAGGTCGATGTCGTCGGCGAGCGGCTTGCCCCGCGTGTGCACGCCGAGGATCGCCTCGCGGCCGGCTAGATCGGGCGGCGAGACCAGCACCTGGCGATCGAACCGGCCGGGGCGCAAAAGCGCCGGGTCGAGATCCTCGAGCCGGTTCGAAGCTCCGATCACCACGACCTGGCCGGCGTCGACGAACCCGTCGAGCTCGACGAGGAGCTGGTTCAGCGTCTGGTCGTGCTCCCGGTTGAACGCGTGCCCGGAGCGACGCATGCCGACGGCGTCGAGCTCGTCGATGAAGACGATCGCGGGCTGGTTCTTGCGGGCGGTGGCGAACAGGTTGCGGATGCGGGCGGCGCCGAGGCCGGCGAACATCTCCACGAACGCCGCCGCGCTCTGCGAGTAGAAGCTCGCGCCGGACGCGTGCGCGACCGCCTTCGCGAGCAGGGTCTTGCCAGTGCCGGGCGGGCCGTACAGGAGGATGCCCTTGGGCACTCGGGCGCCGAGCGCAGCGAAGCGGCGGGGGTCGAGAAGGAAGTCGACGACCTCCTGGAGCTCGGCGGCTGCCTCGTCAACGCCGCCCACGTCGGACCACGTGATCGAGGACTTCGACGTCGGCTCCACGACCTTCGGCCGGATCCGGGGCATGAGCTGGATCGTGCGCCAGAGCAGGTAGACGAGCGCGCCGAAGAAGACGAGCGGCAGCCACGTCAGGATGCCGTTCTGAAACTCGTCGAACCAGCCCGCCAGAAGCACTTCCCCACTCATCGGCCGCGGGGGAGCGAAGCTGTAGCGCAGCTCGTGCGACCCCTCATGACGTTCGACCGCGGACCGCTGGCCGGGATCGGCCGCGGCGATCGACGTGGGGGCCGGACCTGTCTCGCAGGTGTGTAGGCAACGGACCTAGCCGGCGGCCGCCTCGAGCCGCAGGCACTCCTCGAGCGCGGCCTGCGCGACCTCGAGTTGCTCCGGAGTCGGCTCGGCCGTGAGCACGCGGCTCTGGAGCGTCGCACCGGGCCAGGCCAGAGCGCGGGCGAGCGGGCGGTCGGGATGGCGCAGCGCCCAACCGTACAGCTCCCCGGCCGCCGCGAGCGCTCCGGCTCCAGCCAGCGCCCGCGCCGCGATGCGACCTCGCGCGGTGCGGGCGACCTTGCCGGCGAGGACGTTCCCGGCCGCCGTCAGCGCGAGCAGCGGCGCCAGCATGTGGGAGCCGCAGCGCTCGTGCTCGCGCGGCCTCGGCTCGCCGTGCTCGTAGCTCCCGATCGCGATGTGCTCCGCGCCGTGGTAGGCGGCGACGTCGGTTCCCCGGAGCGCGAAGCTCGTCGGGACGAGCGTCAGGAGCACTGCGATCACCTCCTGGGCGCCCGGCGAGAGCCCGCTCGAGCGCAGGCCGCGGACCACGGCGCTCGTGCCGGCGAACGCGGCGAGCACGCGTCCCTGAACGAACGGGAGCTCGGCGGCCGGCAGCGCCCGACCGACCTCCGGCAGGAGCGCGAGCACCTCGGCAACCCGGGCCGGCACGCGCAGGACGGGCGAGCGCACCTCCGAGGCGCGGATCGACTTGCGGCCGGAGGCGAGCTCGAGGCGCCCGTCCGCGTGGCGGATCGCGCAGGCCCAGTGGCCGGGCCCGTGGACGAGCACGCCGTTCGCGAGCGCCATCCCGCCGAGGCGAACCGGCTCGCTCACCCGACGAGCTCCCTCGCCACATGGATGAGGCAACGCGTCCCGAGCTCGAGATCGTCCACGGAGACGCGCTCGTCGGCGGAGTGCACGAGCGACGCGGCCAGGTCGGCCGCCATCGCCCGCATCGGGAAGAAGCCGTACGCGACCGTGCCGAAGGCCTCGCGCAGGTAGTGGCTGTCGGTGAAGCCGGCCAGCAGCGTCGGCACGAGTGCGGCCCCCGGGTCCTCCCTGGCGATGAACGATTCGAGCGCGTCCCGCAGGGGCGTGTCGAACGCGGAGCGGCTGCCCCCGACATGCTCGAGCCACTCGAGCTCGTAGTCGCCGTCGCCGAGCGCCTCGCGGATCGCCGCCTCGACCCGGGACTGCGACTCGCCGGGCAGGAGCCGGCAGTCGCAGACCACCTCGCAGCTACCGGGGATCACGTTCTGCTTGTCGGAGGCGGCGATCTGGGTCGGAGACACGGTCGCTCTGAGCATCGGCTCCACCATTGCCCCGGGGCGCGCTCCGAGCTTCGACAGGCGCGCCAGCACGTCTGCGGGGGCGGGGACGTCCCCGAGCACGGCCTCGAGGAAGGCTCGCGTCTCCGGCAGGAGCGTGATCTCCGTCTCGACGCGCTCGAGCCGACCGATCAGCCGCGCCGCCTTCACGAGCGCGTTGTCCCCGACCGCCGGCATCGACGCATGCCCGCTTCGCCCGGAGACTCGCAGCCGAAACGGCGAGGTCGCCTTCTCGGATGTGGCGCACAGGTAGAGAGCCTTGCCGCCCAGCTCGATCCGGTCGCCACCGCCTTCGTTGACGCACCAGGTCGCCCGAACGGCCTCGGGGTGCTCCGTGCAGAGCCACGAAAGCCCGAAGTCCTCGCCCACCTCCTCGTCGGCGGTCGCCGCGAACACCAGGTCGCCGGTCGGCTCGAATCCCTCGCGAGCGAGCGTCGCCAGCGCGACCGCCGAGGCCGCGACCTGGCCCTTCATGTCGAGCGCGCCCCTGCCCCAGATCTGCCCGTCCCTGAGCTCGCCGGACCACGGGTCGACCGACCACTCGACCGGATCGGCAAGCACGGTGTCGGTGTGGGAGAGGAAGAGCAGCCGCGGCGCAGCCGGGTCGCGGCCGGGTATCCGCGCCACGAGATTCGCACGCTCAGGCACCCTCGTGTGGAGGCTGCACTCGATGCCGTGACTCTCCAGGTAGGCGCGTAGGAGCTCCGCCGCCCGCGTCTCGTTTCCCGGCGGATTGACGGTGTCGAGGCGCAGGAGCTCCCGCAGGAGCGCGGTCACCTCGTCTCGCAGCGAGACCGCGGCCATCGAGTCAGCATACTTCGAGCGATGAGCGACCTGTTCTCGGACGCGGCCGCGGAGCGCCTGCCCGGCGTCGGCCCGCTCGCGAGCCGACTGCGCCCGGCCACCCTCGGCGAACTCGTCGGACAGCGGCACGTCGCGGGGCCCGGCTCGGCGCTCGCGCTCGCGATCACCGGGGATCGCGTCCCCTCCTGCGTCTTCTTCGGCCCGCCCGGGAGCGGCAAGACGACGCTCGCGCGGATCGTCGCCTCCGCCACGGGGGCGGTCTTCGAGGAGCTCTCGGCGGTTTCGGCCACGGTCGCCGACGTACGCGGCGTGCTCGCGCGTGCTCGCGAGCGTCTCGGAGCCGAGGGCCGGCGAACGATCCTGTTTCTCGACGAGATCCACCGCTTCAACAAGGCCCAGCAGGACGCCCTCCTGCCCGCGGTCGAGGAGGGGGTGGTGGTGCTGATCGGCGCGACCACCGAGAACCCGTACTACGAAGTCAATGCCGCGTTGCTCTCACGCTGCCAGGTCTACGAGCTCGAGCCGCTCGCGGAGGAGGAGCTCGCCGTGATCGCCCGTCGCGGCGCCGCGGAGCTCGGAATCGAGCTCCCCGAGGAGCTCGTGACGCTGGTTGCCCGCCGCGCGGGCGGGGACGCGCGGGCCGCCCTGAACATCGTCGAGCTCGCCGTGCGCACTGCCACGGCCGAGAACCGGCCCGTCGAGGAGAGTCACGTGGAGGACGCGGCGCGCAAGCGGCCGCTCGTCTACGACAAGAGCGGCAGCGCGCACTACGACTTCGCGTCCGCGTTCATCAAGTCGCTGCGCGGCTCCGACCCCGACGCGGCCGTCTACTACCTGGCGGCGATGCTCGAGGCCGGAGAGGATCCCCGATTTCTCGCGCGGCGGATGATCATCTTCGCTTCCGAGGACGTCGGTAACGCCGACCCGCAGGCGCTGCTCGTGGCCGTCGCCGCGGCGCGAGCGCTCGAGCAGGTGGGCCTGCCGGAGGCCCGCCTGAACCTCGCCCAGGCCGCCCTCTACCTCGCCCTGGCCGCCAAGTCGAACGCCGTTTTGACCGCGCTCTCGGCAGCCGCGAGGGACGTGCGCGAGCACGGCGCCCTGCGCCCGCCGCGCTCGCTGCGGGACGCCCACCATCCCGGCTCGCGGCGGCTCGGCCGCGGCGAGGGCTACATCTACCCGCACGACGACCCGCGTGGCTTCGACGCCGACCATCTCCCCGAGGAGCTCAGAGGCCGGGTCTACTACGATCCCCCGTGAGCGCCGGGCTCGCCCGGCTACACTTCCTCGGCTCGGCGAGGTAGCTCAGCTGGTAGAGCACGCGGCTGAAAACCGCGGTGTCGCCGGTTCAAGTCCGGCCCTCGCCACTCTTGCCCCCGGTCTTTCTCGTCCTCGCGGCGATCGCGTCCGTCCAGTTCGGAGCCGCGCTCGCCGCGACGCTGTTCTCCGAGGTCGGCCCCGGCGGCGCCGTCTTCCTGCGGGTCGCGATCGCCGCCGCCCTGCTCGCGGCCCTCTGGCGCCCCAGCGTCCGCGGCCGGGCTCGGGCCGACCTCGCGCTCGCCGCGGCGTTCGGGGTCGTCCTCGGCGCGATGAACCTCCTCTTCTACCTCGCGATCGACCGGCTCGCACTCGGCATCGCCGTCGTGTTCGAGTTCGTCGGCCCCCTCGGCGTCGCCGTCGCGACCTCGCGGCGACGACTCGACCTCGTCTGGGTCGCGATCGCGGGGGCGGGGATCGCGCTTCTGTCCGCGGGCGACCTCGGTCGCCTCGACGGGCTCGGCGTCGTCTTCGCGCTCGGCGCGGGCGGCTGCTGGGCCGCCTACATCCTGCTCGCCAGCCGGCTCGGCGACGCGTTCCCGGGCGGGCACGGGCTCGCGCTCGCGCTGGTCGTGGCCGCGGTGCTGCTCGTGCCGGTCGGGCTCGTCTCCGGAGGAGCGGAGCTGCTCGACCCGTCCGTGCTCGGGATCGGCGCCGCCGTCGCGCTGCTCTCAACGGCGATCCCCTACTCGCTCGAGCTCGAGGCGCTGAGAAGGATGCGCACCGCGGTCTTCGGGGTACTGATGAGCCTCGAGCCGGCGGTCGCGGCGATGGCCGGGCTTGCGGTGCTCGACCAGCGGCTGGCCGCGACGGAGCTGGCCGCGGTAGCGCTGGTCGTCGCCGCGAGCGCCGGCATCTCGTGGACCGACCGGCTGGCCGTGCTCGACTGACCCTCACCGGCGAGGGCGGCGGAGGGTCACTTCCTGGCCGACGACGGCGGCGAGCAGCCGGGCGGCGCTGCCCCGGTTGACCGCGAGCGCGACGCTGCCGGCCGAGTCCTCGTAGACAATCACGCCGCCCGGCCGCACGTCCGCGAACGTCCGCGCGGCCAGCGCCGAGTAGCGTCTGCCCGCGATCTCGACCTCCACATCCTCTCCGGTGGCAATCCCGGCCCGCTCGAGCGCGGCTCTCGTTGCGTTCAGGCGAACGTTTCCGAACCGGTCGACGCCGAGCACCGTCGCCTGGATCCGCCCCCTGTCGACCTTCGGCGAGGTCAGCTCGAGCCGCACGAGGCTCTCCGGATCGAGCGGCGGACCGAGCTCCGCGAGCGGCACGCCCAACGCGAGGTGGGCCGCGGCGGGGGCGAACACGTCGCGGCCGTGGAACGTCGGCGAGATCGGCTCGAGCATGAACCTGGGCTCGACGAGCTCAACGGCCTCGAGAACACCCCCGAGCCGGTCGGCGGCGAGCGGGAGCAAGCCGTTGTCCGGCCCCACGTACAGGCGCCCGTCGCCACCGCGCAGCGCGAGCGGGCGCCTCGGTCCTCCCACCCCGGGATCGACAATCCCGAGATGCACGCCGACCGGCATGAACGGCAGCGAGTCGGCGAGCACGACGGCGCCCTGGAGCACCTGCTGCGGCGCGATCCCGTGGGTGATATCGATCACCTGGGCGTCCGGTGCGATCCGCGCGATCACGCCGCGGCAGACGCCCGCGAAGCCGTCCTCGAGCCCGTAGTCGCTCAGGAGGGTGACGAGCGGCGGAGCGATGCCGCTAGCCTAACCGCTTCGACAAGCCCGCCGAGATCGTACGAGTCCGCCTCGGCGACGATGCGTAGCCCGAGCCTGCGAGCTTCCGCCGAGGTCACGGGTCCGATCGAGACGCACTCGAGGTCGCCGCCGAGAGCCGCGAACGCCCGGGCCGCCGACGCCGAGGCGAGGACGACGAGATCGGCGGCCGGGAAGGTCTCCGGGCATAGCTCCACCGTTCGGTAGAGCGCGACGACGTCCGCCCCGAGCTCGCGGGCGAGCAGGTCGCGCGCGCCCTCCGCGCCGGCGAAGAGTACGCGGCCGGCCGGGCGCGGCAGCTCCGCGAGCAGGCCCTCCTGCGTCGAGCGGCGCGCGACGAGCGCAGGCTCGACCCCGTGGGCCCGCAGGGCCTCCGCGGTGCCGGGGCCGATCGTGGCGACACGCGGCAGCGGGCCCTCGAGCCGCCGCGCAAGCTGCTCGACCGCCCGCGCGCTCGTGAGCACGACCCAGTCGTAGTCCACCGCGCGCACGGGTGGGCCGTCGATCGGCTCGATCGCGACCAGAGGGCACTCCACGACCGAGAGGCCGGCGTCGCGAAGCCGCGCGGCGAGCCTGCTCGCGCCCTCCCTGGCGCTCGTGACGGCGACCGTCGGTCTCGCCACACCAGCCTCTCAGGCGAGCCGCCGGGCGGCCTCGGCGAGCGCGTCGGCGAGCGCGAGCGGGTTGCTGCCGCTGCGGCGTTCGACCCAGCTACCGTCCTCGGCCGCGACGAGCGCGGTCAGAATCGAGCCGTCGTGGTACGCCGCGACGGGCGCGAGGCAGCCGCCGCCGATCCGGGCCACGCACGCGCGCTCGGCCTCGACCCGCCGGCGCGTCTCCGGATCGTCGACGGCGGCGGCGAGGTCGCCCTCGCCCGCGCGCACCTGCAGAGCGACCGCGCCCTGGCCGGCCTCCGGGACGATCTCGACCGGGTCGAAGCGAAGACCGATCTCGTGGGCGAGCCCGAGCCGGTCGAGCCCGGCTGCGGCGAGCACGATCGCGTCGAGCCCCCGCTCGCGGCGCTTGCGCAGCCGGGTGTCGACGTTCCCCCGGAGCGGCTCGATCGAGAGCGACGGCTCGAGCGCGAGGAGCTGCGCACGGCGCCGAACCGACGCCGTGCCGATCCGCATGCCCGGCGCGAGGGCCTCGGCGCCGCAGAGCGCGTCGCGGGGATCCTCACGCGGCAGGTACGCCCCCACCTCGAGCCCGGCAGCGTCGGTCGAGGTCATGTCCTTCGCGGAGTGGACGGCAACGTCGACCCGTCCGTCGAGCAGCGCCTCCTCCAGCTCCTTCACGAACACCCCCCGGGCTCCGATCTCGCCGAACGGCCGGGTGCGGTCGCGATCGCCCGCCGTCGTGATCGGAACAAGCGCCACGTCGACATCGGCGCGCACCCGCCGCAGGGCGTCAGCGGCGAGCTGCGCCTGCACGAGCGCGAGCCGGCTACCGCGCGAGCCGAGCCGGACGAGCATCGCGACTCACGGCCTGTCGTCCCCGAGGTCGAACAAGTAGCGCAGGGCGTCGGCGCGGGCTGCCCCGTCGGGCGCGGCAGCCGCCTCCTTGAGACGTACGGTCGGCACGTGCAGGAGCTTGTTCACGATCTGGGCCGTCAGCGACTCCACGGCGGTCAGCTCGCGCGGGCTCAGGCCCACGAGGCGCGCGCGCGCGCGCGCGAGCTCCGCGGCCCGGATCTCCTCCGCGCGGCGCCGCAGCCCGGCAATTGCCGGCACCACGTCGAGCGACCGCTGCCACGCGTCGAACGCCCGCGCCTCCTCGTCCACGATCGCCTCCGCTCGCGCGGCCTCCCCCCGGCGGCCGGCCACGCTCTCCTCGACGACGCGCTCGAGATCGTCGATGTCGTAGAGGTAGCAGCCGTCGAGGTCGTTGATGGCGGGATCGAGATCTCGCGGCACGGCGATGTCGATGAAGAACACCGGGGTGCCGCGGCGGCGGCGAAGCGCCCGTTCGACCTGCCCGGCTGTGAGCACGAGCTCGCGCGCGCCCGTGGAGGCGATCACGACGTCGGCGCCGGCGAGCTGCTCCTCCAGCGCGTCGAGGCCGACCGCCCGGCCGCCGAAGCGCTCGGCCAGGGGCTGAGCCCGCTCGACGGACCGGTTCGCGACGACGAGGCGCCCGACGCCGCGGGAGAGGAGGTTCGCCGCAGCGAGCTCGGCCATCTTGCCTGCCCCGACCAGCAGGATCGTCCGCGAGCCGAGATCGTCGAACACGCGGGCGGCAAGCTCGGCGGCGGCCGAAGAGACGGATGCGGGGTTCTCGGCGATCCCCGTCTCGTGCCGCACCCGCTTGCCAGCGTGCAGCGCCTGCCGGAACAGCCGGTGGAGGACCGGGCCGGTTGCGCCCTGACGGTCTGCCCTCTCGAACGCCGACCGCACCTGCCCGAGGATCTGCGTCTCGCCGGGAACCATCGAGTCGAGGCCCGCCGCGACCCGGAACAGGTGGAGCGCCACGTCCGCTCCGGACTTGACGTACAGCGCCGACTCGAGCGCCGCCGCCGGAAGGTCAGACAGCGCCTGGAGCTCGGCGGTCGCGCGGGCTCGCGCCTCGGTCGCGTCGTCGTGCGCCAGGTACAGACAGACGCGGTTGCACGTCGCGAGCGCCACCGCCTCGCCGCCGCCGGCCGCGAGGCGGGCAGCCAGCGCTCCCGCCGCCTCTCCGCCGAACGCCAGGCGCTCCCGCAGCTCCACCGGGGCGTGATGATGCGAGGTTCCGACGAGAAGGAGATTCATCAGAAATGGGTGATGGGGATCGAGCCGAGCCGCACGCAGATCACGAGCAGGAAGCCCACCAGGGCGAGCTGCGCGGTGCGCCGGCCGCGCCAGCCCGCCTCGTAGCGCAGCACGAGGAAGGCCGCGTAGACGGCCCAGGTGAAGAACGTCACGGCCATGATCGCGTCGACGCCGCCGCCCTCCGAGCCGAGCCGTGCGAGTCCCACGCCGACGCCGAACGTCAGCGCGGGCAGCCCGACTGCGATCGTCCGCCCGATCAGGCTGTCGAGCGTCGCCAGCGACGGGGCCCGCACGCGAAGGAGCCCTGGCGAGCGTCGCTTCAGCCGGCTGTCCTGCCACAGGTACACCGCGGCGAGGGCAGCGGCGAGCGTGAAGCCCGCGAACGCCACCGTCACCAGCCCGACGTGGAGGATGAGGAACGTCGAGTCGAAGGCGCCCGAGCGGCCGGGGCCCGCACCGCCGGCGAGCCACGCGAGCACGAAGAGAGCGGCTGCGAGCGGCATGACGACCAGCCCGAGCAGGCGGTAGGGCGCCCGGCAGCCCCAGATCAGGTAGGCACCGACGCACATCCAGACAAACAGGTTGAGCGATCCGGCCCAGGAGTCCCAGGGGAAGCCCTCGGCCGCGGCGGCCTGCGCGACGAGCAGAGCGGTCTGGGCGAGCCAGCCGAACCGCACCCCCCAAATCGCGTAGCGGCCGAGGCGGCCCGGGCGAAAGCCCTCGCCGACGTACGCGACGGCCGCCTGGGCGTACCCCGCCAGAGCGGGCCAGAAGAGGAGAACGGCCAGCTCTGCCATCAGCCCGCCGGGCCCCGCCCGCGACCGGAATCGGCAGCCGGGGCATCCCGCCGCGCGGCGAGCTCTGTGAGCTCGCGCACCTCGCGGTCCAGCCGCGTCATACGAAACGCGTAGATCACGACGTACAGCAGCACGATCGCGAGCACGACCAGGTAGGCGGCGCTGACGTACTTCTCGGCGGTCGTCACGCGAGCACCCTCCGCAGCTCGCGCAGGCGCGAGTCGAGACGCTTGCCGGCCAGCTCGGTCTGGTAGAGGGCCCCGGCCAGCGCCACCTGCCCGGCAAGCGAGAGACAGAACACGAGGAACATCGATCCGGCCATCTGCGGCCCGTCGCGCGTGAACACGACCGGATGGATGAAGTTCTCGGCCAGGCGGATCGCCAGGAAGCTGACGGGGATCAGGACGACGCCGAAGAGAGCGTACACCGCGGACATTCGCGCTCGCTGCGGCCCGGCGTCGACGGAATAGCGGAGCATGAAGTAGGCGGAGTAGAACAGGAACAGGATCAGGAAGAGCACGAGCTGCCGCTCGCTCCACGACCACCAGACGCCCCAGGAGATCTTCGCCCAGATCGCGCCCGTGGCGAGGGTGATCACGCCCCACATGAGCCCCACGTGGATGGCCGTGTAGCTCTCGAGGTCGTAGCGCTCGTCGCCTCTCCAGAGCAGGCGCAGGGCCTTCCAGCCCGCCCAGCCGAAGAGAGCGTACGCCGTGATCGCGGCCGGCACGTGGATGTAGAAGATCCGCTGGCTGAAGCCCTGGTCCGCGTCGTCGGGCACCCACCAGAACGCGAGCGCCACGCTCGCGAGCAGGAGCACCGCGGCGGCGAGCGCCAGCGCGGGACCAGGTCTATTCCGTAACGACGTACTCAAAGGACGCCCAGGAGATGATCGCAAAGATCCCGTCGTAGAGGCCGAGGAAGGCGAGGTACCGCCCGGGGTCGTCGGCCACGGAGGCGCCGACCCCACCGACGATGATCGGGATCGCGAGCGGCAGGAAGAGCAGCGGAAGCAGGAGCTCGCGGGTCCGGCTGGCGGCGGCGATCGCCGAGAGGAGGCATCCGACCGCCGCGATGCCGAGATTCGCGAGCGCGAGCGCGGCGATCGTCACCGCGTCGACGCCGGTGAAGAAGAGCGCGAACGCCGGGACGGCGACCAGCTCGGCCAGGACGAGGAACGCGGCGACCGACAGCGCCTTCGCCAGCCAGATCGCGCTGCGGTCGCACGGCGCCAGGACGAGGCCGTCAAAGATGCCCTGCTCGCGCTCGGCTACGAACGCCCGGGTCAGTCCGAGCAACGCGGTGAAGAGCACCGCCACCCAGAGCAGCCCCTTCGCGACCCGCTCCGACTCGCCGGCGGTGGCGGGCAGGGCGAAGTGGAAGACGACGAGCGCGGAGACGACGAACAGGAGCATCGCCGGAACCGTCTCCCGCGTGCGCAGCTCGAGCAGGAAATCCTTGCGCGCGAGCGCGGCTACGTCCTGGACGTAGCCGGTCACGTGAGCTCGAGTCGCACCGTCGCGAGCGCAGCGACGCGCTCCGGCTGGTGGGACGAGACGACGAGGGTGCGCGACCGGGCGAGCTCCGAGAGCTCCTCGTCGAGCAGGTCGGCGCCCTCCCGGTCGAGCCCGGCGAACGGCTCGTCGAGGAGCAGGAGCTCGGGATCGTGGAGCAGCGCCCGGGAGAGCGCGAGTCGCTGGCGCATCCCCTGGGAGTAGGTGGCCACGCGCTGGTGGCGCGCCTCCCAGAGCCCGAACCGCTCGAGCAGCATCCCGATCCGCTCCCGCCGCTCGGGGACGCGGTAGAGCCGCCCGTACAGCTCGAGGTTCTCGAGCGCGGTGAGCTCCCGGTAGACGAGCGGCTCGTGGCCGACGAAGCCGATCGCTGCTCGCTCCACGCCCAGCTCGAGCTCGCCCCCGGTCGGTGCGGAGAGGCCCGCGAGAAGCCGCAGCAGCGTGCTCTTGCCGGAGCCGTTTCGGCCCGTGACGAGCAGGAAGCCGCCGGCGGGGACGTCGACGTCGATGCGGTCGAGGACGTCGTGCTCGCCGAAGCGCTTCGTGAGGGAGCGGGCGCGGATCACCGGACGAGGACGTCGACGAGCACGAAGCCGAAGAACACGACTGCGATAACGCCGTTCATGGTGAAGAACGCCGTGTCGAGGCGGCGCCAGTCGCGCGGCGACACGAGCGACTGCTCGTAGGCGAGGAGCCCGGCGACCGCCGCCGTACCAAGCCAGTAGGCCGGGCCGACGGGTAGCCCGAGGCCCGCGACGACGAGCAGCCCGATCGTGAGCACGTGGGCGACCCGTGAGACCCGGAAGGCGGCTTTCACACCGAAGCGAGCGGGCACGGAGTGAAGTCGCTGCGCCCGGTCGACCTCGAGGTCGAAGAGCGCGTAGAGGACGTCGAAGCCCGCGATCCAGAGTGCCACCGCTCCCCCGAGGGCCCATGCTTGCCAGGGCAGCTCGTTCTCGAGCGCAGCCCAGGCCCCGACCGGAGCGAGCCCGTCCACCGCGCCGAGCCAGACGTGGCAGAGCCAGGTGTAGCGCTTGAGGTAGGGGTAGACGACGAAGGCAGCTACCGGGATCGGCCACAGCCAGCGGACGATCGGTGCGAGCTGGTAGACGGCGACGAGGAACACGGCGAGCGAGAGGACGGCGAAAGCGGCGACCTGCCAGGGGAGGAGGGCGCCGCGGGGAAGCTCACGCCCGGCCGTGCGCGGGTTCCGCGCATCCACGCCCGCGTCGATCATGCGGTTCAACGCCATCGCCAGACTGCGGGCGCCGGCCATCGCGACCGTGAGCCAGATCAGCTCGCGGGCGCCCGGCACCCCGCCGACGGCGAGGAAGGCGCCCGCGTAGGCGAACGGGAGCGCGAACAGCGTGTGCTCGAATTTGACGAGCGAGGAAAAAAGCCTCGTATAGCGAAATATCCCGGGCGTGCTGGGAGTCGCGCTCACGTCTGTCGGTGGGTCGTCGACGCGTCGGCGAGCAGCTCGACCGCGTGCGCGAGCGCGGGCCGGAGGATCTCGAACCCGTCGCGACAACCCCCGGGGGAGCCGGGCAGGTTGACCACGAGCGTCCTCCCGAGCACGCCGGCAGCCGAGCGGGAGAGCAGCCCATGGGGTGTCCTCGCGATCGCGTCGGCGCGCAGGGCCTCCGGAATCCCCGGGGCAACCCGCTCGACGACGTCGAGTGTCGCCTCGGGTGTCACGTCCCGCGGGGCGAGCCCGGTGCCACCGGTCGTCAGCACGACCTCGTTTCCGGTCGCGAGCTCGCGGATCGCGCGTGCGATCTCGTCGCGCTCGTCCGGGACGATCCGGCGCTCGACCGTGAAGCCCGCGCCGGCGAGCAACTCCGCGAGCAGGTCGCCGCTCCGATCGTCCCGCGTGCCATGGTGGACGCCGTCGGATACGGTCAGGACCGCGGCCCTCACCCGAGCGGCTCCTTCGTCTTCTCGACGAGGCGCACGCCCTCGACGACCATCCCCTTGTCGATCGCCTTGGCCATGTCGTAGACGGTCAGCGCAGCCACCGACGCAGCCACCAGCGCCTCCATCTCGACCCCCGTCTGCGCGGTCGTCTCGGCGGTCGCCGTGATCCTGACTTCGGCCGCGCCGACCTCGAGCTCGACACCGGCCACCGCCAGGGGTAGCGGGTGACACAGAGGGATCAACTCGGAGGCTCGCTTGGCAGCCATGATCCCGGCGACCTGGGCGGTCGCGAGCGCGTCGCCCTTGGGAAGCTCGCGCAGCCGGCGGGCGGTCTCGGGAAGCATTCGCACGGAAGCGACGGCGACGGCGCGGCGGCGAGAGAGCGGCTTCGCCCCGACATCCACCATCCGCACCGAGCCCGCCTCGTCGACGTGGCTCAGCGGGTTTTCGCTGCTCACGAGATGATTCTACCGGCGCGTGCGCCCACCGCTACGTCGAGCGCCGCGAGCTGGCCCTCCGCCCACGCGGCGATGTCGTGCGCTCGCACGTGGCGGCGGATCGCGCCGGCGCGGGCGCGGCGCTCCGCGAGGGGCATGCTCAGCGCCTCGGCGAGCGCCGCGGCCTGGCCCTTCACGTCGAACGGGTTGACCGTGATCGCCCACGCCCCGAGCTCCTCGTGGGCGCCCGTGTTCTCCGACAGCACGAGGACGCCGTCGCGCCCGTTCACGAGCGGCGCCTCCTTGGCGACGAGGTTGAGACCGTCGAAGATCGCGTTCACGAGCAGCACGTCGTACTGCTTGTACGCCGCGACGGCCTGCGGGAAGTTGTCCTGCACCTGGAGGTCGAGCGGCCGCCAGCCGGCTCGCTCGAAGCGGCCATTGAGCGCTCGTGCCGCGCGCTCGATCTCCGCGAGATACTCGGCGTACTCCGGGATATCCTGACGCGAGGGGTCGAGCAGCGCGAGCATCCCCACACGGCCGTGCATCTCCGGGTGCTCCTCGAGATACAGCTCGAACGCGCCCAGTCCGCGCACGATGTTCTTCGACGGGTCCGTGCGGTCGACCCGGACGACGAGGAACTCCGGGCGCGCAGCCGCGATCGCAGCCTCCTCCGCCAGCACGCGCACGTCGTGCGCAAGCTCGTCGTACTCGCCCACGTCGACCGAGATCGGCGCGACCACGGCGCGAGTGCGGCCGCCGGGGGCGGTCACGACGCCGTCGGTGGGGCTCGCACTCGCGCCGGCGATGTCCTCGCACGTGCGCAGGAAGCTCCGACGCCAGCGCTCGGCGTGGAAGCCGACGACGTCGTTGGCGAGCAGCCCCTCGTGTACAGCACGGCGGATCGGCTCGGGAAGCACGTGCCAGGAGTCGGAAGCCGGCCACGGCACGTGCACGAAGTGGGAGAGCACCGCCGCGGGCGCGCGACGCCGCACCAGTGCCGGCGCGAGGTAGAGGTGGTAGTCGTGGAACAGGACGGCTGCGTCCGGCGCGGCCTCGAGCTCCTCGCTGACGGCCTCGGCGAACCGCTCGTTGACGGCGACATAGCCCTCGTTCCAGGCCTCCCACAGCTCGCGGTCGAAACTCGGAGCCCGGGCCAGCGGCCACAGGTAGTGATGGACGAACCACAAGAGCGGGTTTGCGACGGTGTTGTAGAAGCGGTCGTACGCAAGCGGCTCGTGGGCGAGCAGGCGCAGGCGGTAAGTGGAGCCGTCACCGGCCTTCTCCTCGACCGCCTCGCCGGCCCGCTCGGCTGCGACCGCGCGATCCTCGTCGCCGAGTGCGCTCGCGACCCACGTCACCGCATGCTGTCGGACGAGGCCGCGCAAGGCGGTCACCAGGCCGCCCCCACCGCGACGGGCGACCCGATCGCCGCCGGCGTCACGCCCGAACGTGACCGGCCCGCGGTTCGAGACGACGATCAGCCTGCGCGCGCGGGCGCCGCCTCGGCCCACGCTACCGTGACTCCTCGACGGTCGTGAGCTCCGCGGCGCCCACGTCGTTGCCGTCCAGGCGGTTGAACAGCACGAGCCAGTCGCGCAAGAGCCGCGGCATCAGGAAGCGGCGGCGCACGTCCTCCTTGCCCGCGAGCGCCATCGCTCGCGCGCGATCCGGGTCGGCGAGTACGGCCAGGCACGCCTCGGCACAGCCCCGGGCGGAGTCCACGAGATAGCCCGTCTCGCCGTCGCGGATCTGGGACAGGATGCCGCCGGCGCGACCACCGACCACCGGGCGGGCCTTCCAGAGCGCCTCGGACACCGTGAGGCCGAAGCCCTCGCGGATCGATTTCTGGATCACCGCAGCCGAGACGACCTGGAACGCGTTTACCTCCACGGAGCCGACGTTGTTCAGGTTCGAGAGGATGAACACATCCGGATCCTCGTCGGCGTACGCGACCGTCTGGTTGTAGAAATCCCAGCCCTCCGGGTCGTCGTGCGCCATCGAGCCGACGAGCGCGAGCTGCGTGCCGGGGTATACGTCGCGGACGAGCCGGTAGGCGTCGATCACGCCCAGCGGGTCCTTCCACGGGTCGAAGCGCGACACCTGGGTGAGCAGCGGCCGATCGACGTCGATGCCGAACTGATCGATGATGTAGCGGGCGTCCTCGGGCGAGAGGGCCATGTTCTTCGGCGCCAGCGGGTCGATCGCCGGAGGCCAGATGTACGAGGTGGGCAGCCCCTCGGTGGCGGGCACGTATTCGGGGCGGTGAAAGATCGCAGCGTCGTACGCGCGCCACCACGGCGCGAGCAGGTCGACCGCCGACGGGTTCGGAGTCGAGAGGTCGATGTGGCACCGCCAGATCCAGTGCCGGCCGCTCGCGCGCGCATGCTCGATCACCGCGGCCGGCTGCGGGTCGTGGACGATCACGAAGTCGTACTCGCCCTCGAGCTCGGCCGCGTTGCGGCGGTTGTAGAGCCGGTAGATCTCGGCCTGCGCGTCCGTCAGGCCCTCGGGGCTGCCCTGGAGCGCGTTGTGGATCGCCTTCGTGACCTCGAAGAACTCGTCCTGGCCGCCGATCACGCGCCACTCGACGTCCAGGCCGGCGTCGCGCATCAGCGGCACGAGCGTGTAGTTGATCTCGGCAACGCCGCCGCCGAACGCGGTCGCCGAGAGGTTGAGCACCCGCCGCCCGCGGAGCGGCTCGGCGAGCGCACCCAGCTCGCCCATCAGGGTCGGGCCCACGAGCGTCGCGTAGTCCGCAAGCGACTTGTGCCCGACGTTGATCGGCTGGAGCATGGGAGGCGCAGGATAGCGACGGCTCAGCGGCCCGCGTCGGGATTGACGGGCCGCTCCGCCAGCACCACGGAAACGACGACGCGCCGGCCGTCGCGCAGCACGATCAACTCGGCCGTCTCGCCCGGGAACAGGACCCCCGCGACGATCCGGATCAGATCCTCGGTGGTCTCGACGGGCGTCCCGTCGATGGTGACGATCACGTCGCCGCCGGCCCGGAAGCTGACTCCTTCGACCCGGACGCGCTCACCGCCGGGCCGCAGCCCCGCCTGCTCGGCCGGGCTGCCCGGGACGACCTCCTGGATGGCGGCCCCGGCCGCCTCCGCGTAGCCGAGCTCGCCGGCTACCGACGGCGTCAGGGTCTGGGTCGTGACGCCCAGCCACGCGTACCGAACGCGCCCGTACTCGAGCAGCTGCTCCATCGAGCGACGGGCCGCGTTGATGGGGATCGCGAACCCGACTCCCTCCGCGTTGCCCGACTCGCTGCGGATCTGGGCGTTGATCCCGATCACCTCGCCCCGGGCGTTGAAGAGCGGCCCGCCGGAGTTTCCCCGGTTGATCGGCGCATCGATCTGGATCGCGCCGACGACGCTGTAGACGCTCGTCAGCGAGCTGACGGCACGCTCCGTCGCCGACACGACGCCGACCGCGAGCGAGCCGCTCTGGCCGAACGGGCTGCCGATCGCCGCCACCGGGTCGCCGACGACCACGCTGCTCGAGTCCCCGAGCGGCACGGGCGCGACCGCGTGATCCGCGGGATCGACTCGCAGGACGCCGACGTCGTCGAAGATATCCCAGCCGACGATGGCGGCCTCGACCCGGTCTCCGTCCTGGAACTCGACGTAGACCTCGGTCGCGCCGCCGATGTCGCCGTCGGCGCTCACGTCCTCGCCGGCGTTCGTGATCACGTGCGAGCTGGTCAGGATCACACCCTCCTCGGAGACAACGAAGCCGGAGCCCTGCACCTGGCTGGCCCCCTCGCCGCTCCCGTCGTCGGGCAGGGTCGCGTAGATGGTCACGACCCCGGCCGAGCGATCGTGGTAGATCGCTGCGGGATCGAAGGAGCCGCCCGAGTCGGCGGTCGGTTCCGCGCTGGACGCAGCCTCGTCCGGCACGGTGTCGCTCGCCTCCCGCAGCACGACCGTCTCGCCGCCGAGCCAGCCGGCGGCCTTGCCGACGGCGATCGCGGCCGCACCCCCCGCTGCCGCGACCGCAAGCGCGGCAGCGACGAGCACGGGCAGACCCCTGCGTCCCGGTGCGCCCATCGTCTAGACGACCACGTTTTCACGTGGAAACGGGGCGGGACTCGGGACCCCGGGCAGCGTCAGCGTGAAAGTGGTCTCACCCGGGCGAGAGCGGAGCTCGATCGTCCCGCCCATCCGATGGGCGAGCTCGCGCGCGATCGACAGCCCGATCCCACTCCCCGCCGCGGCGCCGCCCGCGCCACGGAAGAACCGCTCGAACACATGCTCCTGGTCGTCCGGGCGGATGCCGGGCCCGTCGTCGCGGACTGACAACACCCCGCGGTCCAGCCACACTGTCGTGTGGATCTCGACCGCCGTGCCCGCAGGAGTGTGCCGCAGCGCGTTCTCGACGAGCGACCGTCCGATCTGCAACACCCGCTCCCCGTCGGCGAGCACGTACGCGTTCCCTGCCGAGGTGACACCGAGCCGGTGGCCGGTGGACTCCGCTAGCGGCCCGAGCTCGGCGGCGAGCGTCTCCGCCGCCTCGCCCAGCTCGACCGGCTCGAGCTCGAAGCCGACCTGGTCCGCGTCTAGGCGCGACAGATCGAGCAGGTCGGTCGCGAGGCCCGTCAGCCGCTCGACCTGGCCGCGAGCCGTGTCGAGGAAGTCGCGTCGGTCACGCTCGTCCACATCGTCGTCGGCGAGCAGCTCGAGAAACCCGCCGAGGGCGAAGAGGGGCGTGCGCAGCTCGTGAGAGGCATTCGCGATGAACTCCCGCCGGGCACGGTCGACGTGCGAGAGGCGGTCGCGCATCCGGTCGAACGTCCGCGCGAGCTCCCCCAGCTCGTCCCGGCTGTCGTCTCGCACGATCGCGTCGAAGTCCCCTCCTGCGATCCGTACCGCGCCGGCCTCGAGGCGCTGGATTCGACGTGTCAACCTCAGCGCCGCCATCGTGCCCGCGAGACCCGAGACCGCGAAGGCGATCGCGCCGGCGACGAGAAAGCTGCGCCGGAGCAGATCGACGCTCGCGAGCGTGTCGCCCAGTCGCGCCGAGAGCAGGAGCACGTAATCGTCGTTGACGGGGAACGGCACCGCGGCCTCCGCCAGGTCCCGCCCCTCGCGCTCGACCCGCCCGGTGACGATCCCGCCGGTCGCGGCCGCCGCCCGGACGACAGGGTCGCGTGCGATCTCCTCCGACACGACCGGGCTCGAGTCCGCGAAGATCCCGAACCCGCCAGCCCCGAGCCGGCTGAGGATCACGACTCTCGCGTTTGCCTGCGCCGCGGCGAGGGCCAGCTGCTCGGAGAGCCCGAGCGTGCTTCCGATCTCGAGCTGGATGGCGAGCGCCTGCGCCCCGGACCGCAGCTCGGCCTGCTTTTCCCCGACGAGCTGTGACTCGAGGCGGGGAACCACGGCGAAATAGAGGACCCCGAGTGCCACCGTGACGACCGCGAGCAGGATCGCCACGAGCTTGACGCTCAAGCTCCGGAGGCGAGGCGCGCGTCTCAACGCTACCGGTCGCGGAAGCGGTATCCGACCCCGCGGATCGTGAACACGTACTCCGGCTCCCCCGGATCCCGCTCGATCTTCTCCCTAAGGTGGCGAATGTGCACGTCGATCGTCCGCGGATCGCGGAAGTCCGAGCTCCCCCAGAGCGCCTCGAGCAAGGCGGCGCGCGAGTACACGCGGCCCGGCTGGTCCGCGAGGGCCCTCAGCAGCTCGAACTCCGCATACGTGAGCGTGACGGGCTCTCCACGCACCTCGACGACCCGCCGCGACAGGTCGATCCGCAGCCCGTCGTGCTCGATCGCCTCGCCTCGCGGCTCCGCGGGGGAGAGCTGCGCCCGGCGCAGTAGCGCCCGCACGCGACTGCGGAACTCGCGGATCGAGAAGGGCTTCGTGATGTAGTCGTCGGCCCCGATCTCAAGCCCGAGCACCTTGTCCACTTCGTCGTCACGCGCCGTCAGCATGATGATCGGCACGGGGCTGACCGCGCGCACCCGCTTGCAGACCTCGAGCCCGTCGATGACGGGCAGCATCAGGTCGAGAACGATCAGGTCGACTTCCTCGCTCGCGAAGCGCTCCAGCGCCTCCTCCCCGTTTCGCGCTTGCACGACCCTGAAGCCCTCGCGCTCGAGCGGGTACGTGAGGAGCTTCTGAACGGACTCCTCGTCATCCACGAGAAGGATCGTGGCGCCGCCTGCCACGGCGCTACGGGCGCCCGGAGCTGCGCGGCCGCGGAACCATCGCAACTACTATAGCCCGGCCCGAATGGTCGCCTCCCCGCCACGCCCGGCTGCCAACCGGCGGCGCAGGCCCCGTCGCGGCTCGGTCGAGCGGCCGGTAAGCGGGCGGATCTACCGCGCCGCCTGGGCTCTCGTCGCGATACCGCTGGTCGTCGCGGCGTTCACGGTCGGACGGCCGGCGCCACTGCCCCGGCCCGCCCTGCCGCCTTCGTTCGACCAGGCCGTGGCGGAGCGGCTCGCTCGCTCGCTCGCGGAGGCGTACCCCGACCGCACCCCCGGCAGCACCGGCGCTCGTGCGGCCGCTGGCTGGGTCGAGGAGCAGCTCACCGCCTACAACCTCCGCGTCGAGCGCCAGACATTCGCCCGCACGATCCCCGGCCTCGGGACCGTGACGCTGACGAACCTCCTCGCGCGGCCGCTGCGGGTCGGGCCGCAGCGCTCCGCCGAGACGATCCTCGTGCTCGCCCACCGTGACAACCTGGGCCTGTCCCAGGGCCTCGACGACAACGCCTCCGGGACCGCAGCGCTGATCGAGCTCGCACGCAATCTCTCGACGCTGACGGTGTCCCACACGATCGTGTTCGCGTCGACCGACGGTGGCGCGTGGGGCAACCTCGGCGCGGCCGCCCTCGCCGACCGCGCCGACGTCCGCGGCCAGACGCTCGCGGTCGTCAACCTCGACTCGCTCGGGGGCAACGGATCGCCGCGGCTCGAGTTCGCCGGGGACAGCCCCCGCTCCCCAACCGGCGTGCTGCTCGCCACGGCGGAGGCAAGCGTGCTCGACCAGACGGGCCGCGCCCCCGCTTTACCCGGCGCCGTCGCGCAGCTGCTCGATCTCGCCTTCCCGTTCAGCCTCCAGGATCACGCTCCCTTCCTGGCTGCCGACGTCTCCGCCGTGACCCTCACCTCGACCTCGGGCAGGCCGCCCCCGCCCCGCGAGGACACGGCTCTCTCGGTGGAACAGCTCGGCGTGCTCGGGCGCGCCGCCCAGTCCCTCGTCGTCTCACTCGACGCGGCTGCCGAGACGACCCGCGGCACCGCCTCCTTCGTCTACCTGGGCGGCCGCTTCATCCGCGGCGCGGGAATCCAGTTCGTGCTCGTGGTCGCGCTCGTTCCCGCGCTCCTCGCCACGCTCGACCTGTTCGCCCGCCTGCGCCGGCGTGGGCTGCTCCTCGGCAGCGCGCTGCGTAGCTTTCGCAGCAGGCTGCTCGCCTGGCTCTGGCTCGGGGCGCTCGGGGCCCTGTTCACCGCGGCCGGTGCGTTCCCCGGCGGGGCTTCGCGACCGCTCGCGCCCGACACGGCCGCCGCCGAGACGTGGCCACTCGAGGCTCTGCTCGGGCTCGGCGCGCTCGCGCTCGCGGGCTGGCTCTTCACCCGCGGCCGCCTCGTTCCGCGCGGGCCCGTCGAGCGCGCCGATGAGCTCGGGGGACACCTCGTCGCCATGCTCGCCCTCGGCGGCGTCGGGCTGGCGGTGGCGCTCACGAATGCCTTCGCGCTGATCCTCTTCCTCCCCTCCGTGCACGCGTGGCTCTGGGCTCCCCACTTCCGCGACCGCCCGGTGCTCGTCCGCGCCCTCCTGTACGCGCTCGGGCTCGCCGGTCCCGCCGGGCTGGTCGCGTCGTTCGCGACCCGCTACGGCCTCGGGTTCGACGCCCCCTGGTACGTGGCCACGCTGTTCACGACCGGGTACGCGTCCACGGCCCTGCTCGCCTGCCTCCTCGTCTGGGCGGCGGCGGCCGCGCAGGTGGGGGTCGTCCTGTTCGGTCGCTACGCGCCCTACCCGCCGGCCGCAGAGCGCGCTCCGCGCGGCCCGATCCGGACCGCGATCCGCTCTGGAGCGCGCGCCGCTCGCCGCCGCCGCGCGGGCCGGCCGGAGAGCTGATTCCTCCCGGCTACCAGCGTTAGCCGAGTGGGAGGTAGCGCGCCTCGCTGCCAGCCGGAAGCTCCCCGTCCCCGCGCGGGACGTGCACGAGAGCGTCCGCCTGGCCCGCGGCGACGATCATGTGCGACTCCTGTCCGCCCGCCCGGCTCACGCTGGCGCCGGTGGGCGTCCGTACCACCCGGGCGCGCAGGAACTCGTCGCGGCTACCGTTCCGGAGGGCGGGCTCGGCGAGACGGCCCCAGGCGAACGTCGGTAGCGGGTCGCTCGCGCCCAGCAGCGCGTTGACCGCGGGGCGGACGAACAGCTCGAAGCACACGAGCGCGGAGACGGGATTGCCAGGCAGGCTGAAGACGAGATGGTCGCGTCGGACGCCGAACGCCACGGGCTTGCCGGGCTTGACCGCGACGCCCCAGAACACCTCCGTGACGCCCAGCGAGGCCTGGACGCTCCGCACCAGGTCGTGGGGGCCGACGGACACCCCGCCCGAGGTGATGAGCATGTCGAAGCCGAGCAGCGCGCGCTCCATCGCCGTGCGGTGCTCGTCGGGGTCATCGGCCACCGTTCCGAGCTGCGCGGGTACGGCGCCCGCCGAGGCGAGCAGGGCGGCCAGCATCAGACCGTTGGACTCGTAGATCTCACCGGGCCCGAGCGGACTCCCGGGCGGGCGAAGCTCCGAGCCGGTGACCAGGATCCCGACACGCGGCCGCCTGGCGCACTGAACCTCCGTCACCCCCGCGGCTGCCAGCGAGCCGACCTGGGCCGGGCCCAGCACCGTGCCCGCAGCGAGGATCGTCGCACCCGCGGCGACGTCGCCGGCGCGAGGTCGGACGTTCGCCCCGGGGGCAATCGCCTCCTCGATCCTTACGTTGCCACCCTCCTCGACCGCGAGCTCGAGCGGCACGACCGCATCGGCGCCGTCGGGAACCACGGCTCCCGTCGCGATCCCCATCGCATGACCCGCGGGGAGCGGCTCGCCCGCTGGGGTCCCCGCCGCCACCCGGCCGGCGAGCGGAAGCGTGACCGGCGGCGCAGCCGTGTCGGCAGCACACAGGGCGTAGCCGTCCATCGCGGAGCTCGGGAACGGCGGCAGGTCGCAGATCGCTTCCGCGGGCTCGGCCAGCACGCGACCGTACGCGCGCTCGATCGGGACGCGCTCAGCGGGGAGCCGTGCTGCGCGCTCGAGCACGAGCCGCTGCGCCTCCTCCATCGCGATCAGATCTCCCACGACAGGAGGGAATCTACAGGGGCACGGCGCCGCGCAGCAGGTACGCCGACACGCCGAGGGCGAGCCCGCGCGCGAGGCGATCCTCCTCGACCGCCGCAAGCGGGACAACCCACACCGCGTACCAGGGGACGAGCCACGAGGTCGAGAGCAGCATCGCGGCCGCGCACACGCCCAGCCTGGCCCGGCCTCGCCAGGCCTCGCGCAGAAGCCACGCGTACACGGCCGCGAACAGGGCGCCTAGCATGCCGATCGCGACCGACTCCGGCACCCCGGCCGCGGTCACCCACGAAGCAGGCGCGAGCGACGTCGTACGGCCGAGTTGCCCCGAGAACGACCCAAACGACCGCAGCCATTCGCCCCCGTAGCGCCAGGTGGCAGCGGCCGCGAGAACGGCGGCCGCGATCCCGAAACCCGCGGCACCCAGCGGGCGTTTGTGGCGACGGGCCTCGAGGACGACGAGCGGCAGCAGGGCGACCGGAAACCACTTGAGCGCGATCGCGCCGGTCCAGGCGGCGCCACTCGCTCGCGACCTGCCCCTCGCGGCGAGCGCGAGCGCCGCGAGCACGAGTGCCATCACCCACGCGTCGTTGTGCCCACCGCCGGCGAAGTGCAGGGCGAGCACCGGGTTCCAGCCGACGAACGCGGCGGCGAAGGCCTGCCTGGCAGCCAGCAGTGCTGCGAGCCCGGTCAGCACGAGCATCGCCGCGGCTGCGGAGATGCGGTAGAGGAGAGCGGCGCGGCCAGGAGACTCGCCCGCGAGCGCGGCGTGGCCCTCCGAGATCAGCGTGAATGCGGGCCCGTACCCGGTCGGGCGGTCGCGCCAGGCCGCCCCCATCCGCTCGAGGGCGGGATCGCCGGGATACCGGCTCGGGGGCTGCACGTACGGGTTCCCGCCGTGGGCGACGGCAACGCGAGCGCGGGCCCAGTACGTGTAGACATCGGTCGAGAGCAGCACGGGTCCCGCCAGGGCCACCGTCTGGATGCCGGTCGCGAGCAGCAGCACGGGCCACAGAGGCGTCGCCCGGCGCGACAGGGGCACGAGCGCGACCGCGTAGCAGGCGAACGCGAGCGCCGCCGCCGCGAGATACAGCCACGAGAGCCATCCCGCCGTGCCCGGGTGGTCGGGCGAGAGCGGCGACGACCGGGGCGCGGCCGCGCCGACGGCCCCCGCGGTCAGCAACAGCGTGCCGATGCCCAGGAGGAGCGCGGGGTGGGCCGCGAGGCGCGCGGGCCCTCCGCGGGCGGCGGGCGGCGCGGCGCTCACCCGGGTCGGCCTACCCGACGGTGACCGTCGGCGGCGGGGGCGGCGGCGGCGGCTCGGTCGCGGGCGGCGGCTCGGTCGCGGGCGGCGGCTCGGTCGCGGGCGGCGGCTCCGTCGCGGGCGGCCCGGTCGTCCCACCGCTAGGCGGTGCCACGGTTGTCGCGCCGGGGCGGGTTTCCGTCTCGCCGGTCTCCGTCGTCCCGGTCTCGACCGTCGACGTGTCGCCCTCGAGCTGGTACTGGCCCTGCCAGGGGCGCCACGCAACGAGCTGGCTCGGAGGCGGGAAGTCGGCGGCCGGCGTGTATGCGAGCGCGCGGGAGACGAACAGGTTCCAGATCTCGGCGGGGAACGAGCCGCCCGACACGGAGATCCCGTGCACGTTCGTCATCGACACCGTCGCGTTCGGGTAGCCGACCCAGACAGCGGTGGACAGGGTCGGCGTGTAGCCGCAGAACCAGGCGTCCGTGTGGTCGTCGGTCGTACCGGTCTTTCCGGCCGCCGGCCTGCCGAAATAGGCTCGCGTGCCCGTACCGGAGAGCATGTTCTGCCCGAGGATCCGGGTCACTTCGTAGGCGACCCCGTCGGGGAAGACCCGCTTGCGCTGAGGGATGCCCCAGCCGGTCACGGTGTCGACCTCCCCGCTCGGCAGCACCACCTTGCGGATCGCCATGGGCCTCGAGTAGACACCCCCCGCCGCGAGCGTGGCGTACGCGGAGGCCATGTCCAGAACGGACACGTCGTTCGACCCGAGGCCGATCGAGGCGACCGGCTCGAGCGCCGAGCGAATGCCCATCTGGTGGGCGATCTTGACGATGCTCTCGGGCCCGAGGTCGAGCGTCAGGCGCGCGTACACGGAGTTGTCGGAGCGCAGGGTCGCCGCCGTCAAGCTCGAGGGCCCGTAGTAGCTGCCGTCGTAGGTCTTCGGCTCCCAGGGCTCGCTCTGAGCATCGGGCTGCCAGCGGAACGGCGCGGACACGTACACGGTGGAGTCGGGGTTGACACCCCGGCGAATCGCCTCGGCAAGCACGAACGTCTTGAACGCCGATCCGGCCTGCCGGCGGCCCTGTGCGGCAAGGTTGAACTGGGACTGCTGCCGCCCGGGCACCACGGAGACCATCGCCCTGATCGCGCCGTTGACCGGGTTGATCGCGACGATCGCCGAGGCGGGATCGGACGGGTCGTCGAGCGTCTCGCGGATCGCCTTGGTGGCGAGGCGCTGGAAGCGAGGATCGATCGTCGTGTAGACCCGCAGTCCGCCGGCCCGGACGCGTGCGGCGCCGTATTCCTCGATCAGCTGCTCGCGGACGAAGCCGAAGAAGAACGGCTCCTTGATCTCCGTGTACAGACGGCCGGGCTTGAGGACGATCTCCTCGGCGACGGCCTCGTCGTGCTGGCGCTGCGTGATCGATCCGGCCGCGAGCATCGCGGCGAGCACGTCGTTGCGGCGACTCCACGCCTCGCGCTGACGCGTGAAGGGATCGTAGTACGACGGCGCCTGGGGCAACCCGGAGATCAGCGCCCCCTCGGTCAGCGTCAGCTCCCCCGCCGACTTCGAGAAGTAGGTCTGGGCGGCGGCCTCCACGCCGTAGGCGCGGTTGCCGTAGTACACCTGGTTCATGTAGGTCTCGAGAATCTTGTCCTTCGACCAGCTTCCGTCCAGCTTGCGCGCGAGGCAGGCCTCCTTGATCTTGCGCTGCAGCGTCCGCTCGGTCCCCACCGGCTGGTAGAGATTGCGCACGAGTTGCTGCGTGATCGTCGAGCCGCCCTGAACGACCTTGCGCTCGGTGAAGTTCGCCCACGCCGCGCGTGCGATCCCCTCCCAGTCGATTCCGCCGTGCTCGTAGAAGCGGTGGTCCTCGATCGCGACGGTTGCCTTCCCGAGCCAGGGCGACATCTCGTCGAGGTGGAGCGGCTGGCGGTTGTTCTCGGCCGGGATGGCCCCGAGGAAGCTCCCATCGGCAGCGTAGACGAACGTGTTCTGCCCGATCGCGACCTGCTGCAGCGAGGCCAGGTCGGCGTCGTCGCAGAGCGCCGCCGCGGTCGCGAACGCGCCCGCTCCCACCACCGCGGCGATCGCGAGCGCCGCCGCGAGCGTCACGAGGGCGGCGATGCGGCCGCCGCGGCCGCCGCGGCGGCGGCGCGCGCGGCTTCGTCGCCCGCGCGGTATCCCGGCGGCGCCCGTGCTGCGGCGGTCGTTCCCGTTTCCTGCGGGCCCTGGTGTCACCGCTCCTATGGTGCCCCATCCATGATCGCAGCCGCGGCGACGCGCGCCGATTCCCTCTCCGTACGCCGTGGTTCTGAGCGGGCCGGTGGCTTCCTGCCGCGCGCACCCGCTACCCGGGCGCGGGAATTGGTGGTTGGATAGGCACCGACGTGGTCAATCGTGTCCTCCCCGCGCTCGCCTCTCTCATCGCGGCGGCCGTCGTCGTCGCCGGTTGCAGCGAGCGCGCCGAACCGACAGCGGAGCTTCCGTCGCCCTACCCCGTCACCGTCCAGGGCGCCGGCGACGCACCGCTCGAGCTTTCCGCTGCACCGCAACGGATCGTGGCGCTCGACGCGGGGGCCGCGGAGCTCGTGTCCGCCCTCGGCGCGGGGGAGCGCCTGGTCGGGGTCCCCGCCGGCTACGAGGCCACCGCGGACGAATCGGTCGACGAGGTCGTGCGGGCAACCGGGCAGATCGACATCGCCAGGGCGGTGGCGCTCGAGCCGGACCTGATCGTCGCGGCGCCGAATACCGATCGCGTCGACCTGACCCAGATCGAGCGCCAGACGGACGCCCCCGTCTATCTCCAGCCGGCGAGCTCGGTCGACGACGTCAAGCGGGCGGTCGTGGAACTCGGCTGGCTGCTCGGCCAGCCGGTCGAGGCACGACAGCTGCTCGCGGCGATCAAGGACAGCGTAGCCGCCGTCGAGAGCCGCCTCGCCGACGCCGAGCCCGTGTCGGCATTTGTCGACACCGGCTTCTTCATCACGATCCCCGACCGTTCCCTCCTCGCCGACCTGATCGCACGGGCACACGGCGTGAACGTGGCGGCCGGCAAGGCGGGTCTCGGCCCGTTCCCGCTCGACGAGCTGGTCGCCGCCGACCCCGACGTGTACCTGGCAACCTCCGACAGCGACGTGACCATCGAATCCCTCCGCAAGAGCCCCGACACCGCCGCACTCGCCGCCGTCCGCGGCGGCCACTTCGCCGTCCTGCCCGCCGAGCTCGTGACCCGAGCCGGCCCCCGGGTCGCCCAGGCGCTCGAGGCGGTGGCGCTCGCGCTTCACCCCGATGCCTTCCGCTGAGGCCCTCGACGCCGTCACCGTCGACGCGTTCGGGACGCTCCTCGTGCTCGAGGATCCGGCCGCGCGGTTGCGGCTCGAGCTGGCCGCGCGCGGCGTCGAGCGGGATGCGGGCACGGTCCGTCGCGCCTTCCGCGCGGAGGCCGCCTACTACCGGCCGCGCTCCCTGCGCGGGCACGACGCGACCGGTCTCGCCCTGCTGCGACAGGAGTGCGTCCGCGTCTTCCTGGCCGCAGCGGACGCCGACCTGGATGCTGCCGGCTTCGTCCCCGCGTTCCTCGACTCGATTGTCTTCTCACTCGCCGAGGGCGCCCGCGAGGCACTCACGGCGCTTCGCTCCGCCGGGCTCTCGCTCGCCTGTGTCGCCAACTGGGACGTCAGCCTCCACGACCACCTCGCCCGCCTCGACATCTCGGATCGCTTCGACACCGTTGTCGCGTCCGCGGACGTAGGAGCGGAGAAGCCCGACCCCCGGATCTTCGCGCACGCGCTGGGGCGCCTCGGGGTGCTCGCGGAGCGTGCGCTCCACATCGGCGACGAGAACGTCGATCGGGCCGGGGCCGCGGCCGCCGGGCTCGCGTTCGAGCCCGTGCCGCTCGCTACGCTCCCGGAGCGGCTCGGACTGTGAGGAGGAACGGATGATCGACGATCAGCGCGGACCCGCGACGAGGGCGATCCACGGGCGGCCGGCCCCCGCCGGCCGGGGTCAGCCCCTTGTTCAGCCGATCGTGAGCGCCACGACGTTCGCTTTCGAGACAGCCGACGAGCTCGGCCGCACGATGGCCGGGGAGCTTCCCGGCCACACGTACTCACGACTCGCCAACCCGACGGTCGAAGAGGTCGGTAGGGTCTGCGCCGAGCTCGAGGGGGCACAGGACGGCCAGGCATTCTCGTCCGGGATGGCGGCGATCGCGACGACCCTGCTCTCCCTGCTGCGGCCCGGTGACCGCCTGCTCGCGGCCACGCAGCTCTACGGCAACACGTACAGCCTGATCGAGCGGCATCTGCGGCCCTTCGGGATCGACGTCGCCTACGTCGACGCCACCGATCTCCTCGCCTGGGAAAAGCCCGCCCGCGTCCTCTACGCCGAGACGATCGCGAACCCTGGCTTCCCCGTCGCCGACCTGGGTGCGCTCGCGCAGCGCAAGGGCGAGGGTCTGCTCGTGGTCGACAACACCTTTGCGTCACCCGTGCTCTGCCGGCCGCTCGAGCACGGCGCCGACCTAGTCTGCCACTCCGCCACGAAATACCTGAACGGCCACCACGACGTCACCGCCGGGGTCGTGTGCGGCTCCCGCGAGCTCGTCGGGCGGGTGCGCGATACGCTGACCGACCTGGGTGGGGTGCTCGACCCGTTCCCGGCCTACCTCCTTCGTCGGGGCCTGAAGACGCTCGGGCTGCGCGTAGCCCGGCACTGCGAGAACGCGCTCGTGCTCGCGACGTTTCTCGATCAGCACCCCGCGGTCGAGCGGGTTCACTACGCCGGTCTTCCCGGCTTCCCGCAGCACGAGCTGGCGAGGCGGCAGCTCGACGGGTTCGGCGGGATGATGGCCGTCGAGATCGCCGGCGGCCGGGAGGGCGGCGAGCGATTCATGAACGGGCTCGGGCTCGCCGCCCGGGCAACGAGCCTTGGCGGCGTCGAGACGGTCGTCCATCACCCGGCGTCGACGAGCCACCGACATTACCCACCCGAGCGGCTCGCGGAGATCGGCATCTCCCCAGGCCTCGTGCGCGTCTCCGTAGGCTGTGAGGATGCTGCCGACATCGTCGCCGACTTCGCCCGAGCGCTCGCACGGCTCTAGGGCAGCGCTCGCGCTGTGGCTCGCTCTGGCCGGCCTCCAGATCGCGGCTGCGTTCGCGCTCGGGAGCAACGGCGACGGCGACGGGGGCGAGGAGCCGCTGTACGGCTACTCGCTCGCGGTCGGCTCGGTCTTCCTCTACGGGATCCTGATCGGGGTGTCGGTCTGGGCCGCCTCGATGACACCGCAGCGGCTCGGTTCCCTTGGCCTGCGCCGCTTCCCGGGCCGCGCCCTGCTTCTCGTCGCTGGAGCCATCGTGCTGGCCCTGATCGTGTCGGCGGCGCTCGAACCGGTGCTGCACGCCGGCCGCGAGCAGGGTCTCGAGCCCGAGGAGTGGCGGCCCGACCGGGCCGTCCCGTTCGTGCTCAACGCGGTCGTGATCGTCACCGTCGTGCCATTCGCCGAGGAGCTCTTCTACCGCGGCCTCGGAGTCAGCGTGCTGCGCTTCGCGGGGGCGCCCCTCGCCATCGTCGCCACGTCGCTGATCTTCGGCCTCGCGCACGGGATCCTCGTCGCGCTGCCCGCGCTCGGGTTCTTCGGTCTTCTCCTCGCCTGGCTGCGCGTGCGCACCGACTCGGTCTGGCCGGGCGTGCTCGCCCATGCCGTCTACAACGGCCTCGGCGTGGCCGCGTTCTTCGTCGCCTGATGCCCTGGGAGACGTTCGAGCACCAGGCCGACGTCGGGCTGCTGATCGACGCGCCCGACGGGGCGTCGCTGTTCGCGGAGGCAGGTCTCGCGCTGCTCTCGTTGCTCTGCGATCCCCGCGACGTGCGCGAGCGAGAACGATACGGGGTCTCGGTGACCGCCGGGGACGCGGGCGAGCTCCTGGTCGCGTGGCTGAACGAGCTCCTGTTCGTGTTCGAGGGACAGGGCCTCGTGTGGCGGCGGATCGAGATCGGCGCCTGGTCTCCCGCCGCCTGTCGAGGCACTCTCCATGGCGAGCGGGCCGACCGGGAACGCCATGCGCTCGCCGGCGGGGTCAAGGCGGCGACCTACCACCGGCTCTCGGTGACCCGGAACGCGGGCGGCTGGCACGCCCGGGTTATCCTTGACGTCTGATGGAAGCGAGCTGGTCGAGCGACCCCGTGGTGCGCGAGCTCAGGGAGCGTATCTCCGCCGCGGACCGGGAGGTGCTCGGCGCGGTCAACCGGCGCCTCGAGCTTGTCCGCGAGCTTCACGCCTACAAGCGCGAGCGCGGCTACCCGCTCGTCGACCCGGCCCGAGAGGACGAGCTCGTCGGCGAGCTCGAACAGCTCAACGACGGGCCCCTCTCGAGCGACGGCCTGCGCAGCCTCTACGGACTCCTCCTCGACGTGATCAAGCGCGAGGCGGGCGCGGCGGCACCTACTCGCCCTGCGTGAAGTCCTCGGGCGAGACGTCCTCGAGGAACTTCCTGAACTCCTCCACGATCGCATCCTCGTCGACGTCCTCGTGCTCGAACTCGATCGCGCTCTCCTCGATCACCGCGTCGGCGGCGAAGATGGGCGCGTCGGCGCGAACGGCGAGCGCGATCGCGTCGCTCGGACGCGAGTCGATCTCGATCTCCCCGCCGTTCACCTGGAGCGTGATCATGGCGTAGAACGTGTTGTCGCGAAGCTCGGTGACGGCGATCCGAGTCACCCTCGCCTCGAGGTGGGAAAGCATGTCCGTGACGAGGTCGTGCGTCATCGGTCGAGGAGTCGCGGCTCCCTGGAGCTTCATCAGGATCGCCGCGGCCTCGGGGTGGCCGATCCAGATCGGGAGGAACTTGTTGCCCTCGGACGTCTTCAGGAGCACGATCGGCTGCTTGCCGACCATGTCGAAGCTCACCCCGTAGATGACCATCTCCTGCATCGGCATGCGCCCCGGGATGGCCCCGAAGGCCCCGTGGCGGATCTTAGCAGCGCCCCGGTGCAGCTCCTCGCGACCGTTCGGTGCCTCCTCGCGCGCGTCGAGATGGGCGATCCTGGATTCGAACCAGGGACCTCCGCCTTATCAGAGCGGCGCTCTAACCAACTGAGCTAATCGCCCGAGCGAGCGCGATTGTAGCCGTCAACGCGAGCTGTCGGCGGCGAGCAGACGGCCGGCCTGCTCCAGCGCCTCGACGATCTCCTCGAGCCGAGTCTCGCCGTCGAACGCGACCTCGATCCGACCCGCGGCGACCCGGACGTCGGCTCCCGTGATCCGCCCGAGCGCGGCCCTGGCGCGCTCGACCAGAGCGGGGTCGACGGGCACGTCCGGGCTCCGCCGCGGGCGTGTCCGGGCGCCGGCCCCGCGGGCCGCCAGCTCGGCCGCCCGGACGGAGAGGCCCTCGCGAACGATCCTCCGCGCCAGCCGGCGGCGCTGCTCGTGGTCCGGGACGGCGAGGATCGCCCGTGCGTGGCCCTCGCTCAGCTGCCCGCGCTCGACGAGCGCGAGCACATCCTCGGGCAGCTCGAGCAGGCGTAGCCGGTTGGAGACCGAGGGCTTGGAGCGCCCGACCCGCTCCGCCACATCACCGAGCGAGAGATCGAACTCGTCCATCAGCGCGGCGTACGCCCGGGATTCCTCGACCGGTGACAGGTTCTCGCGAGCCACGTTCTCGACGAGTGCGAGTAGGAGCGTGTCGCGGTCGTCGGCGTCCCGGACGACCGCCGGTATGGTCGCGAGGCCCGCGAGCCGCGCGGCGCGCCAGCGCCGCTCGCCGGCTATCAGCTCGTACCCGTCCTCGGCGGCTGCACGCACGAGCACGGGTTGGATCACACCCTGCACGCGGACCGACTCGGCAAGCTCCGACACCCCCTCGCCGTCGAAGCGGCGGCGCGGCTGGCGGCGGTTCGGGTGAATCGAGCCAACCGGGATCTGTACGAGCTCGTCGGCGGCCGGCGCCGGCCCGATCAGAAGCTCGAGCCCGCGGCCGAGGCCTCGCCTGCGGCTGGGGGCAGGCTCGATCATCGCCGCTCCACGAGCTCGCCGGCTGCGCGATAGTACGCGTCGGCGCCGGCCGAGGACGCGTCGTAGGCGGTGATCGGCAGCCCGTGGCTCGGAGCCTCGGCGAGGCGCACGCTCCGGGGCACCACCGCCTCGAACACGAGATCGCCGAACGCCTGGCGGACCTGGGCCGCGACATCGGCCGCCAGGCGGGTGCGTCCGTCGGACATCGTCAAGAGCATGCCCGCGATCGCCAGCCGGGGATTCAGGCGTGCCCGGACGAGCTCGATCGAGCGGAGGAGCTGGGCGAGCCCCTCGAGCGCGTAGTACTCGCACTGGACGGGAACGATCACCCGGTCGGCGGCCGCGAGCGCGTTGACCGTGAGCGGTCCCAGCGACGGCGGGCAGTCCACGAACACGAACGCGTAGCGTTCGTGGGCGTCGCGGAGCGATCTTCGGAGGTACGTCTCCCCGCCGGCGCGCTGGGCGAGCTCGACCGCCGCGCCCGCGAGCTCCGCTCGCGACGGCACGAGGTCGAGGTTGCGAAACCGGGTCTCGTGAACGACGGCCTCGAGCGGAGCGCCGTCGAGCAGGTCGTAGGTCGAGGTACCGTTCGCGCTCTGACCGAGCCCCGAGGTGGCGTTCGCCTGGGGGTCGAGGTCGACGACGAGCGTCCGCTCGCCAGCCTCGGCGAGGCAGGCCGCGAGGTTGACCGCCGTCGTGGTCTTGCCGACACCGCCCTTCTGGTTTGCCACCGCGTAGACGCCGCCCGTCATCTCGGTCACTCTAGTCAGCCGAGTGGACGTCTCCGCGCGACGCCGGGGCGACGCGGAAACAGCTCGGGCGTCGGGCCGAGCTTCTCGAGCACGAGCAACCGCTTGCCCTCGCTGCCCTCCACCCGGCGCGTCTCCGCGACGGTGGCGCACAGCGCCGCGGCGGCGGCGTCGAGCCCCGGCGCCTCCGTGCCCGCGTAGAGAATGCAGCGGCCGCCCGGTCGCACGAGCGGCAGGCACCACTCCGCCGCCACGGCCGGCGCGGCGAGCGCGCGGGCCAGCGCCACCGCGTATCTGTCCCGACCCTCCGCTCGCCCGTACTCCTCGGCCCGGCCCCGGACGACCCGGACGTTGGTAAAGCGCGCGGCGGCGCGCTCGAGGAACGCGCAGCGGCGCGCCGACGCCTCGAGCAGCGTGAAGTCGACGTCCGGGAGTGCGGCCGCCAGCGGCAGCCCGGGGGAACCGCCTCCGGAGCCAACGTCGACGGCCGGCCCCTCGCGGACGAGGTCGACGGCGGTCAACGCGTCGTCGACGTGGATCCGGCGTGCCTCCTCGATGTCCGCGATCCCGGTCAGGCCCGGTGTCGCGACGAGCTCCTCGAGCCAACGCGCGAGGCGCGGATCCAGGCTCACTCCGCCGCGCGAACGACCACGAACCGCGAAGGCTCGGCGCCCTCGCTCGTGGTCACGACGTCGGGATCGTCTCTCAGGTGCAGGTGAACGACCTTGCGCTCTGCCGCGCTCATCGGCTCCAGCTCGACAGCAGCGCCGCTCGCCTTGACCCTGGCAGCCGCCCTGTCGGCGACGCCCTCGAGCGTCGCGCGTCGTCGTTCCCTGTACCCGGCCGCGTCGACGATCGCGTCGACCCGTTCCCCGGCCCGGCGGGAGAGCGCAGCATTCGCGAGTTGCTGGATCGCGTCGATAGTCTGGCCGTGCTTCCCGATCAGGAGACCGAGATCGAGCCCGCGGAACGTCCCGGTGAGGGTGCCCTCGGCCTCGCGGACATCGACTGTCGCGTCGATACCGAGCGCGTCCCGGATCCGCTCGAGCAGCTCGACCAGCATGACCGCCTCGGGGGTTTCGGCCTGGCGCCCGGGTCGGGCGGAGGCAGGGGGGGAAACAGAGGGGAGGGGAGGAGCGGGGGGCGCGCCGTGCGCCCGCGCGAGCACGCGCGCGGGAGCGAAGCCCACGCCCAGCAGGCCGCGCTCCCCCTCCGACAGCACGACCAGCTCGACCGTGGACCTGTCGAGGCCCGGGAGTCGGCGCTCGAGCTCTCGCAGCGCGCTCCACTTGGCCTCTCCGACCGTCTCTCCCGTTCCCTCCGCTTCGACCATCGGGGGCCGGGTGCCACCGGCGGTGCTTTCGTTCTCGGTCATCGCCTCGCCCGCGGGTTTCGCTTCTTGCGGCGGCGGACAGGGCGCTGCGGCTGCCCCGCCGCGGGGGTCTCGGCGGCTGCCGGGGTCGGCCTGGGTTTCGCCTTCGGCTTCGTCCCTTTCGCGGCCGGCTTCGCGCCGGGCTCGGTGCGGCTGGTTCGCTTGGGCAGCTCCACCGGCGTGCGCGGGTAGGCACGGCGCGTGACGAGCCCCTGTCCCGCCGTCCACAGGTTCGTTGTGACCCAGTAGACCATCAGCCCGACCGGGAAGCGGATGATGAAGATGACGAACGCGAACGGCATGAGCAGGAAGAGCAGGCGCTGCGTCTTGTCCATGGTGTTCGACATGAGCAGCGTGGACGCGAGCTGGCTGCCCACATAGATCACGAGCAGCATCCAGCCCGACCAGTGGTCGCTGACGGTGTCCGTGATCCGCGGCACGACGCCGTTCAGGAAGTCGAGGCTCGAGCCCGGGTAGCGCGGGAACACCTCCTTCTCGAAGTCCCGCAGGACGTAGAAGAGGGAGATGAAGATCGGGATCTGGAAGACGACCGGGAGGCACGAGGCGGCCGGGTTCACCTTGTTCTCCCGGTAGAACTTCATCACCTCCTCGTTCAACCGCTGCTTGTCGCCCTTGTACTTCTGCTGGAGCGCCTTCAGCTCGGGGGCGTACTGCTGGAGGCGCTGCATCGAGCGCACCTGCTTGATCGTCAGCGGCACGAGCACGACCCGGACCATCACGGTCAAGACGACGATCGCCCAGGCCCACGAGATGCCGATCGAGTCGTGCAGCCATTCGAGGATCCGGCTGAGCGGCTCCTCGATCGGCTGCAGGAGACCGGCGAGCGGGATCATGCCGGCCCCCGCTGGGCGCGGTCACGCGACGCCCGGAACACCCGCTGGTCGCCCGCGTGGTCGACGCCGCCGTGGCTCCACGGGTTACAGCGAAGCAGCCTCCAGCCGGCGAGCACCGCCCCGCGGGCGGCGCCGTGGAGCCGGATCGAGTCGATCGCGTACTGCGAGCACGACGGGTGGTATTTGCAGCGCCCGCCGGTGAACTGGCCGGCCGTGGCCCGGTAGGCATGGACAGCGGCGATCGCGATGCGTCTCACGGACGGGCGGCCCTCGCGCCGGCCGCCTGCCGGAACACCTCGCGTACCTGCTCGGCAACCCAGCCGGCGCCTCGCGCGTCCGCCACCTCTCCGAAACCGGGGCGGACGACGAGCACATAGTCGAAGCCGGCCCCGATCTCGTCCGCGAGCGCGTCGAAGGACGCGCGCAAGCTGCGCTTGACCCGGTTTCGGGCCACGGCGTCGCCGATCTTCCTCGAAACGGCGAGCCCGAGGCGGGGCAGGTCGTCCGCGCTCTCGCGCGGAAACGAGTACAGCACGAGGTACCGGCTCGACACCGAGCGGCCGTGCCGGTAGACGGCATCGAAGTCCCGCGACCGGGAGAGCCGGCTTCTCCGCTTCACTGGGCGATCCTCGCTGCGCCCCGTGCGACTCAGGCGGAGAGGCGCTTGCGGCCCTTCGTGCGGCGCCGCTTCAGCACGGCCCTGCCCGCCCGCGTCGCCATTCGGGCTCTGAATCCGTGGCGCCGCTTCCGGCGCCGAACGTTCGGCTGGTAGGTGCGCTTCATAACGTCGCTGCCGCTCTGCGGGCGAGCGCCCAGTATAGAGGAGGGCCCCTTCGTCCGCGACGCATCCAGTTGTACCCGGACAATCCACAGCGAAACGCCGCACCGCCGCGCACCTCAGGCACGTTATCCCCAACTGTGGAGAGCGTTGTGGACGAAGTGAAATCCCTGCAAATGGGTGGGTTTGGGCGCAGCGCAGCGCCTCGGGCGGGGCCATTGAGCCGGGGAAGAGCCCCTGCTATGATCCCGCTTCCTCGAACCCGGGAGGATCGTGTCGGCGGAGGTGGAACGACCCGTGCAAGGGACTGTTGGCGACGTCTGGACCGACGTCTCGGAGCGCCTCCGCGGCGCCCTCGGCGAGCGGACCTTCGAGACGTGGCTGGGCCAGGTGCGACCGGGCGGACTTTCCGCTTCGGAACTCGTGATCGAGGTTCCCAACGACTTCACGCGGGAATGGATCGAGGGTCATTTCCTCTCACTGATCCGCTCGAGCGTTCGCGACGTCATCGGGTCTGAGAGGGCGATCCGGCTCACCGTTCCTCCGGACGGCGCCCCGGGCGACATCGAGACGCCCGCCCCGGCCCGCGTCGAGGGCCTGAACCCGAGATATTCGTTTGACACGTTCGTGATCGGCTCCTCGAACCGATTCGCTCATGCCGCCGCCCTGGCCGTGGCCGAGGCGCCTGCCAAGGCGTACAACCCTCTCTTCATCTATGGGGGTACGGGACTCGGCAAGACGCATCTCCTCCAGGCCATCGTCGGGTACGTCAGCCGTCATTCGCCACGCTTGTCGGCCCGCTACTTGACGAGCGAGACCCTGACGAACGACTTCATCAACTCCATCCGCGAGAAGCGGGTCGAGCACTTCAAGCATCGCTATCGCCACTACGACGTCCTCCTCGTCGACGACATCCAGTTTCTCGAGCACAAGGAGCGGATCCAGGAGGAGTTCTTCCACACGTTCAACGCGCTCTACGAGGCCGGGAGGCAGGTCATCCTCTCCTCGGATCGGCCTCCTCGCGACATCGCCACTCTCGAGGAGCGTCTCCGCTCGCGCTTCGAGTGGGGCCTCATCGTCGACATTCAGCCGCCCGATCTCGAGACGCGCATCGCGATCTTGCGCAAGAAGGTCGCAACAGACCGGATCCACGTTCCCGATACCCAGGTGCTCACGTTCATCGCGGGCCGCGTGTCCACCAACATCCGCGAGCTCGAGGGGGCGCTCACGCGAGTGGTTGCGTTCTCCTCCCTGACCGTGCGACCCATGACCGTCGAGTTGGCGGAGGATGTCCTCAAGGACGTCTTCCCACAGGGAGAGCCACCCAACATCACGATCGAGCGGATTCAGGAGGTCGTCTCACACCGCTTCAGTATCTCGTTGCAGGAGCTCGTGGGACAGCGCCGGTCGCGGGCTGTCGTGTACCCGCGGCACATAGCGATGTACCTCTGCCGCGAGCTCACGGATAGCTCTCTCCCGAAGATCGGCGGTCATTTCGGCGGGCGCGATCACACGACCGTGATCAACGCGACCTCGAACATCACCAAGCTCATCCGCGAGGACCGGGGTGTGTACAACCTCGTCCAGGAACTCACAGCGAGGATCAAGCAGGCGCCGTGAAGGTGTGGACGAAAAGCTGTGATCTGGGGATCCTCGGCAGGCGCCGCCCGCTGCCCGGGGACAACCCGCGGTTCTCCCCATCAACCCCCCACAGCTCGATCCCGCTCACAGCCTCGCGAATGCGCGTCTTCCCCGGGTCCCCCACGCCTACTACTACGTTCTAACTCTTTCTAACGTACTTTCTCATAGACGTAGATCCCGCCTGCATGCCATGAACATCACCTGCTCCCGTGACGATCTCTCCCAGGGCCTCCAGGTCGTCGGGCGGGCGGTGTCGTCCCGCGCATCCGTGCAGATCCTGGCGGGGATTCTGCTGCGGTCCGCGGGCGAGCGGGTCGAGCTCGCCGCGACCGACATGGAGATGTCGTTGCGGGCGTCCGTGCCGGCACGGTGTTCGGGAGAAGGGACGGTCGTCGTGCCCGGCCGTCTCTTGCTGGACATCGTTCGTCTTCTCCCGCCGGGCACGATTACGCTCGAGCATGCGGAGACCGACGGAATCGTCCGGCTCGCGGCGGGCTCGTCCGAGTACACCCTTCACACGTACAGCGCCGGTGACTTCCCGCGGCTCCCGGAAGTGGATCGCGACGCGGTTCGCGGCGTCGAGCGCGAGGCGTTCCTCGAGACGATCGCGAAGGTCGGACGAGCCGCGTCCCGTGACGAGTCGCGTCCCGTGCTGACAGGCATCCTCGTCCAGATCGAGGGGTCCACGCTCGTAATGGCCGCGACGGACTCCTACCGCCTGAGCGTGAAGGAGACGGCACTCGCCTCCGACGTCGGCAGCGCGCTCGAGGCGATCGTGCCGTCACGGGCGCTTGCGGAGGTCGCTCGGATCGCGCAGGCCGGGACGTCCGAGGAGATCGAGGTCGGTGTGCAGGAGAACCAGATCGTCTTCGTCGTGGACGGTGTGATTGCGACTGCCAGGCGTATCGACGGGCAGTTCCCGAACTACAAGCAACTCCGACCCGACGCGTTCGAGGCGGAACTCAAGCTCCCCCGGGAGGAGGTACTCGACGCGGTGCGGCGTGTGAGCGTGATGGCGCAACGCAACTCGCCGCTGCGACTGCGGTTCGCCGACGGCGAGTTGACGCTGAGGGCGCAGACCCAGGATATCGGCGAGGCCCGCGAGTCGCTGCCGGCCGCGTACGCCGGGGAGCCGCTCGAGATCGGCTTCAACCCCGACTTCCTGCGCGAGGGTCTCGAGTCCGTCGCGGACGCGGAGGTGCGCCTGAGGCTGATCAGCCCGCTCAGGCCGGGCCTGATCAGCGGTGCCGGCGAGGACTTCTGGTACCTGATCATGCCGATCAGGCTCGCCGGCTGAGGACCGCCGCGCGCCGGCGGGCGCCCACACCGACCTGCACGGTGCGCGTCACCAGGATCGCCGCTCGAGACTTCCGCTCATACGTGGCGCTCGAGCTCGAGCTTCCGCCGGGCCTCACGGCCATCGTCGGTGCAAATGGTGTCGGCAAGACGAATCTCCTCGATGCAGTCCACGTCGGAACCCAGGGCTCCTCGCTGAGAACGCGGCGGGAAGTCCGGGGGATCCGGTTCGGGGCGAAGGCGGCTCGCGTGGAGTCCGAGGGCGTCCGTGCGGCGGGCCCGCGGTTCCGTTGCGAGGTGACGATCGAGTCGTCCGGCGCGAAGCGCACCCTCCTCGACGGCGTGCCTCTCGAAGGCGCAGAGCGCCTGCGTCGGGAACTGCCGGTGCTGGCGTTCACGCCCGATCGGCTGGCCGTCGTCAAAGGGGGGCCGCTCGTGCGCCGCACGTATCTCGATCGGTCGCTGGCCCGCATCTTGCCGTCACGGGCGCTGACTCCCGGGGAGTACGCGCGCGCGCTCGCGCAGCGCAACGCCGCGCTGAGACGCGTGCGCCTCG
This sequence comes from Thermoleophilia bacterium, assembly GCA_023382435.1. Taxonomy (GTDB): domain Bacteria; phylum Actinomycetota; class Thermoleophilia; order Gaiellales; family Gaiellaceae; genus JAHDVS01. Next base: position 98,662 of record JAHDVS010000003.1, read on the forward strand.
GGCTTGCGGGCAGGGAGTCGGTGGAGCCCTGGACGGCCACGGTGGCGGCGCTCGGGGCGAAGCTCGACGAGGCCCGGATCGCGGTCGCGTCCGCGCTCGAAGAGCCGCTCGCGCGGAGCGGCGAGCGCCTCGGGCTGGCCCGGCTGGCGGCGCGCTACGAGCCCGCCGCCGCGACCATCGCCGAGCTCGACCGCCGCCTGGCTGCGGACATCGAGCGTGGTGTCACGGGCGCCGGTCCCCACCTCGCCGACGTGGCGATTTGCGCCGAGGGCCGCGAGCTGCGGCTGTACGGCTCGCAGGGGGAGCAGCGCCTGGCGGTCCTGGCGCTCCTCCTGGCGGAGGCGGAGGTGATCCGAGGCCTGCGTGGCGAGCCGCCGCTGCTACTCCTGGACGACGTCCTGTCCGAGCTCGACGCGCGCAGGCGAGCGGCTCTCATCGCGGGCATCCCGGACGGGTGCCAGGCGCTCGTGACCGCGACCACCCGGGCCGCGCTGCCGAGCGAGGCGCCGCCGCCGGCCCTTGTCGTCGACGTGGAGCCCGGGCGGGCGGTGCCGCGATGAGGCGGCGCGCCCGCTCCGGCGGCCCCCAGGCGATCGGCGACAGCGTCGCGCGCGAGCTCGCGCGCGCTGGGGGGTCGCCGTCCGGGCCCGCCCTCGGAGACCTCGTGAGCGCCTGGCCGACAGCGGTGGGCGAGGCCGTCTCCCGGAATGCCTGGCCGGCGAGGATCGCCCGGGACGGTACCCTGGTCGTGCACGCGAGCTCGAGCGCGTGGGCGTTCGAGCTGACGCAGCTCGAGGCGACGATCCGGGAACGCCTCGGCGCTCACGCTCCCAGGGCGCTGCGGTTCGTTCCGGGCCCCCTCCCCGAGCCAGCGGCCGCGGGCGCCGCGGGGGAGCGTCGCACGCCGGTCGCACCGACCCCGGCGCACATCGAGAGGGCCGCCGAGGTGGCCCGGAGCATCGACTCGGAGCCGCTCCGCGAGGCGGTGGCGAAGGCCGCCGCGGCGTCGCTGGCGAAGGCCGCCTCCGGAGGTGAAGCGCCCGACCCTTCTGATAAACTCAAGACGGGCTGAAACTCTGCGATCTGCAGGGCTTTTTTTATGAGCGAGACCAGCTACACCGCCAAGGACATCACCGTGCTCGAGGGTCTCGAGCCGGTCCGGCTGCGACCGGGAATGTACATCGGTTCGACCGGCCCGCGCGGCCTCCACCATCTGGTTTTCGAGGTCGTCGACAACTCGGTCGACGAGGCCCTCGCGGGGCGCTGCGACCGCGTCGAGGTGGTGATCCACCCCGACAACGTGATCACCGTCTCGGACAACGGCTCGGGCATCCCGGTCGACGTGATGGAGGAGCAGGGCCTGCCCGCGGCGACGGTCGTGCTCACGAAGCTCCACGCGGGCGGGAAGTTCGGCGGCGACGGGTACAAGGTCTCGGGCGGCCTCCACGGGGTCGGCGTGTCGGTCGTCAACGCGCTGTCGGAGCGGCTCTCCCTCGAGGTGCGCCGCGACGGACGGGTATGGAGGCAGGAGTTCTCTCGCGGCATCCCGACCACGGACCTCGTCCCCGACGGCGCCTGCGCCACCGAGACGGGGACGACGATCACGTTCTTCCCCGACGCCGAGATCTTCGAGGAGATCGAATGGTCGCGGGACACGCTGACGCAGCGCTTGCGCGAGACGGCGTTCCTGACACGGGGCCTGCGGATCGTGCTCGTCGACGAACGGGAGGGCGAGGAGCGCCAGGAGTTCTACTACGAGGGCGGCATCCGGGACTTCGTCGCGTACGTGAACCAGGCGAAGGAGCCGGTGCACCGGCGGATCGCGTACTTCGAGAGCGAGTCCGAGCAGGGAGCGGTCGAGGTGGCGCTCCAGTGGAACACGTCGTACGTGGAGTCGGTGTTCTCGTTCGCGAACAACATCAACACGCACGAGGGCGGCTCCCACCTCTCCGGTTTCAAAGGCGCGCTCACGGGCACGATCAACAAGTACGCCCGCGAGAAGGGGCTGCTGAAGGAGAAGGAGGCGAACCTCGAGGGCGAGGACGTCCGTGAGGGCCTCGCGGCGGTGATCTCCGTGAAGCTCCGCGACCCGCAGTTCGAGGGTCAGACGAAGACGAAGCTCGGCAACCCGTGGGTGCGCGGCTTCGTCGAGCAGGCCGTCAACCAGAAGCTGGCGGAGTTCCTCGAGGAGAACCCGACCGACGCGAAGCAGATCATCACGAAGGCCGTATCGGCCGCCCGCGCCCGGGAGGCCGCCCGCAAGGCGCGCGAGCTGACCAGGCGCAAGACCGCGCTCGAGAACACGTCGCTGCCGGGCAAGCTCGCGGACTGCCAGATCAACGACCCCGAGACGACGGAGATCTACCTCGTCGAGGGGAACTCCGCCGGCGGTTCGGCGAAGGATGCCCGCGACCGCGCCTACCAGGCGATCCTGCCGCTGCGCGGCAAGGTGATCAACGCGGAGAAGAACCGCATCAACAAGGTGCTCTCCAACGAGGAGATCCAGGCGATCGTGACGGCGATCGGCACGGGCATCGGCGACGAGTTCGACATCTCCCGGCTTCGCTACCACCGGGTGATCGTGATGACGGACGCCGACGTGGACGGCTCCCATATCCGGACGCTGATCCTGACGTTCCTGTACCGGCAGATGCCGGAGCTGGTCGAGCGGGGGCACATCTACATCGCGGTTCCGCCTCTGTACCGGGTGAAGCTCGGAAACCAGCTTCAGTACGTGGAGAAGGAGTCGCAGTTCGAGGAGCTGCTCGTGCGCGAGCGGGTCAAAGAGCTCGAGGTCACGGATCGTGCCGGCGGCGTTCAGAAGCTGACCGAGGCCCGGTACACGCGCTTCGTGCGGGCCCTGCACGAGTTCGACGGCTGGGTCTCGCGGTTGCGTGCGGATTTCGGAGTACAGGCGGTGTCGTTCGTCGTGGGCCACAGGGTGGTCGAGACCGAGGCGTCCGCTCCGGAGCAGCTCGAGGGGGCCCTCGCGGGCATCGATGCGAACGGCTACGACGTCACCGTCGTCGAGGCGAGCCTCGAGGAGGTGCGGGCACGCATCGTCGAGCGCTCGACGTCGACCGCCACCCACGTGACCGTGCCCGCCGCGCTGCTCGGCTCGGCCGCCTACGCGAGCATGCGCAAGACGTACGCGCGCCTGGTCGAGATCGTCGGCGCTCCACCGTTTCGCCTCGCGCTCGGGAAGAAGGTCGCGACCGCCGAGACGTTCGACGAGCTCCGCCAGCGGGCGCTCGAGCTCGCGAAGGAGGGCCTGCAGATCAGCCGCTTCAAGGGCCTCGGGGAGATGAATCCAGAGGAGCTCTGGGAGACGACCATGAACCCCGCGAACCGGGTGCTGATCCGGGTCGAGGTCGAGGATGCCGCGGCAGCCGACCGCGTCTTCTCGATGCTGATGGGTGATCAGGTGGAGCCGCGAAGGGAGTTCATCGAGCAGAACGCGCGCAGCGTGAGGTTCCTCGATGTCTGAACTCGACACGGGCGCGCTCGGGCCCGGTCGGATCGAGCCGCGCGAGCTCGAGCAGGAGATGCGCTCGAGCTTCCTCGATTACGCGATGAGCGTGATCGTCTCGCGCGCCCTCCCGGACGTGCGGGACGGGCTGAAGCCCGTGCACCGCCGCGTGCTGTACGCGATGCACGAGGCGGGCCTGCAGCCGAACCGGCCGCGCTTCAAGTGCGCGCGGGTCGTCGGCGACGTGATGGGCTCGTTTCACCCGCACGGCGACCAGGCGATCTACGACACGCTGGTGCGGCTCGCGCAGTCGTTCTCGATGCGCTACCCGCTCGTCGACGGCCAGGGCAACTTCGGGAACGTCGACGACGACCCGGCGGCCGCGATGCGCTACACGGAGTGCCGTCTTGCCCGGATCGCAACCGAGCTGCTCCGCGATATCGACGCCGACACGGTCGACTTCCAGCCGAACTACGACGAGTCGCGCCGGGAGCCGACCGTCCTTCCCTCGCGGTTTCCGAACCTGCTCGTCAACGGGTCGTCCGGCATCGCGGTGGGGATGGCGACCAACATCCCGCCCCATCATCTCGGCGAGATCGTCGACGCGATCGTGGCGATGATCGACGATCCGGACATCGACGTGGAGCGGCTCGGACGGATCGTGAGGGGCCCGGACTTCCCGACCGGCGGCGTGATCGTGGGGCGCGGGGGGATCAAGGACGCGTACCGATCCGGCCGCGGCCGGATCGTGATGCGCGCCCGCGCGCACGTCGAGGAGCTGCGCGGCGGCAAGGCGGCGGTGATCGTGACCGAGCTGCCCTACGGGGTCAAGAAGGGCGGCGACAGCGGCGTGATCCGCAAGATCGCCGACCTCGTCAACGACAAGGTGATCCCCGAGGTCTCCGACGTCCAGGACCACTCCGACAAGTCCGGGATGCGGATCCAGATCGAGCTCAAGCGGGACGCGATTCCGCAGGTCGTGCTGAACAAGCTGTTCAAGCACACGGCGCTCCAGTCGACGTTCGGCTACAACGCGGTTGCCCTGGTCGACGGCGTCCCCCGGACGCTGTCCCTGCTCGAGCTGATCCGCTACTACCTCGTCTACCAGCGCGAGATCGTCACCCGCCGTTCCAAGCACGAGCTGCGCCAGGCCGAGCGGCGCGCGCACATCCTCCAGGGCTATCTGATCGCCCTCGACAACCTCGACGCTGTGATCGCCCTGATCCGGGCGTCCGAGGATACCGAGGCCGCGAGAAGCGGCCTCGTCGAGACGTTCGGGCTGAGCGAGGATCAGGCCCAGGCGATCCTCGACCTGCGGCTGTCGCGCCTGACCGGCCTCGAGCGAAGGCGGATCGAGAGCGAGTTCGCCGATCTCCAGGAGCGGATCGCGGAGCTGCGCTCGATCCTCTCCGACGAGGCGAGGATCGACGGCGTGATCCGTGACGAGCTCGTCGAGCTCAAGGGCATCTACGGCCGCGGCGACGATCGTCGCACCGAGGTGGTGGCGGCCGAGGAGGAGCTCGAGCTCGAGGACCTGATCGCGGAGGAGGACATGGTGATCGCGATCACCCGCTCCGGCTACGTGAAGCGGCTGCCGGTGACCGCCTATCGTGAGCAGCGCCGCGGCGGCATCGGGGTCATGGGCATGGATCTCAAGGACGACGACTACATCGAGCATCTCTTCGTCGCCTCGACCCACGACTACCTGCTGTTCGTGACGTCGGTCGGGAAGGTGTACCGGCTGAAGGTGCACGAGCTCCCGCTCGGGTCGCGCCAGTCGAAGGGGCGCGCGATCGTGAACCTGCTCCCGTTTCGCCAGGACGAGCAGGTGCGCGCGGTGATCCAGACCAGGAAGTTCGAGGAGGCCCGCTACCTCCTGTTTGCGACGAAGAACGGCATCGTCAAGAAGACCGAGCTAAAGGCGTACAACACGCCGCTCAGGGCGGACGGGATCATCGCGATCAAGCTGCGCGAGGGAGACGAGCTGATCGGGGCCCGCCACGCCTCGGGCGACGACGACGTCTTGCTCGTGTCCCGTCTGGGCCAGGCGATCCGCTTCCACGAGGGCGAGGTCAGGCCGATGGGCCGGGATGCCTCCGGGGTGCAGGGCATGCGACTCCGCGCGGGGGACGAGGTGATCTCCGTGAACATCGCCCAGAACGACGCGGACCTGCTCGTCGTCACGGAGAACGGCTACGGGAAGCGGACGCGGATCGACGAGTACCCGCGCAAGGGCCGCGGGGGCCTGGGCGTCAAGACCGTCCAGCTTGCGGAGACGAAGGGCGCGCTCGCCGGCGCCCGGGTGGTACGGGACGGCTACCAGGTGATGCTGATCTCGGACGGGGGCACGGTTATCCGGATCCCGGTCGAGGACGTGAAGCGCCTCGGCCGCTCGACGCAGGGCGTGATCGTGATGCGCCTGCGAGGCGACGAGCACGTGTCGACCCTCGCGCCGGTCGTGGAGGGCGACGCGAACGGCGAGGAGGAGCCTACCGCTCCCGAAGCCGAGCAGCCGCCTCCTCCGCCCGCAGCGGGTTGACGTAGATCCCGGCGCCCAGCTCGAGCCCGGCCGGAATGGTCAGCCGGGGCACGAGCTCGAGATGCCAGTGTCCGTCGCGCGCGGCGAGCGAGCCGGTGTGGATCCAGGCGTTGAGCGGCACCGCCCCCTCGAGAGAGCGGAGATCGCCGATGGCCCGGGCGAAGAGGGCGAGGGCGTCGTCGAGGAGCCCGCTCGCGAATGCGTCCGGCTCGCAGGCGGCGGGTGCGAGCAGGAGCTCGTACGGCGCCCGCCCGGCGGGGGGGCAGACGGCGACGAGCTCGCCGGTGTCGGCAACGACCCGGGATCCGGCGGCCCGCTCGCTCGCGAGGATGCGGCAGACCGTGCAACGCCGCCCGCCGAGCCTCTCGGCTGCGACAACCGGCGGTGGGGCCGCCAGCCAGACGAGCTGGGAGTGGGTGTGGGGGAGGCTGCCGCCCGCGGCCCTGCCCTCGTTGAGGAAAGCGTGCACGTAGCCGAAGCCGCTGTCTCTCGCGGCGGCCGCACGGTGGCGCCACGCCGCCGCGACACCGGCAAGCTCGCCGCGTGTGAGCTCCGCGATCGAGTCGACGTGTCGCGGGGTGTGGACGACGACCTCGTGGCGGCCGTCGTGGCCCCGGACCGCCGGGTACTTGTTCGGGACGACGCGGACGGTCCAGCCCGGCCCGCCGGTGTCGGAACCCGGCGGCCGGACCGCGAACGTCTCCGGCGGGGTCTCCGCCTCTCGGCCCTCGCAGAACGGGCAGCGGGGCTCGCCCTCTCCGGTGACGGCCGAGGGCGCGGCAACGCCGGGCCGGAGGGCCCGCCCGGGCGCGACCGCGACGAGGCGCCCGGAGAGGGGATCGCACCGCAGCCCGCTGGGCGCCCCGTCCCCGATCAGCCTCGACCCGACCCCGGCTCGACCGCTCGCTCCAGAAACGGCCGGAACAGCTCGATCGGGAGCGGCAGCACCATCGTGGTCGAGCGCTCGGAGCTCATCTCGAGCATCGTCTGGAGGAAGCGCAGCTGGAGCGTGATCGGGTTCTCGCTCATCACGTTGGCGGCATCCTTGAGGCGCTCGGAGGCCTGGAACTCGCCCTCGGCGGCGATCACCTTGGCGCGGCGCTCGCGCTCTGCCTCGGCCTGCCGCGCCATTGCCCGCTGCATTCCCGCGGGAATCTCGACGTCCTTCACCTCGACGATCGAGACCTTGACGCCCCAGGGGGAGGTCGCCTCGTCGATGATTTGCTGGAGGATCGTGTTGATCTTGTCGCGCTCGGACAGGAGCTCGTCGAGCTGGTGCTGGCCGAGCACGCTGCGAAGCGTGGTCTGCGAGATCTGCGAGGTCGCGACCATGTAGTTCTCGACCTGAACGATCGCCGCGGTCGGCTCGATGATCCGGAAGTACGCGACGGCGTTGACCCTGACCGGGACGTTGTCCTTCGTGATCACTTCCTGCGGTGGGACGTTCAGGGTGACCGTTCTCAGGTCGACGCGAACCATCTTGTCGATCAGCGGGATCAGGAAGAAGAGGCCCGGCCCCTTCGGCGGCGTCAGCAGGCGCCCGAGGCGGAACACGACTCCGCGCTCGTATTCACGCGCCACCCTGACCGACGCCGAGACCAGAAGCACGAGCACGACGACGACCGCGATGATCGCGACGACAGCAGCGGTCATGACGCTCCTTTCGTTCTTCCCGCGCCCGCCGGGGCGACCACGGGGATGGATGGGCTAGAGGGCAACAGCACGCTCGCCGGCCGGTACGACCTCCAGGACGAGCCCCTCGGCCAGGCGGTCGACGAGCACCGCCGAGCCAGCGGGGATCGTGCTCCCGGTGGCAGACCGCGCGCGCCACAGCTCGCCGTGGACGAACACGATCCCCTCCGGGACTAGCGCCTCGCGGACGACACCGGAGGCCCCGGCGAGCTCGTCGCCGCCGGTGAGGGGCGGGGCCCGGCGGGCCCGCAGGGCCTTCGCGACGGCGAAGGCGACGAATGCGGCGACGACTGCAGCGATCGCGATCGCGACCGGCAGGGACACCTGGTAGAGGTCGCCGGCCGGGTCGAACAGCATGATCGCGCCGAAGATGAACGAGACGGCGCCCGCGAGCGCGAGCGCGCCCCCGCTGGCCACGAACGCCTCGGCGACGAAGAAGCCGAGCGCGACCAGGACGAGCAGGATCCCCGCCCAGCTGAACGGGAGCACGTTCAGGCCGAACAGGCCGATGATGAGCGAGATGGCCCCGAAGGCGGCCGGGAAGATGAGGCCGGGGTTGAAGATCTCGACGGTGATCGCGAGCACGCCCAGCGACATCAGGAGGATGACGATGTTCGGGTCGATGATCGTGTCGAGCACGCGTTTCCAGAGCGACATCTCGACGACGGTCACATCGGCGCCGGCGGTGCGCAGCACGATCTCCTTCGTGCCCTTCGTGACCGTGCCGTCGATCTCCGCGAGTAGGGCGTCGAGGTCGGGTGCGATCAGATCGATCACGTTCTCCGCGAGCGCCTCACGCGAGCTCAGGTTGGCGGCTTCGCGCACCGCCGTCTCCACCCAGTCCACGTTCCGGCCATGCTCCTCGGCGAGCGCGCGCAGGGACTTGGCGGCGTCGTTGACGACCTTCTTCCTCAGATCCTCCTGGATGTCCTCGCCGCCGACCGAGATCGGAGTCGACGAGCCGATGTTGGTCTGCGGCGCCATCGCGAGGATGTCGCCGGCCTGGCCGATCCAGACGCCGGCGGAGGCTGCGCGGGCGCCCTCGGGCGAGACGTAGACGATCACCGGGAGCGGCGACTCGAGCATGCGCTGGTAGATCTCGCGCATCGAGTCGGCGAGGCCGCCGGGCGTGTCGAGGAGGATCACGATCGCGTCGTAGCCGTCGTCCTCGGCCCGCTCGATGGACCCGGTCACGAACCCGGCGGTGACGGGGTTCACGTCGTTTGCGAACTCGATCGCGAGCACCCGCGGGGGCTCCTGGGCATGGGCCTCCGCGGTCAGGGCGAGAGAGACGCCCGCAGCCAGGACGAGCGCGAGAAGGGCCCGGAGACGCGACACGGAGCTTCCCGGCCGAGTCTACCAGCGCGATCGCGGGCTACGGCGCGTCGAGGGCGCTCACGCTGACCTCTCCGCTGATCACCGCGCGGCGACCCGAAGGCGTGTCGAGAACAAGGGCTCCTGCGGCGTCGATCCCGGCCGCGATCCCGGCGAGCTCACCGACGCGGACCCGCCGTCCCGCGAGCACGTCGCGCCGGGCGATCTCCGCGTGGAGTCCGGCCAGCCCGAGCTCGCCCCAGGTGTCGTACGCCCGCTCGAGCGAGGCGAGGAGTGCGGCGAGCAGCGGCGCCCGGTCTCGCGCGACTCCGTCGACCGTGCGCATCGACGCCGGCGGCGTACGCGCGTCGGGAGGCAGGTCGCCCTCGGCCTGGTTGACGTTCAGCCCGACACCGAGCACCACCGCCCCGGAGACGCTCTCGGCGAGGATCCCGGCGAGCTTGCGGCCGGAGACGAGCACGTCGTTCGGCCATTTCAGCCCCGCGGGGGCGCCGAGCGCCTCCTCGACGACCTCCGCGACCGCGAGCCCTCCGACCAGGGAGAGCTCGGCTGCCTGCCGGCCCGGCGGAGGGCGAAGCAGGATGGAGCACAGGACGGCCGCCCCCGCGGGCGCCGTCCAGGTCCTGCCGAGCCGCCCGCGGCCGGCTGTCTGCTCCTCGCAGACCGCGACGGCCCCCTCCGGCAGGCCGGGCTGGAGCAGGCGCTGGGTGGATGTGCACGCGAGCCGGTGGAGGTAGGGAGAGCCGAAGCGGCCAGTGAGCAGCGGAACGACCCGGTCGGGGGCGAGCGTGCGGGCCATCGTCGGGTCTAGACTACGTGCGTCGTGCCCGTCGCCGAGACCACGCTGCCAGGCTCCGCCCTCGCCGCCCGGGTTGCCTATTCGCGTCTGTCGGACGCGGATCTCGTCGACCGTGCGCGAGAGGGCGACCGCAGTGCGCTCGAGGCTTTGATCGAGCGCCACTCCGCCCGCGTGTCCAGGCTGGCGACGCACGTGCTCGGTGATATCGAGGACGCCCGCGACGCGGCGCAGGAGTCGTTCCTCAAGCTCACCGAGCGCCTGCGGCAGTTCCGGGGCGAGTGCCAGTTCTCGACGTGGCTGCACCGACTGGTGATCAACACCTGCCGCGACGTCGCCGACCGCCAGCGGGTTCGGCGCACGGAGACGCTCGATCCCGACCGTGATGCAGGATTCGACCCTGACGGTGACCCGAGCCGGCTCGCGCTGCTGTCAGATCTCCGCCGAGAGGTCGGGTCCGCGCTCGTGCGGCTCACGGCCGAGCAGCGGCGCGTGCTACTCCTCCGAGACACGCTCGACCTGAGCTACGAGGAGATCGGGAAGCTCCTGCGGATCCCGGTCGGGACCGCGAAGTCGCACGTCCACCGGGGGAGGGACCACCTGAGGCGCCGCCTCCAGGAGTACACGCGGGCGTGACACCGCTCGGCCGGGAGGAGATCGAGGCGATCATTCCCCACCGGGAGCCGTTCCTCCTCCTCGACGAGGTGATCGAGCTCGAGCCGGGAGCGAGGGTCGTGGCGCGTAAGCAGGTGCGGGCCGACGAGTGGTACCTCGCGGGCCACTTCCCGGGGAACCCGATCATGCCCGGAGTGCTGATGGTCGAGGCGCTGGCGCAGACCGGAGCGGTCGCGGTCCTCTCCGAGGAGGGAAATCGGGGGAAGCTCGTCCTCTTCGCCGGGATCGACGACGTCCGCTTCAAGCGGCTCGTGCGCCCGGGCGACGTGCTCGAGCTCACGTGCCAGCTCGAGCGAGTGCGCGGCCCGGTCGGCCGCGGCGCCGTGCGCGCGACCGTCGAGGGCGAGCTCGCGGTGCGAGGGACTCTGACGTTCGCGGTGGCCGACCCGCCCGCGGGCGGGTCGTGATCGCGCTGGCACCGCCCGGCGTCCGGGTCGGGATCACGGGCCTCGGGGCCTCCCTGCCGCGCCGCACGCTGTCGAGCGAGGATGTCGCGCGCTCGTTCGGCGAGAGCGAGGATTGGATCCTGGAGCGGACCGGGATCCGGGAGCGCCGTGTGGCGGCCCCCGACGAGGCCGCGAGCGACCTCGCCGTCGGCGCTGCCCTCGCCGCGCTTGCCAGGGCCGGCTGCCGACCGGAGGAGGTCGACGTCGTGATCGTCGCGACGGCGTCGCCGGACATGCTCTTCCCCTCGACGGCCTCCATGGTCGCCGCCGGGATCGGTGCCGACCGGGCCGCCGCGTTCGACCTGTCGGCCGCCTGCACCGGGTTCGTGTACGCGCTGGCACAGGCGTACTGCGCCGTCGCCTCGGGTTCGGCCCGCCGTGTGCTCGTGGTCGGGGCCGAGGTCATGTCCCGCTTCCTCGACTGGGAGGACCGCTCGACGTGCGTCCTCTTCGGTGACGGCGCCGGCGCGGCGGTGGTCGAGCCGGTGGACGAGGGGGGCGTGCTGGCGTTCGAGCTCGGCAACGACGGCTCGCGCGCGGGGGATCTGAGGCTCCCTGCGGGAGGCTCCCGGGCGCCCGCCACGGCCGAGACGGTCCGCGACCACCTGCACACGGTGAAGATGAACGGGCAGGAGGTGTTCCGGTTCTCGACCCGGGTTGCGACGGCCTCCGCCGTTCGCGTCCTCGAGCTGGCGGGACTCGGGGTCGACGACGTCGACGTGTTCGCCCCGCACCAGGCGAACCGGCGGATCGTCGAGCTCGTGGCCCGGCGCCTCGGGGTTCCGGCCGAGCGGACGCTCCTGAACATCGATCGCTACGGCAACACGTCCGCGGCGTCGATCCCGCTCGTGCTCGATGAGGCGAGCAGGGACGGCCGGCTGCCGCCGGGGTCGAACGTGCTCATGTGCGCCGTCGGCGCGGGGATGACCTGGGGGTCGCTGCTCCTGCGCTGGACGGCCGAAGGAGGTGATGGCCGTTGAAGGCAGCATTCTGCTTCCCGGGCCAAGGCTCGCAGGAGGTCGGGATGGGTCGCGAGCTCGCGGAGGCCTACCCCGAGGTGAGAGCGGTTCTGGAGGAAGCCTCCGAGGTGACGGGCCTCGACCTGGAGCGCCTGTGCTTCGAGGGGCCACTCGAGGAGTTGACGGAGACCGAGATCCAGCAGCCCGCCCTGGTTGCGACGTCGCTCGCGTGCCTGCGCGCCGTCGAGACGGTCGGGCTGGAGCCCGCCTTCGTCGTCGGGCACTCCGTCGGCGAGTACTCCGCGCTTGCCGCATGCGGAGCGCTCTCTGCTCGCGATGCGATCAGGCTCGTGCGCGAGCGGGGTCTCGCGACCGCGGACGCCGCCCGCCAGCATCCCGGCGCGATGGCTGCGATCCTCGGCCTCGACGACGCCGCGGTCGAGGAGCTTTGCGACGGCATCGAGGGCGTCTGGCCCGCCAACTACAACTGCCCCGGCCAGGTCGTGGTGTCCGGGGCCGAAGAGGCGATCGACCGGCTGCTCGCGGCCGCCGCGGAGCGCGGCGCCCGCCGCGCCGTCCGCCTGCGGATCAGCGGGGCCTTCCACAGCCCGCTCGTGGGCGCGGCGGGCCCCCGGCTTCGACCGGCGCTCGAGAGCGCCGACTGGGCGCAGCCGCGCGTGCCGTTCCTGTCCACCGTCACGGCCGACGTCGAAGGGGTAGAGCGATTCGTCGATCTGCTCGTCGACCAGCTGACCGCCCCGGTGCGGTTCACGGAAGCCGTTGCGCGGCTCGTCGCCGAGGGAGTGGACACGTTCGTCGAGATCGGGCCGGGCCAGGTGCTCGCGGGCCTCGTCCGGCGCTGCAACCGCGACGTGACGGCGCTGTCGGTGGGCGACCGGGCTTCGCTCGCGAAGCTCGAGGAGGTGATTGCCGCGTGAGCGGTGAGCCGTACTGTTCGCTGGACGGGAGGGTCGTGCTCGTGACGGGCGGAGCTCGCGGGATCGGCGCCGCCGTGTCCCGCGAGCTTGCGCGTGCGGGCGCGCGGGTGGCCGTCAACTACCGCGCCGGCCGGGAGGCCGCCGAGGCCGTCGCTGCGGAAGTGGGTGGCATCGCGGTGCAGGCGGACGTGTCTGACCCGGAGCAGGCCAGGGCGCTCGTCGAGGGTGTCGAGGCCGAGCTTGGCCCACTCGCCGGCCTCGTCAACAACGCCGGGGTCACCCGTGACACGCTGATCGTCCGCATGAGCGACGAGGAGTGGGAGGAGGTGCTCGGCACGAATCTGCGCGGCGCCTTCAACGTCTGCCGCGCGGCCGTTCGGGGCATGCTGAAGCGCAGGGCCGGCTCGATCGTCAACCTGACGAGCGTCGTCGGGTTGCACGGGAACGCCGGCCAGACGAACTACGCCGCCTCGAAAGCAGGCCTGATCGGCTTCACGAAGTCGCTCGCGAAGGAGCTCGGCTCGCGCGGCGTTCGCGTGAACGCGGTCGCGCCCGGCTACATCGCGACCGAGCTGACCGACGTGCTGCCCGAGGAGGCGCGAGCCCTCATCCTCGGCAGCACACCGCTGGGGCGGCTGGGCGAGCCGGACGACGTCGCGGGTGCGGTACGCTTCCTGCTCGCTGACGAGGCCCGGTTCGTAACCGGCGCCGTGCTCCAGGTCGACGGCGGCCTCGGGATGTAGGAGGGACGGGTGACGAGCGAGAACGGACGGCGGCGCGTCGTGGTGACGGGCGTCGGGGCGTTGACTCCGCTCGGAAACGATGCGGAGACGTTCTGGAAGAACCTGATCGCCGGGGAGTCGGGCGCCGGTCCGATCACCTCGTTCGATACGACCGGCTACGCGGTGCAGTTCGCCTGCGAGCTGAAGAACTTCGAGCCGACCGACTGGGTCGACGCCAAGAGCGTGCGGCGAATGGATCGCTTCGCCCTGCTCTCGATCGGCGCGGCCAGGATGGCGGAGGCAGATTGCGGGCTCGCGATCGCTCCCGAGGCCGAGCGGATCGGCGCGTCGATCGCGACAGGAATCGGGGGCCTGAAGAGCTTCCAGGACTGCCATCTGGCGCTGTGGGAGAAGGGCCCCGATCGGTGTAGCCCGTTCTCGATCCCGTCGATCCTGCCGAACATGGGCGCGGGCTGGGTGTCGATGGAGCTCGGGACTCGTGGCCCGCTCTCGTCCCAGTGCGAGGCCTGCGCCGCGTCGAACATGGCGATCGGCGACGCGCTCGACCAGATCCGCCTGAACCGGGCCGACGTGATGTTCGCCGGCGGCACCGAATGCGGGATCGCCCCGGTCGGGATCGCGGGGTTCGGCGCCATGCGCGCTCTGTCGCGTCGCAACGAGGACCCGCTGCGCGCGAGCCGGCCGTTCGATGCCGAGCGAGACGGGTTCGTGATGGGCGAGGCCGCCGGCGTGATCGTGCTCGAGGAGCTCGAGCACGCGCGGGCACGCAACGCGAAGATCTACGCCGAGCTGATCGGCTACGGCATCTCCTCCGATGCCCATCACATGACGGAGCCCGATCCGTCAGGCCGCTCGCCGGCGAGGGCGATCACGATGGCGATGCAGGACGCGGGGGTGGGGCCCGAGGACATCGACTACGTGAACGCGCACGCGACCTCGACGCCGATCGGCGACGCGAGCGAGACGAGGGTGCTGAAGGTCGCGTTCGGCGAGGAGAGGGCGTATCGCATCCCGATTTCTTCCACGAAAGGCGCCACCGGGCACTGCCTCGGCGGCTCGGGCGCGATCGAGGCGATCGCCTCGATCTTCGCCTGCGGCCGCGACATCGTTCCACCGACGCTCAACCTCGAGAATCCCGACCCGGAGTGCGACCTCGACTACATCCCGAACGTGGCACGGCAGGTCGAGGTGAACGTCGCGCTGTCGAACAACTTCGGCTTCGGCGGGCACAACGCCTGCCTGATCTTCCGCAAGTTCAGGGGCTGACGCCGCGATGCCCCGGTGGGCGACGTTCGACTGCTACGGGACGCTGATCGACTGGAACGGCGGCATCAGCGCGACGCTCGGGCGCCTCTGGCCGGACGAGGACGCGAGAAGGCTACTCGCCGGCTACCACGCGCTCGAGCCCGTCGTGCAGCGTGAGTGCCCGGGGCTCTCCTACCGCGGGGTGCTGGCGCGCTGCCTGCGAGGGATCGCAGACGCGGAAGGGCTGGCCCTGGCGGTCGAGGACGAGGGCTCGCTCGGGAACGCGCTGCCCGGCTGGCCCGTGTTCGGGGAGGTGCCGGGTGCGCTGGCGGAGCTTCGCCGCGGGGGGTGGAGCCTCGCGATCCTGTCGAACACCGACGCCGATCTCCTCGCGGCCTCGGTCGAGCGGATCGGCGTGCCGTTCGACGAGCTCGTGATCGCCTCCGAGATCGGCTCGTACAAGCCGGCGCACGGGCACTGGCGCGAGTTCTTCGAGCGGACGGGCGCCCTGCACGAGAACCACGTGCACGTTGCGGCGAGTCTCTTCCACGACATCGCGCCGGCCTGCGAGCTCGGGCTCACCTCGGTGTGGATCAACAGGCTCGCCGAGCGGGCGGCACCCTCGCCCACTCGCGAGCTGCCCGATCTCGCGCGGCTTCCGGACATCCTGCGCGAGCTCGTGCCGTGACGAGGCGGCGCGACCGGTAGGGAGACGATGAGTCGTCTGCGCTCCCGCTGCCCCCGTTGCCGCACGCTCACGGCCGTGGCCGTCGGGAGCGAGTACGAGTGCCACTCCTGCGGGGAGGGGTTCCGTGCGGGCCTCGTACGGGTTCCGCGGGCCTGGGGCGACGGCGGCGAGGCGATGGCCGCGGCAGCGTCGCTCGCCCTTCCCTACCCCGAGGCGGCGGAGATCGCGGAGGACACGCTGGCCGCGCAGAGTCTCGGGATCGCCGCCGACCTCCCGGCCAGCCCGCTCGTGCTCGGCGGCTGTTGCTGCGCCCATGTCGGGGCGGTCGAGGCCCTGGCCACGCGACCCGGCCGGCTCGGCGTCGTCTGGATCGATGCCCACGGCGACCTGAACACGCCGGCGAGCTCCCCGAGCGGCAACCAGTGGGGGATGCCGCTGCGGCTGCTGCTCGATGCGGGCGCGGTCGACGTTTCCCACGTGGCGCTCGTCGGTGCCCGCAACCTCGATCCGCCCGAAGTGCGGTTCATCGCGGAGAGCGGTCTCCCGACGGGCGGCTCCGGGGTGGATGCGGTGCTCGCGCGGGTGGAGCGCGTGTACGTCGCCCTCGACTGCGACGTGCTCGACCCGACGTCCGGGATCTCCGTCTTCATGCCCGAGCCGGACGGGCTCGCGCTCTCCGAGCTCGAGCGGCTGCTCGCGTGGATCGTGTCGACGCGGCCGCTCGCGGGCGCGGGCCTCACCGGGCTCGTGGACGACCCCGCGAGCGTTCCGCCGCTCGTTCGGCTCTGCGCGGCGCTCGGTCTCTAGGATCGGTCCGCCCGCCCGTACAATGGGCGGGCATGGCGAGCCGGATCGACGTCTCCATCGAGCACCGGGGCCCTCCCGCCGAGGCGTCGTCCGCCCAGCGAGACCCCAACACCTGTCCCTCGTGCGGCTCCCACTACCGGGAGGACGAGCTGGAGCGCGCCCTGCGCGTGTGCCCTCAGTGCGGCCACCACTTCCCCTTGCGCGCGCGCCAGCGGGTAGCCCAGCTCGTCGACCACGGGACGTTCGTCGAGCAGGAGGAGTCGCTCCGGTCAGCGGACCCGCTCGGCTTCTTCGATGTGCGCCCCTACACCGAGCGGATCGCGGAGGCTGAGGTCTCGACCGGGCTCGGGGACGCGATCGTGATCGGGGCGGCCAAGATCGAGCGACGCGACTGCCAGCTCGCGGTCATGGACTTCGCGTTCATGGGCGGCTCGATGGGGAGCGTCGTCGGCGAGAAGCTCGCCCGCGCGTGCGAGCGCGCTGCCGAGCGGCGCCTGCCGCTCGTCTGCGTGACCGCCTCCGGCGGTGCCCGCATGCAGGAGGGGATCCTGTCCCTGATGCAGATGCCGAAGACGGTCTGTGCGGTCGACCTGCTGCGCGAGTCTCGCTGCGCGTTCTTCTGCGTGATGACCCACCCCACGACCGCCGGCGTGCTCGCGAGCTTCGCCAGCCTGGGCGATGTGATCGTCGCCGAGCCGGGGGCGCTGCTCTCGTTCACCGGCCCGCGGGTCGTGCAGCAGACGACCCGCGAGAAGCTACCGGACGATTTCGGGCTCTCCGAGTCCAATCTCCGCCTCGGCCACCTCGACGCGATCCTCACCCGCGGGGAGCTGCGGCCGTTCCTCGGGCGCCTGCTGGCCCTGTTCGAGCATGGCGCGTAGGCGGAGGCAGCCGCCGGGGGCGAGCGCGGCCGAGCAGCTGCGCCTGCGCGACCGCCTCGCCCGCCTCACCGATCTGCCGCTGCTGCGCGGCGCCGGCGTCTCCGGCGAGATGGCGCGGTTGCGGCGTCAGCTCGAGCGGATCGCCGCCGAGCCGACCGAGGATGACGTCTGGCGTGCCGTCGAGCTGGCCCGCCACCAGGCGCGCCCGTACACGCTCGACTACGCGGAGCGGATCCTCGACGACTTCGTCGAGCTGCACGGCGACCGCTCGCTCGGCGACGATCACGCGATCGTCGCCGGGCTCGGCCGGTTCCGCGGCGCCACGGTCGCGCTCGTCGGCCACCAGAAGGGGCGGGACATCCACGAGCGGACCCGGCGCAACTTCGGGATGGCGATGCCGGAGGGCTACCGCAAGGCGATGCGCGTGATGGAGATCGCCGACCGGCACGGGTTCCCCGTGCTCTCGCTCGTCGACACGCCGGGCGCCTACCCGGGGGTGTCGGCCGAGCAGCACGGCCAGGGCGGCTGGATCGCGCGTTCCCAGCTCGCCATGGCCCGCCTGTGCGTTCCGACGGTCGCATGCGTGATCGGCGAGGGCGGCTCGGGCGGCGCTGTCGCGATTGCGCTGGCCGACCGGGTGCTCATGCAGGAGAACGCGATCTACTCGGTGATCTCACCCGAGGGCTGCGCGGCGATCCTCTGGCGTGACGCGGGAGAGGCGAAGAAGGCGGCCGCCGCGTTCAAGCCGGATGCCCGCCACTGCCTCGAGCTGGGCGTGATCGACGCGATCGTGCCGGAGCCCGCGGGCGGCGCTCACGCGAACCACGACGAGGCGGCGCGGCTGCTGGCCGCGGCACTCGAGGCCGCACTGGCCGAGGTCGCCGGCCTCGAGGCGGACGAGCGGCGGAGGGCACGGCGGGCGAAGTTCCGCGCCATGGGAGAGCTGACGGCCTAGGATCCCCCGTTTGGAGTATCCACGGGACCCACAGGGTTATCCCCCGCGGTGTTTACAGGGCGTTAACGATGGGTGAGCGTCACCGCGCGGCGATCTGACGACCGTCGCCGCGACGGGCCGCGGCTCGCACGGCTCAGCGAGCGCGGGCACGGCACGTCTTCTACCATCGGGCGTCGTGGCTGCCGCGCACATCGCGGTCGCGGGCGCGGGCGAGGCCGTGACCCCGGAGCTAGC
>JAHDVS010000004.1:0-49191 GCA_023382435.1 Thermoleophilia bacterium
CGGTGGCTACTACTTGCACCCGGAGGTGCAGCGCCGCCTCGGCTACCCGGGCCAGACGCCCCGGCCGCTCCCGGCCGCCGGCCTCCCCGACTACGTCGAGGAGGGCCTGCTCGAGCGGGTCTACGAGCGCGGCCCGATCTACCGCCCGACGCCGGGGCGGTGAGCCGCGGCCCGGGGGAGCCCGAGCTCGCGCCTGACCTCGTCGGGCGAGAGCAGACGGCGTTGACCCCTTCCTCGTACAGCTGATCGGGCCTCTGGAACACCGGGCGGCTCGAGGAGGTGCACCCGGGAGCATGGCTGCCGCCCGGGCGCGCTCCTCCTCTTTCGCGGTCCTAGTGAAGGCTGATTGTTAGCCGCTGTGTTCCGTCGGGCCGGTCGCGTACGGTGATCTCTCCGGTCGCGCCCGCGTAGGCCCTCGTTCCGCCGAGGATCGCGAGACTGTCCTCAGCAGGGGGATGCCAGCCGGATGCGCCCCTGTTGCCGCCCCCACCCGCTGCGACGATCGTGCCCTCGGGGAGCAGAAGCGTGGCCCACCGTGCGAAGCCCTCGATCCGGGGGTCGATGACGACGTCCATGTCCTCGAGCCGACCCGCGGGCTTGCCGTCGCGCGTCAGGGCGCCCGTGAAGAAGAACTGGTCGCCGACCGAGGTCCCCTTCGGAGCGACATCGTCGGTCTCGAACGACGACTTGTCGTAGCGGACAAGGAGCGTGAAGCTCCGTTCGGAGCTCGCTCCCGCGGTGAGTACCGGGATTCCGGCAACGATCGCGGTGAGAACGAAGGCAGCGACGATGCCGAGGGTTCTCCGTGTCGTCATGCGGGCACCTCCATCGGAGTCGGGTTGGTGGCGACGGCGCTGCCACCGCGCAGGGCGAGCGTGATGCTGACGGCGACGATCCAGAGCAGCTCGAGCAGGAACGTCGGCGGACCGGACATCGCGAACGGCACGGTTGCGAGGAGCAGCGGCGCCGTGACGAGCGCCGACCAGCCGAGCCACCGCGGTAGGCAGCGGGTAGACAGGATCACACCGCCGGCCGCCGCGAGCATGACTGCGCCGAGCGCCGATGCGAGGACGAAGGCGGCCTCGTTCATGTCGACCATCGCTGCGGCGAGGCCGTCCGAGATGCCGTCATCGGCCCGCCACAGGAGCGCGAACATCGGCGCGCCGGAGGCGATCTTCACGGCCGCGGAGAGCAGGCCCATGGCGAGCACCGCCCACGGCAGCCACGTGCGGCCCCGGTCGGCCCGTTGCAGTACCCACGCGAGGACGACGACGAAGATCGGGAAGCAGAGCAGTGCGAACAGCTCCAGGACGCCGAGCGCCCAGTCGGCGTTCGTGACCTCATGGGCACGCCACCAGGCGCCGATCGCCTGGGACGACGCCGTCGAATCGGGCGAGCCGGAGCCGAGAACGTCGCTCGCAAGGACCGCGATGACGACGTAGAGGGCGCCGCAGGCGGCGCCGAGACGGGCGAGCAGAGGGTTGGACACGATCTCTCCCTTCGGTTCGCGGCTGACGAATGGATGGTCGCGCCGGATGGCGACGAGCACCACCGCCTCGCGAGCGAGCTGCATCTCCCCCCGCGGGAGGAACCGCGAGCGCGTCTTTCCGCCTCGAGGCCGATGCCGTTGCGCCGGAAACGGAGTACGTTCAGGACGTGACGCGCACCTTCACCGCTCGACTCTCGAGCCCGAAGCTCCGATCGGCCGGAATCGGGCTCCTCGTGCTCGTGTTGCTGGCGGCCGCCTTGATCGAGATCTGGCTACCCGCCGATCCGGTGACGAGGGGCTGGGGCGGGCCGCGCTGGGCCTCGACACTGCTCGCTCTCGCGAGCATCCTGCCGCTCCTCGTCCTGCGCCGGCACCCGGTGCCGGCGCTCGCCGTCTCGTTTGCAGCCGCGTGCGGCAACATCCTGCTGACCGCGCCGCACCAGGCCTCTTTCGAGGGCTTCGTTGCGCTGGTCGTGCTCGCCTACGGAGCCGGGGCCTACCTGGAGACGGCACCGGCAGTCTGGACGGTCGTCGTGCTCGACGCGGCGGTCGTGGTGCTCGGCCTGTTGCTGGCGCTGCTCGACGACTACGACAGCCTCGAGTACTTTCCGGTGCCGTTCTGGCTTGCGATGGCGTGGGTGGTCGGACGGCTGATGCGGTCCTGGCGACGGCGGGCGGAGGAGCTGGAGGGGCTCGCGGCGGAGCTGGCTGCCGAGCGCGACGCCCGCGCCAGAGCTGCTGTCGAGGCAGAGCGCATGCGCATCGCGCACGAGCTGCACGACGTCGTCGCGCACAACGTCAGCGTGATGACGATCCAGGCGACGGCCGCCTCTCGGATCCTGGCGAACGACCCCGACGGGGCCTGCGACGCGCTCGCGAGCGTCGAGCGCACCGGGCGCGAGACGGTGGACGAGATGCGCATCCTGCTCGGCGTGCTTCGGGACCCCGGCAAGGACGAGCCGTTCGCGCCGCAGCCCGGCCTCGCGGAGCTCGACGCGCTCGCCGAGCGTGTCGGCAGCGCGGGCGTGCCGGTGGAGGTCGTCGTCGAGGGCCGGCCGCGCCCTCTGGCGGCCGGTCTCGACCTGGCCGCCTACAGGATCGTGCAGGAGGCGCTCACGAACGTCCTCAAGCACGCCGGAGGGGCGCGCGCCCGGGTCATCGTCCGGTACATGGATACGGCGCTCGAGGTCGAAGTGGTCGACGACGGCGCCGGCAGCGGCACCGGCGGCGGCACCGGCAACGGGCTCGTCGGAATGCGGGAACGCGTTGCGATGTACGGCGGGCAGCTCGAGATGGGCCGTCGTTACGAGGGCGGTTGGGCGCTGCGCGCCCGACTCCCGGTGGGGCCGACGTGATCCGCGTCGCGCTCGCGGACGACCAGGAGTTGGTACGCACCGGCTTCCGCATGATTCTCGAGAGCGAGGGCGACCTGACGGTCGTCGGCGAGGCGGAGGACGGCGCGCAGGCGTTCGAGCTCGTCCGGCGCGAACGTCCCGACGTCGTGCTGATGGACGTCCGCATGCCGGTGCTCGACGGCATCTCCGCGACCGCGCGGATCGTCGCTGCGGGGCTCCCGACTCGCGTGCTCGTGCTGACGACGTTCGACCTCGACGAGGTCGTGTTCGAGGCGATCCGCGCTGGCGCCGCCGGCTTCCTCCTGAAGACCGGGCCGGCAGACGATCTCGTGCGCGCAGTACGTGTCGTGGCGTCGGGCGAGTCGCTGCTGTCGCCGTCGGTGACGCGCCGGCTCGTCGAGGAGTTCGCGCGACGACCGTCGGGTGCTCCGCCTGCGGCGGTGAACGAGCTGACGCCGCGGGAGCTCGATGTCCTCCGCCTTCTCGCTCGCGGACTCAGCAATGCCGAGATCGCGGCGGAGTTGGTCGTCGAGACGTCGACCGTGAAGTCACACGTGGCGAGCGTTCTTTCGAAGCTCAACCTCCGCGACCGCGTGCAGGCGGTCGTTGCCGCCTACGAGAGCGGGCTGGTCACTCCAGGCACGATCCCGTAGGAGGCGCCGTGCGGTCTGGGGTCGGGTCTCCGACGTTGCGTGTGCGCTGGTTCTGCAGCCACGCTCTTGCTCGGGCGACGCCGGGTAGTGAGCCGTCTCACTCTGGACGTGCAGTACGGCGACGGCCGCAACGACCGAGACCTGACCCCCGGCACGCGCGATGCCGGACGAGCCGCTGGCCGGCGGCGACAGCGCCGCTTGCCCCGCCTTCGCTTGACTCCGGCCGGCCCGGTCCCTATGATCTGCCGATCCGTGAACTTCTTTTCAAATAGTGAAACGCGTTCGGAACCGACCACTGGCCTTGGAGCAGGACAGGTTGATCCGGAAGCTCCCGGAGTGAGGAGGAGGCAGCGATGAGCAAGCGCGACGAGGAGGCACGGGACCTGGTTCAGAGGCTCAGTGCCGGCAAGATGTCTCGGCGGCAGTTCATGACGCGGGCATCGGCTCTTGGCTTGACGGCAGGGGCGATTGGCTCGATCCTTGCCGCCTGTGGGGGGAAGGACGATGCTGCGCCAGCCACCGCCCCGACGGAGCCCGCCCCGACGGAGTCGGCTCCTGGCGAGTCGACCGCTCCTGCCGGGACAGTCGATATCGCCGGGGATCTCGACCATTTCACCTGGGAGGGCTACGACTTGCCGGGGATTATCGATCCCTGGCTCGACGCGAACGGCGTCTCGCAGAACGTGACCTTAATTGGCGTCCAGGCCGATGTCGAAGCCAAGCTCTTGAGCCCTGCCGGGAAGGGTGTCGATCTGACGTCGGCCAACCAGGCTTTCATCCAGAGCTACCTGGATTTCGGGATCGTGAGGCCGATTAGCGTCGAGGAAGTCCCGAGCCTCGCGAAGCTGTTTCCCAGGTGGCAGCAGTTTCCGTACAGGAATGACGACGGGACATTCAACGTGGTGCCGTGGACGTGGGGGTCGCTGGGGCTCACCTACTCGCCGGAGCGCGTCGGAGAAGTGCCGGAGAGCTGGGAGATCGTGTTCGATCCGGCGTTCAAGGATCGCGTCGTAATGCTCGACGACGCCCAGAACAACGTCTCGCTTGCGGCGCTGATCCTGGGTTTCAACCCCGACGAGCTGACCCAGGAGCAGTTCGCCGAGGTCAAGGACTTTCTCGGGCGGGTCATGAAGCAGTCCAAGACACTGGCACCTTCCTTTGGGGACATCGTCTCTCTTTTTGCCGCCGGCGAGGTCGACCTCAACTTCCTCGGCTGGATCGGTACCGACGTCTTCATCGAGGGTGCCGAAACGAAGACGATCGTCCCCGCCAAGAACCCCGACGGTTCGCTAGGCCGGAGCCTCGCCTTCTGCGACTGTGCCATGATCCCACCCGATGCCGACAACGTCCCGGCGGCGCTCGCCTTCAGCGAGCAGCTGATCTCAGGTCAGATCGCCGCGGATGCGGCCGCATACCTCGCCGCGGGGACGACGAACCCGGAGGTCGTAGCGCTGATCGACGAGACGACGCGGGCCCTCTTCCCCTACGATGATCTCGGCGCCTTTTTCGAAAGGGTCGCTCTTCCTAACGGCTTCCCGCGCGAGTCCGACGAATTCGTCACCTTTGACGAAACGGTCAAGGGCTGGGAAGACGTGAAGGCCGCGGCCCTGTAGTCGGAGGACGTTGCGGGGCGGGCCGAATGAGCGTCAGTCGGCGTTTGGCTGCGGTACTGGCGAGTCCGCTCGGGCTGCTTCTGTTCGTCGCTATCGCCATTCCGGGAGGGACGTTCCTCGTCTATTCCTTCTTCAGCTTCGATGCCTCGCTCCGTCGGGTAGAGCCCGGCTTCAGCTTCGATAACTACCGGCTCGTACTGACTGAATCGACGTTTCACACGCTCGGTTGGAACACCCTCGCCATCGCCGTTCCGGCGACTGTCGCATCCGTCGTGGCCGGGTACGCGCTCGCCTACTACCTGGCGTTCGAGGCGCGACGGTCGCGGACGTTCCTTCTTGCCCTCGTCGTGATCTCGATGCTCGCGAGCTACCTCGTTCGTATCTATGCCTGGCGTACGCTCATGGGTGAGCGCGGCGTCTTGAACAGCGCGCTCGAGGCGATCGGGATCATCGACGAGCCGCTCGGCGTTCTGCTCTTCTCGCGGCTCACCGTGATCGTCGCCTATGTCAACCTGTACCTGCCCTTCACGACGCTGCTCATCTACGCCAGCCTGGCCGGCGTTCCCCGCGCGCTTCGCGAGAGCGCCCGCGATCTGGGGGCGGGTCGGGGCGAAACCCTGCGTCGCGTCACCCTTCCTCTCTCCGGGCACGCGGTGCTCGTGGCGACCGCGTTCACTTTCTTCCTCAGCGCTGGCGACTTCTTCGCCCCCGTCCTCCTCGGGGGGACGAGCTCGGTGACATTCGGGGTGGCGATCTCTGATCAGCTTCGAAGCACCGGTAACTACCCCCTTGGTGCCGCCCTGTCGTTCGTCATGTTGGCGGCGTTTGCGCTCGTGTATCTGCTATTGCGGGCGTCGCTTCGCGCTTTCCGCTTCTTGCCCCGTCAGGTGGCCTAGCTCGTGAGATTCCCACGTCCCCTCGTCCTCGTCGTCGGAGCGCTCATCGCCTTCCTCTACGCGCCGGTCGCGGTCGCCGTCGTGTTCGCTTTCAACTCGGGTTCCACCTTGAGCGTGCCGCTGCAGGGGCTCTCGCTCCGTTGGTTTCGGGCGGTCCTGGCCGACCCGGGCTTCAGGGACGCGTTGACGAACAGCCTTCTGGTGGCTGTCGTCACAGCCGGGGGCACCGCGCTCATAGGCACGGCGAGCGCCTTCGTGATCGTGCGGCGCCGGTCGCGGCCGGTCGCTGCGCTCGAGGGCTTCTCGCGGCTGCCGGTCATGTTGCCCCCCCTTCTCATCGGCGCCTCGCTGCTAACGACGATCGCCGCGTCCGGCGTCGCTCTCTCGCTGATGACGGTGACCGTGGGCCACCTCGTGTACGTAATCCCCTACGTCGTCGTCGTCGTTGTCGCACGGCTCCGCTCCGTCGACCTCGAGCTCGAGCAGGCGGCCCGGGATCTGGGCGCGGGTCCGCTCGAGACGTTTCGGCGGGTGACGCTTCCGCTTCTCACCCCCGCCGTCCTCGGGGCTGCCATGCTCGCCTTCGCCTTCTCCTTCGACGAGATCCTGATCACGACCTTCACGTCAGGCCTCGATTCGACGCTACCGATGTTCATCGTCTCGAAGATGCGGCGAACGATCGATCCCTCCATCAACGCCGTTGCGACGGTCCTGCTCCTCGTACCCTGGATCGCGCTGGCGCTAGCTCTCGTCACCACGCGCAGGTCCATCGCTCGTGCGCCCGCGCCAGGTAGTGCCGGGGGCGGGGAGTCGGCGTGAACGCTTCGCCGAAGGAGTTCGCCGAGTCCCAGGCGCTCGCGAGCGCCCGCGCCGAAAGCGTGTCCGTCGTGGGTGTAACGAAGCGCTTTGGCTCGGTGGTTGCTCTCTCCGACGTCAGCCTGAGCATCCCAGAGGGGTCCTTCTTCGGTCTTCTGGGCCCGAGCGGCTGCGGGAAGACGACCCTGCTGCGCATCCTCGCCGGGCTAGAGCGGCCGGACGGGGGGGACGTCCTCTTCAACGGGAAGAGCATCCTGGGCACACCCCCCGAGCGCCGACCGTTCAATATCTGTTTTCAACGCTACGCTCTCTTCCCGCACCTGACCGTGCGCGAGAACATCGCGTTTGGCCTGACGACGCGAGGGCGCGGTCGGGGGAGGCGTCGCCGCCAGGAGATCGCACAGCGGGTCGATGACATGCTGTCCCTCGTGGGGCTCGAGGGGCTGGGCGAGCGTTCCCCTTCGCAGCTGAGCGGCGGGCAGGCACAACGGGTCGGTCTCTCGCGGGCGCTGATCAACCAGCCGCGCCTTCTGCTGCTCGACGAGCCGCTCTCCGCGCTCGATCGAAACGTGCGGAACGTGATGCGCGAGGAGCTCCTGCGCATCCAGCAGGAGCTCGGTACGACCTTCCTGCTCGTGACACACGACCAGGACGAGGCACTGAGCATGTCGAGCGAGGTGGCACTCATGAACCAGGGCCGCATCGAGCAGGTGGCCGACCCGGAGACTCTCTACCAGCGCCCAGCAACGCTCTTTGCCGCCCGCTTCATCGGCGCAGGGAGCTTTCTGGCGGCCCGAGCGCATCGGTGCGAGGGCGAGCATGTCTCGGTGGAGGTGGCCGGCGCGCGCTTCCGAGCGCTCGACGCCGGCGTCGTAGAGGGCTCCGCGGCGACCGTGCTATTGCGACCCGAGGAGATCCGCATCGTGACCGAAGGCGAGAGCCGAACGTCGGGAATCGTCGAGACCTCCGCCTTTCTCGGCTCGAGCTACGAACTGACCATCACTACTCCGCTGGGGGCTCTCAGGCTCCGAAGCCCGCAGCCGATTCCTCCGGGCGCAAGCATCGCGATCGGCTGGGAGGAGACGGCCGGGATCTGCTATCCGAGCGACGACTCCGGTGGGCGGGCCGATGCAACGTAGTGGGCGGGCCGTTTACAGGGAGGCCCTCGCCGAGCGACAACGCTCGCCCTCGCTTGAAGCAGAGCCAGCACGCTCCCAGGGTCTGGGCGTGGCGATCGTGATCGACGTCAACAAGGTTAGGTGAAGGAGGCAGCGCAAGTGAGACTGGTCACCTACGCGATCAATGGTGACAGCGCCGTCGGTGTCAAGCTCCCCGGCGGGGTTGCTGAGTCCGGCTACTCGAGCATGCTCGACCTTATCCGTGACGGCGAACCCGGTCTCGAGCGGGTGCGGGAGCGCTCCGCCGCGGCCGAGCGCTCCGGAAACCTGATCCGAGCGGAGCGCATTCTCGCTCCCGTCCCACGCCCGGGAAAGCTTCTCTTCGGCAACGTCAATTTCCACAGCGTCGTCGAGGCGTTCGAGGATCTGCCGATGCCCGAGTATGCGAGCTTCTTCTCGAAGCTCCCGAGCACCGTGATCGGGCCGGGCGAGGCGATCGTTAAGCCCTACCCCGAGATGGAGCTCGACTACTCAGTCGAACTCGGAGTCGTGATCGGGAAGACGGCCCGGAAGCTCAGCCCCGAGAGAGCTCTCGAGTATGTCTTCGGCTACACGGTGGTCAACGACCTCAGCGCTCGTGACATCCAGCTCAGGCGCGCCGGGGAGTACTACCTCGGCGAATCTCTCGGGAAGGGTGCGGACACGTTCTGCCCCATGGGGCCCGAACTCGTCCTCGTCGATGAGATCCCGGATCCCTCGCAGCTGCACTTGGCCTCCTCTGTGAACGGGGAGCCGCGGCAGTCCGAGGGAGCCACCGGAATGATTTACGACATCCCCCACCTTCTGGCTGCGTTCACGGAGTTCGTCACTCTCGAGGCGGGCGATGTTGTCAGCAGCGGGTCGCCGGCGGGAGGCATCGGCATGCTGATGGACCCGCCTGCGTGGCTGGAGCCGGGCGACGAGATGACCGTCGAGATCGATCGCATCGGCAAGGTCACAAACCCAGTTGTGGCGGGCTGGTAGGGGGTTCCGGTGTCGATCCCAGACCGCTCACGGCCCGTGCTCGTGATTGGTGGCTCCGGCTTCGCCGGGAGCTATACCGTCCGTGCGCTCCACGACGCCGGCTACGACGTCGTGGTCTGCGACCTGAACGACTATCAGCCGGAGTCGCGCTTCATGATCGGGGGAGCGGCCGAGGGGATCCCCGTCGAGCGCGGCTCGATTGACAACTGGCCGCGGGTCCTCGACGTCGTCAACCGGCATCGGCCAGGGGCGATCGTCCACCTGGCATCGATCATGGACCTTCCCTTCCTCGACCAGAACCCGATGGTCGCTCTCAAGGTCAACGTCGAAGGGACGGTCAATCTCCTCGAGGCCGCGCGCTTCAACGACGTACAGCGCTTCGTCTTCTTCTCGACGATCGGCGTCATTCCACAGGTGAAGTACGAGCCGATCGACGCCGCGCACCCGGTCGTGCTGCCCCGCCACGGGCCCCGCGGCGCCTACAGCGTCGCGAAGCTCTGCGGCGAGGGTTTCTGCTTCGCGTATGAGCAGTCCTTCGGGCTCGATGTGCGGGTGATCCGGCCCTCTGCGCTCTACGGCTTCGGGATGAGCGCTCTTGCTCCGAACTACATGAAGCAGATCGTCGAGCCGGCCGTCAGAGGCGAGCCCGTTCGGCTGCCGACAGGCGGGCCGGTTCCCAGGGACTACGTGCACGTCCTGGATGTCGCCAGCCTCGTTGTCGCCGTTCTGGAGGGGGCAGATGACACCGACCGGATCTACTACGGCGCGACGGGCGAACCGCTTCGCACGGGCGGCGACGTGGGATGCATCGCACGCGAGCTCCTCCCGGGCGCAGAGATCGAGATCGGAGACGACTTCACGGAGAGCGATCGAGCCGAGCAAGGGTGTCGCGGCCAGATCTCGATCGAGAATGCCAAGGCGCAGCTTGGCTGGTCGCCGAGGTACAGCTCTCTTCGCGATGGCATGGCCGAGTACATCGAGCGGTACCGCGCCTTCCTCGCGGCCGCTCAAGGCGGTCACGGATGAGTTCGGGACGGAATGGAGCGGGGACGCAAACGCTGATTCCGGCTGCCGCCGGCCGAGCGACCGGACAGGCGCGCACGGTTCCGAGCCGCACGCTCGTTCCGGGTCAGATCACGCCTGGCTGCGGTGGGGAATGAAGGCTGCTAGCGCTCGCCTCGTCATCCTGGAGCCCGGCGACATCATCAGCAGCGGGTCGTCGGGGAGAGAGAGGTCTGGGCATGCTGATGGACCCGCCGCGGTGGCTCGAGCCCGGCGAGGAGGTCACGGTCGAGGTCGATCGCATCGGCAAGCTCACGAACCCGGTTGCGGCGGGCTGGTTAGGCAGACGACGGTTGAGTGCCACGTCCTGCTCCAAACGGAAACGGAGGGTCCGAGATGAGGCTGGTTACCTACGCCCTGAATGGGGAGAGCGCCGTCGGCGTCAAGCTTCCCGGCGGGGTTGCCGACAGCGGTTACTCGAGCATGCTTGACCTTATCCGCGGCGGCGAACCCGCGCTCGAGCGCGTGCGCCGGCGTACTACTGAGGCTGAGCGCTCGGGCAGCCTGATCCGACCGGAGCGCATTCTCGCTCCCATCCCACGCCCGGGGAAGCTCCTTTTCGCCTACGTCAATTTCTACAGCGTCGTTGAGGCGTTCAAGGATGTCGATCTGGTCGAGGAGATCTCGATTCCACAGGCCGCCAGCTTCTTCTCGAAGCTGCCGACTAGCGTAATCGGCCCAGGCGATGCGGTTGTCAAGCCATATCCCGATTGTGAGCTTGACTACTCAGTCGAGCTCGGAGTCGTCATCGGGAAGACGGCCAAGAAGATCGGCCCCGAGAACGCTCTTGAGTATGTCTTCGGCTACACCGTGTGTCACGACGTCAGCGCCCGCGACATCGAGCTCCGGCGGAACCCCTGGTTCGACACCACGTTTGGAAAGGGCTGCGACACGTTTTGCGTGCTCGGGCCGGAGATCGTGCTACGCGACGAGATCCCCGACCCCTCGCGGCTGCATCTGAGCTCCTCCGTGAACGGGGAGCCGCGCCAGTCCGAATCGGCCGCGGGGATGATCTTCGACGTCCAACATCAGATTGCCGCAATAACGGAGTTCGTCACCCTCGAGCCCGGTGACATCGTCAGCGGCGGGACGCCAGCCGAAGGTCTGGGCATGCTGATGGACCCGCCCCGGTGGCTCGAGCCCGGTGACGAGGTCACGGTCGAGATCGATCGCATCGGCAAGCTCACGAACCCGGTTGCGGCGGGCTGGTAGGAGGTACCGATGGCGATCCCAGACCGCTCGCGGCCCGTCCTCGTCACCGGCGGCGCCGGCTTCGCCGGCAGCTACACAGTCCGCGCTCTCCTCGACGCCGGCTACGAGGTCGTCGTCTGCGACTTGAACGACTATCGGCCGGAGTCGCGCTTCGTCATCGGGAAAGCGGCCGAGCAGATCCCCGTCGAGCGTGGCTCGATAGACAACTGGCCGCGGGTCCTCGATGTCGTGGGCCGGCATCGGCCGGGAGCGATCGTCCACCTGGCATCGATCATGGACGTCGCTGTCCTCGACGAGAACCCGATGGTGGCGCTCAAGGTCAACGTCGAGGGGGCGGTCAACTTCCTCGAGGCGGCGCGCTTCAACGGCGTCCAGCGCTTCGTCTTTTTTTCGACGATCGGTGTGATCCCACAGGTGAAGTACGAGCCGATCGACGCGGAACACCCAGTCGTGCTGCCAAGGCACGGCCCCGTCGGCTCCTACAGCGTGGCGAAGCTCTGCGGCGAGGCTTTCTGCTTCGCCTACCAGCAGTCGTTCGGGCTCGACGTGCGGATCATCCGGCCCTCGGCTCTCTATGGAGTCGGGATGACTTGGTTCGCCCCGAACTACATGAAGCAGATTGTCGAGCCCGCGGTCCGAGGTGAAGCTGTGCAGTTGCCGACGGGTGGGCCGGTGCCCAGAGACTACGTGCACGCCGTGGATCTCGCCAGTCTTGTCGTCGCCGTTCTCGAGGGACCCGAGGATGCCGACCGGATCTTCTATGCCGCGACGGGCAAGCCCCTTCGCACGGGCGGGGACGTGGCGCGGATCGTACGCGAGTTGCTCCCCGGCGCAGACATCGAGGTCGGAGGGCAATTCAGCGAGAGCGATCTGGCCGAGCAGGCATATCGCGGCCAAATCTCGATCGAGAATGCGAAGACGCAGCTTGGCTGGTCGCCGAAGTACAGCTCTCTTCACGACGGCCTGGCCGAGTACGTCGAGCGGTATCGAGCCTTCCTCGCGGCATCTGCAGGTGGTCGCCGATGAGTCCGGGGCCGGGACCCCGCCTCGTCATCCTCGACGCGGGCTTCGGCGACGCCGCCGAGGAAGCGCGGGCGGCGGAGCCGTTCGGGGTGGAGGTAGAGGACGCGCAGGCGAGAACGCCGGAGGAACGTGGCGCCGTGGTAGCCAGCGCGGAAGGCGTTCTCGTCCGGTTCTCCCCGGTCGATAGTGAATTGATCGCGCGCCACCCGCGGTGGCGGGTCATCGGGCGCTACGGGGTCGGCGTCGACAACGTCGACATCCAAGCCGCCACGGCACGCGGAATCGCTGTCATCAACGTCCCGGATTACTGCGTCGAGGAGGTCGCCACTCACGCGCTCGCGCTCATGTTGGCCTCGTGGCGCAAGCTGCCACAGGCCGAGCGTCTGATCGCGGAGGGCCGCTGGAACGACTGGCGCGTGCTGGAGCCTGTACGGCTGCTTTCGACCTGCACCCTCGGGCTTGTCGGACTCGGTCAGATCGGCGGTGAGGTCGCCCGCCTAGCGCAGCCGCTGTTCGGGCGGATCGTCGCCTTCGATCCGTCTCCTATCCCGCTTCCAGCAGGTGTGGAGGAAGTCGAGCTCGACCGGCTCTTTGCCGAGGCCGACATCGTCTCTCTCCATTGCCCGCTCACCCCCGAAACGCGCCACCTCGCCGACGCTCGCCGACTCGACATGATGAAGCCCGACTCCCTGCTCGTCAACGTCTCGCGGGGCGAGCTCGTCGATACCGCGGCGCTCGCCAGAGCACTTGACGTCGGTCGCCCCGCGCGGGCGGCGCTCGATGTGCTGCCCCAAGAGCCGCCAGAGCCAGGCGATCCCCTGCTCGGCGCGCCGAACCTGATTCTGACCAACCACGTCGCCTGGTACTCGACACAGGCACTGTCGCGTCTGCGCTCGTCGCTCGCTGCCAACTGCGCGGCACTGCTCGTGGGGAAGCCGGCGCCTGGCGTTGTCAACGCCGACGAGCTCGCGGCCCGCGGCGTGGTGCTGCCCCGCGGACCGTCGCTGGAGCGGCGGCGGGGTCTGCCGGAGTCTCGAACCCCATGGAAAGGAAGTTGAGCGCATGAGCTTGCACGGTGCCGAACGCCACACGCGCGGTCGCGAGATGGAGGAGAGGCAGCGATGAGGATACTCCTCCTCGGGGGCACCCGGTTTCTGGGGCGGCGGCTCTCCAGCCTACTGATCGAAAGCGGGGCTGATGTAACCGTGCTGCACCGATGCGTGACCGGCGCGCCTCCGCCGGGGACGAAGACCGTGCAGGGAGACCGCGCGCAGCCCGACGGGCTGGAGGGGATTCGAGACCTGGCCTTCGACACGGTCGTCGATCTCTCCTCGTACTTTTCCGACTGGACTAGGCGGGCCATCACAGCCTTTCGCGGTCGCATCGGTCACTACGTCTACGTCTCGAGCGGTACGGTGTATCGGCCCTCGGCCGAGCTTCCCTGGGCCGAGACGACGCCCTTCGGCCCGATGCCGATCTGGGGGACATACGGTGAGGAAAAGGTGACCTCAGAGCGGCTCCTCTGGCAGGCGCATCAGGCCGGCGACTTCGCCGTCACCGCCTTCCGGTTTCCCTTCATCCTCGGTCCATGCAACTTCACCGACCGGGAGTCGTTCGTCTTCTCGCGCCTGGCGGCCCGGGAACCGATTCTGCTCCCGAACGGCGGTACCGCCATCAACCAGTTCGTCTACATCGAGGATGCCGCCCAGGCCCTCCTCGCCGCCATCGAGCGGCCAGGTGCCAGCGCCGGACAGGCATACAACTGTGGCCATGCGAGGGGGGTCACGAATCGCGGCTTCGTCGAGATCTGCGCCGAGCTACTCGACGTCGACCCTGAGATCGTCGCGATCGACGAGAACGAACTGGACGTAGCGCGGGACACCTGGGACCTCAACGACCTGGTCTTCCCCTTCCCGGACGAGCACTTCCTTCTCGATGTGAGCAAGATCCGGCGCGAGCTTGGCACTGAGAGCGAGACGCCGACACGGCGCATGCTCGAGGAATACCTCGCATGGTGGCTCACGCAGCCGAGCCACGAGCGGGAACGCTACTCGCGGGAGGAGCAGGCGCTTGCCGCCCTACGAGCTCCGGAGCGCTCGCGGTGAGCCGCCGGCTCGAGCGGAAACGCGCGCTCGTGACGGGGGCCGCCTCCGGGATCGGCCAGGCCACGGCCGTCCGCTTCGCGGCCGAGGGCGCGCGGGTGGCCTGCCTCGACACGAACGAGGCCGGGCTCGCGCGAGTGGCCGCGGACGTTGGCGAGGCGGTGCTCCCCCTCCCCTGCGACGTGGTGCGCGAGGAGGAGGTCGAGCGGGCCGTGGCGGCCGCCGTCGAGCGCTATGGCGGCCTCGACGTGATCGTCGCGAATGCCGGCATCGAGCACCCGGGCGACGCGCGTGTGGACAGGCTCGAGCTCGCCGTCTGGCAGCGAACGCTCGAGGTCAACCTGACGGGCGTCTTCCTGACCTGCAAACACGGCGTGCGGGCCCTCCTGGCTTCGGGCGGCGGGTCGCTCATCTGCACCGCCTCGCCAACGTCGCTCTACGGGCTCGCGCCCGGCCAGGATGCGTACAGCGCCAGCAAGGCCGGCGTACTCGGGCTGGCCAGGGTGATGGCAAACGAGTTCGCGAAGGAAGGGATCCGGGTAAACGCCGTCGTACCCGGCTTCACGCTCACCGGCCTGGCGGACAGGGTCGTGGCGAACGAGGCCTGGTTTCGAGAGACGGTTGCGGCGATCCCGCTCGGTCGCCCCGGAGAGCCGGACGAGGTCGCTGCGATAATGGTCTTCCTCGCCTCAGACGAGGCGTCCTACGCAACAGGCGGGATCTTCGTCGTCGACGGTGGCGTGACAGCGGTCTGAGCGGATTCCCCGGAATCCGAGCAGCGACCGGGGTGCGTCGGGCGATTCCGGGAAGCGAGG
Source organism: Thermoleophilia bacterium (assembly GCA_023382435.1). GTDB lineage: Bacteria > Actinomycetota > Thermoleophilia > Gaiellales > Gaiellaceae > JAHDVS01. Next base: position 15,178 of record JAHDVS010000004.1, read on the forward strand.
CGCAAGCACGTACGTATGAGCGCCGCAGAAGAGGAGGCATGAGATCCGGTGGCGAATCCGGCAACAGAACCGCAACGCGAGCAACGGAAACCCACGCTGCTTCGATCGGTGGCAAGGGCGATCGAGGTTCTCTTCTTCGTCGCGGAGGCCGACGCAGGTCGTACGGCCAAGGAGACGTCGCTCGCACTCGATATCCCGATCGGGACTGCCTACCATGCGCTCAACACGCTGGCTGCGCGCGGGATGGTGTCGAAGGATTCCGGCCATCGGTATCGATTGGGCTCGAGGGTGGGCGTACTGGCCGATGCCTTCGCGCGCCAGCTCACTCCTGCCGAGAACCTGCTCGGACCGCTCCACGAGCTAGCGGAGTCGACGGACGAGAGCGCGCACCTCGTTGGCTGGAGGCACGACGACGTTGTCGTCCTTGCTTCGGTCGAAGGTACGCAGGCAGTGCGGGTCTCAGGGGTTCACACCGGCCAGGCCGGGAATGCCCATGCTCGCGCCTCCGGGAAGGCTCTCCTCGCCTGGGCACCCTCGAAGCAACGCGAGGCGTACCTGCGAAAGCATGAGCTGACGGCGCTGACGCCGCATACGATCACGGACAGGCAAGCGCTTCTGGCCGAGCTCGAGCGAATTCGGGCGCGAGGCTACGCGATCGAGGATGAGGAGTTCGCCGAGGGGGCGGCCTGTCTGGCAGCCCCGATCATCGACGGCGGGGTGGTGATTGGCGCCTACAGCCTGTCGGCGCCCGCCGAGCGCTTCCGGCGGAACAAGAAGCGCTTGACTCAAGCCGTGCTAGCGGCGGCGAGGTCGGCCGCGACTCAAAGAACGGAGTTGGTGGTGGAGGCACCCCGCTCCACCGGTCCCGTGTTGACAGGTAGCTGAGCCGGGGTGCCGTGTCCCGCTGTCCCGCGTCACGGGGTCCGGCAGGGGGTTCGTGTCGGGCTCCTCGTGAAGGGAGCTACAGACGCCACGCCTCACCAAACCCAGACCGACGTTTGCCGGCCTGGGTTCGGGTGAGGGAGATTTGGTACCCCCAGCGGGATTCGAACCCGCGATCTCCGGCTTGAAAGGCCGGTGTCCTAGGCCGCTAGACGATGGGGGCGGGCGCCAGAACGGTAGCGCACCCGCTCCGCTTGCCAGCGTAGGGAATCGCTCGCCTCCGGACCTGGACGAGAGCGAGGAGCTCGCGGGGGTCGGCGCAGACGTCGACTGGGGGCGCGCCTGCGTCACGACGGGTCTTGCCGCAGGCGCCTCCGAGACCCGCGGCTGGCCGGCGTGCATCACGGGCTCCGTGGCCGTGATCGCCGACACGTTCGGCGAGGTCAAGGAGTCGAGCGAGGGCAACAACGCAGCCGTCGCCGTCGGCGGCCTCTGCTAGCGACCTCCCTCGTTCGAGGGATCTCTCCGGGTCGCCGCTGCCCCCCGCCGAAGCGGAGTGGCCGATCGGCGACGCCGACCACCCCGGAGGGCGCCGCAGGCGCCGCCCGTACACTTGGGCGGGGCGGCTAGCTCAGCTGGGAGAGCGCCTGCTTTACACGCAGGAGGTCGTCGGTTCGAGCCCGGCGCCGCCCACCTTCGGCTTGCCGGCTCCGGGGGAGCCGGCAACTAGACTCAGGAGCCGGTGCTCCGGCTGCTTCCGGCGATCATCGCGCTGGGCGCGTTCGCCGCGATCCTCGCCGGCTGGGCGGCCGGCGGGGGCGCGGTCGAGGCCGCCTGGGCGCCGTCGTGGGGCCTCGAGCTGAGCTTCGAGCTCGACGGGCTCGGCGCGCTCTACGGACTCCTCGCGACGGGAATCGGCTTCCCGGTCTTTGCCTACGCCGCGCGCTACCTGCCCTTGCACCTCGATCACCAGGGCCGCTCCCACCGGGAGGAGTGGCGCTTCTTCGGGCTCCTGCTCCTGTTCATGGTCTCGATGGTCGGGCTCGTGACCGCCCGCGACCTGATCCTCCTGTTCGTCTTCTGGGACCTGACCGCCGTCTCGTCCTACTTCCTGATCGGCTACGACCGCCAGGAGGCGGAGGCGCGCTCCTCGGCGCTGATGGCGCTGCTCGTGACGGGCGTCACCGCCGTGCTCCTGCTCGCCGCGATCCTGCTCCTCTGGGCCGAGTACGGCACGTTCTCGCTGCCCGAGCTGGCCGCGCGGGCACGCCCGGGGGCGCTCGTGACCGGCGCGGGTGTGCTGGTCGCGATTGCCGGGCTCGCGAAGAGCGCGCAGGTGCCGTTTCACTTCTGGTTGCCACGGGCGATGGCGGCCCCGACACCCGTGTCCGCGTACCTGCACTCGGCGGCGATGGTCGCGGCCGGCGTCTTCCTGCTCGCCCGCTTCTACCCGCTGCTCGCCCTGAGCGGCCTCGTGCTGGACCTGTTGCTGGCGGCCGGCCTTGCCTCGATCGCAATCGGAGGCGTGCTGGCGCTCACCTGCGACCGGCTGAAACAGGTGCTCGCCTACTCGACGATCTCCCAGTACGGCTACGTCGCCACGATGTACGGCCTCGGCGGTGGCAAGAGCGTGGCCGCGGCCGCGTTCTACGTTCTCAGCCACGCGCTCGCGAAGAGCGCCCTCTTCCTGACCGCGGGCGCCGTGACCGAGGCGACCGGGGAGGACAGGCTCTCGCGGCTCGGCGGCCTCGCCCGCTCCATGCCGGCGCTCGCGGTCGGAAGCGGGCTCGCGGCCGCCGGCCTCGCTGCATTGCCGCTGACGATCGGGTTCTTCAAGGACGAGCTCTTCTTCGCGGCGTCCTTCGACGACAGCTGGCCCGCCGCGGTCGCCGCGGTTGCCGCGGCCGGGCTGACGTTCGCCTACATCGGCCGCTTCTGGCTTCGGATCTTCGCCGGACGCCGCCGCAGCGACGCCGTCCGGCTGCCGCCGCTGCTCACGGCACCCGTCGCGGTGCTCGGCCTCGCCGTTCTCCTCGGCGGTGCCTTCGCGCCCCCCTTTGGCGACCTCGCCGCGGCGGCCGCGCGGGCCAGCGCCGGCGCCGTGCCCCCGATCGAGCCCGCCTACCACCTCGATGCCCGGGCCGAGAACCTGATGGCGCTGGCCGCCTACGCCACCGGGATCCTGCTGCTCGCGGCGCCGTGGCTCTGGCGGCGCCCCGCGGCCTGGGTTGCGTCAACCGGAGCACGGCTCGGGCCCGAGCGTGCCTACACGGTCGGGCTCGCCGGTCTCAACCGCTTCTCCGACGCGATCCACGAGATCGAGGTGCGCGACCTGCGCAGCCGGATCGCCGCGGTGCTCGTGCCCGGCGGCGCGCTCGCCGTTGCGGGGCTCGCGGCGACGCCGACCGCGGGCGCATACCGGGCGGGCACGCTCTCCACGGACGACCTCGCGCTCGTTCTCACGCTCGCTGTGGTCGCGCTGGCGGCGATCGGGACGGCGGCGCCGCGCCACCACCTCACCCTGCTGCTCTCCGTCGCCGGCGTCGGCTTCGGTCTCGCGGTCGTGTACGCGCTGCTCGGAGGCCCCGACGTGGCGCTCGTCGCCGTGCTCGTCGAGACGGTCGCCGCACTCGTCTTCCTGGGCGTGTTCGCGCTCGTGCCGAGGGACGTGCTCAGGCGCATGGAGGCCATCCCGACTCCCCGGCGGCGACGCTGGCGCGATCCCGCGATCGGCATCTTCGCGGGTGCGGTCGTGTTCTTCGTCGTCTGGGGCGCGCTCTCGCGGCCGAGCCCTGCGGCGGCGATCGCGGACGAGCACGTTCGGCTCGCCCCGCAAGCCCATGCCAAGGACGTCGTCACCGCGATCCTCGCCGACTTCCGCGGTCTCGACACGCTCGGGGAGATCACCGTGATCGCAGTCGCGCTCGTCGGCGTCACGACGCTGCTCGCGCGAGGACGGCTGCGATGAGACCCACGCTGTCCCAGGCGGTCGCGCGGCTGATCCTGCTCCCCGGGCTCGCGATCTCGATCGCGACGCTCGTCAAGGGGTACGGCGACGCCGGCGACGGGTTCGCCGCCGGCGTGATCGCGGCGCTCACCCTGCTCGTCCAGTACGTCGCGTTCGGCTACCGGGAGGCGGAGCGTCGCATTCCCGGCCTGCGCCGGCTCCCCGTGGCGGCCGTTGCCGGGCTCGCGCGCGCGCTCGCCGTCGCGCTCGTGCCCGCCGCCCGCGGGGACGCGATCCTCACGCACTGGCCGCCGCCGGGCGACTCGCCGGTGCGACTCGGGACGCTCGAGCTCGTGAGCGCGGTGCTGTTCGATGTCGGGGTCTTCCTGGTCGTCCTCGGGGTCGTCACGGGCGCCGTCGGCGCGATCGCCAGGGCGGCCGAGCGCGCGGGGGGGCGCGCGTGATCCTCGTCATCTCCCTCGTGGTCGCGATCCTGTTCGGGGCCGGCGCCTACCTGCTTCTGAAGCCCGACCTCTTCCGCGTGATCGTCGGGGTCGTACTCGTCTCGCACGCCGCCAACCTGGCGCTGATGGGATCCGGGCTCTCGCGCGGGCAGCCGCCGATCTACCCGCTCCCGTTCTCAGACGGGATCAGCGACCCGCTCGTGCAGGCGCTGACCCTGACCGCGATCGTGATCGGTTTCGCCGTCACGACGCTCCTGCTCGGCCTCGTCGTGCGCGTGTATCGCTCCCACTTCGCGCCCGACCTCGACGAGGTCGCCCGTGCGGAGGCGAGGCGCGAGGCCGAGCTCGAGCGGGACGAGGTGTCGATCTGATGATCGCCCTCGCGGTCGGGATCCCCTGGGTTGCCGCGGTCGCGCTCCTGTTCCTGGACGGGCGCCGCCGCTGGGTGGGCTGGCTTGCCGTGACCGCCGCGGCCGCCGGCTTCGGAACGGTGGCGGCCCTCGCTGCGCTCGTCGTCGTGGACGGCCCGCGCGAGGTCGTCGCCGGCGGCTGGCCTCCCGGGGTCGGGATCGTGCTGCGGGCCGACGCGCTCGGCGTCGCCTTCGCCGTGCTCTCCTCCGGCGTGCTGCTCGTCGCGCTGGCCCAGCAGGTGATCGCGGGCGTCCGTTCGCGGACGTTTCCCGCGCTCGTGCTCTTCCTCGCCACCGGTCTCACCGGGCTCTTCCTGACCGGCGACGTCTTCAACTTCTACGTCTTCTTCGAGCTGTCGATGATCGCGGCGTACGTCCTCACCACGTACGGCGGCCGCGCTCGCCAGACCGGCGGCGCGTTCATCTTCGCGGTCGTCAACCTGCTCGGGTCGTTCATCTTCCTGATCGCGGTTGCCGCGATCTACCACGTCACCGGCACGCTCGAGATGCGCGCGGTTGCCGACCAGCTCGCGGTCGTCGAGCCGAGCACGGTGATCCTGATCGCGGTTGCCCTGTTCGTGGCTTTCGGCGTCAAGCTCGGGCTGTTTCCGTTCCACTTCTGGCTGCCCGTCGTGTACGCGGGCGCCCGCCCGACCGTGGCGGCGATCCTCGGCGGCGCGCTCGCGAACATCGGCAGCTACGGCGTGCTGCGGTTCGGGGCCGGCCTCCTGCCCCGCGAGCTCGAGCTCGGCGCGGTCGCGCTGCTCGTGATCGGCGGCGCCAGCATCGTCTACGGCTCGCTCCAGGCCGTCTCGCGGCGCACGGCCCCCGAGGTGCTCGCGTACTCGTCGATCGGGCAGGTGGGCTACGTCCTCGTGGCTCTGTCCGTCGGCGGCAGGGCCGGGCTCGCGGCCGCGGTCGTCTTCGCGCTCGTCAACTCGCTCAACAAGGCGCTCCTGTTCCTGACCGTGGAGCTGCGCGGCTGGCTCGTCGGCGCGGCCTTCGCGGTCGGCGCGCTCAGCGTCACGGGCGTCCCGCCGTCGGCCGGGTTCTTCGGCAAGGCGGCGCTGTTTCGCGCGGGCCTCGACGCGGGCGACGTGGCCGTCGTGGTGCTGCTTTTCCTGGGTGGCGCGCTCTCGTTCGTGTACATGTTCCAGATCTACCAGCGCGACCATTGGCGCCCCGCGTCCGCTACCGCTCCCGGGGGCTCCAGCCCGCTGGCCGCCCGGGCAATCGCGATCGGCCTGGCGATGCTCGTGATCGCGCTCGGTGTCTGGCCCGAGCCCCTGATCTCGATCGGCGAGGACGCCGCGAGCGCACTCCTGGGGGGACGCTGATGGTTCGCGCGCTTCTCTGGGTGCTCGGGCTGACGGCCGTCCACGGTCTCACGGTCGCGAGCTTCGCCCCCTGGGATGTCGCGCTCGGCGCGATCGTCGCGGTCGTCCTCGTCACGACGCTCGGTCGCGTCGCGCTCGTCGCGCCCGGCGGGCACGCGAGCAGGTCCCGCCGTCTCGTCGGCCTGCCGCTACTCGTGGGGGCGATCCTGCGCGACATGACCGCCGGCACGTGGCAGGTCAGCGCCACCGTGCTCGGGCTACGGCCGCTGCGGCACGCCGGTATCGTCGTCATCCCGTTCGGCGAGCGCTCGGACGCGGCGGTGCTCGCGACCGCCTTCGCCGCCACGCTATCGCCCGGCGAGTTCCTCGTCGAGATCGACTGGGACCGGCGGGTGATGGTGTTCCACGTCCTCGATGCCGGCGACCCGGATCGCGTCCGGGCACGCTTCGCCGACTTCTACCGCCGCCACCAGCATCCCGTTGTCCCGTAGCGTCAGGGAGGTCAGTCGCATGCACACAGCCGTCTTCAACGCCGCCGTCGTCTGGATGGCGCTCTTGCTCGCAGCGAGCGCCGGGCTCGTCGTTCGGGCCCGCTCGGTCCTGGCGCGGGTTCTCGCGCTCGACATGCTCGTGCTCGTGCTCGTGGCGCTCCTCGTCCTCTTCGCCGACGAGAACCGGGTCGGTTACTACCTCGATGCCGCGCTCGCGCTCGCCGTGCTCTCGTTTGTCGCAACGGTGGCTGCGGCGCGATACGAGTCGGAAGGGAGGTTGTTCTCGTGACTCTCGGCTGGCTCGCCTGGGGCGCTGACGTTCTCGTCCTGCTCGGCGTCGGCGTGATGACGATCGGGGTCTACGGCCTCTACCGGATGCCGGACATCTACACGCAGCTCCACGCCGCCAGCAAGGCGGTCTTCCTCGGCGTGATCGCATTGCTGCTCGCCTCCGTCGCGACACGGGAGCCGGCGATCCTCTACCGGGCGCTCCTGATCGCCGTCTTCCTGCTCGTCACAACCCCCGTCGCGGCACACGCGGTCGCGCGGGCCGCGTACCTGCTGCGCGAGCCGATGCGCAGCCCCGGCGCCGTCGACGAGACCGGCCGCATCGGGCCGCGACCGGGGGCGCCGCAGCCGTGACGGCGCCGGGGCCGATCGTGGTCGGCTACGACGGCTCCGAGGCCGCGCGCCAGGCGCTACGGCGCGCCGCCGCGATCGCGTGCCCCGACCGGCCTGTCACGGTCGTGACGGCTGCACCGTTGCTCATGCACCTGCGGGACGCGCCGGGCGAGGGCGCGCCTCCGCCGGAGGCTCTCCTCGGCGAGGCCGCCGCGTACCTGCGCGCGCTCGGGGTCGAGTCCGACACCCGCGCCGCGCCGCTCGAGCCGGCCGATGCGCTGATCGAGACGGCGAGGGACGCTGGCGCGCGCATCGTCGTGGTGGGCACCCGCGGCCGCGGCCGCGCTGCCCGCACGGCGCTCGGCTCCGTCTCGACCGCCGTGCTCCAGCACGCGCCCTGCGACGTCCTGATCGTCCGCCCGCCGGCCGGGGAGGATGGGGCCGAGCTGGAGACCGACTGGCCTCGCGCGGTCGTCGTCGGCTTCGACGGCTCTCCATCGGCTCGGCTTGCGCTCGAGGACGCCGCCGCGATCGCGACCCCGGGCGCGGAGATCGCGCTGGTCCTGGCCGTCGGTCGCAGAGCCCGGGGGAGGCAGGTCGAGGCGATCCGGGTGTCCCTGCGCGAGGCGTGCGACGAGCTTGCAGGAAGGGGGCTGTCGCCCTCGGCGGTCGAGGCGCGCGGCGAGCCCGCAGCGGCGATCGCCGAGGCGGCGCGGGAGCGGGACGGCGACCTCGTGGTGATCGGGTCGAGCTCCGCCGGGCCGCTGCGGCGCCTGCTCCGCCGGCCGGTCTCGGCTGCGCTCGTGAGCCGCGCCGGACAGGACGTGCTCGTCGTCCGCCGCGGATGACCGCCGTCTGGCTCGTCGCCGGGCTCGCCCTTCTCGTCGCCGGCGGCGAGCTGCTCGTCCGCGGCGCGGCGCGACTCGCGGCCACGATCGGGGTCTCGCCGCTCGTGATCGGCCTCACGGTCGTCGCCTACGGGACGAGCTCGCCGGAGCTGGCCGTATCCGTCCAGGCCGCCGCGGACGGCCGGAGCGACATCGCGCTCGGGAACGTGGTGGGCAGCAACGTCTTCAACGTCCTGCTCATCCTCGGGGTCTCCGCGGCGATCACGCCGCTGCTCGTGGCGCGCAAGCTCGTGCGGCTCGAGGTGCCACTTCTGATCGGGCTCTCCGTGCTGATGCTTCTCCTCGCCCTGGACGGCGGCCTCGGTGCGATCGACGGGGGCGTCATGCTCGCGGTCCTCGTCGCGTACACGGCCTTCATCGTTTCGCGAAGCCGCGGCGAGACGCGGGCGGAGCGGGCGGCGGACGGTCACCTCCATCGCCCCGGCAGGCGTGCCTTGCTCGTGCAGCTCGCCCTGGTCGGCGCCGGTCTCGTACTGCTCGTCCTCGGCTCGCGCTGGCTGGTTCGCGGCGCGTCGGAGCTCGCGACCTCGCTCGGGGTGAGCGAGCTCGTGATCGCGCTCACGGTCGTCGCCGCCGGGACGGGAATGCCGGAGGTGGCGACATCCGTGATCGCGGCGCTGCGCGGACAGCGCGACATCGCGGTCGGCAACATCGTCGGCAGCAACATCTTCAACATCGCCATGGTCATCGGCCTGAGCGGCGTGATCGCGCCGGGGGGCCTCGACGTCGCAGCCGACGTCCTGCGTTTCGACCTTCCCGTGATGATCGCGGTCGCCGTGGCCTGCCTGCCGATCTTCTTCACGGGCTACGCGATCGCGCGCTGGGAAGGCCTCGTCTTTCTTGCCTACTACGCCGCGTACCTCGTCTACCTCGTGCTGGAGGCGACCTCGTACTGGGCGCTCTCTCCGTTCGCAACCGCGATGGTCGGATTCGTCCTGCCGCTGACCGCGCTGACGCTCGGTGTTCTCGCCGTTCGCGCCCATCGCGAGCACCGCCGTTTCTGGACGGCGGGCCCGGACGGCTAGCCCGACACGTGCTGACGGGCCGGTTGAACAGGCCCGCGCAGCAGCTTGTGCAACTCGACCGCCACGATCACCGAGGCCGCCACGCCGACGGTCTTCAGCCAGGTGGCGATGTCGAGCGGCTCGATGCGCAGCACGTACTGGGCGGGGCCGAAGTGCATCGCGCCGACGTGGAGGGCGACCGCGAGCGAGGTGCCGGCGAACAAGAGCCGGTTCCCGAACGGGCTCTTCGCGAACGCGGACAGGTGCTCGGAGCGGGAGTTGCCGACGTGGAACGCCTGGAACAGCACCATGGTGGTCAGGGCGACCGTGCGTGCGCGCTCGAGGTCGTCGCGCGCGTGGAGCTCGTGGAGGAAGAGCGCGAGCGTGCCGGCGGCCATCACGACGCCGGTGAGCACGGTCCGCTCCCAGAGCAGCGCCGAGATCACGCCCTCCGTGCGGGGGCGGGGTGGCCGGCGGAGCGTGTCTTTCTCGCCAGGCTCGAACGCGAGCGCCACGTCCTGGATCCCGTTCGTCACGAGGTTGAGCCAGATGATCTGAGCCGCCACGAACGGTGCCTGGAAGCTCGCGAGCAGGCTCGCAAGCACGGCGACGATCTCGGCCGCGCCGGTCGAGACCTGGTAGAAGGTCGTCTTGCGCACGTTGTCGAACGCGATCCGGCCTTCCTCGACGGCGGCGACGATGCTCGCGAAGTTGTCGTCGGTGACGATCATGTCGGAGGCTTCCTTGGCGACCTCCGTCCCGGAAGCGCCCATGGCGACTCCGATGTCGGCCGCCCGCAGAGCCGGAGCGTCGTTGACCCCGTCGCCGGTAACCGCGACCGTGTGGCCCGCTCGCTTCAGGGCCTCGACGATCACCAGCTTGTGCTGCGGGGAGACCCGCGCGAACACGGAGGCCTCCGCCACGAGCTCGCCGATCTGCCGGTCGTCGAGGCTGTCGAGCTCGGAGCCGAGCACGGCGCGCCCATTCGCGGCGATGCCGACCTCGCGCGCGATCGCGAGGGCGGTGGCGGCGTGGTCGCCGGTGATCATGAGGACGCGGATCCCCGCTTCCTGGCACCCGCGAACCGCGGCGATCGCCTCGTCGCGGGGCGGGTCGATCAGTCCGTAGAGGGAGAGGAACGTCAGCCCGTCGACGTGGTTGCCGGGCGTCGCCACGGAGGCCGCGCCGCCGTCGAGCGGCCGGTAGGCGGAGGCGAGGACGCGCATCCCGCCCGCGGCCATCCGCTCGGCCTCCGCGAGCACGAGACGCGGCTCGAGTGGGCCATCCCCGGCGCCGCGGTCGCACATCGCGAGCACCTCCTCGGGGGCCCCCTTGACGAACAGGAACGCGCCGCCGTCGCCCCGGTTGAACGTCGCCATGTAGCGCAGGTCGGAGTCGAACGGGATCTCCGCGAATCGCTCGAAGCGGCTTTCGAGCTCGTCCTTGAACAGGCCCGCCTTGGCCGCCGCGACGAGCAGCGCCACCTCGGTGGGATCGCCGGAGACGTCCAGCTCGCCGTCGAGGGGAACGGCCCGCGCCTCGTTGCAGAGGGTGCCCGCGAGCAACGCGAGCCAGAGCGGCGTTCCCTCCCCCGCCGGCCGGGGGGTACCGTCGAGCACGAGCTCGCCGCGCGAGCCGAGCCCGGAGCCCGTCACCTCGTAGCGTTCGCGACCGACGACGATCGCCTTCACGGTCATCAGGTTTCGCGTCAGGGTGCCGGTCTTGTCCGAGCCGATCACGGTGCAGCTGCCGAGCGTTTCGACGGCCGGCAGACGGCGGACGATCGCCCGCCGCGCCGCCATCCTGCGCATGCTGACCGCGAGCGCGATGGTCAAGACGATCGGCAGGCCCTCCGGGATCGCGGACACGGCGAGGGCGAGGAGCGCGAGCACGAGGTCCTCGAACGGCTGCCCCGTGGCGAGGCCGGCGGCGAGGCCGATGGCGCAGCTCGCCAGCACGGCGATCCCGATCAGGCGGGCGAAGCGAGCCATCCGCCGCTGCAGCGGCGTCTCGCCCTGGCCGAGCTCGCGGACCGCGCCGGCGATTCGCCCGAGCTCGGTGCGGGGGCCCGTCGCGGAGACGACCGCCCGCGCCCGGCCCCGCACGACGATCGTGCCCATGAACAGCATCCCGGTGCGGTCCGCCACCGGCACGTCGGGCGCGACGGGATCGCTGCGCTTGCCGACCGTGGCCGACTCGCCCGTGAGCAGGGACTCGTCGGCGTCGAGCGCGACCGCGTGCAGGACGCGGCAGTCCGCGGGCACCTTCATTCCGGCCTCGACGAGCACGACATCGCCCGGTACGAGAGCGCGCGCGTCGACCTCCAGCTCCCGACCGCCGCGCACGACCCGGGCGAGGTTCAGGGCGAGCTGCCGGAGGGCTTCCATCGAGCGTTTCGCCCGCAGCTCCTGGGTGAATCCGATCGCCGCGTTGATGACGAGAACCACGCCGATCACGGCTGCGTCGACGAACTCCCCGAATGCCAGCGCGACGATCGCGGCGAAGAGCAGGATGTAGATGAGCGGGCTCGCGAACTGGCGCAGCAGAATGCGGGCGGCTCCCGGCCCGCGCTCGACCTCGAGCTCGTTTGCGCCGAAACGCCCGAGCCGCGTCGCCGCCTCGGCCGAAGTGAGGCCTCGCTCGTCGCTCCCGAGGGCGGCGAGCGCCTGCTCCGGGGGGAGGCTCCACACCGCGAACTCCCGCCCGGCGTCGGTCCCCGTCCCACCGGGCCGCCCGGTTACGTCAGTCGCTTTCGCCCTCCCACGTGCGCAGGGCGAGCCGAATCAGGTCGTGGCGCGAGAGCATCCCGACGGGCACCCCGTTCCGCACCACGGGCATGTGGTCGATGTCGTGATGGAGCATGCGAGTCAGCGCCTGCTGCACGGGCTCGTCCTCGCTGGCAACGTGCACCGGGGCGCTCATCACCTCCCTGGCGGCAAGCGACCGCGATCCCTCGTAGATCTCCTCGAGGCCGTGACCGAGCGCGAGCAGCTGGCCGAGCACTCTCGGGAGCTTGAGCTCGTGGCCGTAGCGGGACGCGGCCAGGACGACCTCGCGGCCGGCGAAGTCGGACTCGCTCACGATGCCCACGACCTGCCCGTCGGCGGACACGATCGGGACGGCGCCGATCTCGTGCTCGAGCAGCAACCTCGCGACCTCGTCGAGCGGGGTCTCCTCCGAGGCCACGACGGCCGGAGCCGTCATCAGCTCGCGTACGGGCGTTCCCCTGGCTCTCCGGTCGGCGGAGTCGCCGCCAGGGGAGCGGACGACGAGCACGGAGCACAGTGCCGCGTGGACGGCGCGCTCGCTGACGCTCCCGAGCGCGCGGACGCCGTGCAGGCCGCGACTCCCGACCACGATCAGGTCGGCGTCCTGTGCCGCAGCGAGCAGTGCCACGAGCGCGCCGTCGCCGGTGGCCTCGAGCGGGTCGGGGGCCGCCACCGACCGCGCGGCGTCCAGATCGATCCCGCTTGTTCCGGCGACCATGCGCACCGTTGCCCCGAGCTCGTCGCGAAGCTCGCGGGCGGCTTGGCAGGCGAGGGCGGATCCGCCGGAGCCGTCGACGCCCACAACGACGGCGGCAGGGAAGCCACCGCTCGATCCCGTGGGCCGGGCGACGAGCACCGAGCAGGGCGCCCGGTGCGTCACGGCCGTCGCGACGCTGCCGAGCGCGATCCCGGCCAGGCGGCCGCGCCCGTGAGTGCCGACCGCGAGGAGTGTCGCCCGGGAGCTCTCAGCTTCCCTGAGCAGCGCGTCGGCGGGCTGCGCCTCGATAAGCTTCGACTCGACGGAACAGCGTGCGTCGATCCGGGTGCGAGCGGTCTCGAGCGCGGCGGCCATCCCGGCGCGGAGCCTCGTGACCGCGGTGGGCCCACTGCTGCTCTCCGGTCGCTCCGACGCACCGCCCGCCATCACGACGTCCCAGGGATCGATGACCGCCACGAGCGTCAGGCTCTCCCGAGCGAGCCGACCTGCCTGGCGCGCGGCTTCGAGCCCTTCGTCGGAGCCGTCGATTCCGCAAACGACCCGATCGAAGGGCGAGAAGCCACTCGCGTCTGTGCCTCCGGGTTGAGCCATCACACCCCCGCTGTCGACCCCACCATCATGACGCACGGGCGGGCCGCCGGCAGCGTCCGCCGGCGGAAGGGGGGTGGCTACGACCAGACGATCTCGAGCAGATCGGCTCGCGTCGTGAACGGGCCGCGCGCCGACCTCGCGCAGGTCACCCGGACCCGGGCCTCGCCGCCTCGCACGTGCCCGTCCGCCTCGACTTCGGACTCGACGGTGAGCTCCCGCCCGCCGACCCGGCGCGTGTCGAGCACGTCCCAGACGCGCCGCTCGAAGTTCCAGAGCGCGACGGTCTGGTTGCACCGGGCCGAGCTCGAGCCCCGGTAGACGACCCGCAGCGCCCCCGGCTCCTCGATCGGCGAGACGACGTTTGCAGACCAGGACGTCGACCGGGCGCGCGATCGAAGCGCGAGCAGGCGCCCGTCGTCAGAAGCGAGGCTCTCGAGCGTGCCGTCGTTGATGCGCCCGGCGTGGACGCGCATCGTGGTCGGCGCGCTCGTCGGGTCGGGATCGGGCGCGGGCGCAGGCGGCTCGACCTCGCTCCCCTCCGCAGGCGCTGGCTCCGGCCCGGGCCCAGGCTGGGGCTGGGGGTTGGGAGGCTGTGTCTCGGGCGCCGGATCGGGCGGCGGCAACGACGGCGGCGCGGGCGTGCTCGAGACGCCGAACTCCTGGGCCCAGTAGACGGCCCCGCCGGCGGAGGCCGCCGCGCCGACACCAATCGTCGTGTAGCGCGGGTTCTCGATGTTCGCGCGATGCCCGGGCGAGGCGAGCCACGCGGCGACAACCGATTCCGCGCTCGGGTAGCCGTACGCGATGTTCTCGCCCCAGGCACCACCCGTGTAGCCGCAGGCGGCGAGCCGTTCACCGACGGACCGGTCGACCGGGGGCGCCGGATCCTCGTGGGCCATGTACGTGTACATGGCCATGTGGCGGGCTTTCCAGGCGGCGGCAGCGCCGAGCGAGCCGAGCGTCGAGAGCGGTCCCAGCCCGAGGTCTGCGCGGTGGGCGTTGACGAGCGAGATGACCTGCGCCGCGTCCGAGCCGCTGGCGGCCGGCCAGTCGGAGCCGGGAGCGCAGTCGCCGATCGCCAGGGCAGCCGGCGGCGCCGCCAGCGCGGCCAGGACGGTGGCGATGGCGAGCAGGCGTCGCACGGGCCTCTTCCCGGAGAATCGGCAGTGGAGCGTCGAGTCGCCATCCCCCACCGGCGTGCCGCCGGCGTCCCTCATTCGAGGGATCCCCGGGCGGGTCTCGACGTCGTGCCCGAGAATGTGCGCGTGGAGATGACCGCCCCGTCCCTGGTGAGCCCCGACGCCAAGCGCCACCCCCAGGCCCGGAGGCACCGGGCGTGAGCCGTCTCGTACGCGTCCCGGCGCCGCCGGAAGTGCCCGCGGAGGCGCTTCTCTTCGCCGTGCGCGGGCGGGAGCTGGTGATCGTCGAGGAGGGCGGCGGGGTCGGCATTCCGCGGCTCGGAGCCGTCAGGGAGCTGGCGGCCGAGGCGATCCATCATCTCGGCTGCCTCGGCGGGCGGCACTGCTACGCGGCCGCGCTCGGGGACGAGGCGGACCTGCCTCAGGGAACGGGCCTGATGGCGCTGCGCCCGCTGATGCTCGGGCTCGACGAGGAGCTCGCCGGTGTCGCCGGCCTAGCGTTCCAGATCGTCGACTGGGAGCGGACGCACCGCTTCTGCGGCGCCTGCGCCACGCCGACCGAGCTCGTCGCCGGCGAGCGCGCGAAGCGTTGCCCTGCCTGCGGCCTGCTCGCGTTCCCCCGTGTCGCGCCCGCGGTGATCGCCCGCGTCACCCGTGGCGACGAGATCCTGCTGGCGCGCGGGCGGCGCTTCCCGGACCCCGTCTACAGCGTGCTCGCCGGCTTCGTCGATCCGGGGGAGTCGCTCGAGCAGACGGTCGCGCGGGAGCTCGAGGAGGAGGTCGGGATCGAGGTCGAGGACGTGCGCTACTTCGCGAGCCAGCCGTGGCCGTTCCCGCACTCCCTGATGGTCGGCTTCACCGCTCGCTGGGCCGGCGGCGACCTGCGCGTCGACCCCGTTGAGCTCGTGGACGCGGGCTGGTTCTCCCGCGACGCGCTGCCTCTCCTGCCGCCGCCGCTCTCGATCGCTCGCCGTCTCATCGACGACTGGGTGGCGCCCGCGGACATGCCCCGGGGCCAGGCCCCCTGAGCTGCGGCGGACTCCCGTTAGCGCTTGGCCTTGAACAGACCGAAGACGCCGCGCAGGATCTCCCGCTGGATCGATCTGCCCGCGGTCGACTTCAGGAAGTCCGTGAGGACGTTGCCGCCCTTCTTCGTCGCCCGGGCGGCCTCGCGGCTGCGCTCGGTCGGCTTTGCGTCCGCCGCCGCCTCGGCTTTCGCCTGCTGCTCGAGACGGGCCGCGAGCTTCTCCCGGGCTGACTCCCGATCCTCCCGCGTTCCGTACTTCGCCCACAGCGGCGAGGCCTTGGCCGCCGCCGCGACATCGTCGGCGGGGCCCATCCGCGACGCGGGCGCCCGCATCTTCGTATGCGCGACCGGCGTCGGCACACCCGACTCCGACAGGATCGTCACCGCCGCCTCGCCGATCCCGAGCGCCGGCAAGAGCTCCTCGAGGTCGTAGAAGTCCGACTTCGGGTAGGTCGCGATCGCCGCCCGCAGCGCCTTCGCGTCGTCGGGGGTGAACGCCCGCAGCGCGTGCTGGACGCGGTTGCCGAGCTGGGCGAGCACGTCCTCGTGCACGTCCTTCGGCACCTGCGTGCAGAAGAACACGCCCACGCCTTTCGAGCGGATCATCCGGACGGTCTGGACGATCGACTCGAGGAACGGTTTCGTGGCGCCGTTGAAGAGCAGGTGCGCCTCGTCGAAGAAGAAGACGAGCTTCGGCCGCTCGAGGTCGCCGACCTCCGGCAGCTCCTCGAACAGCTCGGCGAGTAGCCACATCAGCGCGGTCGAGAACAGGCGCGGGCGGTCCTGCACCGCGGGCAGCTCGAGGCAGGAGATCACGCCGCGCCCGTCCGGGGCGACACGCAGCAGGTCGGCGACGTCGAACTGGGGCTCGCCGAACAGCTCGGTGCCGCCTCCGTCCTCGAGCGCGACGAGCGAGCGCAGGAGCACGCCGATCGTCTGCGGCGCGACCCCGCCGATCCCCTGGAGCGCGTCGCGGCCGTCCTCCGAGCCGAGGTAGGTGAGGAGCGCGCGCAGATCCGTGAGGTCGAGCAGCGGCAGCCCGTGCTGGTCGGCGAAGCGGAAGAGGAGCGCGAGGCTGTCCGCCTGGGTGTCGTTCGCGTCGAGGATCTTCGCAAGCAGCTGCGGGCCGAAGTCCGAGACGGTGGCGCGCACCGGCACGCCGGGCCCGATCCCGCCGAGGGACAGGAACTCGACCGGGAACGCCGCGGGCTCGTACGGCAAGCCGAGCCGGCTCATGCGTTTCGGCGCCGGCCCCTCCGCCGCGCCCGGGACGGACAGCCCGGAGAGGTCCCCCTTCACGTCCGCGGTGAACACGCTCACGCCCTGGGCCGAGAGCTGCTCGGCGATCACCTGGAGCGTCACCGTCTTGCCCGTGCCGGTCGCGCCGGCGATCAGGCCGTGACGGTTCATCATCGAGAGCGGCGCGCGAACGATCGCCTCGACGATCGTCTCGTCGTCGAGGACGCCGCGCCCGAAGTCGACGTACGGACCCTCGACGGCGTACGCTTCCGCCATCGCGGTCGTGAACTCCGGCTTCGCGCTCATGCTGCTCGAGCCACCTCCCGTACGGACTCCCGGAGTGCCGAGCGTACCGTCTCGACGTCGTCGTCGGCAATGCAGAGCGGGGGTTCGACGAGGATCCGGGTGCGGTCGCAGAACGCGTTCGCGACGAGCACCCCGCGCCGGATGCAGGCGCGCACGATCTCCGTCGCGGTCCTCAGGCTGTCCGTGTGGAGAGCGAGCAGGAGACCGCGACCGCTCGCCCCGGTGACGAGCGGTGTCGCCTCGGCCGCGAGTTCCCGGAGCGTCTCGAGGATCAGGGCGCCGCTGGTGGCGGCCCGGCCGCACAGGTCGTCGGAGCGGACGACGTCGAGGGTCGCGAGCGCAGCGGCGCAGGCGGGTGCGTTGCCGGCTGCGGACGAGGCCGACATCGGAAAGCTGAGGCCGACCTTCGCGAACAGGGGGCGGCGCGCGACGAGCGCCCCGATCGGCATCGCGCCGCCGCCGAGCGACTTGCCGCACAGGAGCACGTCCGGGGTGACGCCCTCGTGCTCGCAGTCGAACAGCCGGCCCGTCTTCCCGATCCCGGTCTTGATCTCGTCGAGCACGAACACGACCCCGTGCTCCTCGCAGGTAGCCGCGAGCTCGCGCAGGTATCCGTCGGGCGGGACGACGGCACCGCTCTCGGCCTGGATCGGCTCGATCAGCACCGCGCCCGTCTGCCCGTCGATTGCCTCGGCGACCGCTGTCGCGTCGCCGTACGGCACGTGCGCCACACCCGGGAGGAGGGGGTCGAAGCCACGGCGCATCGCCGGCTCGGAGACGCTGAGCGCCCCGACCGTGAAGCCGTGCCAGGCGCCATGAGCTGCGATGACGCCCGCCTTGCCGGTCGCGAGCCTGGCGAGCTTGAGCGCGCTGTCAACAGCCTCGGAGCCGCTGCTCACGATCAGGCTGCACTCGGCGTCTCCCGGCGCGACCACGGCTAGCCGCTCGGCGAGGCGGCTTTCGGCGTCGGAGAGGAACGGGAGGTTGTACGGGTGTGAGGAGGTGAGCTCGGCGACGGCGGCACCGATCACGCGCGGGTCGTTGTGGCCGACGTTCAGGTTCCCGTAGCCGGCGATGCAGTCCACGTAGCGCCTGCCGGAAGCATCGGTGACGGCCGCGCCCTCGGCGCGGACGATGTCGAGGTCGAGCCCGAGGCGCTCCAGAAATCGGACGTACGGCGCGTTCACGTATCGCGCGTGCCGCGCCAGTCGCTCCGCGTAGTCGCCTGCACTCGCCATCGCGGCCGCGCCACTATAGTTGCCCGCGGGGTGGCGATCGCCGTCACGACGCTCACCGACGGCGGCCAGACCGCCCTCCAGCTCGCCGAGCAGGTGGCCGCGTTCCTCGACGGGGCGCGGCGGACACTCGACCTCGCCCTCTACGACGTTCAGCTCGACGGACCGGAGGCCGAGCCCGTCACCCGCGCGCTGACCGCGGCGGGCGAGCGGGGCGTTCGCGTCCGCGTGGTCTTCAATGTCGACCATCCGGGCCCGATCCCGGTGCCGCCGCCGCCGCGCCACGTGCCCGACCTGCTCGAGACCCTGCCCGTCGCCGTGAAGCCGATCCCGGGCGTGCCCGACCTGATGCACCACAAGTACGCGGTCAGGGACGGGGAGAGCGTCCTGACCGGCTCGGCCAACTGGACCGAGGATTCCTGGAGCCGTCAGGAGAACGTGCTGGCGCAGGTCGGCTCCGCCGGGGTTGCCGCCGCCTACGCTCTCGACTTCGAGCAGCTCTGGCGCCTCGGTACCGTTGCCGGGTCGGGGGATGTCGAGCCGCGGGCGATCAGCGTCGACGGCACGGCGGTGAGGGCGTGGTTCACGCCCGGGCGGGGGACATCGCTCGCCCACCGGATCGCCCGGACGCTCGACCGGGCCCGCAGCAGGGTGCGGATCTGCTCGCCCGTGATCAGCTCGGGGCCGATTCTCGGGACGCTCGCGCAGATCGCCACGGACGGGCGTGTCGACGTCGCCGGCCTCGTCGATGCGCCGCAGGTCGCCCAGGTCGCCGGTCAGTGGCGCGAGAACGGGAACGCCAACTGGAAGCTCCCGCTGCTTGCGGCCGCGCTTGGCAAGGGGGACTTCTCGGCCAAGCCCTCGACGCCGTGGCGCCCGGACTCCGCGCACGACTTCATGCACGCCAAAGTGACGGTGGCCGACGGCACCGTCTTCCTCGGCAGCTTCAACCTCTCGCGCTCCGGCGAGTCGAACGCCGAGAACGTGCTGGAGATCGAGGACCCGGCACTCGCAGACAGCCTCGCTGCGTTCGTCGACGACGTGCGTTCCCGCTACCCGCGCGCAGACGTTCTCACCCTGTAGGGGCGGGTCCTGACCCGCCCCGGGGTGGGGTGTGTGGGCCCGGCTAGTGGGTGACGACCCGCGGCAGCGCCTTCGCCTCCTCGATCCAGCGCGCGACCTGGCTCTCGACCGGGACCTGGCGGACGAGCTTGCGCGCCTCGTTCGCCTCGGCGAGCTTCGCCCGGAGGCTCGTGGCGTTGCGCTGCGCGAGCTCGGGGACGGAGTCGACTCCGGCCGCCTCGAGCAGCTCGGCGTACTGCTCGCCGACCCCGTCGATCCGGAACAGGTCGACCTGGTTGACCCAGCGCAGGATCTGGGAGTCGCTGATCCCCGCTGCTTCGGCGAGGGCCTGCCGACCCTTGCGGTCGCGGCCGCGCTCGAGCAGCGCGTCGGTGGTCGCGACACCTGCCTCCCGGAGCTTGTCGGCGTAGGCGGGCCCGATCCCTTCGACCTCGGTCAGTGGCGCCATGGCGTCCTCCTATCGGCACGCAGGGGGCGACGCCGTCGCCCCGGGGACGGTCATTCTATGCGGGCCGCGCGCGCGTGTCAGTCCTCGCCCTGGGCCTTCGTGAAGCCCTCCTCGCCGTGGAACTCCTGGAGCTTCTCGAGGTGCATCCACCGGTGCGTCGAGCCGATCCTGCGCACGAGCTCGGCGATCTCGTCGTCTTCGACGTCGCGGCCGTTCTCCGCCAGCGTGAAGCGGCAGAACCACTGGTCGATGCAGTCGGTCATCGCCCCCGTTGGCGGGTACACCCGCGTGCCGCGGTTCGAGATCGCCTTCAGCCGAAGGCGGGTGCCCGCGGCCTTCTCCTCGAGGCTTCGCCCCAGCTCCTGCGGCTCGAGCGCAGACTCGACGAACACGTCGACCCCGACCACACGTCGCGAGGGGTCGCTGACGAAGTCCGGCGCGGTGGAGACGTCCGGGAGCCGAAGCGGCTTGTAGTCGCGCGGCTCCCAGCCGGCCGGGACCTCGCCGAGGTTTCCGATCACGGCCTCCGTGAACTCCGTCGTCGAGAGGGCGGAGCCGTCGTCGCCGGCGATGTCGCGCGTCGTCCTTCCCTGCGCGAGCGTCGCGAGCAGCGCGCCCTCGACCGCGGCGGCCGGCTCGAACTCGCCGAGGTGGCGCAGCATCAGCACCGCCGACAGGATCAGCGCCGTCGGGTTGATCACGTTCTTGCCCGCGTACTTCGGTGCCGAGCCGTGGACGGCCTCGAAGATCGCGACGTCCGTGCCGATGTTCGCCGACGGCGCGAAGCCGAGCCCGCCGACGAGCGCGGACGACTCGTCGCTGATGATGTCCCCGTTCATGTTCGTGGTCACGATCACGTCGAACTGCTCGGGGCGCTTCACGAGCTGGTGGGCGCAGTTGTCGATGATGATGTGCTGCGCCTCGATCTCCGGATACTCGGGCGCGACCTCCTCGAACGTGCGCTTGAGCATCCCTTCGGTCAGCTTCATGATGTTCGACTTGGTCGCGCAGTGGACGAGCGTCCTGCCTTCCGCTCGGGCGAGCTCGAACGCGAGCCGAACGATCTTCTCGCAGCCCTTGCGCGAGATCAGCTTCAGGCACTGGGCGACGCCGGGCGTCTGCATGTGCTCGATGCCGGCGTAGAGGTCCTCGACGTTCTCGCGGACGACGACGAGGTCGATGCCGCGCCCGGAGTAGGGCGTCGCGATCCCGGGCAGCTCCCGGGCCGGACGGATGTTCGCGTACGTCTCGAACAGCTTGCGCAGAGTGACGTTCGCGCTTTTCTCGCCGAAGCCGACGGGGGTCTCGAGCGGCCCCTTGAGCGCGACCCGCGTTTTTCGGATCGACTCGATCGTGTCGTCGGGAACGCCGGTCGCGAGCCCCTGCTCGAACACGCTCGCACCCGCCTGGCGCTCCTCCCACTCGATGCGTGCGCCGGCCGCCTCGACGATTTGCCGCGCGGACGCGACCACCTCCGGCCCGATTCCGTCGCCCGGGATCAGCGTTACGAGTTTCGCGCCGGACTCGGTCGTGTGAAACTTCATGGATCTCCCTTCGCTGTGAACCCGGGACGTAACCTACCTCTCCGTGGCGGGCGAGCGGAGCATCGAGATCGACGGTCTCGTCCGTGAGTTCAAGGGCGGCATCCGTGCGGTCGACGGAATCGACCTCCGTGTGGAGCCCGGCGAGATCTACGGCTTTCTCGGCCCCAACGGCGCCGGCAAGTCGACAACCGTTCTCGTCCTGACCACCTTGCTGCCGCCCACGGCGGGCCGCGCTCTCGTGGCCGGGCACGACGTCGCCACCGAGGGCGCCCTGGTCAGGGCGGCGATCGGGGCGGCGCTTCAGGAGGCTGCGCTCGACCCGGTCCTGACGGGGCGCGAGCATCTGCATTTGCAGTGCGCGCTCCACGGCCTCGACCGCGGCGAGCGCCGCCGCCGCGCCGTCGATCTGCTCGAGCGGGTAGGCCTGGCCGAGGCGGCCGACCGCAAGGTCGGCGGCTACTCGGGCGGGATGAAGCGGCGGCTCGATCTGGCGCTCGCGCTGGTGCATCGCCCGCGGATCCTGTTCCTGGACGAGCCGACAACCGGGCTCGACCCGCAGAGCCGAAGCGCGCTCTGGGCAGAGGTCGGGCGGCTCGCGCACGAGGAGGGCGTGACCGTCTTCTTGACCACCCAGTACCTGGAGGAGGCGGACGTCCTCGCCGACCGGGTCGGGATCATCGATCACGGCCGGATCGTCGCCACCGGCACCCCGGCGGCGTTGAAGGCGGAGATCGGGCGCCCCCGTCTCGAGGCGACCCCGGCCGTCGAGACCGACCGTGAGGCGATCGCGGGGGCTCTGGCCGCGTTCGGCGAGCCCTGCGCCGGCTCGCCCCGGGCGGTCGCGGTCCGGCTCGCCCGCGGCACCGAGGGCCTGACGGGGGCGGTGCGGGCGCTCGACGCGGCCGGCCTGCGGGTCGCCGATCTGCAGCTGCACTCGCCCTCCCTCGACGACGTCTTCCTCGCCAAGACCGGGCGGACGCTCGAGGGGGCCGCCGAGGAGGAGCCGGCGGCGGCCGGGGCGTGAGCGGGCGAGCCACCGAGCAGATCGCCGGCCTCGCCGCGCGCTCGATCGTGCGCACGTTTCGCCAGCCCGCGCACGTCTTCCCCGCGCTCGTGTTTCCGCTGATCCTGCTCGCGGTCAACTCGGCGGGGCTCGACCGGGCGACGAGGATACCCGGCTTCCCGGCGGACTCCTACCTCGACTTCGCGCTCGGCTTCGCGTTCATGCAGGGTGCTCTGTTCACGACCACGAACGCGGGTACCGATCTGGCCAGGGACATCCAGACCGGGTTCCTGAGCAGGCTTGCCCTGACTCCGATCCGCCGCGGCTCGCTGCTCGCCGGCCACCTCGCGGGCGCGGTCACGATGGGCCTCGTGCAGTCGCTCGTCTACCTCGGGGTCGGCCTGGCGGCCGGCGTTCGCCTCGAGGCGGGCGCGGGCGGCGCCGCGGTACTGGTCCTCCTGGCCGTTCTGATCGCGATCGGCTTCGGCGCGCTCGGGGCGATGCTCGCGCTGCGCACCGGCTCGGGCGAGGCGATCCAGGCGTCGTTTCCGATCTTCTTCGCGTTCCTGTTTCTCTCCTCGATGAACATCCCGCGCAGCCTGATGGAGGTGGGCTGGTTTCGCACCGTCGCCACCTACAACCCGGTCTCGTACCTGATCGAGGGGCTGCGCAGCCTGATCATCACAGGCTGGGACGGACGGGCGCTCGCGCTCGGCTTCGGCGTCGCCGCGACCGTGGCCGCGCTCGGGCTCGCCGGGTCCGTGCTCGCCCTGCGCGTGAGGCTGACCCGGACATGAACGCGCGGGACCGCTCCGTCGCGCTGGCCGTCGCGTGGCGCAACCTGCACACGTACTTCACGAGCCCGTCGCTGGTCCTCCCCGGCCTCTTCTTTCCGCTGCTCTTCTTCGCGGCCTTCGCCGGTGGCCTCCCCGCCGTGTCACGGCTGCCGGGCTTCGACTACCCGGCCGGTTACACGTCCTTCCAGTACGTGTTCGTGCTGCTCCAGTCGGCGTCGTTCGGGGGCGTCTTCACCGGCTTCTCGATCGCCCGCGACTTCGAAAGCGGCTTCGCGCGCCGCCTGCTTCTGGCCGCGCCGCGGCGCTCCGCGGTGCTGGTCGGCTACGAGCTGGCCGCGCTCTGCCGCTGGGCCTTCACGGGCTCGATCGTGACGGTCGTCGCGCTGCTTGGCGGCATGGAGGTCGGCGGCGGTGCCGTAGACCTGTTCGGGCTGTTCGGGCTCGCGTTGCTCTTGAACGTCGCTGCGCTCCTGTGGGCGGGCGGTATCGCGCTGCGCCTGCGCACGATCCAGGCGGGCCCGCTGATGCAGGTGCCGGTGTTCATCCTGCTGTTCCTGGCCCCGGTGTACGTGCCGCTCGAGCTGCTCTCCGGCTGGATCCACGCGGTCGCGAAGATCAATCCGGTCACGTATGTCCTCACGTCAGGTCGGGGGCTGCTTGCCGGCGAACCGGTGCACGTCGCGCTCGCGTTCGGTCTCGTCCTGGCCCTGCTCGCGCTTCTCTCGCTGTGGGCGGCGCGGAGCCTGCGCCGGGCCGAGCGCGCTGGCTGACACGCGCCGCCGCTAGCCGTCGTCTCCGTTCTCGCGGGCCTCGTCCGAGTCCCCCTCGACGGCGACGACCGAGTAGTCGGCGGCCAGCCGGACGTCGACGGTCGTGCCGTCGGCCTTCGTCACCTCGACCTCCCAGACAGCGCCGTCCTCCGAGTCGAGCTCGACGGAGTTGGCGTGGCCCCCGCCCAGGTGGGCGAGGGCGGCGGCCCGGGCGAGCCCGGCACCGGCGTCGGCCTCCGAGCTCTCTCCGCCGCTGGCGAGGGCGCCGCCCCCGGCCGCGAGCCCGGCCAGCGTGACTACGCTGGCTCCGATCGCGATCGTGCGCTTCCTGGTCATCGGATCTCCTTTCGTTGCTCGCGGGTCAGCGCCGGACGACAGCGACAAGCTTCGTCCACGCGACCTCGCCCCTGGTCGCGCGGACCTCGATCAGGCCGACGCCGGGCGCGTAGAGCTTGCGCTCGCGGATGCCCGGGGAGAGCGGCGTCCACTCGCGCGTGAGCAGGACGTCCGCGAACGTGCCGTACGGCACCGTCCGCTCCCCGAGCGTGCGGAGCACCTGCGCCGTGTCCTCGGCGTGGCCCGCGTAGTACTCCTGGCGGTAGACCGTGCCGGGGCGGGGTCGGGCGAGCATCACGATCCCGGCCCGCGCGCCGTCGACGCCTGCCTGCCAGGAGCCGTCACTCTTGACCCAGCGGCCCTTGACGTAGTCGAGCGAGGCCTCGCCGAGGTACCAGACGTTGCCGTCGCGGTCCTGTGCGTACCAGTCCTTCGTGCGCTCGACGGGCTTGCCCCCGGCGGTGACGGTGTCGAGGACGACGACGCACTCGACGCCGAGGATCGTCTTCGTCTTCCGCGTGACCGCGACCCGGTTGTACTCGACGATCCCGTCCGACACGCCTTCGTAGTGGTAGACGGTGCCGGGGGCGAGCGGGAAGTACTCGTTATCGATCCCGCGCACGAAGCTGGCGGGGTCGAAGACGGGTGTCGCCGCCCCCGCGCCGCCCGCCGCGGCGAGGGCCGCCACGAGGGCGGCGAGGGCGGTCAGCAGGCGTGCTCGCATCGGGCGCTCCTTTCGCCGGTTTCGTCGGGGCGGACGCTACGTGCCGCCCGTGAGAGGGCGATGAGAGCCGCCGGCTGGCAGCGCCAGCCACACGTCGGCGCCGCCCCCGGGCCTGTTCGCGGCGGCCGCCACGCCGCCGTGGCCGCGCGCGATCGCGCCCGCGATCGCGAGCCCGAGCCCGATGCCGCCCCGCGAGCGGGCCTCGTCCGCGCGGCTGAAGCGCTCGAACGCACGCGGCAGGAACGAGGGCGGGAAGCCGCTGCCCTCGTCGGTCACGTGCAGCTCGACGGTGCCGTCGTGCTCGACCGCGGTCAGCTCGATCGCACCTCCACCGTGGCGGAGCGCGTTCTCGACCACGCTCGCGAGCGCCTGCTCGACCCTGGCCCCGTCCGCGAGCACCGAGAGCCCAGCGGGGCAGTCGACGTGCAGCTCCCGGCCCGCCTCCGCCGCGCTTCGCTCGAAGCGCGCGGCGACGCGGCCGAGCAACTCGCGCGCGTCCTCGGTGGCAGGCTCGAGCCATGGCTCGTCCCGGGCGGAGCGGGCGAGCACGAGCAGGTCGTCGGCGAGGCGGGCGAGCCCGTCCACCTCTGCGGCCGCCGAACGCACCGCCTGCTCGAGCTCCGCGGCGGAGCGGGGTCTGCGCAGGGCGAGCTCGAGTTCCGCCTTCAGCAGCGCGAGCGGGGTGCGCAGCTCGTGGCTCGCGTCGGCGACGAAGCGCTGCTCGCGGGCGAGCGCCTCCTCGAGCCGGGCGAGCAGGTCGTTGAGCGTCGTGCCGAGCCGGGCGATCTCGTCGCCGGCGGGCGGCACCGGCAGCCTCGCCCCGGCCTCGCCGGCGGAGATCGCCTCGGCCCGGCGGCGCATCGACTCGACGGGGCGCAGCGCCGCCGCCGAGAGCGCGTAGCCGGCGAGCGCGGCGAGGAGCAGCGCGATCGGGCCCCCGAGGACGAGTTGGGTGCGCAGGCTGGCGAGCGCGTCGTCGCGATCGTCGAGGGCGGCGCCGACGACGGCGACGGCGTCCCCGGCGGGGCGGGCGAGCAGGCGCACGGGCTCCTCGAAGGCCGGGAGCTCCCGCCGGGCCACGAGCAGTTCGCCGCCGCGGGCCCGCTCGAGCTCGGTGCCCGAGAGCAGCGGGGCGCCCTCGACCCGCGACGTCGCGTCGAGGATCCGCCCGCCCGCGGCGAGGATCTGCGCGAAGCTCTCCTCGGCCTCGACGAGGCGGCCCGCGTCGCCGCCGAGCCCGGCGGCCTCCTCCCCGGCGAGCGCGGCGACGTCGTCGGCCCGCGCGCGCAGGCCCTGGTCGAGGGTCCGGTCGAGCGAGCCGGCGAGCCGCGCGTAGAGGAAGCCGCCGAGCGCGGCCAGGACGAGGGCCATCGCGACCGCGAACGCGAGCGTGAGCCGAACCCGCAGCGGCAGCCGGCTCAGACGCCGCCGTCCTGGCGTAGCCGGTAGCCGGCGCCGCGCACGGTCTCGATCGAGTTGCGGCCGAACGGGCGGTCGATCTTCTCGCGCAGGTAGCGCACGTACACGTCGACGACGTTCGAGCGGCGCTCGTACTCCTCGTCCCAGGCGTGCTCGAGCAGCTCGAAGCGCGAGAGCACCCGGCCGGGGCGACGCATGAACGCCTCGAGCAGCGCGAGCTCCTTCGCCGACAGGCAGATCTCCCGCTCCCCGCGCCAGACCTGGCGGGTGGCGGGATCGAGGCGCAGGTCGCCGACCTCGAGGACGGCTGGGCGGGCGCTCGCGCCCCTGCGCGCGAGCGCCCGTAGGCGGGCGAACAGCTCCTCCAGCGAGAACGGCTTGGTCAGGTAGTCGTCGGCGCCGGCGTCGAGGCCGGTGACGCGGTCGGCGACGGCGTCACGGGCGGTCAGCATCAGGACGGGCGTCCAGACCCCGGCGGCCCGAAGCTGGCGGCAGACCTCGAAGCCGTCGGCGCCCGGGAGCATCACGTCGAGGACGATCGCGTCGTAGGCGCTCGAGCGGCCGCGCCAGAGCGCCTCGTCGCCGGTCGCGGCGACGTCGGCGAGGTACCCGTCCTCGGACAGAGCCCGGCGGAGCAGGCCGGCGAGCTTGGTCTCGTCCTCGACGATCAGGACCCGCATGGTGCAGGGCGAATGGTTGCAGGGAAGATGAGAGCCCGGTGAGAAGCGGCGCTACGGCTTCACGCGCAGGCCGCCGTGCCTCGCCGCCCCCTCGAGGAAGACGAGCCAGTCGAGCCAGAGCTTCGCGTCCTCGATCGCGTGCGGCTCCGCGGAGGCGGCGTCGAGCGCCTCCTCGAGCTCGAGCTCGGACACGTACCAGTTCTCGGGCGTCTCGAGCTTGTGCAGCGGGATCCCGGCACCGCCCTCGCGCCGGCAGACCATCCGCTGGGCGACCATCTCGTCGCGCAGCGCCTCCATCTGGTCGTTGCGCAGCCAGACGTGGCCACCGATGCCGTCGTGGCGCTGCCACCAGACGTGGAACGCCACGGCGCTACTCCTCACCGCGGGCGCGGCGCTCCTCGAGCTGGCGCAGCTCGACGCGGCGGATCTTGCCGCTGCGCGTCTTCGGCAGCTCGGCGACGAACTCGATCTCGCGCGGGTACTTGTACGGGGCGGTGACGCGCTTGACGTGGTCCTCGAGGCCGCGCGCGAGCACGTCCGTGGCGTCGCTACCGGGGCGCAACACGACGAACGCCTTCACGATCTGGCCGCGGTCCGGATCGGGCTTGCCGATGACGGCGCTCTCGGCGACGGCGGGGTGCTCGAGCAGGGCGCTCTCGACCTCGAACGGGCCGATCCGGTAGGCGGCGGAGAGGATCACGTCGTCGGCACGCCCGGCGAACCAGAGGTAGCCGTCCTCGTCGCGGCTGGCCCGGTCGCCGGTCACGTACCAGTCGCCGCGGAAGACGCGCTCGGTCTCGTCGGGCTGCTCCCAGTAGCCGGCGAACAGGGTGGGCGGGCGCCCCGCGAGCGCGACGTCGCCCTCCTCGCCGGGCGGCAGCTCCCGGCCCTCCCCGTCGATCACGGCGAGCCGGTGGCCGGGCGTGGGGAGGCCCATCGAGCCGGGCCTGACCTCCATCCCCGGGAGGTTGCCGGCGAGCAGCGTGTTCTCGGTCTGCCCGTAGCCATCACGGATCGTGAGGCCGAACGTGTCGCGGAAGACGCGGATCACCTCGGGGTTGAGCGGCTCGCCGGCGGAGACGGCGTGGCGCAGGCCGGAGAGGTCGAAGCGCTCGAGTCCGTCCAGCTTGGCCGCAAGGCGGTACTCGGTCGGGGCCTGGCAGAGCACGGTGACGCCGAGCTGGCGGACGAGCTCGAGTCGCTCGGCCGGGTCGAAGCCGCCCTCGTGGAGCACGATCGGCGCGCCGACGCTCCACGGGCCCAGCAGCACGTTCCAGATCGACTTCGCCCAGCCGGTGCCGGCGGTGCACCAGACGAGGTCGTCGGCGGTCGCGGCCAGCCAGCTCTCCGCCTGGCGGCGCTTCGCGTGGCAGTAGCCGTGGGTGTGGACGGCGCCCTTCGGGTTCTTCGTCGTCCCGGACGTGTAGAGGATGAAGGCGGGGTCGGCGGCGGCGGTGTCCTCGGTCGGCGTCGTGTCCGGCTGGCGGGCGAGCCGCGCGGCCGCCTCGTCGAGCCAGAGCACCTCGGGCGGCGACGCGAGCTCGGCCCGCATCAGCTCGATCTCGCTCTCGACCGCGCGGCTCGCGACGAGCAGCCTCGCACCGGAGTGCTCGGCCCGGAACGCGAGGTCCTTGGCGCGCAGCATCTCCGCGCACGGGATCGTGATCGCGCCGATCTTCAGCGCGGCGAGCAGGAGCGGGTGCCAGTCGAGCGTCTTGCCGACGAGCGCGAGCACCCGGTCGCCGCGCCCGACGCCGAGCTCGCGCAGCAGGCCCGCCCAGCGGGCAGTCGCAGTCGCGACCTCACCGAACGGGACGTCCCGGACCGACCCGGCCGCGCCGACGAACCGGATCGCGAGCCTTGCGGAGCCGCCAGCGAGCGGCTCGACGACGTCGCGGGCGAAATTGAATCGGGCCGGCACGTTCCACGCCGCGTCGCTCATCGGCGCGATTGTACGACGAAAGCGGAGCGGCCCGATCGCTCGGGCCGCTCCGGGGTCGAGACGTGGCTGCGGCCCCACGTTCTCGACGACCCCCGCGAAGAGAATGCCGCGAAACCGGTGACGGCGCCTCACCCGCGCGGGTGAACCTGCCTCCCCCGGACGGGGAGACGCCCGCGTGTTCCTATACTCGACCGGGGGGCCGTTAGCTCAGCTGGTAGAGCAGGGGACTTTTAATCCCAAGGTCGCTGGTTCGAGTCCAGCACGGCCCATCGGGCTCGCGTCGTACCGCACGACGGGGTAGGGTTGTACGGGGCCGGTCGGCGGCCTCCCCGAGGGTGGAGAGAGATGGCGGACGGGACAGGCACGGAGACGGGGCGCCCGGAGTCGACACGAACGTTCACGCTCGTGGTCGAGCGCGACCCGGAAAGCGGGTGGCTCGTCGGCGAGGTCGTCGAGCTGCCGGGCTGTTACACGCAGGCCGCGGATCTTCCCGGACTCGAGAGGAACGTTCAGGAGGCGATCCGGGCCTACCTGGAGACCGTCGATCCGGACGGGCCCGTCACCGAGTTCGTCGGCACCTGGCGGGTCGAGGTCGCTGCTTGACGAGGCTCCGCCTCGCGGCGTTCGACCAGCTCGTCACGATTGCAGAGAAGGCGGGTTTCGCACCGGTCAGGCGCCGGGGAAGCCATGTCGTATTCAGGCACGCCGAAGGCCGGATCGTCGTCATTCCGGATCACGGAGCGACGGTACTCGTCCGGCCGCTCCTGCGGAAGATCCTGCGCGATCTGGGGCTCAGTCCCGACGAGTACCACCGTCTGCTCGACGAGCTGTGAGGGCCGACCGCCCGCGCCGGCGGGTGTCGGGGCGGCCATCATGTCGCCCGTTGCTACCGGAACGCGTTCTCGCCGGTGAGCTTCGACAGGCCCGACAGCCGTGCGCCACAGTGCAGGCGAGCTCGTAGAGGCGGGTCGTGCCTCCGCCCGCCCCCGGTCTACCGGAACGCGTTCTCGCCGGTGAGGGCGCTGCCGAGCACGAGCGTGTGGACCTCGTGGGTGCCCTCGTAGGTGAGCACGGACTCGAGGTTGTTGGCGTGGCGGATCACCGGGTATTCGAGCGTGATCCCGTTCGCGCCGAGGATCGTGCGGGCGCTGCGGGCGACCTCGAGGGCGCCGCGGACGTTGCCCATCTTGCCGAGCGAGACGTGCTCGGGGCGGAGCGTCCCCGCGTCCTTCATCCGTCCGATGTGGAGCGAGACGAGGTGGGCGCGGCCGAGCTCGAGCGCCATCTCCGCGAGCTTCTGCTGGGTGAGCTGGTAGCCGGAGATCGGCTTGCCGAACACGATCCGCTCCTTCGCGTACTCGAGCGCGGCCTCGAAGCAGGCGCGGCCGGCTCCGACGACGCCCCAGACGATCCCGTAGCGGGCCTCGTTCAGGCAGGAGAGTGGCCCGCGCAGCGTCGAGGCACCCGGGAGCATGCTCTCCTCCGGGACGCGGACGTCCTGGAGCACGAGCTCGGACGTGACCGAGGCGCGCAGCGAGAGCTTGCGGTGGATCTCGGGGGCGCTGAACCCCGGGGTGCCTTTCTCGACGACGAAGCCGCGGATCTCACCCTCGTCGGTGCGGGCCCACACGATCGCGACGTCCGCGATCGTCCCGTTCGTGATCCACATCTTCGTGCCGTTCAGGATCCAGTCGGTGCCGTCGCGGCGCGCATGCGTGCGCATCGCACCCGGGTCGGAGCCGGCGTCCGGCTCGGTCAGGCCGAAGCAGCCGATCGAGTCGCCCGCCGCCATCGGCGGCAGCCAGCGCTGCTTCTGCTCCTCCGAGCCCCACTTCCAGATCGCGAACATCGCGAGCGACCCCTGCACCGAGCAGGCCGAGCGGATACCGGTGTCGCCCGCCTCGAGCTCGAGACAGGTGATGCCGTAGGCGACCGCGCTCGCGCCCGCGCAGCCGTACCCCTCCAGGTGCATCCCGAACAGCCCGAGCTTGCCGAGCTCCCGGATCACCTCGAGCGGGAGGACGCCGCGCTCGAACCAGTCTCCGACCTCGGGGAGCACCTGCTCGCGCACGAACTGGCTGACCGTGTCGCGAATCGCGCGCTCCTCGTCGTCGAGCAGCGCGTCGATGTCGAGCACGTCAAGCGGGTCGAGCGCGGGCAACTGGCTGACGGCGTGACTCATCGGGGCAACCCAGATGATCGTACGCTACGAGCGTCAGGAACTCCACCAGTTCCGGCTCGAGCGCGACCCGCTCGAAGATCGCGCACGCCTCCGGATGCTCCTGCCGTAGCGCGTCGACCTCCCGGCTAACGTCGTTCGCCGAGAAGCGCCCCGCCCGCACCCACTGCCACACCTGTGTGCGGGAGATCTCCGCGGTCGCCACGTCCTCCATCAGGTTGTCGATCGCAGCCGCGCCCGTCCCGGCGAGCCAGGCGGCCAGGTAGCGCACCCCGACCGAGACGTTCGTGCGCAGCCCCGCCGGGGTGATCTGCCCGCCGGGGATGCGGAAGTCGAGCAGCTCTTCCGCGGTCACAGACACGTCCTCGCGCAGGCGCTCGAGCTGGTTGGGCCGCTCGCCGAGCACCGTGTCGAAGGCCGTGGTCGCCACCGGGACGAGATCCGGGTGCGCGACCCAGGTCCCGTCGAAGCCGGCGTCCGACTCGTGCTCCTTGTCCTCGCGCACGCGCGCGATCGCGCGCTCGTTCACCTCCGGGTCGCGGCGCGACGGGATGAACGCGGCCATCCCTCCGATCGCGTGGGCAGCGCGCCGGTGGCAGGTCGCAACGAGCAGCTCCGTGTAGGCCCGCATGAACGGGACGGTCATGGTGATCTCGGCGCGATCCGGCAGCACATCGTCGGGGAAGCGCTTGATCACGCTGAAGATGTAATCCCAGCGCCCCGCGTTCAGGCCCGCCGAGTGCTCGCGCAGCTCATGGAGGATCTCGTCCATCTCGAACGCGGCCAGGATCGTCTCGATCAGCACGGTGGCCCGCACCGAGCCGCGCGGGATGCCGAGCTCGCCCTGGGCGAGCACGAAGGCGTCGTTCCAGAGGCGGGCCTCGAGGTGCGACTCGAGCTTGGGCAGGTAGAAGTACGGGCCCGTCCCCCGTGCAAGCTGCTCCCGGGCGTTGTGGTAGAAGCAGAGCCCGAAGTCGAACAGGCTCGCCGAGGCCGGCTCGCCGTCGACGAGGACGTGCCGCTCGTCGAGGTGCCAGCCGCGCGGGCGCACCATCAGGGTCGCCGTCCGCTCGTTGAGGCGGTAGGTCCGGTCCGGCGTCTCGAGCTCGATCGTCCGTCGAACGGCGTCGCGGATGTTGCGCTGGCCGTCGACGCAGTTCGACCAGGTCGGGGCGCTCGCGTCCTCGAAGTCGGCCATGAAGACCCGGGCGCCCGAGTTGAGCGCGTTGATCATCATCTTGCGCTCGACCGGTCCGGTGATCTCGCAGCGGCGATCGCGGAGGTCCGGCGGCGCCGGGGCGACGCGCCAGTCGCCCGCCCGCACGGCCCGGGTCTCCTCGAGGAAGCCGGGCCTCCGAAGGTGCCGCTCGGACCGCGCGTCGAGCAACTCCGTCCGCCGCGGGCCGAGCTCCCGCTGGAGCTTTGCCACGAAGGCGAGCGCTCCGGGCGACAGGATCTCCTCGTCCGCGGGGGCAAGCACCTCGATGCCCGCCGGCACCGTCGTCACGCTCATGTCACGGCCTTTCGTTCGGCTCCCGAGTTCCGGATGCAGTCGGGATAGGTTTCGGATCCGTATTCTAGGCATGATCGCTATTCCGCGCATTATTCATCGATATTCGGATCCAAAAACTCCGACTTCTGGATCCGAGGCGCCCGTTCACTCGACGAGCTCCAGGCGTACCTCGCCGAGATCGCTTCGGGCGACGACCTGGTCGCCCGGGCCGACCCAGCGGGTCTCGACGAGGCTGCCGAGCAGCACGATCTCCCCGGCCGCGAGCGGCCGCCCGCGCAAGGCCGCGAACCCGGCCAGCCAGGCGAGCGCCTCGAGCGGGTGACCGAGGATCGCCGCACCCGTCCCCGACCCGGCCGGCATGCCCCCGACCGAGAGCTCGGCCGACACCGCCGCGAGGTCGCCGGCCGCGCCCGTCGCGACCGGCGGCCCCAGCACGCAGCCGGCGGCGAAGAAATTGTCGGCGACGAGCACCGGCAGGTCGAGCGCCCGGAAGTCGACGTAGCGGTCCTCGACGAGCTCGACTGCGGTGCAGACCTCGCCCACCGCGGCCGCCACGGCCTCCCGTCCGGGAGCGCCGGGGAGGTCGCGGGCGAGGCGCACCGCGAGCTCGCACTCGACCCCGAGTCGCCGCCCGCCGCAGGAGACGGTCGCGGGGGAGACGTGCACCGTGCGGGCGAGCACGCCGCCCGCGCACGGGTGGTCGATCCCGAGGTAGGCCTGCATCACCGGGGTCGTGCAGCCGATCTTGTGGCCGGCCCGCCGTCCAAGCTCGCCTTCGAGCGCGGCGAGCAACCCGTCCTGGACGAGGTAGCCGTCCGCCTCCGTGCGCGGCCCCGCTCCCGGCGCGAAGCCCGCGAACGGCTCTCGGCGGCGTCTCGCCTCGAGCAGCGCGAGCGCCGCGTCGGCAAGCCGCGCGGCCGGCGTGCGCTCGGCGCCGTCGCCTGTCACACGGGGAGTCTATGCCGCCCGCGCCGGCGTCAGGACTCGACGGCGACGAGCTGCCGGCCGGCCTCGAGTGCTCGCAGGTTGAGCTCGCGCTGGCGCGGCACGCGGGCGGCGACGGCCCGCTCCATCGTCTCGGCGTCGACGATCCCGGTCAGCTCGGCGACGGCGCCGAGCGCGACCACGTTCGCGGCCATCAGGCTGCCTGCGTGCTCCGCGGTCTCGGCGATCGGCAGCGAGCACAGCCGCCACTCGCCGGCCGGAGGCTCCGGCACCGCCCTCGCGTCGATCACGAGCACGCCCGTCGGGCGCAGGTCGCGCGCGTATTTCTCGCACGCCTCCTGCGTCAGCGCGAGCAGGACGTCGAGCTGTTGCGCCTGCGGGAAGCCGATCTCGCCGTCCGCGATCACGACGTCCGCCCGTGCCGAGCCGCCGCGCGACTCGGGCCCGTAGGCCTGCGACTGGGTGGCGTTCTTGCCGGCGAGGATCGCGGCCTCGGCCAGGATCACGCCGGCGAGCACGATCCCCTGCCCGCCGGCGCCCGCGA
>JAHDVS010000004.1:49291-89895 GCA_023382435.1 Thermoleophilia bacterium
GCCTCGGCCAGGATCACGCCGGCGAGCACGATCCCCTGCCCGCCGGCGCCCGCGAGGCGCACCTCGAGGCGCTCGCCGCCGCCCGTCTCAGCGCCCATTCGCCGGGCGGGTCGTCGCGGCTGTGTACTCGGGCCGCTCGGAGCGGTGGAGGATCCCGGTCTCGACGGCGAGCGGCCGGCCGGGCTGGGCGATGTGCGGGACGAAGCGCTTCCCGGCGAGCAGGCCGTCGATCGCCGCGTCGGTGCGCTTCATCCCGGCGAGCATCTCCGGACCCTCGCCGAGGCTGTTGTAGCGCCCGTAGTAGACGGGGCAGTCGCTGACGACGTCGATGAACGAGCAGCCCCTGTGGGCGATCGCCTCGGCGATGATGTCGACGAGCTTCGGCGCCTCGTAGGCGACGGCGCGGGCGACGAACGTGGCGCCCGCCGCGGCCATCAGCTTGCAGGCGTCGAAAGCGGGCTCGACGTTCCCGAACGGGGCCGTGCTCGCGACCGCGCCCTCCGGGGTGGTCGGCGCGAGCTGGCCGCCGGTCATACCGTAGATCGCGTTGTTGAAGAGCAGGAACGTCAGGTCGATGTTGCGCCGCGCCGCGTGGATCAAGTGGTTGCCCCCGATCGCGAGCCCGTCGCCGTCGCCGGTGAGGACGACCACGTTCAGGTCGGGCCGAGCGAGCTTGATCCCGGTCGCGAACGCGGGAGCGCGCCCGTGGGTCGAGTGGAGGGTGCAGAAGTCGATGTAGCCGACGAGGCGGCTCGAGCAGCCGATTCCGGCCACGACCGCGACCTCGTCCTTCGAAAGCCCGAGCCGGCCCACCGCCTCGAGGAACGCCCGCAGCACGATCCCGTGCGCGCAGCCCGGGCAGAGCACGTGCGGCATCGTCTCGTCGCGCAGGTAGTCCCGGATGTCGATCACGTGGCCCTCCCGCCGACCGGGGCGGCCGCGAGCAGGCGCTCGAGCAGCGCGTCCGGGAGGATCGGCTCGCCGTCTGCCCGCAGCACGGTGTCGATGCCCGCGGCGCCCGCGGCGGCGCGCTCGACCTCGCGGACGAGCTGGCCGCGGTTCATCTCCGCGACGACGATCGTGCCGACGGCCTGCGCCGCCTCCGCGACGGCGGCGTCGGGGAACGGCCACATCGTGACGGGCCTGAGCATTCCGACGCGGACGCCGCGAGCCCTGGCCTCGTGGATCGCGTCGCGCGCTGCGGCGGCGACGATCCCGTAGGCGAACACGCACACCTCCGCGTCGTCGAGGAGGTAGCGCTCGACCTCCTCGACCTCGTCGAGGTGCTCCTCGATCTTCGTGTGCAGGCGCTCGATCAGGGCGCCGGCCTTGCGCGTGTCGTTCGTCGGGTAGCCGGTCTCGTCGTGGGCGAGGCCCGTGACGTGGAAGCGGTAGCCGTCGCCGAAGGCCGCCAGCGGAGGCACGCCGCCCGGGGCGTTCGCGTAGGGGCGGTACTCGCCCGGCGGACAGCTCGGGCGGACACGCTCGACGAGCTCGACCGAGTCGGGCAGCTCGACGCGCTCGCGCACGTGCCCCATCACCTCGTCGTACGTGAGGATCACCGGTGTGCGGAAGCGCTCGGCCAGGTTGAACGCCCGCACCGTCAGATCGTGGATCTCGCGCACGGACGCGGGCGCGAGCACGATAGCCGGGTGGTCGCCGTGAGTGCCCCACCGTGCCTGCATCACGTCGCCCTGCGCCGGGGAGGTGGGCAGGCCGGTGCTCGGGCCGCCGCGCATCACGTTGACGACGACCACGGGCAGCTCGGCCATCGCGGCGAAGCCGATGTGCTCCTGCATCAGGGAGAAGCCGGGGCCGCTCGTCGCCGTCATCGTCTTCGCGCCGGCCGCGGAGGCGCCGATGCACGCGCCGAGCGAGGCGATCTCGTCCTCCATCTGGACGTAGGCGCCGCCGAGCGCGGGCAGGCGTCGCGCCATCGTCTCGGCGATCTCCGACGACGGCGTGATCGGGTAGCCGGCGAAGAAGCGACAGCCGGCGGCGATCGCACCGAGCGCGCAGGCCGCGTTTCCCTGGACGAGCGCCGGCTCAGCCACCGGCCAGCACCGCCTCGCGGGGCGTGATCGCGATCGCGAAGTCGGGGCAGAGGAACTCGCAGAGGCGACAGCCGGTGCAGAGCTCGGGCGCGACGGCGATCACCTTCTCGCGCTCGTCGAGCGCGAGGCAGTGCTCCGGGCAGAAGCGCACGCAGATGTCACAGCCCTTGCACCAGTCCTGGTTCAGCTCGATCACGGGCGGCGTTCTCGGCTCGAGCGGGGGCGGCACGCTGCCGGAGGGCCGGCCGTGCTCGAACGTCAGCTCCCTGCCGGCGCGAAACCCGGACAGGTTGACGTCGAGGGCCTTCTTCGGCACGTTCGTCCGGATCGCCCGCTCCCACGACTCGACGCCGACGAAGTCCTCGAGCAGCAGGGAGAGCACCCCGAACAGGACCGCGGAGGCGGCCTTGGGGTTGCCGAGCTCGCCGGCCACCCGGCGGGCCTCGACGAGCCGCAGGTTGCCGACGAAGTCGCGCAGCGCCGCCGGGTGCTCGGCCGGGTAGCGGGAGTTCCAGGCGCGCCGGTCCGAGCAGGCGAGCGGCGGCACAATCGAGTCGACGCTCGACACGAGCGTGCCCTCCGGCTTCAGGTAGACGAGCCAGCGCAGCGCCTCGGCCCACTCGAACGCGAGCAGGACATCGGCGGTTCCGAGCGGGATCAGCGGGCTCGCGACCCGCTCGCCGAAGCGCAGGTGGCTCGAGACCATGCCGCCGCGCTGTGCCATCCCGTGCACCTCGCTCGTCTTGACGTCGAAGCCCGCGTCGAGCAGCGCCGCGGCGACGACGCTCGAGCCGAGGACGACGCCCTGGCCGCCGACGCCGACGAGCAGTACCCCGCGCGTCTCGCTAGCCACCGGCGGCCCCCCACGCCGAGACCGGGACGATCGCCCCGCTCGGGCACATCTGGGCGCAGACGGTGCAGCCCGTGCACGTGCCCTCGTCGATCTGCACCTTGCGCCGCCCGTCGTGGAACTCGTCCGTCCACGTCAGCGAGGGACAGCCGATGTTCATGCAGAGCTGGCAGGCGATGCACGCGTCGAGGTCGACCTCGAACGGGTAGTCGCGCACCTTCACGGGCGCCTCGACGCAGGGGCGGTTCGTGATCACGACCGCCGGCCCCGGGTACTTGATCGCCCGCTCGAGCGCCACGTGGGTCGCGGCGACGTCGTAGGGGTCGACGACCTCGACGTGCTCGACCCCGAGCGAGCGGCAGAGCGCCTCGAGATCGACGGCGCCGGCCTGGGCGCCGCTGATCGTCGAGCCCGTTCCGGGGTGGGCCTGGCCGCCGGTCATCGCGGTCGTGCCGTTGTTGAGGATCACGACGGTCACGTCCGTCCCCGAGGTGACGGCGTCGATCAGCGCGGGAATCCCGCCGTGCAGGAAGGTCGAGTCGCCGATCGAGGCGACGACCGGGCCGTCGGCGCCGCCCGAGCGGGCGAGCCCGACGGCCATGCCGACGCTCGAGCCCATCGCCACGCACGTGTCCATCGCCGACAGCGGCTCGAGCGCGGCGAGCGTGTAGCAGCCGATGTCGCCGGCGACGACCGCTCCAAGCTGGCGCAGCGCCATGAACGGCGTCGCGTGCGAGCAGCCCGGGCAGAGGACGGGCGGCCTCGGGCTCGGCTGAACCGCCAGCTGCGCTCGCGGCGCCACCGGCTCGGCTTCGGGTGCGAGGACGCCGGCGGCGACGAGGCCGGAGCGCACGAGCTCCGGGGAGAGCTCGCCGAGACGGGGGAAGAACTCCTTGCCGGAGACCGCGATCCCGGCCGCGAGCAGGATCTCCTCGAGGAACGGCTCGAGCTCCTCGACCACGAGCACTCGCTCGACGCTCGCGGCGAAGCGCCGAATCGTCCCGAGCGGCGGCGGGTAGGTCAGTCCGAGCTTGAG
The DNA here is from genome assembly GCA_023382435.1 of Thermoleophilia bacterium. Lineage (GTDB taxonomy): Bacteria > Actinomycetota > Thermoleophilia > Gaiellales > Gaiellaceae > JAHDVS01. Next base: position 53,232 of record JAHDVS010000004.1, read on the forward strand.
CACGCTCGCCCCTGGCAGCGCCTCGCGCACGTACTGGTAGGTGACGCCGGAGGTGACGATGCCGACCGTCGGGTCGCCCTCCTCCCAGACGGTGAGCGGGCTCTCTTCGGCGAAGGCGGCGAGCCGCTCGAGGCGTTCGAGCACGACGGGGTGGCGCAGGCGCGCGTTGCCGGGCAGCATCACGTACTTGCGCGGGTCGCGCGTGAACGGCCGGGCGGGCGAGCCGGCCGGGGGCTCGAGCTCGACGACGCCGCGGCAGTGCGAGATCCGCGTCGTCGTGCGCAACAGCACGGGGGTGTCGAACTCCTCCGAAAGCCAGAAGGCGAGCCTCGCGTGCTCCTTCGCCTCCCGGCTGTCCGCGGGCTCGAGCACGGGGACGGCTGCAAAGCGCGCGTAGAGGCGGTTGTCCTGCTCGTTCTGGGAGGAGTGCATGCCGGGGTCGTCGGCGGACACGACCACGAGTCCGCCGTTGACGCCGGTGTAGGCGGCGGTCAGGAACGTGTCGGCAGCGACGTTGAGGCCCACGTGCTTCATGGTCGCGAGCGCCCGCACGCCGCCGATCGAGGCGCCGAGCGCGACGTCGAGGGCAACCTTCTCGTTCGGCGACCAGGAGACGTCGATGCCGTCGTAGCGGGCGAGCGCCTCGAGGATCTCGGTGCTGGGCGTGCCCGGGTAGCCGACGCCGATCCTGGCGTCGGCCTCGACGGCGCCGCGGGCGATCGCCTCGTTTCCCGAGAGGAGGGCGCGGGTCGACTGCTCCACGAGGCTCATCTTGACCGATCGGTCAGTTTGACCGCTTGGTCAAATATACCTCACTTCTCGACGGGTGTCATCGGCGCGCACGGACGGTGAGCGGCGGGCTCGCGGCGCTCCGCGAGATAGCCCGGTAGACCGTCCCCTGGCGCTGGGCAACGCGGAGCGACCAGCGCCCATCGGTGCTGACCCGCGCTATTCCGGCGGCGTGGTACGCGGTCTCACCGGGGCGGCGCGCGTAGACGGTCACGAGCTCGCGTGCGCGCAGGCTTCGGACGCGGCCTGTGAGGAGCACGGCCACGCCGCCGCGGGTGGCTCGCGCCCTGGCGGCGATCGTGACCGCGGCCGGGGGAAGCGTCAGGGTGGCGACGCGGGAGCCCCAGGCGTGCGGCGCGCGCCCGGGCAGCTCGTCGCGCAGGCAGACCGCTGTCCGGCGAACGTCGCGCAGGCGGCTGCGCAGCACGACGGCGAGGCTCCGGCTCGAGCCGGCGGCGGCGAGGCCCGCAGCGAGCGCCTGGCGGCGGAACTGGTCGGCGATGATGCTGCGCGCCAGCGCCCGGTCGAGGCCGCGTGCGGCGAGCTCGCCCTCGTAGGCCGCCGTGTCGTCGCCGAAGCGGGTGCCGACGAGCCAGCGCTCGGCCCGGTCGAGGTCGGCCGCGGCGACCGCGCCGCCGTCGCGGGCGAGCACGAGGCGGGTCAGGAGCGCGGTCAGGGCAACGCGCCGGTCGCCGGTCGCAACGGCGAGCGCCTCGACGTCGGTCGTCGCGATCCGGCCGGCCTGCGTGGTGCAGTGGGCGCCGTCGGGGAGCGCGATCTGCCCGGCGGTGAGGGACGCCGGGAACGCGGGCCCGGCAGCGGCGGGCCCGTCGCAGAGCGACGGGTCGCGCGTCCAGAGGTAGACGCAGGCGGCGGTGGGCTTGTCCGGGTCGGCGCTGTTCTCAGAGAACGTCCCCCAACCCCAGGACCAGACGCTTGCCAGGCCGAGCTCGGATGCGACCTGGCGGGCCGACAGGGTCTCCTGCTGGACGATCTCGAGCCAGGCCTCGAGCGGCTCGAGGCCCTCGCGTCCGCCCTTGCCCGGGCCGGACTGGAAGCCGAGTAGGAGCCCGAGCCGATCGGCGGGGATTCCAAGCGCGAGGAACGGCGCCACGGCGGCGCGCATCGCGATCCGCCGCGCGCGCTGGCTGAGCACGGGACCCTTGCGGTGGGCGTGCGGTGCGTTGAAGTGCATCTGCCGGACGATCGAGGCGTGGAGAGCGACCTCCCGCCACCAGACCGCGGCGTCGCCGGCGACGAACGGCGCCCCGCCTCCCGACGGTTTGCCCGGGACAAGCAGGACAGGCTGCGCTCCGCGCTCGGCAAGCGTCGTCACGACCGCGAGCACGTTCGCCCGGTAGCGGTAGATCTCGGGCGGCCAGGGCGTGGCGCGGGAGGCGCCCGCCAGCTCGTTCAGCGCGATCACCGGCGTCGCGCAGCCGGTCGCTGCGACAGCGAGATCGAAGAGCGCGTTCGCCCGCTCGACGACGTGCTCGGGCTCGGCGGGGGCCGGCGGCCCGCCGGCGAGGCCTTTCAGGGACATGTGCCAGTAGACGGTGTGGGCGCCGAGGCTACGCAGCTCGGCCGAGCGCTGGAGCCCGCTCGTCGCGACGACGATGCCGGGCTTGCCGAACAGCGCCTGGCGGAACGACACCGACCCGTCGGCGAACTCGAACCAGAGCGGCTGCCCCGAGGGGAGCCCGCACGGCCACTCCTGGGCGCGCGCCTGGCCGGCGGCCGTGGCCGCGGCCACGCAGGCGAGCAGGAGAGTTGCCAGTCGCTTCATCGCTCCGGGCGCGATTGCGCCGCGCCGGGGAGGATACCGGCAGGTCGGGCAGCGCCCCCCGGGGGGCCCGCTAGCGGCCGCGCGCGCGCAGGCGCGCGTGGGAGCCTTCGGAGAGGATCGCGAGGAAGACCGCGACGACGCCGACGAGCACCGCAAGGATGGAGAACCACGTCATGGGCCTCCGGTATCGGCACGTGCCGTGCGTTGCTTTAGGGCCCGGGCTGCGGTTCACCGTCCGAGCGAGTGGTACTCCTCGTTCGGCACCCAGCCAAACGCGTTCGCGAGGCGGTTCGTGAAGTTGAACATCGCCGCGACCTCGCCGATGTCCATGATCTCCTCGTCCGTCCAGCCGGCGTCGCGCAGCAGCTCGAGGTCCGACTCGGCGCAGGCGGCCGTGCGGGTCGTGACCGTGACGGCGAAGTCGAGCATCGCCCGCTCCTTCGCCGTCAGCCGGGCCGCGTGGCGGTAGTCGGCCATGAGCTGGTCGGCGAGCACCGCGTCCTCCGTGAGTTGCCGCAACGCGGCAGCGTGGGAGGTCAGTCAGTAGTAGCAGCGGTTCTCGGCGGAGACGACGACGGCGATCATCTCCCGCTGGGCCGGGGTCAGTCCGGACTCGCCGCGCAGGAGCTCGTCGTAGTAGGCACGCCAGCGCACCATGTGCGCCGGGCGCAACGCGAAGACCCGAAACACGTTCGGCACGAACCCGAGTCGCTCGCGGGCCTTCGCGAACAGCTCGCGCAGCTCGGCGGGCAGCTCCCGCTCGTCCGGGACCGGCAGCCAGGAGATCCGCTCGCGCTTGCAGCGTGCCATGCTCGCCGGCAGGCTACAATGCTCCGGCCCAGGGGGGCGTAGTTCAGCTGGTTAGAACGCCGGCCTGTCACGCCGGAGGTCGCGGGTTCGAGTCCCGTCGCTCCCGTCCCGTCACTACGGGGTCAGGTCTTGCATCGTGCGACCCCGGCCCGTTGCGCGATGCAAGACCTGACTCCCTGCTGTGCAATCAAGCCGTCGGGCTCCGTCCGGCACGCTCGATACGGTCCCAGAACACATGTTCGTTTCGTCAGCAGCCTCTCATAGGATTGCTCTGTGGCTCTTGAAGTGACCCAGCCCGCGTCGCTCGACACGGGTAGCGAAGCCCCTCTCTCCGTCGCCGGCCTGTTCGCGGGCATCGGGGGAATCGAAGTCGGTCTTCACCGTGCGGGGCACGAGACCGTCGCTCTCTGCGAGATCGAACCGTCTGCCAACGTGGTGCTGCGATCGCACTTCCCGAGCATCCCGCTCACGGCCGACATCCGCGAACTCGAAGCACTCCCCGAGGTCGGTCTCTGTACAGCGGGCTTCCCGTGCCAGGACCTGAGCCAGGCGGGCAAGACGGTGGGAATCCGGGGACAGAACTCCGGCCTCGTCGCCGAGGTGTTCAGGTTGATCGAGAAGGCTGACCCGCGCTGGCTCCTGCTCGAGAACGTGCCATTCATGCTCCAGTTGGACCGCGGCGAGGCGATGCGCTTCCTCACGCGCTCGTTGGAGAGACTCGGGTTCGCTTGGGCGTATCGGGTCGTGGACACCCGGGCATTCGGCCTTCCGCAACGCCGACAGCGTGTGATCCTGCTCGCGTCTCGCTCCCGCGACCCGCGCGAGGTGCTCTTCGTCGGCGACGTGGGCGAGTCAGAGTGGCCCGATCACTCCGAGGTTGCCTGCGGTTTCTACTGGACAGAGGGTGTACGTGGGCTCGGTTGGGCGATCGACGCCATCCCGACGCTCAAGGGAGGATCGACGATCGGGATTGCGTCTCCCCCCGCCATCAGGTTCACCGATGGCCTCGTGGGGACTCCCGACATCCGAGACGCAGAGCGCCTACAGGGATTCGACACCGACTGGACTGCACCAGCTGTCGAAGGCCGCGGGCGCTCTGGCTCCCGATGGAAGCTCGTCGGCAACGCCGTCAGTGTCCCGGTCGCGGAGTGGGTAGGGACGCGGCTCCGAAGCCCGATGCCATACGACGGCACCAACGACGAGGCGCTTCCCCCGGGCGCGCCGTGGCCGAAGGCGGCTTGGGGCACCGGTGGCGAGGTGCGGAAGGTGGATCTGTCACCTTGGCCGGTTCGGTACGAGTACCGGTCGCTGGAGAGCTTCCTGGCGTACGAGCCGGCCCCCCTCTCGGAACGAGCGACTCGAGGCTTTCTCGGACGTACGCGATCTTCGTCGCTGAGGTTCCCGCCGGGATTCCTCGACGAGGTCGAGGCATACCTGGCAACCGTACGGGTCGAGTCGCTCTTCGTCTAGGCGCAACGAGCGGCAACATGCAGGAGCAGGACGCTCCGAGTCGTAGAACGTAGAGCCGTGGACGGGCCGACAATCATCGTCTCGAGCCTGTCCGTGCCGCACCCGAGAGGTCGCTCGAAGGCGCTGTGGCAGTACCACTCTCGATCAGACCATCACAGCAAGGTGGCGTGCTGGGCGGTGCTGTTCGACCTCCTGCAGCAGAGCGCTCTCATGCGCAGCCATGCCACAGCCGGCAAGATCGTCTTCGGCATAAACCACGAACTCCGCGACTTCGCGACCGCGAGGAAGAAGGTTCTCGACCTCGTGATCGCCCGACCGTCCGGTGCCGTGACCATGGAGACCCTCGCTGACCTCGCAGATCGGTACCGCGTTCTCCTCAACGCCGGACAGGAAGTCAAGCTCGCCCAGTTGCCGGAACTGAGACGCGCTCCTGTCGGTGCGGTCTTGATGGCGCTCGAGGCGAAGGCGGCGATGACCGAACACGTGAAGGCCCTGCCTCGTCTCTACGACGAGTTGAACTCCAGCCACCAGACCGTGCACGGCGCCTCCCGTCAGGCGCTCGCCGTTGGGCTCGTCATGGTGAACGCGGCGCCGACGTTCATCAGCCCCGATCGCAACAAGAGACCGGGCGCGCCTGTCGTGTTCTCGAAACACTCGCAGCCGGCCGCTGCGGCGGCTGTCGTGTCAAAGGTACGCGAGATCCCGCGGCGCACGGCCAGTGCGACGGAAGGGTATGACGGGCTGGGCATCGTCGTCATCTCGTCGATCAACGACGGGAGGTCGCCGGCCCGTCTCGTCACGGGCCTGCCTGCGCCGGCGCCGGGTGACATCTTCCACTACGACAACATGATCACGCGCGTCGCGAACGAGTACGATACGACGTTCAAGTGGATCTGACCGCTGCCTAGACTGGGCGGCGTGGCCAACGAGGGCACACCCGTTGCGTCCTCGCCGGATGCGCTTCGGCGGATGAAGGCTCAGCGTCAGCGCGATACAGCCTGCGAGCTCGAGCTCCGGTCGCGACTCCACAAGAGCGGGCTCCGGTTCCGCGTTCACTACCCGTTACCGGGACTTCGTCGACGGGCCGACATCGCCTTCCCGCGTCAGCGGGTAGCGGTATTCGTAGACGGGTGCTTCTGGCACGGTTGCCCTGAGCATGGCACCTGGCCGAAGCGAAACGCCGACTGGTGGCGGGAGAAGATCGAGGCAAACCGTCGTAGAGACGTGGACACGGAGCTGAGACTCAGGAAAGAGGGATGGGTCGTCGTGCGAATCTGGGAGCACGAGGATCCCCAATCGGGAGTTCGCGCCGTCGAGGAAGCCTTGCACCGCATAGGCGCTCCGGGTCAGGTCTTGCATCATGCAGACCCCCGACCCGTTGCACGATGCAAGACCTGACCCTCGCCGCCCGCCGCTAAGCTCCTCACCCGATGAGCGTGGAGCGTGAAGGCGGTTGCGCCTGCGGGGCGGTCCGCTACCGGCTCGCTTCCGAACCGCTCTTCGTCCACTGCTGCCACTGCCTCAACTGCCAGCGGCAGACGGGCAGCGCCTTCGTGATCAACCTCGTGATCGAGGCCGACCGCGTGCGGCTGCTGCAAGGCGAGCCGCGGCCGGTCGACGTCCCGCGCGACGACGGCTCGAGCCAGCGCATCTACCGCTGCCCCGACTGCCAGGTCGCGATCTACAGCGACTACGGCTGGCCGGGGATCCTGTTCGTCCGCGGCGGAACGCTCGACGATCCCGGCACCGTCGCACCGGGCGTCCACATCTTCACGCGCTCGAAGCTGCCGTGGCTCACGCTGCCGGAATCGGTTCCCGCGTTCGAGGTCTACTACGACCGGAGGGCGTTGTGGCCCGCCGCCAGCCTCGAGCGGCTCGAGGCCGTCGTGGCCGCACGCGGCGCCTGAGCGTCGCGCCGCCTACCGGCGTGAACTGCTGCCTGGCGCTTCTCGCGTCGAGGGTAAGCGGGCCCGCTGGGCGGGGTTCGTGACGCGATGCAAGGCCGGCCTGATTCCCCTGCGCAGCCGATCTGACCCCGTCCAACCTGGCGACCCCGCCGCTCGACGCAAACGTGCAGTTCCTGAGGGTGATGGCGACGAAGATGCCGTTCGTCGGGCGCGGCTGAAGCGCCGCCGACGCGCCGCCGGGGCTCCTCACCCGCCGAGCAGCCGCGCCAGCGCGCGCCGGTCGAGCGGATCGACGCGCCGGAGGCCTCGCACCGCGTCGAAGTCGGCGTCGGCGCTGACGATCGTGCCGATCCCGTTCTCGAGACAGGTGGCAACGTGGATACGGTCGTTTGCGCCGAGCGTCTCCGCGTCGAGCGCGAGCGCCCGTGCGACCACCTCGTCTGTGACCGCGAGGAGCGGCGTGAAAACCGTGTAGGCGGTACGCGTGAGCCCCGCGAGCTCGCCGATGCGCCCGGAGAGCTCGAGGTGCCACACCTCCTCGAGCGCGGCGGTCGACGTTCGGCCTTCGGCACCCTCGCCGATCGCATCCATCAGCTCTGCGCATGCCGACCGCATGGCCCCGCCGGTCGCCGTGTAGACGACGACGTTCGCATCGACGAAGAACGCCATCGTCAGCCAGGCCGGACGAGCGGGAAGTCGCGCTCCCGTTCCTCCTCGACGATCGCCTCGAGCTCCTCGACCGGAAGGTACTTCCCCTTCATCGCCTTCATCGCCTTGACGGCGTCACGACGCTCGTCTCGAGTCGGTCCGGCGAGCGTCGTGTCGATGGCTTCGCGGACGACCGTGGCGACGGAGCTCCCGCGACGCCTGGCCTCCGTCTCGAGCCGCCGACGCTGCTCGGGTGAGATGAGGATCTGCAGACGCTCCGTAAGCATGCTCACAGCATACACATCTAAGCCCGAAGCAGCCGAGTCGTCGACCGTGAACGTCTTCGTCACAGCCGCCGCCTGCTGGCCGCCCGCCTCGTAGACGACAATCGTCTTCGTGTGGTCACCCGCCTGTCGCGCGCGACGCCCACCCTGCGGAGACCGTCTCAGTTGAGCTCCGGCGGCGCCGACCGGAGCCGGTCGCGAGCAAGCCTCGCCGCGCGCAACTCGATGCGCGTTCGCCGGTGAAGATCCTCGGCCAGCCGCCTGACGATCGCTCGTGCGACCGAGCTCCTCCCGCCGCGCCCCTCGAGGTCGGCGAGCGCGGCCTCCGCGTCGGCCACGCCCAGCTCGCACCGCGCCGAGCGCCGGTGCCGCGAGCCCCTCGTCCCAGAGGTATGGCGTCATCCGCCGTGTCTCCCGCTCAACCTCCCTGGGATCCCCGCCGGCGAGTGCCAGCGAGACGAAGCTCAGACACGCGTGGCAGATGTCCACGTCGAGACCGAGGTCGAGCAGCTTCGCGAGCGCGTCGGCCCGAGCCTGCGAAAGCGGACGGGCCGTCACCACACCTCCGGCATGGGCCTGGAATCCGCCACAACCCCAGGGAAGCACAGGCGGTGTGACGTGTCCGTTCCGGCGGTGGAACGAAAGGGAACTCTCGACACGGTCGTCCTCGCGCCGGCGCCCGACGGTCCGATCGCGGTCGCCCAGGCGCGCTTGCCGAGGAGCTCGGTCGCCTCGACCTCGGGAGGCTCCGACGTCAGATCCGTCAGGACGGGCGAATCGCCGAGTCACGACGGGGCCGACGCGATGCAAGACCTGATTCCCTGCTGCGCCGTCGATCCGGCTCGGGGGTGTCGCGGCGGAACGTGGAGTACCTGACCCCCTCCAGGGCAGGTCGAACGTACGGCTAGCCCGGGAGCAGGCGACGCCAGAGCGGCCGCTCGCGCCGCACCCGCTCCTCGGCGATCTTCCGCCGGTGATAGGCCATGCGCTGCAGTAGGCGCTCGCTGCTCGACATCGCTAGCCCGCCGGGTTCGTGACGCGGCCGAGGAAGAGGACGGCGCCGGTCTCGCGGTCGCGCAGCGCGTAGAGGAACGGCCGGTCAACGGTGACAGAGATCGGCTCGGGCTTCGGCTCGGGGGCGGCGGTCGCCTCCATGCCGACGGCGGTTGCCGCGGCCGCCTCGGTGCCGGCCTCGTCGACCGTGATGTTCGCCTGGTGGATGACGAAGCCGATCCGCAGCGGCTCGTCGGCGGTCATGCCGGTGAAGTCGGCCCCGTCCGTGAACGCGGTCGGCATGCCGAGCGCGGCCAGCGCGGCCGATAGCTCGACCCGGGTCTCGATGTCCCACTTCGGCAGCAGCAGCACGACGTCGGTCGGGCCGACCGCGCCCGCCGCCTCGTCGATCAGGCCGGCGGCGAGCCCGCTCTCGACGGTGGCCAGCTCGCCCTCGTCGGGGAGGAGCACCAGCATCGCGAGTGCCTCGCCGGCGTAGGGCAGTTCGACCGCCTGCCAGCCGCTGCCGCGCGCGTAAGCCATTGTCTCGTCGTGTCGCGCCATGACCGGCAACTCGACGGTGGAGCCGTCGAGCAGCGTGAACGGCTCGGGTCGGGTCGCGTCGACCGCGAACGGGGTCGCCCACGGCGCTTTCAGGTAGATCGCGTTCACGAGGACGAGGCGTGTCAGGGCGTTGACCATTCCGGGGCCGAGGAGCTCGGGGATGCGACCGCGCGTCTCCTCGCCGACCCAGCCGTTCACCACGATCCGGGCGGCCTCCGGGTCGGCGACGAAGTCGGCGAGTCGCACGCCCACTCCGTACTCGCGCGCGAGCACGTCGAGGAAGGCCTCCTGCCACGTGAGCGTCCGCTGTCCCCAGACCGCGTTGGCGATCGACAGCTCGACGCTGGCCGGCTCGCCGAGCACGTCGACCGTGCCGCTACGCGCCTCGAGCGCCCGCGTGAGCCCGTTCAGCGCGTGGTGGATCGCGTCCGGGTCGTCCAGGTGCAGGACGGCGTCCAGCTCCGAGGCGGTCGTGCCCGCGGCGCCCGCCCGCGTCATGGCGAGCGCGACGAGGATGCTGGCCGGCGAGAAGACGAGGTTGTCGTCGCTCGCGGCGGCGAGCGACGCGTAGAGGTCGGCGCCGAACGCGCCGATCGAGCGGGCACCGGGTGCGGCGTCGCCGGCGGCGGCAGGAGCCCGCTCGACGCTCGCGATCGCGAGGACATCGCCGTCGGAGGGCGTGGGCCCCGGCTCGGTGGACGGCGCCGGCGACGGCTCATCCGGCCCGCCGCAGCCGCCGAGTAGCCACACTCCGGCAGGTGCGGCGAGGCAGAGCAGGAAGTCTCGGCGGCTCAGCATGCTGGTTGGACGGCCGACGGGACGCACCGGTTCCCGCCGGCGCCACGCCCCGAGTGTCCGGAGTGCAGTCTGGCACCGCGCGAGGATGGGACGGCAGCTCCCGCCACGCCGACTACGATTCACCGCCGTGCGCATCCTCGTCACCGGTGGCGCGGGCATGCTCGGGCGCAAGCTCGCCGAGCGTCTCGCGCGTGACGGCGAGCTCGGGGGCGAGCGGATCTCGCGCCTCGTGCTTGCCGACCTGGCCACGCCCGGCGCGCCCGAGGGGGCGGGGCCCGAGGTCGCCGCGGTCGCCTGCGACCTTGCCGCTCCGGGCGTCGCGGAGAAGCTGCTGGCGGATCGCCCCGAGGTGGTCTTCCACCTGGCCGCGGTCGTCTCGGGCGAGGCCGAGACCGACTTCGAGAAGGGCTACCGCGTCAACCTGGACGGGACGCGCCTCCTGCTCGACGCGATCCGGGCTGACCCCGGGTACCGCCCGCGGCTCGTCTTCGCCTCGTCGATCGCCGTCTTCGGGGCGCCGTTCCCGGACGTGATCGGCGACGACTTCCACACGGCGCCGCTGACGAGCTACGGGACGCAGAAGGCGATCGGGGAGCTGCTCGTCTCCGACTACTCGCGCCGCGGTTTCCTCGACGGGGTCGCGATCCGGCTGCCGACGATCTGCGTGCGGCCGGGCGGGCCGAACCGGGCGGCGTCAGGCTTCTTCTCGTCGATCATCCGCGAGCCTCTGAGCGGCCAGGTGGCGCTCTTGCCGGTCGCGGACGATGTACGCCACACCCACGCCTCGCCGCGGGCTGCGGTCGGCTTCTTCCTGCGCGCCGCGACCGTCGAGGAGGGCGCGCTGCGCGAGCGCCGCTGCCTGACGATGCCGGGCGTCTCCGCGACCGTCGGCGAGCAGCTCGAGGCGCTACGCCGCGTCGCGGGAGACGGGGCCGTCTCTCTCGTCCGGCGCGAGCCCGACGAGCTCGTCGCGCGGATCGTCGCCGGCTGGCCGCAGCGCGTCGACGCAGGGCGCGCCCGCGAGCTCGGCTTCCGGGCGGAGACGAGCTTCGAGGAGATCGTGCGCGTCCACGTCGAGGACGAGCTCGGCGGGCGGATCCCGTGAGCGGGATCGCGCTCGTCACGGGTGCGGGCAGCGGCATCGGCCGCGCCGTCTCGCTCGCGCTCGCCGAGGCGGGCTTCACAGTCGCGCTGGCCGGGCGGCGCCGGGAGCCGCTCGAGGAGGCGGCCGCGGCCGCGGGCGGCGGGAGCGTTGCCCTCGCCTACGACGTCCGCGACCCCTCCGCCGTCGCCGCGCTCTTCGCCGAGGTCGAAGCGCGCTTCGGGCGCCTCGACCTGCTCTTCAACAACGCCGGCGTGGGCGCCCCGGCGGTCCCGCTCGAGGACATCACGCTCGAGCAATGGACGGCGGTGGTCGAGACGAACCTGACCGGAGCGTTTCTCTGCACGCAGGAGGCCTTCCGCCTGATGAAGCGCCAGACGCCGCGAGGCGGGCGGATCATCAACAACGGCTCGCTCTCCGCCAGCGTGCCCAGACCGCTGTCGGCCCCGTACACGGCGACCAAGCACGCGATCACCGGCCTGACCCGCTCGACGTCGCTCGACGGGCGACCCTATGACATCGCCTGCGGGCAGATCGACGTCGGCAACGCCGCCACCGATCTGACCGAGGCGATGAGCACGACAGGCGTGCTTCAGCCCGACGGTCGGGTGGCGCTCGAGCCGACGATCGACCCCGCGCACGTCGCCCGCGCCGTCGTGTACATGGCGACCCTGCCGCTCGACACCAATGTCCAGTTCCTGACCGTGATGGCTACGGCGATGCCGTTCATCGGCCGCGGCTGACTCGCCGAGCTCACAGCCGGCTACGAAACCCATCTCGGCCAGTGGGAGAGCCAGATCGGCGAGGCGCTCGCAGCCGGGCGCCTGGGCTGACGGTAGTCCTCCCCTCAGCCCCCCACGCCGGGCATCTGCTCGACCGGCCAGGGCTTCCCGCCGACGCCCCAGTTCTTCGGGTCATGGCCCTCGACGATCACCCAGGTGTGGTCGCGCAGCCCCTCGTGGGTCGCTGCGCAGAGCGCGTCCGTCAGGCCCGCGATCAGCTTGCGGCTCGTCTCCTCGTCGACGCGGAAGTCGAAGAGCTTGACCTCGATCAGCGGCACAGCCGCCTCCCCGCTAGCCGGCCCCGCCGCCGCCGCCCGAGCTCGCGGGCGGCTCGCCGTCCTCGCCGCGCACCCGGTCGATCGCGTCGCCAGCCGCCTCGCGCCCCCGCGACGCGAGGTCGCCCGCCTCGTCCGCCACGCGGCCCGCCAGCTCGGTGCCCTTGTGTGCCGCCTGCTCGGCCGCTCCGAGCCCGGCCTCGGCGACGTCGCCCGCCTTCTCCGCGACGCCGCTGGCCATCTGCTTACCGCGCCCGAGCAACTTGTCCAGGAACCCCATACTCGCCTCCCTTGTGATCGAGGAAACGTGAGTATCGCGGATCGAGGTGGCGAAAACCAGGGGCCGGCGGGTCAGGCAACGAGCAGCTCGCCTCCGTCGGCGACGAAGGCGTGCCCCGTGACGTAGGCGGCATCGTCCGAGAGCAGGAAGGCCGCGAGCCTCGCGATCTCGGGCGGCCTCGAGATGCGCCCGAGCGGGACGAGCCCGGGCATCGCCTCGAGGAACTTCTCGCGCCCGCCGAAGTTGGCCCCCCGGCGTTGCCGATCCCGGTCGCACAGCCCGAAACGAGCGTCTGTCGCATCGTCTCCTCCTTCCTCGTGCGCGGTCAGGTGTCCCGGTGCCGAGAGACCTCGGCGCAGAACGCGTCGAAAATGCCCTCCCGGAAGCTGCGCGACGGCCCCGGCGCCTCGCCGCGCGTGACGCCCGCGCGGAGGTCGCGCTCGTCGACGCCGTAGTGCGCCGCCCCGCCCGGGTGGTTCGCGGCCCAGAGCTCGTACGTGGCGAGGTCGACTTCCGGGTGAAACTGGACACCCCACGCCGACCCGTAGCGGAAGGCCTGGTTCGGGTAGCGCTCGCTGTGAGCGAGGCGCGTGGCACCGCGCGGCAGGTCGAAGCCGTCCACGTGCCACTGATAGACGCTCGCGGGCCCGGCCAGGTGGGCGAAGAGCGGATCGTGCGCCGCCTCCGGCGTCGGCGCAACAGCGAGCCAGCCGACCTCGTGCGCCGGGCCGGGCGTGACCTCGGCCCCGAGCGTCCTCGCAAGCACCTGGGCGCCCAGGCAGATCCCGAGCACCGGCACGCCCGCGTCGAGCGCCTCGCCCAGCAACCGGCGCTCCTCGCGCAGGTGCGGGTGGCGATCCTCTTCCCAGGCGTGGGCGCTGCCGCCGAGCGGGACGATCCCGGAGAAGTCCCGGGCCCGGAGCCCCGCCAGGTTTTCAGACCAGGCGCGCAGCCGGCGCCACGGCAGGCCCGAAGCGTCGAGGCGCGCCCCGAGCAGGCCAACGCCCTCGAGGAGGAGCTCCTGCTCGATCACGAGGACCGGCTTCACGCGCTACACGCTAGCCGCGGCCCCGGCGCGTGGTACTGTGCATCGATAAAGCTCGATGAAGGAGGGGACGTGAGCACGCTCGACGACGTCAGGGACGAGGTCAGGGATCGGTACGCGGCGCTCGCGCGTTTGGCGGACGGGGCCGGCTGCTGCGGCGGCGACTCCTGTTGCGGCAGCGAGGCGGACGCGCGCTTCGGCGCGGCGCTGTACGCGGCGGGCGAGCGTGGCGAGCTGCCCGACGCGGCCGTGCTCGCGAGCCTCGGCTGCGGCAACCCCACGGCTGTCGCCGAGCTCCGCGAGGGGGAGGTCGTGCTCGATCTCGGCTCCGGCGGCGGCATCGACGTGCTCCTCTCCGCGCGGCGGGTCGGCCCGGAGGGGACGGTCTACGGGCTCGACATGACCGAGGAGATGCTCGCGCTCGCACGCCGCAACGCCGCCGAGGCGGGAGCGACGAACGTTCACTTCCTCAAGGGCCACATCGAGGCGATTCCGCTGCCGGCCGGGTCGGTCGACGTCGTGATCTCGAACTGCGTCGTCAACCTCTCTCCGGACAAGCCGGCGGTGCTCGCGGAGGCGTTTCGGGTGCTCGCGCCCGGCGGACGGCTCGGGGTCAGCGACGTCGTCGCAGAGGATCGCCTGGACGAGGCCGCGCGCGCGGAGCGCGGGAGCTACGTCGGCTGTGTCGCGGGCGCGCTCTCGAACGGCGAGTACGAGCGGCTGCTCAGCGAGGCCGGATTCGAGGACGCGGCGGTCACGTTCACCCACGAGGTCGCCGACGGGGTGCACGCGGCGATCGTGAAGGCGGCGAAGCCCCGCTGAGCCGGGCCGCCCGGCCGCTACGCTGACCGTCAGGAAGCTCGTCTGGGAGGGCGCATGCAGCTCGAGGGACTCCATCACGTCACGCTGATCACCGGCGACGCGCGCCGCAACCTCGACTTCTACACCCGGTTGCTCGGTCTTCGGCTCGTCAAGAAGACGGTCAACCAGGACGACCCGACCGTCTACCACCTCTTCTACGCCGACGAGCTCGGGAGCCCGGGTGCGGACATCACGTTCTTCGAGTACCCGGGCGCGCGTCCGGGGCGGGCCGGGGCCGGCATGGTGCATCGGATCACGTGGCGCGTCGGCTCGGAGGAGGCGCTGGCCTTCTGGGCCGCGAGACTGGGGACGGAGGGGATCCCGGTCACGTGGGTCGATGGGCGTCTGCGTTTCCACGACCCCGAGGGGCTCGAGCTCGAGCTCGCAGTCACGGGGACGGGTGACGAGCCCCTCGTCGCGGCTCACCCGCAGATCCCGGCGGCGCTCGCGCTCCAGGGCTTCGACGGCGTTCGCGCGTACGCGGCCGATCCCGAGGCGGGCCGGGACTTCATGGAGGGAACGCTCGGCTTCGCGCCGGCTGGCCCCGATGCGGCCTGGGATGTCCGCGGCGAGGCTCGCGGCGGCCACTACGAGCTTGACGAGGCGCCGGCCGAGCCTGGCGCCGGGGGCGCGGGCACGGTGCACCACGTGGCCTGGGCCTCGACGATGGAGGATCACGAGCGTTGGCGCGGGCGGGTGGTCCTGGCCGGGCGCTCCCCGACACCGATCGTCGACCGCTTCTGGTTTCGCTCGATCTACTTCCGCGAGCCGGGCGGCGTCCTCTTCGAGATCGCGACGCTCGGTCCGGGCTTCACCGTCGACGAGCCACTCGAGCAGCTGGGCCAGTCGCTCGTGCTCCCGCCGGCCTTCGAGCACCTGCGCGAGCGCATCGAGCGCACGCTGACGCCCCTGCCGGGCCCGGCCTCGCCCGCCCAGCACGGGTAGGGGCGGGTCATCACCCGCCCCTACGACCATCTGCGCGCGGCAGCAGGCTCGGTCAGCGCGGCTGCGGGACGATCCGGAGGTAGGGCTTCGGCTCCTTCCAGCCGTCGGGCCAGATCTCCCTCGCCCGCTCGTTCGAAACCGAGCCGGCGATGATCACGTCCTCGCCGTCACGCCAGTTCACCGGGGTCGACACCTCGTGCTTCGCGCTCAGCTGCAGCGAGTCGATCACCCGCAGCACCTCGTCGAAGTTGCGGCCCGTCGTCATCGGGTAGACGAGGATCAGCTTCACCTTCTTGTCCGGGTCGATCACGAACACGTTGCGCACGGTCTGGTTGTCGGCCGGCGTGCGCTCCCGCGCGTCCCCGCCGACCTCCGCGGGCAGCATCCCGTACAGCTTCGAGACGTGGAAGTCCGCGTCGCCGATCACCGGGTAGTTCGGGGCGTGTCCCTGCGTCTCCTCGATGTCCCTGGCCCAGCGTTCGTGGTCGTCCGTCGAGTCGACGGAGAGCCCGATGATCTTGGCGTCTCTGCGGTCGAACTCGGGCTTGATCTTCGCCATGTAGCCGAGCTCGGTCGTGCAGACCGGCGTGAAGTCCTTCGGGTGCGAGAAGAGCACCGCCCACGAGTCGCCGATCCAGTCGTGGAACCGGATCGGTCCGTCCGTCGTCTCCGCCGAGAAATCCGGCGCCGTGTCCCCGATTCGCAGGGCCATCGTCATCCTCCTCCTGTAGCTCCCCGGTACCGAGAGCCAGCCTAGCGCGACCCGCCCCCACATGGAGGGGCGGGCCTGTCCCGCCCTACGGGCAGGGCCCGGCGTCCACCGGGCCGGGAGTGGCCTCGAGCGCCTGCTCGAGCTCGGACACGGGGATTCCGTAGCCGCCGTCGCCGGCCTTGGCGGCGGCGAACACCATCGCGAGGACGCGGCCGGCTGCGTCGACGACTGGGCCGCCGCTGGCGCCGCGCTCGACCTCGCCGCGGAGCGGGACGACGGTGCGCAGCCGCACCCTGCCGCCGTACGCGCCGGGCGCGAACACCTTCGTCGGCACCCCGGCGGTCGCGGGGCTCGCGATGAGTGGCCCGTCTCCCGGGTAGCCGAGGATGACGGCCTCCTCGCCCGCCTCTCGCCCGCCCGCGAGCCGCAGGGGCCTCGCCAGCATGCCGTCGACCGCGAGCAGGGCGACGTCGTCCGCCGCATCGACGTAGACGAGCTCCGCCTCGAGGAACTGCCCGTTCGGCACGACCACCCGGGTTTCGTCCTCGCCGGCGACGACGTGGGCGTTCGTCACGACGAGCTCGCGGCCGATCACCCAGCCCGACCCCTGGACGCCGGTGCCGCACGCGACGGTCAGCACCTTGACGACGCTCGCTCCGGCTCGTCGTGCGACCGGGCTGTCGAGCACGCTCCCGTCCGGCGGGGGCAGCTCGACTCCGGGGGAGGCCGCGATCAGGGGCAGCGGGTCGAAGCGGGCCAGCGTCCGCAGGACCGAGCGCGGCGGCACCACCTCGACGAGGCCGGTCAGGATCGGCGAGTCGCGCACCGTATGTCGCAGCCCGGAGCCCTGCACCTGGAGCGCGGCGGCGGCTGCGAGCCAGGCGACGGCGACCCCGACGGCCGCCCCGAGCACGATGCCGCCGACGCTGTCCGCCAGCCTGGGGCCGCCGCGGGGCAGCAGCCGCCGCAGACGGCCTCCGAGCAGACCGGCTGCCGTCTGAAGGGCGATCGCGCCGAGCACTGCGCCGACGAGGCTGGCGAACGGCACCCACTCCGAGCCGACGCCGACGAGCAGCGGCGCGATCCGGGATCCGGCCAGCGCGCCGAGCACGAGGCCGACGAGGGAGAACGCCTGGGCTGCGAAACCGCGCTGGTAGCCGAGCAGCGCCGAGAGGGCGACCCAGAGGAGGACGAGGGGGTCGACCCAGCTCAAGCGGCCGGGTCTACCCCGGCGTTCCGGCGGGGTGCCCCTCCGACGCCCGCAGGACCGCGCTGACGATGTTGGTGTAGCCCGTGCAGCGGCAGAGGTTGCCGGCGAGCGCGACCCGCACCTCGTCCTCGCTCGGCCGCGGGTTCGAGGAGAGCAGAGCGGTCGCGGAGATCAACATCCCCGGGGTGCAGTAGCCGCACTGCACGCCGCCAGCCTCGAGCAGCGCCTGCTGGAGCGGGGCGAGCCCGTCGCCGGGGGCGAGCCCCTCGACGGTCGTGATCTCGCGCCCGTCGGCCTGCAGCGCGAGGTAGGAGCAGGAGTTCACGGGCCTGCCGTCGAGCAGCATCATGCAGGCGCCGCACTCGGAGTCGTCGCAGCCCTCCTTCGACCCGGTCAGGCCGATCACGTCGCGAACGACGCGAAGGAGGCTCGCGGTCGCCTCCACCTCGACCGGATAGGGGATTCCGTTGACGGTGAGCGTGGCCTGGTATCTCATGGCGATCCTCAGACGGCGCCGTGAAGCGCGGGGCTGGCAGGGACAGGAACGTTCTCGCCGCGGGCGCGGGCGACCGCGGCCTCGATCGCGCGGCGCGCGATCACCGCCGCCATCGCGCGCCGGTAGTCGGCGGACGCGCGAACGTCGGAGATCGGAGCCGACGCGGCGGCTGCCGCCTCGGCTGCGGCCTCGGCTGCGGCCCTGCCGCCGTCGGTGCCCCGGAGCGCCTCCTCCGCCTCCGCGACCCGGCGGATCGTCGGGGCGAGCGCCGTGATCGCGATGCGGGCGTCGGTGACGAGGCCGCCGTCGAGGACGATCACCGCGGTCGCGCCCACGACGGCGATCTCCATCTGGCGGCGGTACTCGAGCCGCGCGTAGCAGGACCCGGCGCCGGGAAGCGCCGGCACCTCGATCGCCGTCAGGAGCTCGTCGGCGCGGGCTGTGGTCTCCCCCGGACCGGCCAGCAGCTCGGCAACCGCGAGCTGTCGCGACCCGGCCACGGACTCGAGCGTTGCCGACGCGTCGAAGCAGAGGAGCGGGCCGCCGGTCTCCATCGCCGGCGAGGCGTTCATCACGTTGCCGCCGATCGTCCCGTGCACGCGGGTTGCATGCGAGCCGACGATCGCGCTCGCGTCGGCGAGCGCCGTGAACCCCTCCAGGACGCCGGGGTGCGCGACGATCTCCGCGTGGGTGACGAGCGCGCCCAGCCGCAGCCTGCCTCCGGAGAGCTCGATGCCGCGGAGCGGGTCGAGCCGGTCGATCGCGACGATGCTCTCGGGCAGCGGCGCCTTGCCCTGGCGGGCGCCGACGACGAGGTCGGTCCCGCCGGCGACGGGCCGCGCGCCCCCGCTCATGGCTCCGACCGCCTCCGCCACCGTGGTGGCCTGGACGAAGGTGCTCACTGGTTCCCCTCCCGGGTCGCCGTCCACACGCGTTCCGGCGTCATCGGTAGTTGCCGGACCGGCGTGCCGATCACGTTGCGGATCGCATTCGCGATCGCCCCCGAGGTGGCCACGCACGGCGGCTCCCCGATCCCCTTCGATCCCTTCGGGCCGGCGTTCGCGGTCGGCGTCTCGACCCAGGCGATCTCGATCTCCGGGGCGTCCGCGGCTGTCGTCAGCTTGTAGTCGAGCAGGTACGGGTTGCGCTGCCTGCCCTCCGCGTCGATCTGCGTGCCCTCGGTCAGGGCCTGGCCGATCCCCATCACGACGCCTCCCGTCACCTGCCCGTTGGCGCCCATCGGGTTGACGATCACGCCGGAGTCGTGGGCCGCGGCAACCTTGAGGACCCGCACGACGCCGGTCTCGCGGTCGACCTTGACGTGCGCTGCCTGGGTGATCAGCTGCGGCGCGAGGAACGACTCCATGCCGAGTCGCCCGACGCAGCCCTCCGCGTCGCACTCGGGCGCCTCCGGAACGTCGCCCGAGCCCTTGCCGTGGAAGGGGCCGCCCTCGCCGACCAGGTCGACGATCGTCACGGATGTTTCAGGCGCGCCCTTGACGCGCGCCTCCCCGTCGACGAGCTCGACGTCCTCCCGGTCGACCTCGAGCTTCGCCGCCGCCGCGTCCAGGAGCTGCTCTCTCACCTCGACCGCGGCCGCGATCGCCGCCCGGCCGCTGTTGAACGTCGTCTGGGAGCCGCAGGAGCCCATGTCCCACGGGGCCGCGTCGGTGTCCTGGTAGAGCAGGGAGAAGTCGCCGGGGCTCATCCCGAGCTGCTCGGCCACGAGGATCGGAAACGCCATCACCGCGCCGGTCCCGTTCTCTTGCGCGCCGGTGATGATCGTGCCGGTCCCGTCGCTGTGCAGCTGGACGTACGCTCCCGACGGGGCGCCGAAGCAGGGCCACCAGCCGCACGCGACGCCGATCGCCTCGTCCTCGGGGAGCTCGCGGCCGTAGCCGATCATCTCGACAGCCCGCTCGAGCGTCTCCTTCATGCCGAGCTTCTCGAACACCTGGCGCGTCGGCCCCTCCGCCCCCTCCTCGATCAGGGTGCGGCGGCGCAGCTCGACCGGGTCGAGCCCGAGCGCGTGAGCCAGCTCGTCGATCTGCTGCTCGAGCGCCCAGCAGGTCTGCGGCGCCGTCGGGGCCCGGATCGAGCTCGACGGCTGCGTGTTCGAGTAGTTCAGGGACGCCTCGACGAAGATGTTCTCCATCCGGTAGGGCCCGCACGCGTGCATCGCCGCCATCTGCGCGAAGAAGCCGCCCTCGCCGCAGTAGGCGCCCTTGTCGAGGACGAGCCGGCCGCGGTGGGCGACGATCGTGCCGTCTGCCTTCGCGCCGGTCTCGAGCTCGATCACCATCCCCTCGCGGCGGTGGTCGACCGCCACGAACTCCTCGCGGCGCGAGAAGACGAGCTTGACGGGACGGCGGGCCGCGCGGGCGAGCGCCGCAACGTGGCCCTCGAAGTGGAAGTCGCACTTGGCGCCGAAGCCGCCGCCCAGGAGCGGCACGACGATGCGCACGCTCGACTCGGGGATCTCGAGCACGGTCGCGACGCCGGCACGGGCGGCGTAGGGCACCTGCGTCGAGGACCACACGGTCACCCGGTCGCCGTGCCACTCGGCGATCACGGCGCGCGGCTCGATCGGCACGCCCTGCGAGCAGTCGGTCGTGTAGCGCCCCTTGACGACGACGTCGGCTTCGGCCATGGCCGCGTCGGCGTCGCCCTTGACGATCGTGGAGTAGCCGATCCGGTTGCCGTCACGCCCCATCGTGTCGTCGCCCGAGTCGGACTCCCAGTCCTCGTGGACGAGCGGGGCGCCCTCCGCGGCCGCGAAGTCGACGACCGGCTCGAGCCGCTCGTACTCGACGTCGATCAGGGACACCGCTTGCTCGGCCAGCTCGGCCGTCAGCGCGGCCACGCCGGCGATGACGTCTCCCTCCCACAGCACCTTGTCCTTCGCGAACAGGCGGCGATCCTGCACCATGCCGCCGTACTTGACGTCCGGGACGTCCTCGTGCGTGAGGACGGCGAGCACGCCCGGGAGCGCCCGGGCCTTCGAGACGTCGACGCGCGTGATCCGCGCGTGCGCGTGATCCGCGTAGCGGAGCTTAGCGTGCGCCTGACCGGTCAGGTTCAGGTCGGCCGTGTAGCGGCCGAGGCCCGTGACTTTCTCCTTCCCGTCGGGCCGGATGAACAGCGCCTCGGCGGCGCGTGGCTCCTCTACCGTCGCCACTGTGCCTCCTCCTTGCCTCGGACTCGTGGGCCCAGCAATCGTGACCGCTGCGGGCGCGCCCATACTAACCGAGTGCTACGGCGTCCGGCTCGCCCTCCACGTTACGCGGCGCGGACGAGCAGCGCGAGATCGCCGCGCTCGAGCATGACCCGCCAGATCCCGGCGTTTGCCTCCTCGGCGAGCTCGCCCTGGATCAGGATCGCCCGTTCCCCGACGAGCCGCACGCTGAGGTCGGTGAAGATCTCCCCGAACGTCGTCTCCGGGTCGCCGGCGAGGGCGGCTCCGGGGAGGCCGCCGGCGACGGCGTCCAGGTCGGCCTCCGCATCGGCGGCCTGCTGGTAGACGAGCACGATCCGCACGGTGCGACCGTCGTTGCCGCCGTCGTCGAGACCGACCGCGATCGTGGCGGCCACCCGCTCGACCAGGGGCTCGGCGCCGCCCGATCGGGGCCGGGCGAGCTCGGCCGGCCGGATCGCCGCTGCGGTCACGACGCCGAGCGAGCGCGCCGCGAGCATGATGTTGTCGTCGCCAGCGAACGTCTCGGCCGGCTCGACCGCCGCTTTCGCCAGCTTCGTGGTCGACGCCGCGATCAGCCGGGTCGGGGTCACGATCACGCGGGCCAGCGAGCTTCGTGCGAGCTCCCCGACGGGGCTCTCCAGGTCGACCGCGCCGTCCTTGCCCCGCCGCAGCAGGTCGCCTTGCCGCTTGTAGCCGCGGTCGAGGAGCCGGCTCTGGATGTTCGCGGGCTTGAACGTCCCCGTGATCACCGCGATCTCGACCGGGTGGTAGCCGCCGGCGACGAAGCGGTCGGCGCCTCCGAGCCCGAACCCGTACGCCCTCCGCCACAGGGGCCCGTTGGCGCCGGCGAGGGCATCCGGAAGCCAGACCCCCTGAAGGGCGAGGCCGAACGCCTCGGCGCGCGGGTAGGCGGAGCGCAGCCGGTCGAGGTCACCGAACAGGACCTGCTGGGCGACCGCGTCGTCGACCGGAAGCAGCGCGAGCGCGTTCTCGAGCGGCGTGGCGACCGGCTCGGGAATCGCGGACTCGGCCGGCGTCGGCTCCTCGCTGCCCCCGCAGCCCGTGACGAGTCCGCCGAGCAGGATCGCCGCCAGGGCGAGCATGGCGAGCCTGGGGCTTGCGGCCCGGCTTCTGAGCCGGTAGAAGAGGGACACCGTGACCATTCTGCTCATTTTCCTCCTCGTGGTCGTCCTCCTGCTCGTTCTCCTGAACACGAAGCGCTGGGCCGGGCTCGCGCGGGGCGCGAAGGCGGCGCGCAAGGGCCTCGAGGAGGAGATCAAGCCCGGCGAGGACTAGCCTCGCTTCGAGGCTCGATCGAACGTCGCCAGGGAGGTCTCGAGCGCGGCCGCGTCGAGCCCTCGCCCGATCAGGAAGCGCCCGGCGTCGCGGGGGCGGATCCTGGCCAGTCCGAGGGGGGCTGGGCGCGTGGGGGCGGGGGCGTGCTGGTGTCGGGTTCCCGGGCCGGACAGGTCCGGCCCCTACGGGTTCGGGGTGTGCTCGTCGGCGTAGGGGCGGGTCATGACCCGCCCCGGGCGGCCCCGGTACCTACCGGGCCTTGAGCTTGCGCTTCTCGCGGGCCTTCTTCTTGCGCTGGCGGTCGGCCCGCCAGCGGCGAATGGATCTGGAGCCTCTGGCCACGAAGGGGACTCTAGCGAAGGCTGGTACGTTTCGGTCGTGCCGCTCGAGCCGAGCCGGACCGTGGCCGAGCTCCGGGAGCTCCGGGAGCTGACCGGGGACGCGGAGGGCGCCCAGCGCGTCTGCTGGACGGACACGTGGGCTCGCGCCCGCGCGTGGATGCGCGAGAAGCTGGGGGAGCTGCCCGTCGAGGTCGAGATCGACGAGGCGGGGAACCAGTGGGCGACGCTGCGCGGCGGGTCGGAGCGGGCGGTGCTGATCGGGGGTCACATTGACTCGGTTCCGAACGGCGGGTGGCTCGACGGCGCGTTGAATGTCCTGGCGGGGCTCGAGGTGCTGCGCCGGCTCGCCGGGGAGGGCACCCCTCCCGTGAGCGTCCGTCTCGTCGACTGGGCCGACGAGGAGGGCGCGCGATTCGGGCGCAGCCTGCTGGGCTCGAGCGCGTGCTCTGGCACGATGGCCGACCAGGAGCACCTGCGCACGCTCACGGACCGCGATGGGATCGCGCTTCCCGACGCCCTCGTCGAGCACGGGGTCGAGCTCGACCGGATGCTCGAGGCAGGGCGGCAACTCGACTCGGCCGCGGCGTACCTCGAGCTGCACATCGAGCAGGGGCCAGTGCTCGAGTCGCTCGGCTTGCCGCTGGGCGCGGTGTTGGGGACGTTCGGCGTCGAGCGCCACCGGATCGTGTTCCGTGGTCAGGCCGCGCACGCGGGCTCGACGCCGATGGAGCAGCGCCGTGATGCGCTCGCCGGGGCGGCTCGGCTCGAGCTCGAGCTGCGGGAGATCGCCCGGCGGGCCGGCGGAGGCGCCGTCTGCACCATGGGCGGCGTCGTCACGAAGCCCGGGATCGCGACGTCCGTCGTCGAGGAGGCTACCTGCCTGCTCGACCAGCGCCACCTCGACGCCGGAACGCTCGCCACGATGCTCGGCGAGGCCCGGGCGGCGAGCGAGCGGTTCGCAGTGGAGGAAGGACTCGAGGTGGAATGGGAGCCGATCTGGGGGATCCAGCCGATCCTGTTCGACGAGACGCTGTTCGGGTTCTGCGACGATGCGATCCGGGAGGTCGTGGGGGCCTCCCATCGTCTTTCGAGCGGCCCGCTGCACGACGCTGCCGAGACTGCTCGGGCCGGAGTCCCGACGGTCATGATGTTCGCCCAGAGCCTCCGCGGGCTCTCGCACACCAAAGCGGAGGACACGCGCCCGGAGCACATCGAGCTGTCCGTCCGCGCGCTCGATCGGCTCGCTGACCGTGCCATTGCCTGGGTCGCCGGCGGCGGCGGGCGCTCCTCCACCTGAGCGCGGTACCGTCACTCGCCCGGGGGAGGCCGCTCGCGGGGATTCCGCTTACTCTTGTACACGATGGATCGCCGCTGCCACGACAGAAACTGACGGCGTTTCGCAGTCGCGTAACGGAGGTAAGCGGGGGCCGGTCGCGAACTCCACGCGGTGGCGGGTCTCCGGCCCCGCCACCGCGTGCGAGCGTTGACAGAACGTGCTAGGTTCCGACCTCTCGACCTACGGGCCCCACGGGGCCTTGCCGAGAAAAGCCGCAAGCATCCCAAGGGACGCTGCAAGCGTCAGAAGACGAATCCTGAACATACCGGGACCATCCTTTTGTCCGAAGTGGCAACGGGATAGCCCCGGGCCCGGGGAATAACCGAGTATAGACCAGGGGGGCAGATGCCGCGACAAAAGTCAACACACGTCGACAGCCCCGAAGCGGTCGGGCGGCGGCTTCGGGCAGCACGTGAGCGGGTCGGTCTCAGCCAGCGGCAGCTCTCGTTCCAGGGCTGCTCCCCCGCCTACATCTCGCGGATCGAGGCCGGCGAGCGGATTCCGTCGCTCCAGCTGTTGCGCGAGCTCGGCCGCCGCCTGGGCGTCAGCGAGGACTTCCTCGCCACCGGCGAGGAGCGGCCGCGGGGTCGGTCGCCCCTGCTCGTGGACGCCGAGCTGGCGCTGCGCCTCGACGACGTCGAGTCGGCGCGGCCGCTGTACGAGCGGCTGCTCGCCGAGGCGACAGCCGACACCGAGCGCGCGGACGCCCTCGAGGGGCTTGGGCGGATCGCCGTACGCGACGGTCGCGAGGCGGAGGCGATCGAGCTGCTCGAGCGCGCGCTCGAGCTCGCCGGCGGCGATCCCGCCGCGCGGCCGTCGCTCGCCGAGACGCTCGGGCGCGCGTACGGGACGCTGGGTGAGCTGGCGCCGGCGATCGCGATCTTCCACCACTGCGTCGAGCGCTTCGAGGGAGACGGCGACCCCGTGCGCTACGTGCGCTTTGCCTGCCTGCTCGGCTACGCCCTCACGGACAGCGGCAGCTTCGCCGAGGCCGAGCGCGTCGTCGCCCGCGCGCTCGAGGTGGGGCGCGAGGTCGAGGATCCGTACACCCGTGCGCGCCTCTACTGGTCGCGCTCGCGGCTCCTCGTCGAGCAGGGCCAGGCTGGCCAGGCGCAGAGCTATGCGTTGCGCGCGCTCGAGACGCTGCGGGCGACCGAGGACACCTACGCGCTTGCGCGTGCGCACCAGCTGCTCGCGGGTATCTACCTGGACGCCGGACGCGCGTCGGAGGCGGCCGACCTCCTGCGCGACGGCTGGCCGCTGATCACGGCGACCGCCTCACCGGTCGAGGTCGCGCACTACCGCGTCGAGGAGGCCCGGGCACTTGCCGCGCTCGGCCGGCAGGAGGAGGCGGCGGCGCTCGCGATGGAGATCACCCCCCGGCTCGGCGAGGCCGAGCCGCTCGAGGGAGGCCGCGCGTTCGTGATCCTCGGCGGTATCTTCGGCGATCTCGGCGACCCGGCCCGGGCGCGCGAGCTCTACGAGCTCGCGATCGAGCTGCTCGAGGCGCAGCCGCCGACCCGGCATCTCGTCGAGGCCTACAAGGGCCTCGCGCAGCTGCTCGAGGCAGAGGGGCGGCCGGACGAGGCGCTCGGGACCCTCAAGAGGGCGCTCGGGGTTCAGGAGCGGGCCGGCAGGGCCCTGACGTAGCACGCCGCGACGGTCGACGCCGCGGCGTCGGGTATGATTGCGGCGGGCAGGGGGTCTGCCCGCTGCGCGCCTCACCCATCTGATTCCTGGCGGCGCGCCTGCCTTGCGTCACATGCAAGAAGCGACATCGCACTCGACCGTTGCGTCGCATCAGCTCGACGAGCTGGTCGCGGGTGCCCGGGCGGCCGCGGAATGGGCCGGTGAGCCGTTCCTCCGCCCGGACGAGGACGCGGCCTCCGCGCTGGCGCCGGGCCAGGCACGTCGGCGGGCGCTCGACGCCGCCCTGGCCGAGATGGCGGCCGGCCGGCGTTTTCCGTCGCCCGAGTGGAGGGTCGAGTTCGCCCTGATGCTCGGCCTCGAGCGGGTGCTCGCCGAGGAGGCGCCCGGCCTCGCGTCCGGGACCGAGCTTCGCCGCCACCAGATCGACGCGCTGGCGGGGATGCTGACCGAGCTGATTGCCCGCAACGAGAGCGCGGGCTCGGTGAACGAGGACGCGAACGGCGCGCTCACGGATGTCGAGGCCGACGCCGACGAGGACGAGGAGGAGCTCGACGAGCTGGAGCCGGACGTCGAGGACGAGCCGCCCGCGCCGGAGGATCCCGGCGCCGAGCGCCGCTTCCGCTTTCGCCACCCCACCGCTTCGGGGAAGACGATCGCCGCCGCGGGCTTCGTCGAGGCGGCGCGAACGATGGGAGTCCTCATCCTCACCCACCGCCGCCTGCTCGTCGACCAGTTCAATCGTGACCTCACGACCGAGGGCTACGGTGCGCGCTTCTCCGAGCCTGTCCTCCGCGGCACCGAGCCGCTGCGGCCGAACCCGATCACGATCCAGACGTACGCGTGGTTCGCGCGGCACGTCGGCTCGCTCAGCCACACCGCCTACCAGCTCGTCATCTGCGACGAGGCGCACACGGCGCTGGGCGAGAAGACGAGCGCGGCCATCCGCACGCTCCCCGAGCCGATCTTCATCGGGATGACGGCGACCGAGCAGCTGATCGCCAAGCAGGTCTCCGACGTCTTCCCCGCCTCGGTCGACGACCTCCCGCTCGGCGACGCGGCCAGGCGCGGCCTGATCGCGCCGCTGCGCTGCCTGCGGGTGCCGCCGGCGACCGCGATCTCCTCGGTCCCGATCGTCGGCGGCGACTACGACCAGGATGCGCTCGCCCGGATCCTCGACCACGAGCTGATCAACCAGGCGGCTGCCAGCCTCTACCGCGCCCGCTTCGACGCCACGCCGGGGATCGTCTACGCGGCGGGTGTCGACCACGCCTACAACCTCGCGCGCGAGTTCAGGGCAGTCGGCCTGAAGGCGGAGGCTGTCAGCGGCCGGACGCCTCCGCTTCGTCTCGCGGAGACGCTCGCGGCGTACGAGCGTGGCGAGATCAACGTGCTGATCAACGCCCAGCTCCTCGCCGAGGGGTGGAACTCCCCGCGGGCTACGGTCTGCATGCACCTCGCACCGACCGCGAGCCGCCGCGTCTACCAGCAGCGGATCGGCCGCGTGATGCGCACGCATCCCCGCAAGGAAGCGGGGATCATCGTGGACTTCGTCGATCCGGGGGCGACGCACACCGAGCGAACGGTGACCCTGCACAGCCTCCTCGACTCCGACTTCTACCGTCCCGGCGCGAGGGTGACGCCCGCCCCGCGCCGGCGGGTACAGCGTCGCGCCCGGCGCAAGCTCTCTCCGGCCACGTGGCTGGTGCCTGTCACGCCGGATGCCCGGCGGCGGCTGGCCGTGATCGCACGCGAGTGGCAGCGGGTCGACGCGTCCCGCCTCGCCGGGGACGAGCAGGAGTTGTGGGCGCGCCTGGCCGGGCGCCAGCTTCGCTTCGACGAGCGCCAGGCGTTTGCCGAGAAGCTCGCGCGTGCGAGCCGCGAGTGCCGGGAGCTGTTCCTGATGAGCTGCGCCGCCGAGAACCCGAACCGACGGCTACGGCTTGCGGCCCTCGGCGACCGCGTGGCGACCACCGTCGACCGGGCGAGCTTCGACGACCTGGTCACGATCGCGACGTTGGCCCCCACGTGGGAGAAGGACCGCACCGCCGGCGTCCGCGTGCTCCTGCGCGCGCTCGCTGACGGAAAGGTCGACGCGCCCGAGGACATTCTCGTGCGCTGGACGTGGAAGCTCGCCCGGTCGATGCGGAAGCTTCAGGATCGCCGAGCGAGCGCGGAGCTGCCCGACGCGAAGAGGCTGCTCGGCGCGCTTGCGAACTCCCGGGGGCACCGGCACGAGGAGAACGCCGCGCGCCTCGTCAACGTCGCGCTCGAGCAGCCGCTGCCGGTGGCGGTCGCGCTGCTCGTCTCGGCGGAGGGGTACACGCCGACAGCCCAGCAGCTGATCGAGCGGGCCCGGGCTCGGCTAGGGACGATCTCCGAGATCGCCGACGCGCTCGCCGAGAACCTGCCGGCGCCGAAGGCACCCAACGCCAAGTCCCGCCGCCGCCGGCGGCGGCGCAAGCGCGACCCGCAGGTCGCCGAGGCCTCCGCCGGCGAGGCCGGGGACGGCGTGTCGCAGAGCGCGGTGGAGACAGCCGAGCCGATCCAGGCCGCGTAGCGTGCTAGCCCGCCGCTAGCCGTCGTCGTCCTCTGCCTCGCGGCGCCGGCTCTCCTCGTGCTCGCGCAGGAACCGTGTCAGCTCCGCCGCAAGCGTGTCTCCGGTCGGCAGGCCCTCTTCCGCCTCGAGCTCGTCAGCGCGGTGCTCGAGCTCGCGCACGTAGGCGGCAGTCTCCTCGTCGGCGGCCACCGCGGTGCTCACTTGCCGCTCGTACGTGTCGCCCGCGACCTCGAGCTCGTCGAGGTCGAGCTCGGCGTCGATCAGCTCGGCGAGCCGCTTGCAGAGCGCGAGCGCGGCCCTCGGGCTGGGGGCGAGCGAAGCGTAGTGAGGGACCGCCGCCCAGAGGCTGACGGACGCGAGCGAGGCCTCGCGGCACGCGTCGTGGAGGACGCCGACGATCCCGGTCGGGCCCTCGTAGCGGGAGGTGGCGAGGCCGAGCTCCTCGACCAGCTTCGCGTCGGTGGCGGAGCCGGTAACGGGGCACGGGCGCGTGTGCGGAACGTCCGCGAGCAGCGCGCCCAGCGTGATCACGAGCTCGACTCCGAGGTCGCGCGCGAGCCCGACGATCTCCCCGGTGAACGTTCGCCAGCGCGTGTTCGGCTCCACCCCGATCAGAAGCACCGCGTCGCGCTCGGCAGTCGGCGGCAGGACCGGGACACCCGCTGCGAGTAACGCGTTCTCCGGCCAGTCGATGTGCCGTGTGAGACCCTCGTCGAGCGAGACGTGCGGGCGCACGGCCTGGAAATCGAAGAACTCCTCCGGGTCGATGTCGGCGAAGCGGGTCGCGTTCCAGGCGCGGGACAGGAAGCCGGCAGCCAGCGTCGCTCCCTGGGCGCCATCGTTCCAGCCGCGAAACGCGGCGATCAGGACCGGGCTGCGAAGCTCCGGCCGGTCTGCGATGCGGACATGGGCGCCGATGCGGTGCAGTCTACGTGCGGGGCATGCCTCCCCGGACCACGTCGGCGACCGGCGCCCACACCCTGTCAGACGACGGCCACGCCGCTTCCGGCCTCGACCCGGCCGATCCGCGCGAGGAAGAGCCCGCGCGAGCGAAATGCCGCCTCGAGCACGGCGACCCGCTCCCCCGGGAGGCACACGAGCAGGCCGCCGGCGGTCTGCGGGTCGTACCCGAGCGCGGCCACCTCCGCACTGTCGGGCGTGGTGTCGAGCGCGCGGGCGGCGAAGTCGCGGTTGCGGCCGGCTCCGCCGGTCGCGATGCCCGCCCGCGCTGCCGTGCGCGCACCCGGGAGTGCGGGAAGCCGCTCGCCCTCGATGATCAGGCGCACGCCGCTTCGCTCCGCCACCTCGCGCCCGTGCCCGAACAGCCCGAAGCCGGTCACGTCCGTGACGGCGCTCGGCTCGAACGGCCGCAACGCCTCAGCGGCAGCGCCGTCGAGCGTCGACATCGACGCGACGGCGGCGGCGAGCTCGGTCTCCCCGAGCAGGCCGTCCCGTACGGCCGACAGGACGAGCCCCGTCCCGAGGCGCTTCGTCAGCAGGAGCGTGTCGCCCGGCCGGGCGCCGCTCTTTCGCCAGATCGCGTCCGGGTGCACCGTGCCGACCACGGCGAGCCCGTACTTGGGCTCGCTGTCGCGAATCGTGTGCCCGCCCGCGAGGATCGCACCGGCCTCCGCGACCTTGGCGGCGGCCGCGTCGAGAATGGACCGGACCGTGGCGAGCGCAAGCTCCTCCGGGAACGCCGCGATCGAGAGCGCGACGAGCGGCCTGCCGCCCATCGCGAACACGTCGTTCAGGGCGTTCGCCGCCGCGATCGCCCCGTAGGCCCGCGGGTCGTCGACCATCGGGGGGAAGAAGTCGGTCGTGAGCACGACCGCTCGCTCGGCGTCGAGCCGGTAGACGGCCGCATCGTCGGGAGGGTCGAGGCCGACGAGCAGGTCAGCGGGCGCCGCGGGCGCGTACCCGGCCAGCAGCTTCTCGAGCAGGGCCGCGGAGTACTTCGCCGCGCAGCCGCCGCCGGCTTCGAGGCCCGCGAGGCCCGTGCCCGTGCCCACGGTCCGCCGCGGAGCTACGGGCCCCTCGCGATCGGGACGTCGACGAGGTTGCCCCATTCGGTCCACGAGCCGTCGTAGTTACGCACGCTCTCGAAGCCGAGCAACTCGCGCAGCACGAACCAGGTGTGCGCGCTGCGCTCGCCGATACGGCAGTACGCGACGATCTCCTTGCCCGCCGTGATGCCTTTGCTGGCGTAGATGTCGCGCAGCTCCTCCGCGGGCCTGAAGGTGCCGTCGTCCTTGACCGCGAGCGCCCACGGGATCGAGGCGGCTGTCGGGATGTGGCCGGCCCGTTGCGCGCCCTCCTGCTCGTAGCCGGGAGGAGCGATCAGGTCGCCCGCGTACTCGCCGGGGCTGCGGACGTCGACGAGGCCCCGGCCGTCGTCGCCGATCCACGCTCGCACCTGATCGCGGTACGCCCGGATCGACTCGTCCCGCTCTCCGGCCGTGTACGCACGGGGCTGCGGCTCGGGCGCCCGCACGGTCAGCTCGCGACCCTCGTCAACCCACTTCTGACGGCCCCCGTTCAGGATCCGCACGTCCGCGTGCCCGTAGATCTTCAGGTACCAGTACGCGTACGCGGCGAACCAGTTGTTCTTGTCGCCGTAGAGGACGACGGTGGTGTCGTTCGCAACGCCGCGCGCGCCGAGCAAGCGCTCGAACGTCTCGCGATCGACCAGGTCGCGCTCGACGGGGTCCTGGAGGTCGTCGCGCCAGTGCAGCTTGACGGCACCGCGGATGTGCCCCTCGTCGTAGAGGTCGGGGTTCTCGTCGACCTCCGCGACGACCACGCCGGGATTGTCCAGGCGGGTCGCCAACCAGTCGGTCGAGACGAGGACGGGCTTCGCGTAACCCTTCTCGGCCATCGGCACCTCCCATACTTCAAAGAGTGAAGCGTTGCAGTCGGATCCAGCTTAGGCACGGCGTCGCTTTGTCGCAAGGGCGCGCCGCCGCGGGACAGCGGGTCAGAGCAGCAGCTCTCGCACCGCCCGCTCGAGCTCTCCGACGGTGACGAGCCCCTCGAAGCGGGCCGCGACGAGCCCGTCGGCTCCCACGAGAAACGTGTACGGCTCGGTCGGCAGTTCCCATTCCCGCACCCAGCGGTTGAAGCCGCGGCCGGGATCGTTGCCCTCGTAGATCTCGACGTGGATGAAGCGGACGCGATCGGTCGCGAGGCGCCGCTGCACCTCTTCCACGACGGCGACTGCCGGGCCGCACACCCGGCTCGCGCAGTACCGGGGCGTGGCGAAGACGACCACGAACGGCACGCCATCCTCGAGCGTCCCCTTGACGGAGTGGCGCAGGAGCTCCACATCGGGCGGGCTCGCGGTCGTGATGTCCTCCGCGAAGCCATCTGCGAGGGTCGGCGTGTCGGAGGGGAACGCCGGGTCGCCGACCGCCGGGGCGGCGGAGCGCTCCCGTACCTCGATCTGCCCGATCGCCTGCAGGTCGGTTCCCTCGGGCTCGACGAGGAGCGTGTAGAGCCCGGGCGCGGGCAGATCGAGGTTCGTCACCCAGACCGACGGCGCCGCGAGCTCGTCGTTGCCCTCGCCGGGGGTGCCGACGTCGAGATCCTCGGCCGTCCCCTCGAGGGTCGGGACAGCGTCGAGGTCGCCCTGCGCTCCGACGACACGGGCACCGGGCGCGTGCACTACCTGCCCGTCGGAGTGGAGGACGAGGAAGCTGATCCGGTTCTGCCCGACCGCGAAGTCGGAGCTGCCGAGAACGAGCGCCACGTCCTCGCCCGGCCGCTCCGCGAGCAGCGCGCGGATCGAGCCCGCCGGCGCCGGCATCGTGTCCGTCACCGCGGCGATCGTCTCGATCACGGCAGCGCCCGCGTCGCCCTCGCCGGCGTCTTCGTTCCGGGAGCCGCACGCCGCCGCGAGGACGGCGAGCGCCGAGACGAGGGCGACGAGGCCGAGCACGCGCACGCGTTCCGAGTGTAGCCAGAGCGCCGCGCGACCCCCGCTAGGCGAGCTTGGCGAGAATGAGCCCGAGCGCCGTGAGCCACAGCGCAACGAGCGTGACGAGCACGAAGGCCAGGGGGCGGAGCGAGGGACGCTGCTCCATGGTCGAGACCGACGGCGACTGCTCCACGGCGTGTGGACTTCGCCGCCGGGGCCGCGACTCCTGCCGCAGCGCCGCGTCGCGCGCCTAGCGGCCGTCTGCCATGCCGGCGCCGAGGACGGCGACGACGAGGGCGAGCGTCACGAGCAGGATGAGGACGCGAGCCTTGGTCACGATGGTCACCTCCTTCCCCCTAGAAGCGAACGTCCTGGAGCGCCTCGGCGGCGCGCTTGTAGAGGCGAGCGGCAGCGCGGTCGTCGCCCTTTCGGGTCGCGAGGTCGCCCTGCGCGATCCAGGCCATGGCACGGTGGCTCGCCGAGGAGAGCTGCTCGAAGCGGGCTTCGGCGTCGCGGAGGGCGATCTCCGCCTCGTCGAGCCGGCCCTGCTCGAGGAGGGCGCGGCCGAGCACGACGTACGCATTGCCGATCTCGTCGAGGAAGTCGACGCGCCCGGCCAGCAACTCGAGCGCCTGGCGGGCCTGCTGCTCCGCGAGCTCCGTCTCGCCGGTGCGCAGGTGCACCTGCGCGAGCGAGGAGATCGCCTGCGCGGCGTCCGCGTCGCTGCCCACCTCGAGCGCGGTCGCGAACGCTTTCGTCAGATAGCCGATCGCCCGCTCGGGGCGGCCGAGCAGCACGGAGAGGCCGCCCAGGTTGTTGAGCAGCCGCCCGACGCTCTGGCGGTCGGCGAGCTCCTCGTAGATCGCTTTCGCTCGCTCGGCGTAGGACCGGGCGAGCACGTACTGCCCGAAGCGCTCGGCAACGAGGGAGGCCTGGAAGAACACGTGGGCGACCGTGTGCCGGTCGTTCAGCCCCTCGGCCAGCTCGAGCGCTCGCTCGATGTCCTCCCGGGCCGCTTCGTAGTCCCGCTCGCGCCGGTAGCAGCGCGAGCGCCACTCGAGAATGTGCGCGCGCAGGCGGTCGCACGGGAGGCCCGAGCGCTCGGCGAGGGTGAGTGCCTCTGCGAGCAGGGCCGACGCGGTCGAGACAGACGAGAGCTTGTAGCGGCAGACGCCGATCCGGTACAGCACCTCGGCCCGGTCGATGTCGGTGAACTGCTGCGCTGCCGCAACGGTGCGCCCACGCTCGAGCTGTGCGAGCGCCTGGCGGAGCTCGCCACGATACGTGCGGGCCCACGACTCGGCGAGAAGACCGCGCAGCTCGAGGTCCGCAGCCGGGTAGGCGACCCCCTCGAGGAGCTCGACCGTCTCGTCCCAGAGGCCGGCCTCGCTTGCAGCCTCGGCGCGCGCGATCGCCCCCTCGACTCTGAGCCGCTCCGATTCGGCGACGCCGGTCGCGAGGTAGCCGGGATCGGTGCCCAGCCGCCCGGCGAGCCACTCGAGCGTGTGGGCGGTCGGCCGCGTCTTGCCGCGCTCGATCTGGCTCACGTACTCCTTCGTGAAGCGCTTGCCCGCGAGGTCCGCCTGGCTGAGACCGAGGCCGAGTCTCAGCGCCCGCACCCGCTCGCCGAGTGTGGGGGGCGCCTCCGCCGTCTGCGTGCTCGTGATCATCGCCACCCGGAGTGAAGTATAGGTGCTGTGCTTCGCTTCACCTAATTACTTGACTTCTTCGGACACGGCGATATAGTCCGGTTCTCTTCGCATCCGAACGGGACGCCAGGTCGGGTGCGGGGATCCGTGGCGACACCATGGCCCGGAGACGCGGCTGGGCCGCAGAGCCGCTCTCCGGGCCGTCGCCCTGCGCGCGTACTTTCCACGCTCGGTCCATCGGCGCGGTCGGGCGCGGCGCCCTCCTGCGAACGGGGGATCCGTCAGACTGGGTGCGCTCAGGCCTGGCCGGTCAGCCAGCGCCGCCGCGAGGCGGCGATCCCCGGGATGTCCGCGTCGAGCAGCCCTCCTCCGAGCCAGCCGCCAACCGCGTTCAGGAACCCGATCGCAAGGAATACCCACGCCTCCGCCGATGCGTCGCGGTCGGCCGGGATCGCGCCGGCGGCCTGCGCGCGGCGGACGACGTCCGCGATGAAGGCGTGCACGCCGCGCATGTGCTCGAGCATGTAGGCGCGAATGTCGGGGTCTTCGCTGGCCTCGGCGATCGCCTGCACCCAGAGGCAGTGCACGACCACCCGGTCGTCCGACTCCCGGAATGCGCGTCCCATCGCGGCGAGCCAGCCGGCCGGATCGGGCTCGTCGGTCACCGCCTGCTCCCAGAGCTCGCGCACGCCGCTCCAGCTCTCCCGAAGGCAGGCGATGTAGAGATCGCGCTTGGAGTCGAAGTGGCGGTAGAGGATCGGCTCGGTGACTCCGGCGGCGCGGGCGATCTCGGCGGTCGT
This sequence comes from Thermoleophilia bacterium, assembly GCA_023382435.1. Taxonomy (GTDB): domain Bacteria; phylum Actinomycetota; class Thermoleophilia; order Gaiellales; family Gaiellaceae; genus JAHDVS01. Next base: position 87,730 of record JAHDVS010000004.1, read on the forward strand.
CGTTCCTCGGTAACTGCCCTGCGAGAACGCGCGGCTGGCGCACGAGAGCAGGTCGGCGCGCCGCTCGGGTGCGGGCAGGCGCTTGCGGGAGTGCTGCCCCGAGCTCGGAGCTGTCATCTCGCGACTCCGCCGAGGGAGGACGCGACCTCCGCGACCGGGCTGTGGCGGATCAGGGCGGCCGCGATCAGCGCTCCGCCGAACGCGATCGCCGCTGCGACGAGCAGAGCGAGCTGGAAGCCGTCGACGAATGCCTGCTCAGGGCTGGCACCGGCGGCGATCGAGCTCGTTTGCCGAGAGGAGAGGATCGCCCCCATGAGCGCGATTCCCAGCGCGCCGCCGATCTGGCGCGACGTGTTCAGGGCGCCCGAGGCGATCCCGGCCTTCGCCACCGGCGCGGCGCCCATCACGGCGGCGCTCATCGGGGTCATCACGGACGCCATGCCCGAGCCGCCGATCACGAGGGCCGGAACCATGTCCCAGAAGCCCGAGGACACGCCGAGTCGCGAGAAGAGGACGAGCGAGATGCCGACGAGCGTCAGCCCGCCGACCATCAACCAGCGGGAGCCGACGCTGTCGGACAGCTTCCCCGCCGGCGGCGCGATCAGGATGATCAGCACGGTCATCGGCAGGAAGATGGCGCCGGCCTGGACGGGCGAGTAGTCGAGGACCTGCTGCACGAACAGGGACATGAAGAAGAACACCCCGAACATCGCGAGCGTGACGAGGAAGGCGACGATATTGCCGCCGGTGAACGTCGTGGAGCGAAATAGCGACAGGTCGAGCATCGGCGCCCGCTGTCGGTGCTCGATCAGGGCGAATGCGAGCAGGCCGACAGCCGAGGCGGCGAACAGGCCGACGATCACGGGCGAGGTCCAGCCGTAGCGGTTCGCCTCGATCAGTGCGAACGTGAGCGCGAAGAGGCTCGCTCCGGAGGTCAGTAGACCGGGCAGGTCCAGGCTCTGCTCGTGCGAGGTGTCGCGCGACTCCTCGATGATGATCCGGCCCGCGAGCACGCCGATCGTGCCGACCGGTACGTTGACGAAGAAGATCCAACTCCAGTCGGCGTGCTCGGTCAGGAGGCCGCCCACGAGCGGGCCGATCGCCAGCGCCATCGCGGACACCCCGGCCCAGATCCCGATCGCGAGCCCGCGCTCCTCCGGGGGGAAGGTCGCACTGATGATCGCGAGGGTCGCCGGCATCATCAGTGCCGCGCCGACGCCCTGGAAGGCGCGAGCGGCGATCAGCATCTCGGCACTGGTGGCCAGCCCGCACGCGAGCGAGGCGGCGGCGAAGACGGCCAGCCCGAGCAGGAAGATGCGCCGCCGGCCGAACAGGTCGGCGAGCTTGCCGCCGGAGAGCAGCAGCACGGCGAACGTGAGGGCGTAAGCGCTCACCACCCATTCGAGTTCGGAGATCCCGGCGTTCAGGCTACGCTGGATCGACGGCAGCGCGACGTTCACGATCGTGTTGTCGAGCATGATCATGAACAGCGGGAACGAGACGGCTCCCAGGGTCCACCACTTGCGTCTCTCGCTGTTGAGAATCCTCGCGCGCATGATCAAAGTTAGTCTGCACTAGGTTAACGGCGCGTGGGTGGGCGCGTCAAGGCCGCGAGTAGGGTGTTGTCGTACTCGACCGGCTGGGCGAGGTCGATCCCTGGCTCGCGGGTTGGAAGTCGATCGGCGAGGCGTACGAGCGCTACTACGGGCCGTCGCTGGGCCTGACGTCCGACGCTCCGCGGCTCGGCGCATCTCTGCCCTGGCTCCTCGCCCCGGGCGGGCGAGCCGGACGAGGCCGACGTCGATCGCACCGTCGAGGCGACCAGCGGTGTGCGGTCATCCGGATCGCGCCTCGGGCGCCTCTCACGGGGCGGGCTCGCGTGGCGCGTCCGGGCCGTCGAGATCGATCTCGTCCCACTCCTCCACGGTGCCGCTCACCCGGTCATTGCCCGAGCCGCCGAAGAACTTGTCGACCGCGCCGGCCTTCGTGTAGTAGATGTCGTCCCCCGCGCCACCGTACGCGACGGTGCCGCTGTCGCTCCCGTAGAGCTTGTCGTTGCCCGGGCCGCCGATCAGGACGTCGTTGCCTGCTCCGCCCTTGAGCGTGTCGTCGCCGTCGCCGCCGTCGAGGGTGTCGTTACCGGCTTCGCCGTAGAGCTTGTCGTTG
>JAHDVS010000004.1:89995-98659 GCA_023382435.1 Thermoleophilia bacterium
GCCGTCGCCGCCGTCGAGGGTGTCGTTACCGGCTTCGCCGTAGAGCTTGTCGTTGCCTGCGCCGCCGCTGAGGGTGTCGTCTCCGTCGCCGCCCTTGAGCGTGTCTGAGCCGTCGCCGCCGTCGAGGGTGTCGTCTCCGGCTTCGCCGTAGAGCTTGTCGTTGCCGGCGCCACCGTGGAGCCAGTCGTTGCCTGCTCCGCCCTTGAGCGTGTCCTTGCCGGCTCCGCCCTGGAGCTTGTCCGTGCCGTCGCCGCCGTCGAGAGCGTCGTTGCCGTCGCCGCCGTCGAGGGTGTCGTTACCGGCTTCGCCGTAGAGCTTGTCGTTGCCTGCGCCGCCGCTGAGGGTGTCGTCTCCGTCGCCGCCCTTGAGCGTGTCGTTGCCGCCGGCCCCCTCGAGCGTGTCGTTACCCTCGGCCCCCTCGAGCGTGTCGTTGCCGTCCGTCCCGATCAGCGTCAGGCCGGGGATGACGGGCACGATCTCTTCGGCGCCGACCTGGGGGGGAGCGGCCTGCGCGGCGGACGGCGGGTCAGCCGGGGCGGATACCAGGTCGTCGCCCGGCGGCTCGACAGGGCCGGCCTGCGGCTGATCATCGGGAGTGCCCGGCGTATCCACGGACACTGGCCCGCCACCCTCCTGCTGACCGGGGCCGGCCGCGCCACCGGGCTCTCCGTCGCTGCCGCTGCTCCCGGCGTTACCTCCCGCCTGGGCCGTGGGCTCGAGGTCGCCTCCGGCGTGGCCGGCCGCTCCTTCGTCGCCAGCTGCGAGCAGGGCGGCGGCGCCCTCAGAACCCCCGGTTGCCCCGGCCGTATCGCTGCTCGCGCCCGCGACGGAGCCCGTCGCGCCGCCGTCGAACGTCACGATCGTGCCGTCGGAGAGCATGAGGCCACCGCCGAGCGGGACCGGGCCGCTCCCGGCAAACGGGTCGACGAGCACGATTCCGCCCGCGTCGCCCCCGAGACCTGCGGTGGCGAGCGACGTCTTGCTCTCCGTCATCTGCACCGCGCCGAGCGCGACGCCGGCGCTGAGCGCGATCGAGACGGGGATCACGAGCGACTTCTTGCGCAAGAGGCTCGCGATCGTGCGCGCGTCCTCCCGCGCGATCCGCATCAGCTCGACGAGGGCGTCCACGACGGCCTCCTCGGCCAGGTCGAGCGCATCCGAGAGCACCTCGACGTCGCTGCCTCGCAACGGCAGCGACTGGCGCTTGCCGCCTCGCAAGGCCCACACGAGATCGAGGTAGGCGTTCAACGTGTCCGCGACGGGGTCGTCGGCGATCGAGAGCCGGCGCGTCGCGCCGCCGGCTGCCACGACGCCGGCTCTGAAGTCGATCTCGAGCGAGGTGCGTGGCGGCGCAACCGCGGCCACGTCGAGCTCGTAGAGCTCGGCGAGCAGCGTGCTGAGCCGTTCGCCGACCGGTCGGGAGCCGCGCTCGAATGCCTTCAACTCGCCGGCACTGAATCGTCCCCCCGATGCCCTTGCGAGATCGCGTACCGAGGCGCGCTGCTCCTCGCGGGCGTCTGTGAGGGCGCGCCCCAGGCGGGCGGCCCAGCCGGTTGGCTCCAGGCGGACACCGGGAGCGAGCTCGATCGCTGTCGTGGTCATGGTCGTAGCAATCGGCGGTTTCGCGTAGCCGTGCGTCCCCCGGACGCGGGATCTCGTGCTCCCTCCGTCGGGTGTTGTCCCCGCCGGGCGACTTTTCGCCTCCCGGTCGCTATCCTCCGGGCGGGACGATGCGGCTGGCGCTCGCACAGATCGACACGACGGTCGGCGACCTCGACGGGAACCGGGAGCGGATCCTCGAGTGGCTCGAGCGCGCGCGAGAGGAGGGCGCGGACCTCGTGCTCTTCCCCGAGCTCGCCATCACCGGCTACCCGCCGGAGGACCTGCTACTGCGGCCGGCGTTCCTGCGCGCGGCCGCGCGCAGCCTCGAGCTCGTGGCTGCGGAGACCCGCGGGGTCGCCTGCCTCGTCGGCTTCCCTCATCTCGACCGCGACCTCTTCAACGCGTGTGCCGTCCTGGCGGGCGGGGAGGTACGCGCGGTCTACCACAAGCGCTTCCTGCCCAACTACGGGGTCTTCGACGAGGACCGCTACTTCCAGGCCGGCCGCGAGCTCCTGCTCCTGCGCTTCGGGGAGACGCTGGTCGGGCCGACCGTGTGCGAGGACATCTGGCAGCCGGGCCCGCCGGCGACGGATCTCGCGCTCGCGGGCGCACACCTCGTCGCAAACATCTCGGCCTCCCCGTTCCACGTCGGCAAGGGCAGGGAGCGGGAGGAGATGCTGCGCACCCGCGCGCGCGACAACGTCTGCTTCGTCGCGTTCGTGAACGCGGTCGGCGGCCAGGACGAACTCGTCTTCGACGGGCACTCGCTCGTCATCGACCAGGACGGCAACGTGGTCGCTCGCGCGCCCGCGTTCGAGGAGGCGCTGCTCGTCTGCGACGTCGACCCGACCGCCGCCGCCGGCCACCGGCTCCGCGATGCGCGCCGCCGCGCGCTCGCCCGCGAGCGGCCCGAGCTGCCGGAACCCGCTCTCGTCGCGCTCGACACGCCGCGTCAGCAGGGGTCGTCGGTGCCGGTCGCCCTGGCGGGGCAGCTCGGGGAGCTCGAGGAGATGCGCCGCGCGCTCTGCCTCGGGCTCGCCGATTACGTGCGCAAGAACGGCTTCCGCGAAGTGGTGCTCGGCAGCTCCGGCGGCGTCGACTCGGCGCTGACGGCGGCGCTCGCGGCGGAGGCGCTCGGGCCCGAGCGGGTCGTCTGCGTGTCGATGCCCTCGCGGTTCTCCTCCGAGGGGACGCGGCGGGACGCGCGGCTCGTCGCCGAGAGCCTCGGGACGGGCTTCCACGAGCTGCCGATCGAGCCGATCGTCGAGGCGTTTCGCTCGGTGCTCGCGCCGGTCTTCGCGGGTCTCGCGGAGGGCGTCGCCGAGGAGAACGTCCAGGCGCGCGCGCGCGGGACGCTCCTGATGGCGCTCTCGAACAAGTTCGGCTGGCTGCTCGTTGCGACCGGGAACAAGAGCGAGTACTCGGTCGGCTACGCGACCCTGTACGGGGACATGGCGGGCGGCTTCGCGCTGCTCAAGGACGTGTACAAGACCGATGTCTACCGCCTCGCCCGCCACCTGAACGAGCGGGCGGGCCGGGAGCTGATCCCGGGCTCGGTGCTCGAGCGCGCGCCAAGCGCCGAGCTGCGCCCCGATCAGCGCGACGACGACTCGCTGCCCCCCTACGCACTGCTCGACCCCGTGCTCGAGGCCTACGTCGAGCTCGACCGCTCCCGCGAGGAGCTCGCACTCGACGGGTTCGACCCTGCCGCCGTCGAGCGGGCGCTCGACCTCGTCGACCGGGCCGAGTACAAACGCCGCCAGGCCCCGCCCGGGGTCAAGCTCCGCCCCAAGGCGTTCGGCCGGGATCGCCGCCTGCCGATCACGAACGCCTGGCGCGGCTGACGCTCAGTCCGGGCCGGCGAACGAGCGCACCGCGGGCGCCTTCGGCGCCGGCGGGGAGTAGGCGGCGGTACCCTCCCGCCAGGCCCAGTCGACCTCGGCCGCGGGCGCGCCCGCGAGGTCGAGCAGCGCGAGGCCGTGCGCGAACGCGAACAGGACGAGGTCGCCGGCGGGAGAGTGGGCCGGCGGACGGTCGGCCATGAGCGCGTACAGCCTGCGGTTTCGCCGCGCGAAGCTCCGGTAGGCGGCGAGCGGCTGGAGCGCTGCGCCGGCCTCGGCGGCGAGCGCCTCCCAGCCCGCGGCGGCAAGCGCAGCCTCGATCTCCTCCTTGCCCGCCAGGTGCTTGTAGAGGGAGGGCGCCCGGATCCCGAGCTCGGCACCGAGCCGGCGCATCGTCAGGGCCTCGCGCCCCTCCCGCTCGAGGATCCGGGCGGCGGTTTCGAGGATCTGGCGGCGGCGAACGTCGTTAGCCATGGGTCTGGAGCAGCGTAGCGACCGCGTCGGACGCACTTTTTCCTGGCGACCTGCTGCGCGATCGCGTAAGGTCGTGGGTGTGAGCCCCGTCAGAGCGAGAACGTTCGAGTTCTCCGCGTCGCTCGGCCTGGACGGCACCGTCCTCGCCGAGGGCGACGACCCCGTCCGGGCCCCGGAGACCTGGCTGCCCGAGCACTGGCTGCTTGCCGGCGTCGCCCTCTGCACGCTCAAGAGCCTGCGCTTTCACGCGCGCGAAGCCACGGTCGAGGCGGCCGCAGAGATGCGCTGCACGGTCACGCAGCGTGAGGCGGACGGCCGCTACGCGATCGTCGAGACGGCGATCGGCTTCGACGTCTCGATCGAGCCGGCGCCGGCCGCCGGGGACGTCCCCGCACTGCTCGCCAAGGCCGAGCGGGACTGCTTCGTCGGCAACTCGCTGACCGCGAAGCCCGCCTACACGTGGCGGGTCAACGGCACCGAGACCGGCCCGTTGCCTGGTTAGAACCGACCAGGCGGGCCTGCGCGCGCGCCCCACCGTGCGACATGGCGGCCTCCCGGGTTGCGCTTGCATCGGCGCGAAGCTCGACGCTGGCCGCGGCGCCGCCTCGCCGGGCGGCTAGGATCAGTCCCGGTGCCGTACCGGGTCACGCTCACGTTCGTCGTCGAGGCCGAGTCCGAGGAGATCCTCGAGCGCTACTTCGACCGGCTCGCCTACGACGTGGCGGCGCGCGAGCGCTTCCTGCTCGACAACCGGGAGATCCACCCCTGCGAGACGCCCGTCCCGGGGAGCTACCGGACGGTCACGGAGGCCGACCTCCCCTACACCGGCGCGTAGGGAGCGGCCGTGGCCGCTCCCGCCCTCGACGTCGCCGCGCTGCGGCGGCGCTTCCCCGCGCTCGCCCGCCCGCTCGCGTTCCTGGACGGGCCCGGCGGGACGCAGGTGCCGGACACCGTGATCGAGGCGGTCGCCGGTTACCTCGCGGAGTCGAACGCGAACCTCGGCGGCCCGTTCGCGACCAGCCGCGAGAGCGACCTCGTCGTCTCCCGGGCGCGGATCGCCGCCGCCGCGTTCCTCGGCTGCTCGCCCGACGAGGTCGGCTTCGGGCCGAACATGACCACGCTCAACTTCGCGCTCTCCCGCGCGGCCGGCCGGGAGCTCGCGCCCGGAGACGAGATCGTCGCGACCCGGCTCGACCACGACGCGAACGTCGCTCCCTGGCTCGAGCTGGCCCGCGACCGCGACCTCGTCGTGCGCCTCGTCGAGCTGACCGGCGACTGCCGCCTCGACCTCGCCGACCTCGAGCACAAGCTCTCCGGCCGCACCCGGATCGTCGCCTTCCCGTGGGCCTCGAACGCGGTCGGGACGGTCACGGACGTGCGGCGCGTGGCGGACCTCGCGCACGAGGCGGGCGCGCTTGCCTGGGTGGACGCGGTGCACTTCGCCCCGCACGGCCCGATCGACGTGCGCGCCGCTGGCGCCGACGTCCTGCTCTGCTCGCCGTACAAGTTCTTCGGGCCGCACCTCGGGCTCTTCTACGGCCGCCGGGAAGTACTCGAGCGCTGGCGCCCCTACAAGGTCCGACCCGCTGACGACGAGCCGATCGGGCACCGCTTCGAGACCGGCACGCAGCCGCACGAGGCGCTCGCCGGCTTCGCCGCCGCGGTCGAGTACGTCCGCTCGGTCGGCTGGGACGCGATCCGCGCGCACGAGCGCGAGCTGTCGCGCCGCTTCCTCGACGGGCTGCCCGCCCGCTACCGGCTGCACGGGCCCGCCGGCCCGGACGGGCGCACCCCGACGTTCGCGCTCACGCACCCGACCCGGTCCGCCTGGGAGGTGGCGAAGGCGCTCGGCGAGCGCGGGATCGCCGTCTGGCCGGGCAACTACTACGCGCTCGAGGTGATGCGGCGCCTCGGGCTCGAGGACGGCGCCGTGCGGGTCGGCTTCGTCCACTACAACACCGCGGAGGAGGTCGAGCGGGTGCTGGTCGAGCTCGACGACCTGGCGGCTCCCGGTGGGGCGGCGTAGCTAGCATGCGGGCCGTGGCGGCCTCGTTCGAACGCACGACCCTCGGGAACGGCCTGCGCGTCCTGACCGCGCCGATGCCGCAGGCGAAATCGGTCGCCTGCTTTCTCATGCTCGCCACCGGCTCCCGCTACGAGACGAGGGAGACGAGCGGGATCGCGCACTTCGCCGAGCACATGTTCTTCAAGGGGACGGAGCGGCGGCCGACCGCCCGCGACATCGCCGGCGAGATCGACGCGATCGGCGGCGAGTTCAACGCGTTTACCGGCAAGGAGTACACGGGCTACTACGTCAAGTGCGCGGCCGAGCATCGCGACGTCGCGCTCGACGTGCTCGTCGACATGATCCGCAACTCGCTGTTCGACCCGGACGAGATCGAGCGCGAGAAGGGCGTGATCGTCGAGGAGATGAACATGTACTTCGACACGCCGCGCGACTGCGTCGACTCGGTCTACGACAGCCTCCTCTACGGCGACCAGCCGCTCGGGTGGGACATCATCGGCACCAAGGAGACCGTCCGAGCGGCGACCCGCGATACGTTCCTCGACTATCTCGGATGCTGGTACCGGGCCCCGCGGATCGTCGCGGGGGTCGGCGGAGCGCTAGGCGACGGGCTTCCCGAGCGGCTCGAGGGGCTGCTCGGGGACGTCGCGGGCGGGGAGACGCCCGAGCCCGCTCCGGTCGAGATCGACCAGGCCACCCCGCGCGTGCGCGTGCACACGAAGGCCTCCGACCAGGCGCACCTGCGCTTCGGCGTGCACAGCTACCCGATCGACCACCCGGACCGCTACGCGCTCTCGCTCGTCGCCACCGTGCTCGGCGGCGGCATGTCGTCGCGCCTGTTCACCGAGGTGCGCGAGCGCCGCGGGCTCGCCTACTACGTGTACGGCTACAACCAGGGCTACACCGACACGGGCACCCTGTTCGCGCAGGCGGGCGTCGACATCGAGCGGATCGACGAGGCGATCCGGACGATCGCGGGCGAGTTCCGCCGGATCGCGGACGAGCCGGTCGCCGCGGACGAGCTCGAGAAGGCCCGCAACTACTCGAAGGGCCGGCTCGTGCTCTCGCTCGAGGACCCGAAGGGAATGATCGTGTTCGGCCTGCGCGGCGAGGTGCTCGAGGGCCGGGTGCGCGAGCCGGACGAGGTGCTCGCCGGCTACGACGCCGTCACCGCCGAGGACGTCCAGCGAGTCGCGGCCGACGTGATCCGCGACGAGCGCCTGAACCTCGCGCTGATCGGCCCGTTCGAGGACGCGGCGCGCTTCGAGGCGCTGCTGCCGGCGCCCGCCTGAGCGCCAGCCGGCCGCGCCGTACGGGCGGGTCGGGGTCCGCCCCTACGTTGTCCTTTGTCCTGCGGCCCGGTTAGGCTCGTCGGGATGCGTCTCGGGTTGGCGGGCTGGGCGGGGTTGCCGCGGGCGGCGTTCGTGCTGGCGGGGGCTCTGCTTGCGGTGGCGGCTGCGGCTGTACTGGGCGGGTCGGGGTCGTTGCCGGCCCCGTCGTTGCCGGTTGCGCCTGCGCCGGTGTCCGCACCCGAGTCTGCGCCGGCCGGGGGTGTCTTGGCTGGGTTGCCGCTCTCGTTCGTGGCCAACGAGGGGCAGCTCGATTCGCGGGTGGCGTTTCACCTGCCGGGCGGGGACGCGCAGGTGTTTTTCACCGCCGCGGGGGTGACGTACGCGCTTGCGGGCGAGGGGTCTCGTCATGTGGTGCGCCTCGAGTTCGTGGGTGGGCGTGAGGTCGACCCGGTGGGGGTGGAGCCCCTGCCGGGGGTGGTGAGCTTCTTCAAGGGGTCGCGTGCGGAGTGGGTGTCGGGGGCGGCGACGTTCGCGGGGGTGGTGTACCGGGACGTCTGGCCCGGTGTCGATGTCGCGTTCAAGGGTGACGGGGGCCGGCTCGAGTACGAGTTCCGCCTGGCGGTGGGGGTGGATCCGTCGGTGATCCGGCTGGCCTACCGGGGTGGGGATGCGCCGGTGGTGTCGGGGTCGGGTGAGCTGGTGGTGGCGACGTCTGTCCGCGAGCTTCGGGACGGGCGCCCGCTGAGCTTCCAGCCGGCGGCGGGCGACGGGAGCTTGCCGGTCGAGTCGGCGTTTCGGGTGGCCGGCGACGGCAGCTTCGGCTTCACGGCCGGCGCCTTCGATCGGGCGCTGCCGCTCGTGATCGATCCCGTCCAGTTCGTGTACGCGGGCTTCCTGGGCGGCACGTCAGTGGACTACGCGGAGGGGATCGCGGTCGACGGGACGGGCGCCGCCTACGTTGCCGGCTACACCTCCTCGTCGGAGGCGTCGTTCCCGGCGGCGGTCGGCCCGGACCTCGGCTACAACGGCGGCTCGGACGACGTGTTCGTGGCGAAAGTGGCGGCGGACGGCTCGGGTCTCGTCTACGCCGGCTACATCGGCGGCACGGGCTCGGACCGCGGCTACGGGATCGCGGTCGACGGGTCGGGCGCCGCCTACGTCACCGGCTACACCGAGTCGTCCGAGGCGAGCTTCCCCGTCGTGGGCGGCCCCGATCTCACCTACAACGGCGGCGAGGACGCGTTCGTGGCGAAAGTGGCGGCGGACGGGACGGCCCTCGCCTATGCGGGCTACATCGGCGGCACGGGCACGGACAACGGCTACGGGGTCGCGGTCGACGGCGCGGGCGCCGCCTACGTCACCGGCTACACCGAGTCGTCCGAGGCGAGCTTCCCCGTCGTGGGCGGCCCCGATCTCACCCACAACGGCG
>JAHDVS010000004.1:98759-114640 GCA_023382435.1 Thermoleophilia bacterium
TCGTCCGAGGCGAGCTTCCCCGTCGTGGGCGGCCCCGATCTCACCCACAACGGCGACTGGGACGCGTTCGTGGCGAAAGTGGCGACGGACGGGACGGCCCTCGCCTATGCGGGCTACGTCGGCGGCTCGAGTTTCGACGCCGGCTACGGGGTCGCGGTCGACGGGGCCGGCGCCGCCTACGTGGCCGGCCACACCAACTCGTCCGAGGCGAGCTTCCCCGTCGTGGGCGGCCCCGATCTCACCCACAACGGCGACTGGGACGCGTTCGTGGCGAAAGTGGCGGCGGACGGGACGGCCCTCGCCTATGCGGGCTACGTCGGCGGCACGGACTTGGACGGTGGCTACGGGGTCGCGGTCGACGGGTCGGGCGCCGCCTACGTCACCGGCAACACCCGCTCGTCCGAGGCGAGCTTCCCGGTCCTGGGCGGCCCGGACCCGACGTACAACGGCGATACCCCCGGGTTAGGCGCGGGTGACGCGTTCGTGGCGAAGCTGGCGGCCGACGGCTCGGGGCTCGTCTACGCCGGCTACATCGGCGGCTCGAGCGAAGACGCGGGCCGCGGGATCGCGGTCGACGGCGCGGGCGCCGCCTACGTCACCGGCTACACCAAGTCGTCCGAGGCGAGCTTCCCGGCGGCGGACGGCCCGGACTCCACGTTCAACGGCGGCCGGGACGCGTTCGTGGCGAAGGTGGCGGCGGACGGGTCGGGCCTCGCCTATGCGGGCTACGTCGGCGGCTCGGGTTACGACGCCGGCTACGGGGTCGCGGTCGACGGGGCCGGTGCCGCCTACGTGGCCGGCTACACCGAGTCGTCCGAGGCGAGCTTCCCCGTCGTGGGCGGCCCCGATCTCACCTACAACGGCGGCGAGGACGCGTTCGTGGCGAAGGTGGCGGGGGGGGCGCCCGATCTGGTGGTGTCGAAGTCGGTGTCGCCGGGCTCGGTGCTGGTGGGTGGGGAGGTGACGTTCACGCTGGTGGTGTCGAATGCGGGTTCGGCAGCGGCGTCGGGGGTGGTGGTGAGCGATCCGTTGCCGGCGGGGCTCCGGTTCGTGTCGGCGGTGGCGTCGCAGGGGTCGTGCTCTTTTGCCTCGGGGACGGTGACCTGCGCGTTGGGCTCGCTGGCGGTGGGCGCGGGCGCGACCGTGACGATCGTGGCGGAAGCGATGGCGCGGGGGCCGGTGGTGAACACGGCGTCGGCGCCGGCGGTGGAGGCTGAGTCGTCGACCGCGAACAACTCGGCGTCGGTGTCGCTGGCCGTGGGGGCGGTGTGGCTGGAGCTCGACGGCGAGAGCTCGCCCGCGTCCGTGCCGGTGGGTGGGCTGGTGGAGTTCGGGTTTACCGTGCGGGTCGGCGGGACGGCGTCGGTGGGCGGGGTTGGGTTGCGTGTGGTGTTGCCGGCCGGGGCTGAGCTGGTGTCGGCTGGGGCGGGCCGGGGGCTGTGCGTCCCGGCTGGCGGCGCGCTGGTCGTGTGCCCGCTTGGGTCGTTGGCGGCGCGCGAGTCGGTTGCGGTGGAGGTTGGGGTGCGGTTTGCGGCGGCGGGCCCGTTCGAGGTGACGGCGATCGCGAGCGGTCGGGGCGTCGGCTCGGTGGAGCGCTCGGTGTCGGTGCTGGTGGCCGGGGCTTCTCTGCCGCTGTGTCAGCGCCCGGGCGTGATCCGCGGGACGGCGGGCCCGGATGTGTTGCGTGGCACCCCGGGCGCGGATGTGGTCTGCGGGCTCGGCGGCGATGATCTGCTGGTGGGCCTGGGCGGGGATGACCTGCTGGTGGGCGGTCGCGGCGCTGATGTCTTGCGCGGTGGCGCGGGCGATGACACGTTGCGCGGCGGGCGCGGCGCTGATGTCCTGCGTGGCGGGCGGGGCGTGGACGTGCTCCGCGGCGGCCCGGGCCGAAACCGCCTGTTCCCGTAGCGGCCGCGCCGCATGGGCGGGCCCGGAGCGTTCCGGTATCGTCGGACGAGTGAAGGACGCGTTCGAGCGGGCCGGCGAGCTGCTCTCCCTCTACGAGGCCGAGCTGCGGCGGCTCGTTCCGCCCGGGGCCGAGATCTTCGACGCGCACGTCCACTGCGGCGAGGACATCGACGGGTTCGTCGCCCCGCTCGACGGCCTGCTCGCGTTCCTGCGCGACTCCGGGGCGCGCCGCGCGTTCTGCTTCTGCCTCGACGAGCCCGACCGCCACCCCGGCTTCCGGGCCGCCAACGACCGCACGCTCGCGGCGGCCGAGCGGGCCGGCGGCACGCTGATCCCGTTCGTCCGGCTCGACCTCCTCGAGAGGCCGGTCGAGGAGGCCGTTCGCTGCCTCGACCTCGGCGCCCGCGGGATCAAGCTGCACCCGCGCGCGCAGGGCTTCCTCCTCAACGACGATCGTCTCGAGCCGGTGTTCGCGCTCGCGGCCGAACGGGGCGTCCCGATCCTGATCCACGGCGGCCGCGGACTGCCGCCGATCGCCGACCACCTCGCGCGCCTCGTCGACCGCCATCCCGAGGCGCGACTGATCATCGCGCACGGCGGCATCGCTGACCTCGCGGCGCTTGCCGGAGCCTTCGCCGGCCACCCGGGCGTCTACTTCGACACCTCGATCTGGAGCGCCGTCGACGTCCTCGACCTCTTCTGCCGCGTCTCCCCCGGGCAGCTCGTCTACGCCTCCGACTACCCGTACGGGCAGCAGCCCCAGTCGCTCCTGCTCGCGCTGCGGGTCGCCCGGCTCGCCGGCTTCTCCGAGGAGGAGATCCGCGGCCTGCTCGGCGGCAACGCCGCCCGGATCGCGGACGGGGAGCCGCCGCCGCCGGCCTCGCCGCCGAAGCTCGCGACGCGCACGCTCGTGCAGCCGATCCCGTTCGCCCGCATCCACAGCTACCTGACGATGGCGACGCCGCTGCTCTGGACACGGCAGCCCGACGTGATCGGGGCGCTCGGCCTCGCCCTCAACGCCGCCGCCGAGCGCGATGGCCACGCCGAGACCCACGAGCGGATCGAGGAGCTGCTCGCCTGCGCGCGCGACCTCTGGCGGATGGTGCCCGAGCTCGAGGAGGAGGCCGAGCGACACCACCTCGGCCGCTCCGTGTTCCGCCTGATCCACCTGGCGGACATCGAGGCGCTGACCGCGCATGCTTGAGCTCACGGTCAACGGCCAGGCCCACACGCTCGACCCGCCGCCGCTGCGCACGCTCGCCGAGGTGCTGCGCGGCGACCTCGGCCTCACCGGCACCAAGATCGCCTGCGCCGAAGGGCACTGCGGCGCCTGCACCGTGCAACTCGACGGCGTCCCGGTGCTCGCCTGTATCACGCTCGCCTGGACCGTCGACGGGCGCGAGGTCACCACCATCGAGGGGTTGCGCGACCACCCGCTCGTCGACGCCTTCGTCCGCGCCGACGCGCTCCAGTGCGGCTTCTGCACGCCCGGCCAGATCGTCTCCGCCGCCGCGCTCGTCGCCGAGGAGCCCGACCCGTCGCCCGGGCGGATCCGCGAGGCGATGGCAGGCAACCTCTGCCGCTGCGGCGCCTATCCCCGGATCGAGGAGGCGATCGCCTCGTGGCGCGGCTGATCCGCACCGAGAAGGAGGTCGAGGGCCGCTACGAGGACGTCTGGACGTTCGTCGAGGAGGACCCGCTCGACCCCTGGCCCGCCGGCCCGCTCGCCGTCGTCGGCCGGCCCGCCCCGCGCATCGACGGGCACGCCCGCGCCCGCGGCGAGATCCGCTACACCGCTGACCTCTCACCGCCCGGGATGCTCCAGGCCGCGCTCCTGCGCAGCCCGCACGCGCGGGCGCGCGTCACCCGCATCGACCTCGCCGCCGCGCTGGCCCTGCCCGGCGTGCGGGCCGTGCTCGGCCCGGGCGAGCTGCGCTGCCTGACCGGCGAGCCGTCCTACCCGGGCGCGCCCGTCGCCGCCGTCGCTGCCGACCGCTTCGGCCAGGCGCTCGCCGCGCTCGCCCGGATCGACGTCGAGTACGACGTGCTCGAGCCGCTGCTCGACCCCGAGGAGGCGGTGCGGGCCGGGTCACTCCACGGTGAGCCGCGCCGCTACGAGCGTGGCGACCTCGAGCGCGGCCTCGCCGAGGCGGACGCCGTCGTCAGCGCCGAGTACCGCACCCAGAGCGTGCTCCACAACGCGCTCGAGACGCACCAGTCCGTCTGCGAGTGGGAAGGCGGCGCCCTGACCGTCTACACCTCGACGCAGCACATCTGGGGCGTCCGGGCCGAGGTGGCCGAGGAGCTCGGCCTGCCGCCCGACCGTGTTCGCGTGGTCTGCCGGGCGATGGGCGGCGGCTTCGGCGCCAAGAACCACGCCGGCGACTACACCCATGTCGCCGCCGAGCTCGCCCGCCGCACGGGCCGTCCCGTCCGTTGCGCGCTCACCCGCCACGAGGAGAACGTCGCCACCGGAAGCCGCAACGCGACCGTCCAGCGACTCACGGCGGGCGCCCGCTCCGACGGCACCCTGACGGCACTCGGCGGCGAGTTCACGATCGCGGTCGGCTGGGAGGGGTGGGTCGCGTCCGTCGCCGGCCCGCTCCAGCTTCTCTACGCGTGCGAGAACGTCCGCACGGTCGAGCACGGCGCGAAGCTGAACACGCCGCCGATCGCGGCGTTTCGCGCCCCCGGCTTCGTCGAGGGCACGTTCGGGCTCGAGTGCCTGCTCGACGAGCTGGCCGCGAGGCTCGAGCTCGACCCGCTCGAGCTGCGCCGCCGCAACCATGCCGACAAGGACACGGTGCGCGGCCAGCCGTTCTCGGCGAAGAACCTGCTCGAGTGCTACCGCCGCGCCGAGCCGCACTGGGCCCGCCGCGGTGTCGTGCGCGCGCGCTCCGAGGGCCCCTGGCGGCGCGGCGTCGGGCTCGCCAGCCAGGTCTGGTACGGGGGCGGGGGCCCGCCCTCCTACGCCTGGGTGCGGGTCGGCTCCGACGGGCGGGCGGTCGTCGTCACCGGCGGTCAGGACATCGGCACCGGCGCGAAGACCGTCTTCGCGCAGATCGCGGCCGAGCAGCTCGGGCTGGCGCTCGAGCGGGTGGACGTGACCCTCGGCGACTCCGAGCGCGGCCCGTACGCGTCGCTCGCGGCCGGCTCCTCGACGACACCGAGCATGGGACCGGCGGTGCGGGCCGCCGCCGCGGACGCGGCCGCCCAGATCCTCGACCTCGCCGCCCAGCGCTACGGTGCCGATGCGGGCGAGCTCACGTTACGCGACGGGGGCGTAGCCGCGGGCGACGGCCGCGCCTGGCCGCTCGCGGAGGTGCTCGGCCCGCTCGGCGATGCGCAGATCCTCGGCAAGGGCGCGCGCGGCCCCAACCCCGCCGGGCGGCGCGTGCTCACGTTCGGCGTCCACGTCGCCGAGGTTGCCGTCGACGTCGAGACCGGCGAGGTCAGGGTCGAGCGGGTCGCGGCGATCCACGACGTCGGCCGCGTGATCAACCCGCTCGGCGCCCGCAGCCAGATCGAGGGCGGGATCATCCAGGGCCTCGGCCATACGCTCTGCGAGGAGCGGCTGCTCGACCCAGCGACAGGCGCCGTCCTCACCCAGACGCTCGAGGCCTACCGCATCCCGACCGTCGCGGACGTGCCCGAGATCGTCGCCGAGCTGATCGACCTCCCGGACCCCGAGCTGACGAGCCTCGGCGCGAAGGGGCTCGGCGAGCCGCCGATCATCCCCGTTGCCGCCGCCGTCGCCAACGCGATCCGCGACGCCACCGGCGCCGCCGTCCGCAGCCTCCCGATCGGCCGCGCCGAGCTGCTGCGCGCCCTGCGCGAGCGCGACCGCGCTGCCACCGTCCCCGAGGGCCATGTCCCGGGGCCTGGCCCCGGGACATGGCCGGAACCGCCCGCCCGCAGCCCGAAGCCCGCCCGTGCTCGCCCGTCCCGCTAGCCTCGACGAGGCCGTCCGGGAGCTCGAGGCGGGCGGCATCGCGCTCGCCGGGGGCACCGAGGTGCTCGTGCTCGCCCGCGACGGCCTCGTCCGCCCGGGGGGACATGTCCGGGGGCCAGGCCCCGGGACAGGTCCGGTTCGGCTCGTCGACGTGCGGAGGCTCCTGCCCGCCGGAGTCGACGGAACGACGGTCGGGGCCGCAACGACCCTCGCCGAGCTCGCCCGCTCCGAGACGGTGCCCGAGGCGCTGCGCGAGGCCTGTCGGGTCGCTGCCTCGCCCCAGCTTCGCAACGCCGGCACGATCGGCGGCAACCTGCTCCAGACGACCCGCTGCTGGTACTGGCGGCTCTCGTTTCCCTGCTACCTGCACGGCGGCGAGCGCTGCCACGCGCGCGACGGGGAGCACCGCGAGCACGCGATCCTCGCGACCGAGCCGTGCGCGTCCGCCCACCAGTCCGATCCCGCCGCCGCGCTGCTCGCTCTCGGCGCCACCGTGCGCACGACGCGCCGCAGCCTGCCGCTCGCCGATCTCTACCGGCTACCGACCTCCGACAACCGCAGCCTGACCACGCTCGAGCCGGGCGAGCTCGTCCTCGCGCTCGACGTGCCCGCCCCCGACGCGAGCGTCTACCTGCGCGCCGCCGACCGGCGGGCATTCGGGAGCCTCCAGGTCGGCGTCGCCGCCGTCCGCACCGGCGAGGAAACGCGGATCGCGCTGGCCGCCGTCGCGCCGATCCCCTGGTTGCTCGACTCGCCGGCCGGGCTCGACACGGCCCGGCCGCTGCCCGGCAGCGCCTGGAAGGTCGACGTCACCCGGGCGCTCGTGCGGCGCGCGCTCGAGCGGCTTCGATGATCGCCGCGGTCGTCCTCGCGGCCGGCGAGGGGAGCCGCTTCGGTGGCCCCAAGCAGCGGCTGCTCCTGCCCCACGTCCTGCGTAGCCTCGAACGGGCCCCTGTCGACGAGATCGTCGTCGTCGCCGGCGCCCACCCGCTCGAGCCCGGCAGCCGCGCGCGCCTCGTCGAATGCGCCGACTGGGCGCGTGGGCCCGGCGCGTCGCTCAGGGCCGGCCTCGCCGCGCTCGAGCCCGGGGTCGAGGCCGCGGTCGTCTGCCTCGCCGACGGGCCCCTGCTCGCACCGGGGGCGATCGAGCGGGTGCTCGCCGCCTGGCGAGACGGGACCGCCGACGTCGTCGCCGCCAGCTACAGCGGGGAGCGCGGGCACCCGGTCGTGCTCGGCCGCCGGGTCTGGGGCGACGTGCCGGACGCCGGTGCGCGCGCACTCGAGCCCGTGCTCGTGCCCTGCGACGACCTGGGTGAGCCCGGCGACGTCGACACGGAGGACGACCTGCGCAGGGTCGAGAGCCTGCTCGGCGAATAGCGAGGCGACCATGGTCGCATCCCCGCTGGGCGCTGCCCGCGTCCGCCGCCGACTGTCCGTCGAGGAGGCTGCGGCTCGCGCTGATCTCGATCCCGAAGCAGTCCGCTCGCTCGAGGAAGCGCGCGTCTACCGCTTCGAGTCAGCCGAGGCCGCTCTCGCCGCCACGCTCGTCTACGCGACCGCGCTCGGGGTCTCCCGACGCGAGGCACGCCAGCTCGCCGGTCTGCCCGTGCCGCCCCGGCTCGTCGAGGTGCTCGCGCCCGGGCGGCTGCTCGCGGCCGCGGCCCTGGCCGCCGTCTGCGCCGCCGTGGGCTGGGGGCTCGTGCTCCCCGGCCTGCGTGCCGATGCGCCCTCGCCGGTCGCGGCGCCCCTCCCCGCCGAGCCCACCGCGGCGGCCGCGCCGAGCCTGCCGCAGCCGTGGGAGATCCAGGTCGACGTCTACAGCGGTGCCGGGAAGCGCACCGTCGCCGCGCGGGTCGCGAACGAGGTCGCCGCGCTCGCCTATCGCATCGGTACCGTGGCGAAGGCGAAGGAGGCCGGCTATCGCGAAACCCGGGTCTACTTCCCGCCCGGCGCCCGCCCGATCGCCGAGCGCCTCGCCGCTCAACTCGGAGTCGGCACGATCGCCCTCCCCGGCGGCGACGATCCCCTGCGGCTCGTCGTGATCGTCGGCGCCGACCGGGCCGGCTGACCCGGGCGGGACAAGTCCCGCCCCTACAGCGCCCCCGCGCGGTGTGAGACCCCGCCTCTAGAGCAGCGGCGTGCGCAGCGCCAGGAGCTTCTCCTTCAGCTCCACCGGCATCTGCTCCTCGCAGCACTTGCGCACGTAGCGTCGCAGCGTCGACTCGAACCGGTAGCGCCTCGCGCAGTACCCGCACAGAGCCAGGTGAGCCTCCGCTTCGATCCGCTCCTCATCGGTCAACTCCCGATCGACGTACGGCTGGAGGAGCTCCTCGCACTTGATGCACGGGTCTCCGCAGTCCTCCATCAGTGCCTCCCCACACCATTCATGATGCCTGTCCCACCGCCTGCTCCGCGAGCTCGTGCTTCAGGATCCGCCGGCCGCGGTGCAGGCGCGACATCACCGTGCCGATCGGGATGTCGAGGATCTGCGCCGCATCTCTGTAGCTGAACTCGCCGATGTCCACGAGTACGAGCACGTCCCGGAAGTCGTGCGGGATCGCTGCGAGGGCCTGCACGACCCCGTCCTGGGAGAGCTTCTCGACGACCTGCTCGTCCTCGCTGCCCCCGGTCTCCTCGAGCCGGTTGTAGAGGAAGTAGTCGCCTTCCTCGATCGGCTGGAGATCGGGCGTTCGCTGGTTGCGCCGCCCCCGGTCGATGTTCAGGTTCGTCAGGATCCGGAACAGCCACGCTCGCATGTTCGTGCCCTGCGTGAACGAGCGCCAGCTGCGAAACGCGCGCGTGTACGTGTCCTGAACCAGGTCCTCCGCCTCCTCGCGCGAGGGAACGAGCCGCCGCGCCACCCGGTAGACCTGGTCGGCGTACTGGAGCGCGTCCTCCTCGAAGCGGATGCGGTCGCGCGCCTCGCCCGCGATCCGGCGGGCGGCGGTCTCAGGCTCGGGCTCGGTCACGAAGGCGGACGCTACCACTCCATCGAGTCGCAACGGGCTCTCGAGCGCCCCTATTCCCGCGGCGCCACCGGCCGGAACCCCGCCCGGGCGAGCGCGGCGACGATCTTCCCGCGGTCGAGCCGCTCGTCGTCCCAGGCGAGCGCAACCTCGCCCATGAGGTTTGCGCTCGCCGACTCGAGCCCCTCGAGCTCGCCGAGCGCGCCGGCGAGGCGCTGCACGCAGCGCTCGCAGCGAATGCCGGCGACGTGGATCGTCTCGGAGCGCGGAGCCATCGGGGCATCGTACCGTCATCGCCGCTAGCCTCAGCCCGTGCATCCGACCGCACTGAAGGTGCAGCGGCGCCTGGGGGAGCTCGGGCTGGACGTGGAGGTCCGGGAGCTTGCGGACTCGACGCGCACCGCCCAGGAGGCCGCGGCCGCAGTCGGCTGCGAGGTCGGCCAGATCGTGAAGTCGCTCGTGCTGGTCGCGGGCGGCGAGCCGGCGCTGTGCCTGTGCGCGGGCGACCGCCGCGTACGCCTCGAGTGGTTCGGGCCGGACGCTCGGCTGGCCAGCGCCGTGGAGGCCCGGGCCGCGACCGGTTTCGCTGTCGGCGGTGTCCCCCCGCTCGGACACGACCGACCGCTGCGAACCGTCGTCGACGCCTCGCTCTCCCGGTTTCAGACCGTCTGGTGCGCCGCGGGCACCCCCCGGGCGGTCTTCAGCGTCGGCCTCGAGGCCCTGCTGGCCGCTCTCCCCGCGGCCGAGCTCGCCGAGGGTGTCGCCGCAGGGGCGTAGGGGCCGGGGGGTCCGGCCCCTACGCGGAGGGAAGCCGGAGGCCCGGGCAGGTAGGTCGGGCCTCCGGCCATTGAATGCTTCCGGCCTCCAGGGAGGGGGAGGCCTCGGAAGCCGGGCCCCGCGGGTGGGGCCCCCGGGCGGTCTCAGCCGTTCGGCGTGGCCGGCTGGCGCCCGAGCGTTGCGGTCAGCGTCATCGCCTCTCCGTCTCGGTTGATCTCGATGGTCACGGTGTCGCCGGGCTGCTTGCCGACCACCGCCTCGCGGACCTGCTCCATGGTGGTCACGTGCTCGCCGTCGATTGCCGTGATGATGTCGCCGCCGAGCGTGTAGTCGCTCCCGTTCAGCGTGACCGCGGTGTCGCCGCCGCGCAGGCCCGCTGCCGCGGCGGGGCTGTCGGGGCGTACCGCCGCGACCAGCACGCCCTCGCCGACGGGAAGGCGGAAGTTCTTCGCGAGCTCGGCCGTGATCGGCTGCATCTCGATCCCGAGGTAGGCATGCTCGACCTTGCCCGACTCGATCAGCTGCGACGCGACCTCCTTCACGGTGTTCACCGGAATCGCGAAGCCGACACCCACGTTGCCCTCTCCGCCCGCGCCGAGGATCTGGGCGTTGACGCCGATCACCTCGCCGCGCGTGTTGAGCAGCGGTCCGCCGGAGTTGCCGTGGTTGATCGCGGCGTCGGTCTGGATCACGTGGTCGATGCGGAAGCCGTTCGGGGCCGTGATCCCCCGCTGGACGGCGCTCACGATGCCGGCCGTGATCGTGCGGTCGAGCCCGAAGGGATTGCCGATCGCGACCACCGAGTCGCCGACCGCCACCCCGTCGGAGTCGCCGAGCGGGAGCGGCATCAGGGCTCGCGCGGCGACGTCGACTTTGAGGACAGCGAGGTCGGTCGAGGGGTCGGTGCCGATCAGCGTCGCCGGAACCGGCTCCTGGCCGGAGAAGCCCACCCGGATGTCCTGGGCTCCCTCGACGACGTGGTAGTTGGTCACGATGTGCCCGGTCTTGTCGATCACGAAGCCGGAGCCGAGCGCCTCCTGCTGCTGCGGCAGGCCGAAGTCGAACGGGTCCCCGGTTCCGCCCGAGGAGGTGGCCGTGATGCGCACGACGCCGGGTGCCGCGCGTTCGTAGATCTCGCCCATCGTCAGGCTCTCGCCGCTTGCCTCGAAGACGGCCGGGGCAGTCTCGCCCGCGACCCGCTCGACGACCGTCGTCGTCGAGCCGCCGGCGCCGAGGTCGGCGGCGGCGACGATCCCGACCGCGATGCCGGCACCGGCCAGGCTCGCCGCCAGAAGCGGCCCGACCCGACCGGCGAGGCGGCGCGGGCCACGGCGAGACGGGCGCGGCTGCGGCTGCTGCTCGGGGGGAGGAGACGCTGCGAACTCGCTCATGACACCGGTTATAGCGGTCGATCGTTAAACGGTCGGGTCGCCGTGTTAACCGCCGATGAAGGGTCGATTAACGAGTGTTTCCCCGGCGCGGCCGTGCCGCCAAGGAGGCCGCGGGGCCCGCGTCTTCTCGGCGACCGGATGACGATCGACGATCTGACCGGCGAGGTCGAGCAGATCACGATCATCCATACCGTGCTGCGCGCCGACGACGGCCGCCGAGGCTCGCCCGCGACGGTCTCCTGCCCGCCTGAGCGCGGCGTCGGTCAGAATCGCAACCGACGCCGATTCCCGAGGAGGCCCGAGACGATGAAGCCCGACTGGCACGGAATCTTCCCCTCGCTCTGCACGCCGTTTCGCCCCGACGGCGCGCTCGACGAGGAGGGCGTGCGAGCCGCGGCCCGGTTCGCGCTGGAGGCGGGCGCGCATGGCCTCGTCTGCCTCGGGCTGGCGGGCGAGGTCGACTCCCTGACCGCGGCGGAGCGGATGCGGGTCGTGGAGGCGATCGCGGGCGAGGTCGGGGACGTGCCGCTGCTCGCGGGAGCGACGGGCGGCAGCATCGAGGAGTCGCTCGAGCTCGCGCGGCACGCGGAGGCGAGCGGCGCTTCGGGAATCGTGCTGCCGCCGCCGCTCTGGCCCGGCATCGACACGGACGGGACCGTGGCCTTCTTCGTCGAGGTCGCCGGGGCCGTGTCCGCCCCCGTGATGCTCCAGGACGCGCCCGAGTACCTCGGCGTCGAGGTCGGACCGGCGGCGGTAGCCGAGGCGATCGCGAGGGCCCCGGGGATCCACGGCGTCAAGCTCGAGACCGGGCCGGAGGGCATCGAGGCGTGGCGGGCCGAGCTCGGAGACGACGTGCTGCTCTTCGGCGGCAACGGCGGCATGTACCTGCTCGACTGCGTCAGGGCGAGCGCCGACGGCGTCATGCCCGGGGGCGACACGGTCGACGTGCTCGCGGCCGCCTACGAGGCCGAGCGGGCCGGGCGGTCAGAGGAAGCCGAGGGGCTCCTGTTCTCGTTGCTGCCGCTGCTCGTCTACGAGCTCCAGACGATCCACCACTACAACGCCTGCGCCAAGCACGTGCTCGGCCGGCGCGGTGTGACCGTCGGCGGCCGGGTGCGACCGCCCGCGCGGGAGCTCGGCTCGCGCTCCCTGGCACGGCTGGACGGCTACCTCGACCGGCTCGGGCTCCCCGCCGCCGGCGGTTAGGAGACCGCGAGCGTGTCGATCGGCGCGGGCCGTGCGGACTCGTAGGCCGTGATCTCGGCCTCGCGGGCGAGCGTGACGCCGATGTCGTCGAGCCCGTTCAGGAGCCGGTGTCGCTGGGAGGCGTCGAACGGGAAGTGGAGCACCTCGCCGCCCGGAGCGGTGATCGTCTGCTGCTCCAGGTCAACGCTCAGCTCCGAGCCGTGCTCGCGGTCGACGAGTGCCATCAGCTCCCGCACCCGCTCTGGCGGGAGCACGATCGGGACGAGGCCGATCTGGACACAATTCGAGTTGAAGATGTCCGCGAACGACGGGGCCACGATCACCTCGAACCCGTAGTCCTGGAGCGCCCAGGGCGCATGCTCGCGCGAGGAGCCGCAGCCGAAGTTGTGCCCGGCGAGCAGGATCCTCGCGCCGGCGAACGCGGGGTTGTTGAGCTCGAAGTCGGGATCGCGGCGCCAGTCGAAGAAGAGCGCGTCCGCCCAGCCCGTCCGCTCGATCCGCTTCAGGAACTGCTTCGGGACGATCTGGTCGGTGTCGACGTCGGGGCGGTCGAGCACCGCGACCCGGCCGGTCGTGCGCACGCCCGGCCTCCCGGGCGCCCCCGCCCGTCGCCGCCGCGCCCGGCGATCGCCGCGGCCGCGGCCATCTCCGGGCTGACGAGGTGCGTGCGGCCGCCTCTCCCCTGGCGGCCCTCGAAGTTGCGGTTCGATGTCGATGCGCAGCGCTCGCCCGGCTCGAGCGTGTCGGGGTTCATGCCGAGACACATCGAGCAGCCTGCCTCGCGCCACTCGAAGCCGGCGTCCCTGAAGATGCGGTCGAGCCCCTCAGCCTCCGCCTGGCGCTTCACCTGCGCCGAGCCGGGGACGACGAGCGCCCGGACGGTCCCGGCCACTTTCCGCCCGGCGGCGACCGCGGCGGCGGCGCGCAGGTCCTCGATCCGCGAGTTCGTGCAGGAGCCGATGAAGACCCGATCGATCGCGATCTCCGCGATCGGCGTGCCGGGATCGAGGGCCATGTAGGCGAGCGCCCGCTCGAGCGCGGCCCGCTCCTCCGGGTCGGCCGCGGCGGCGGGATCGGGTACCCGGCCGGTGACGGGCGCGACCATGCCCGGGTTCGTGCCCCAGGTGACCTGCGGCACGAGCGCGGCGACGTCGACCTCGACCTCACGGTCGAAGGCGGCATCCTGGTCGGTGACGAGCGTGCGCCAGCGGCCGAGCGCCTCTTCCCAGGCGGCACCGCTCGGTGCGCCCGGGCGGCCTTCGACGTACGCGAATGTCGTGTCGTCCGGGGCGATCATGCCCGCCCGGGCCCCGGCCTCGATCGACATGTTGCAGACGGTCATGCGGTTCTCCATCGAGAGCGCGCGGATCGCGTCGCCCGCGTATTCGATCACGTGCCCGCGGCCGCCGGCGACGCCGATCTGGCCGATCGCGGCCAGGATCATGTCCTTGGCGGTCACACCGGGGGCACGGTCGCCCGAGAACGTGATCCGCATCGACCGCGGCTTTCGTTGCGGCAGGCACTGGGTCGCGAGCACGTGCTCGACCTCGGACGTGCCGATCCCGAACGCGAGCGCCCCGAAGGCCCCGTGCGTCGAGGTGTGGCTGTCGCCGCAGACGATCGTCATACCCGGCTGGGTCAGGCCGAGCTCGGGGCCGATCACGTGCACGATCCCCTCTCGGCCGGAGCCCGTCGCGTGGAGCGGCACCCCGAACTCCTGGCAGTTGGCCCGCAGCGCCTCGAGCTGGGCCTTAGCGAGCGGATCCGTGACCGGGCCCCCGTCGGTCGGCACGTTGTGGTCCATGGTGGCGACGGTGAGGTCGGGGTGGCGGACGCGCCGGCCTGCGAGCCGAAGCCCCTCGAACGCTTGGGGCGAGGTGACCTCGTGCACCAGGTGGAGGTCGATGTAGAGCAGCGCCGGCTCGCCAGGCTCCTCATGGACGACGTGGCTTTCCCAGACGCGATCGAAGAGGGTCTTGGCCATTCTTGTATGCAATCTAGCCGAGCGCTCGCCGCCCGCGCCGTTCGAGGCGGAGCGGATCAGGCTCCGCCGCGCCCCGGCGGCGGGGACAGGTTCGCCTCCGGCCTCAGGATCGCCTCGAGCGCCGTGTTGGCGAGCCAGACGATCACGGCGCCGCCGACCGCGGTCCAGAAGCCCGACACCTCGAAGCTGCCGACGATCTGACCTGTCAGCCACAGCATCAGGGCATTGACGAGGAGCAGCGCGAGCCCGAGCGTCAGGATCACCGCCGGCAGCGCGAGCAGGATCACGAGCGGCCGGACGACGGCGTTGACGACGCTGAAGACGAGACCGGCGAGCACGAGTGTCCAGAAGCCGCCGTGATCGATCCCGCCGAACACGAGCGACGCCACGAACAGCGCGACCACGTTCGAGAGAAACCGGAAGGCAAACCGCTGCACGAGCCGCTGCCAGCCGACCTGCCGTGCGAGTGAGGTTGCCGGTCGCATGGCCCGATCGTACGTGCCGCCCCGCCGGTCCGGGACCCGGACCCCGTACGATCGACGGATGGCCGACCCCAGCTCGGTGAGCGGACTCGTCGCCGGGGAGGCAAGCGGGGGCGTGCTCGAGCTCCTGCTCGACCGCCCCGAGCAGCGAAACGCGCTGACGCCGAAGCTGATCGAGGAGCTGCTGGTCGCGCTCGAGCGGATCGAGGCCGACCCGGCCGTGCGGGTCGTCGTCCTCTCGGGGGCGGGCGGAGCGTTCTGCGCCGGCTTCGACGTGACTCACCTGACGAGCCCGGGCACGCCGGCAGCGGGGGCGGAGCGCGACCTGGTCGAGCGTCTCTGCTCGCGGCTGCGTGGGCTTCGGGCTGTCACCGTCGCCCGCATCGACGGGGTTGCCTCCGGCGGCGGCTGCGACCTCGCCGTCAGCTGCGACGTGCGCTTTGCCTCGGAGCGGGCCCGGTTCGCGATGCCGCCCGCCCGCCTCGGCATCCTCTACAGCCGCGAGGGGATCGCTCGCCTCGTCGAACTGGTCGGGCCGGCGGTCGCGAAGGAGCTCCTGTTCTCGGGCGAGCAGATCGACGCCGTCCGCGCGCTCGCGATCGGGCTCGTGAACCGCGTCGTCCCGGCCGCCGAGCTCGCGGGCGTCACCGCCGCGTATGCCGCCACCGTTGTCGCCAACGCGCCCCTCGCGGTCGCGGCGACGAAACGAGTCGTCGAGCTCGTCGTGGGCGAGCGGCCGCTGACGGCCGAGTCGGAGGCCGCGATCGCGGAGCTGGCACGGCAGGTGTGGGCAAGCGCCGATGCCGCGGAAGGGCCCGCCGCGTTCCGCGAGCGGCGCCCGCCGCGGTTTCGGGGCGCCTGAGCCCCGGTCAGCCGTCGGCGCGCGCGCGGTAGGAGATCACGCGCACCCGCTCGAGCGTCACGAGCCCCTCCGCCACCAGCTCGTCGAGCGCGGGCAGGATCGCCTCGATCCGCTCGGGCCGGTCGACGATCTCGATCACGACCGGGAGATCCTCGGACAGTCGCAGGATTCTGGAGGTGTGGACACGTGAGTGGGCGCCGAAGCCCTCGAGCCCGCGCAGCACGGTTGCCCCGGCGAGCCCCTCGGCGCGGGCGCGCTCGACGATCACCTCGTACAGCGGCTTGCCGTGCCAGCGGTCGGACTCGCCGACGA
The DNA here is from genome assembly GCA_023382435.1 of Thermoleophilia bacterium. Classification (GTDB taxonomy): domain Bacteria; phylum Actinomycetota; class Thermoleophilia; order Gaiellales; family Gaiellaceae; genus JAHDVS01. Next base: position 114,600 of record JAHDVS010000004.1, read on the forward strand.
AGATCCGAAGCAACGTGCCCTCGCCCTCGATCCGCACCTAG